>JABLTJ010000037.1 GCA_013166775.1 Promethearchaeati archaeon
GGGCGAAATGCGGCTGGGAAAGGGCTACGAGCATCCCCACGTCGTCGGCGGCCCTCAGGACCTCTGCGAAGCTCAGATGTTTCAGTAATACTCCATCTTTAAATTTTATTATTTTAGCACCTCTTTCTTTGAATGTAAAAAGTTAGTCTAAGATAAAAAAGAAAATACTTAAGGCAAAAGATATTTATTCAGCTTTGAAATTCATAGTTAAGTGATAAATTTGAAAGGAATCATTTTAGCTGGTGGAGCAGGTACTAGGCTCTATCCAATAACAAAATCAATTTCTAAACAATTGTTACCTATTTATGATAAACCAATGGTTTACTACCCTCTTTCTGTTCTAATGCTTTCTGGGATAAGAGAGATTCTTATCATCTCTACTCCTGAGGACCTTCCACTTTATGAAAGACTTTTTGGAACGGGAGAACAAATCGGATTGTCTTTCTCTTATGCAGTGCAAGAACAACCTAAAGGGATTGCTGAAGCTTTCATTATTGGTGAAGAATTCATTGGTGACGACTGTGTTGCTCTAATCTTAGGTGATAACATCTTCTATGGTCAAGGATTAACTGCTATTCTTCGCCAAGCAGCTTCCTTAGATGAAGGTGCGGTTATTTTTGGTTATTATGTCAAAGATCCTAGATCTTTTGGAGTTGTTGAGATCGATAGAGAAACTAAAACTGCGATTTCATTGGAAGAAAAACCTAATAAACCAAAATCAAAGTTTGCGGTTCCAGGATTATATTATTATGACAATAAAGTTTCGGAAATAGCCAAAAATTTGAAACCTTCTGCTAGAGGAGAATTAGAAATAACAGCGTTGAATAATGAATATCTCAAACTAGGTCAACTCAAAGTGGAATTGTTTGGAAGAGGTTTAGCCTGGTTTGATACAGGTACTCATGACAGATTACTTGAAGCAAGCAATTTTGTGGAAGCTATTCAAAAGAGACAGGGATTATTTATCTCCTGTATTGAAGAGATAGCATTTCGATTAGGATTTATAGATGAAAAGCAACTAGAAGAGGTAGCTAAACCTTTAGTCAATACTGAATATGGTGAGTATTTGTTAAGTTTGCTTCAAAGTCCTGATGATTTCCTTTCGATAGAATAAAGTGATTTTATGTCAAAATATCAAAAAGAAGAAACTCCAATCAAAGATTTATACATTATCAAACCAACTGTCTATGGTGATGATAGAGGATACTTCTTTGAAAGCTACACAAAAAAAGATTTTCACGAAATCGGTCTTGAAATGAGGTTTGTTCAGGATAACCAATCTAAATCCCAAAAAGGTGTTCTGAGAGGATTGCATTTTCAAAGTGAACATCCTCAAGGAAAATTAGTGAGAGTTGTAGAAGGTAAAGTATTTGATGTAGCTGTTGATTTACGAAGAGGTTCCCCAACATATGGTCAGTATTTCGGAGTTGAACTCTCTGCAAAAAATAAATTAATGTTTTATATCCCAGAAGGTTTTGCTCATGGGTTCCTTACGCTTTCAAATGAGGTTTTATTCCTTTATAAAACAACAGAGTATTATTACGCTGAATATGATATGGGAGTAATATGGAATGATGCTGATATTAATATTAATTGGCCTTTAGAAAAATATGGAATTGATAAACCAGTTCTATCTACAAGGGATGCCAGTCTTCCTAAATTAGCAGACGTGGACAGTCCTTTTTATTTCAACATTGTGGGTGGATAGATGCGAATATTAATCACAGGAGCCAATGGCCAACTTGGTCAAGATTTCCAGAAATTATTCACTAAGAAAAATATCGAATTCTTTCCTACAGATTTTGGTACCGATATAGAAGATTTAGATATAACGGATAGAGATGCTATATCGAAATACATTCAAGATAAGAAGATAGAGCTGATTGTTAATTGCGCAGCTTATAATGCAGTAGATAATGCGGAAACTGACAAGGAGATGGCTTTTAAGATAAATGGTGAGGCTGTTAAGAATCTTGCATTAGAAGCAAGTAAATCTATGATTGATTTGGTACATTATTCAACTGATTTTGTTTTTGATGGAAAAAAAGGTTCTTCTTACACAACTGATGATCTTCCTAGTCCTTTATCTCAATATGGTAAAAGTAAATTACAGGGAGAACATCATGTAATTAATCTACATACTAAATACTTTCTAATTAGAACTAGTTGGGTTTTTGGTCTAGGGAATGTGAACTTCGTTAAAAAAGTTATAAATTGGAGTAAGGGTAGGACTGAATTAAGCATTGTTACTGATCAAATTTCTTCTCCAAGTTATACAGTTGACCTAGCTACTGCAACTTTAGAATTAATCAAAGCAAAAGCTTATGGTTTCTACCATATGACAAATTCTGGAGTATGTTCTAGATATGAATGGGCTAAATATATTCTAGAGCAAATCAGATGGAAAGGAGAGCTCAAAGAAGCTAAATCATCAGATTTTCAAACTGCAGCTCAAAGACCAGAATATTCAGCTCTTGATAATTCAAGCTTGAAAGAGATAATAGGATATGATTTACCTAACTGGAAGGATGCAACAAAAAGATTTCTACAAGAGCTAGGATATTCCACATAGATCAGAGATTAACTAACCGAATATTTTTTATGGTGTTATAAGAATTTTAATCGGTAAAGATCAAAATGAATTGGATAGTAACTGGTGGTTGTGGATTTATAGGTTCAAACTTTATTCATTATGCATTTCAAAAATACGAAGATGTTGAAATAACTAATATAGATAAGCTAACTTATGCAGGAAATCCTGAAAATCTTCGAAATCTAGAAAATAATCCTCACTACAAATTTTTTAAGGGAGATATTGCAGATTATTCACTTTTATCAGATATTTTCAATAAGGATATAGATTTAGTAATCAATTTTGCCGCGGAAACGCATGTAGATCGTTCTATAGAAGGAGGAGATGAATTCATTAACACTAACATTCTAGGAACTCATGCTTTATTGAAATTTTGCCTTAAATATGATATCCGATTTGTCCAGATTTCAACAGATGAGGTTTATGGTAGTAGTAAAGAAGGATATTTCACTGAAAATGATATTCTGGAACCTTCAAGCCTTTATTCTTCTTCAAAAGCAGGTGCTGATTTATTAGTCAAGTCATATGATGTTACATATGGGCTTAGTGTTAATATTACCCGCAGTTCGAATAATTTTGGTCCATATCAGTATCCAGAGAAGCTCATTCCACTTTTTATTACTAATTTGATGAGAAAGAAGAAAGTTCCAGTGTATGGAACTGGTCAGAATATTCGTGAATGGATTTATGTTGAAGACAATTGTTCCAGCATAGATACTGTTATCCAGAAAGGTAAGAAAGGAGAGATATATAATTTAGGAAGTGGAGTAGAAAAAACTAATCTTGAGATTACTAACCTAATTCTTTCAAAACTAGGTTATGGGAAAGAAATGATCGATTTTGTTCCAGATAGACTTGGACATGATTTTCGCTATGCTCTTGATACCACTAAAATTAGGAATTTAGGATGGCGACCAGAATTTAGTTTTGAAGAAGCATTTGATTTGACTATTGATTGGTACAAAAAGAATCAATTATGGTGGGAACCTCTTCTAGTAACTTAATATGTTGATGATCTAAAATGAAAATATCGATTCTAACTCCAGATTTATCTCATAATTGTTTGGGAAGAGCATGGGTTTTAGCAAAGATTTTAGAGAAGAAGTATAAAGTAGAGATTCTAGGACCCATTTATGGAGATGGAATTTGGAAACCGTTCGAAAATATGGAAGATATTCCTCTTATAGAATTACCAATACCCAAATTAAAAAATCGCTCAAAATTCAAATCTGCAATTAGACAAAAAATTAATGGAGATCTTATCTATGCGAGTAAACCTCTTTATTCCAGTTTTGGTGTTGGATTGATAGCAAAAAAATTGCATAAAACTCCTCTAATTCTGGATATCGATGATTGGCAAATGGGATTCACGAAAGCTTATACAAAAAAATTCAATCTATTTCAATATCTTAAATTCCTTTCTTCCTCTTTGTTTTCATTATTTCATCCATCAAATTACTACAATAATTTATACTATGAAAAACGTTCATCACGAGCAGATGCGATAACAGTTTCCAATCATTTCTTACAAGAAAAATTTGGAGGAATCATCATTCCTCATTGTAGAGATCCTGAGGTATTAAATCCAATTAATCATTCTGGAGAAAAAATTCGAAAGAAATACAAACTACAGAATAAAAAAGTTGTTTCTTTCATCGGTACACCTACCAAGTATAAGGGAGTAGATGACATAATTGAAGCCTTGTCTCTAATTAAGAATAACGATCTTATTTTTCTATTAGTCGGTCTCAAAGATGTACTTTATCACAACTATCTCAGGAAGCTTGGTAAAGAAAAATTAGGTAGAAGATTTGTCCCTATACCAATGCAACCATTCTCGCTCCTACCAGAGCTACTCGCAGCAAGTGATATTACTGCTATTCCTCAAAAAGAAACAATAGAAACAATCGGTCAATTACCTGCTAAAGTTTTTGATGCGATGGCTATGGAAAAACCAATTGTCGCAACAAATGTAAATGATTTACCAATCATTTTAGAAGGAGTAGGATGGATTGTTCAACCAGGTAATATAAAAGAATTAGAAGAAGCTTTTCTTGATATTCTTAACTCACCAAAGAAAGCAAGAGAATATGGAAAAAAGGCAAGAGAGAGATGTATTAACAAATACAGCTTTGCTGCACAAGAAAATAAATTAGTGACACTTATTGAGCAACTGCTTCATTAATCAAATGTACTTAATCTGTCTTTAACTTACTCTTCAAAATCTAACAATAAAGTATCTTTTTTGTATGTAAAACTTCTACTCTTATCAATTGTTCTTATATTTTCCTTAATTCATTTCTCCGAAAATTTGAGTCCACAGAAAGATACTAGTTCTAAATCTATGCATTCCGATGAAGTTTTTAACTGTAAACCTGTTTTTGAGTTCACATTAACCATGTTCTTCTAGCTATTCCCTCAATTCAATAAGATGTTTAGCAAATTCTTTAGCTAAATTCCTTCTTTCATACTTTTGTAATTTATCTATATTACAACCATACTTTAACTCATTTTTCTTCCATAATTCGTACAAACTTGAGAACTTCCTTCCAATTTCTTTACTGATAGGGTTAACAACATCATAGATTTGGTCAACATCATCACAGATTTTTGTAGCTTCTCCTTTATATCCAACAATTAAAACGTGAGAATCAGAATTTAAGTAGTCGTACAATTTTGTAGCTATTGCATACTTGTGTTTTTGGGGAACCATCAAAACGAGTAAATGAGAATTTTGTAAAAATTCAAAATATTCGTCTCCCTTTAGATATACTAAATCATTGAAATATTCAGAAACCTCTGCTTGTTGAACTGCACGATTTATTATTTTTCTTGAAGTACTTCCTGCATATCGGAATTCAACTTGATCTGGTTTAAGCTTCATTGTTTCCACAAATTCTTTCAATCCAGACATCATCTCATTGAAAGTATCTTTATAGAAAAGATAAAAACTTCCTACTAATGTGATAACAAATTTTTTATCTTCTTTTGAGAATGATTCAGCAGATAATTTTTCTGCAAAAAAACCATTATTGATTATTTTGAATTCGTTTGGATTTATACTCGTAATTTCTGATATTAATTTCGAATATTCTTCTCCAACAGTTACAACTAATGAAGCTCTTTGAGCGATTTGTTTCTCTTTCTTCTTGTATTTTTTTTGTACGAATTTAAATGGAAATTCAATAGTTGGGTTGCCATTCCATGGATCTCTATAATCAAGAATTAGAGGAATATCAAATTTTGTTGATAATTTTTCTGCAATAAGAAATGAAGAAAATGGAGGAGCTGTAACTACAATATAATCTGGGTTTTGTTCGTTTATTGCTTTACTACCCATTTTAATTGCAGACTTTATCCACCCAAAATATACATCCGGGAAGAAGAAGATTTTATCTAACTTAAACATCTCAAGAAGAGCTAATATTTTTGTTTTATATCCCCATTCTCGAAGTTTTGTTTTCTTTCCATAGTAAATCTCATCTAGACCATATTCTTTCTGAAGATTCTTGTTATCTTTTAGTTCTGATTCGCTTGTCAAAACCACAACTTCTATGCCTTCCTCTGGGAAATATTTAGCAAAACTATATGCTCTTAAACCTCCTACACTAGTGCTTGGAGGGAAAAAATAAGATATAAGTAGAATCTTCATTACAATCATCCTCATTTCTTTTATCTCAATATCTTAAAGACATTTTTGGATACTGGTATAGCATCTTCAGAATAAATATCATCTAAACCAAAAAGTGATAGCATTTCAATTGCTTTCTTTACTTGCTCAGTCTCATAGTTTTTTTTCCATTTTTCAATCAGATTTTCTCCTGTGAGAATTGCGCTTTCAGCTCTTACTTCTGGAGATGGAATATGAAGCATATTCATAATCTTACTATTGAATTCTACTCCGAGAAAATCAAATAAAGTTCCTATTGTCTCTTCAGGTCTTGCACAGAAATCCTCGTAAAAAGACACATGTACTTCATCTTTCTTAAATTGCTTTAGGGGAACATAATTTTCGATACACCAAGAGAATATTTGTTTCTCAAATCCTGATTGAGCATTTTTTATTTCTCTCATAAATGGTTCCAAATAATCTTCTATCAAGTCCTCTTGACTTAAAAAGAATTTGAGAGTTGGTCCCCAATCAAGTTTTAATCTTGAATTGACTACTGCCATTGGATGTCTCAGTAGTAAGACTATTTTCATCTCTGGAAAATTACTTTTCAGCCATTTAAGAAGCAAATTAGCTCTTATATCTTTAATTAATCTATCTCCGCAAATTAGCTTTCTATTGAATCTATCTATCCACTTATCTCTTATTCGACCCGATAGTATTATTTCTGCTGGTTCTAGAAACTCCCTTTTGGAATTATCTGACCTCAGATATTGTCTATAGTTGAAATCTTTACAGATATCTACATAATTTGAATGGAAGGGCTCAAACATGTAACGATATTTATTCTTATAATTAATTATGTTCGAAACCCAAGTTGATCCACTTCTACCTGAGCTTGCAAGAAATATAGTTTTTTTATAATCATGATTAATATTGAAATAAAGTTTACGATGAATTTTGATTTTTATTGAATCTACTAAAGTCCCATCCTTGGTTTTTCGGTTTATTTTTCGAATAAAATCACTCAACAAATTCACCTCTTAGTCAGTAAAACCCCAATCAACCCACACTGAAAGTACTTTATCAGTAACGTTTCTTGGGGAATGGTATCTTAGAACTGCATCTCTATCCACTTTTTTCTTGCTTTTTAGAATTGAAAGAAGATTGGATTTCAATTCATCTATTTCTGGATCTAAGTATCCTACAAATGATTTCATCACTTCAAAATCAATATTCTCATCGTAATAGGAAGCTGCAGGTACTTCGCAGAATAAAGATTCAATCGTAATTACATTGTATGTAGAACCCATTTTTGGATTTATATGATCCACGACTAAATCACAGAAATTCATCATCTCAGGCATTTTTTCTCTTGGATAAGTTTGATTGATTAAGTGGATATTATACTCGTTTTCCTCATTAATTGATTCAATCGCTTCTTCCAAAAAATGAGATCCTTTTACTTCAGGCGAAGGAGCAAAATGTCCAATAATAAAATCATAACCTTTCTCATTTTTGAATATCTCCTTATTTTCTTTCACTTCTATATTTTGAGTGAAAAAAATAGGATCAGCACATCTGGGAAGAAATATAGATTTATCACTAATTTTTAGAAGTTCTCTCAAAGAGACAAAGGACGGATACTTAGGTTTTACAACACCTAATCTAATTTCAGAACCATGAAAATGATATGATGTGTATTTTGATCTTGTACATTTTGGATAAGTGCCATTGATTTGTTGAATATCAAACTTTTTGAAAAGTTTACCAAAAATCATCCAGAAGCTAGTTAGAAAATAATTCTTCAAAAGAGGTCCTTGAACACCCCCCAATTTATGATAATTTAATGGCATTCTGGAATAGATATTGGATTGAAGGAAATACGTTATATCAAAATTACATTCTTCAAGCTCTTTCCCTATTAGAAAATTCTGGCTAGCATAGTCTCCAATTATCGCAATCCTCATATTTCTCACAATTATGACCCATTCATTTTTAATCAGAATCTTTATTACAATCGATAGAATACAAAGAAGGTTTTAATATTTATCTATCAAAATCATACAATTGTTATATCCAATCATGAATGATATTATCGGCAGTATAATTTGCTTAAAAGCTTTCTAAAAAAGAAGAATCCAATTTTCTTTACTTTCACTTCTTTGAGAAAAGATTTGTGAAAAAGATATTTTTACTATAGATAAAATGCGAAAAAGGTTTATCATTCGTTTGTTAAAAATCTTTCCCGAATCTTGCATAGACTGAAGAAATTTCAAAAAAATACTTATAATTTGAATTCAATTGTATGATAATGGAAATTGAACCCAAGAAATTCATCGATGCTAAATACTTCTCCCTTCCTTTCAAGGAATTAGTTGAAAAATATCCTGATTTGAATGCTTTTCTTATCTCTACTAATCCTCACAAATTTAATTTAGGTAACTCTTTTGTTCTCTCGAGAATAAATACTGTTCTTTTCAAAGAAGTTTTAGATCTGGAAATTAGAGTACCTGAAGATTACTTGATTCCTTCTACAGGAGTTCGTTATGCTTTTTGTGATTATGTAGTTTCACAACTAAAATCTAACAAAACGATTCTAGAGATTGGAACTGGGGCTTCTGCTTCAATGTCACTTATTTTAGCGAAGAAATATAATAAAAATGTTATTGCGACTGAAATAAATCCATTAGCTCTGGATTTTGCAAAGATAAACGCTGAAATGAATGATTTGGATGAACAGATTAAATTTAAATTGTCAAATGGTGAAATTATTTCAGAATTAATCCCGCAAGGAAAATATTCCGCTTTAATTTGCAATCCACCAGTTTATGAAGATGACATAACTCGATTAGCTAAGAAAAAGGGAT
The DNA here is from genome assembly GCA_013166775.1 of Promethearchaeati archaeon. Lineage (GTDB taxonomy): Archaea > Asgardarchaeota > Heimdallarchaeia > Heimdallarchaeales > Heimdallarchaeaceae > UBA460. The sequence continues at coordinate 9,074 of JABLTJ010000037.1, forward strand.
GGAGAGGAGTAAAGGATGAGTTAATGGGAGGAGGGAAAGATGGTTTGGAATTTACAAAACAACTAATCCACGAATCATTTGAAACTGAAGGAGTAGAGATTGATTTCATTGCGCTTTTGATGTTTAATAAAACTCAGATAAATGCTATCTTATCTCAATTTCCAAAAGATAAACGATTTCGTTTAGTTCAAATCAACGCTGGCACAAGAAAGAGATTTATTCTGTTGATTGATAGATTATAATTGTCTCTGTCATGTATAGCAGCTCAGTGACAGACTTACTATATTTCATTGTATAGATGATTGAAGCAACTATCATTAAGATATAGAAAATACTTACTTCCATCCAGCTTAAAATTTGCCAGATAATTCTTTTAAATGAATGATTTATCAGTTGAGTAGCAAAAAATCCTTCGAAAACACCAAAAAAGAAAAGTGCAAGATTTAGCAGTTTAATCGGGCCTTTAGAAAAAAAGCCAACATATAGAAAAGGTATAACCATTGCTAGATATGATATCTGCATTTTATGGAAGAAGATCAAATAAACCATCAGAAGAGCTACTGTTTGGTGATAAGACCAATGCCTCTTCCTAAGAAATAGTACTGATCCAACAGCACCTACCATGAGTATTGTGAGTATTGGGAAAATGAAGCTAAAACTTTCGATATTTATACTAAAAAATTCTTGAATTATTGTTAATATTCCTTCATTTCCAGGAGCTAGTATTTTGTCTTGGAACTGAAGAAGAAACTGTGAAGGTGAAAGTAGATATAGAGGTAGAACAAATAGTATAAGTCCTAAAAAGAATATTATAGTTTGAATAATTCTTTCCTTCCATTTTTCGCAATAAATCCAAATAAGAGGAGCCAACAGAATGGGAAAATATTTGAGACCAGCGCCAAGGACTAGTACTAAATTGGCTATTGTTTTGTTTCCTCTTTCATATAGATAAATTGGAAGAAGTATCAATAAAGGAACTATACATTCATCTGATCCCCAAAAAGAAACCAAGTGAAGAAAGAAAGGATTAATGCTATACAGCAGTGCTATTGGAAAAGCGTGTCTATTATTTCTTTTCTCCTCAAGTTTGTAAAGTATCAGTGCGGAGAGTATTATGCATATTGCAAAGAATATTCTGAATATATAGGACAATAATATCATACTACTGGAATCTATATAATTTTCAACATTAACGAAATTAGTTGAATAGTCGCTTGAACCTATCATCGAAATGAGAACTAATGGAGCCCAAAGATAAGAACTTAAGGGAGCTGCATTAACATAAAAATCACGATAGGGAACTCTACCTTGTAAAACACCCATTCCCCTATTAAAGAAAACAACTTGGTCTGCAATGATAATCCGAAAATCCGGATTAAAGTAACGAGTGTAGATAAAATGTATCATTAATGTAATTGCATATACAATCGAAGAGATAAGAATTAACCATAAAACTCTTCTAGATTTATGTATCTTTATTGCTCTCATTTTGCAGAACCTTTAGTTAATGAGGGAAAGACTAAAATGTATCCATTATTATTTTCTTTTTGCTAAGATGACTGCTGAAACAGAAACCTTGAACATCCGCTCTACCTTTTTCAAATGGATTCCTATTATTTCAACATTACTGTTAGCTGGAGTTACTTACGGAGTTCAGAGAACTGCACTATCATTATATGCTGAATCTCTTGCTATTGAACAAGCAGGAGGTCAATTTACAGATTTTTTAATCTTTATTCAAGCAGCTTCCACTATTATCGCTTATGGTTTATTTAAAGGAATAAGTGCGTTTCTAAGTGCAAAAGTGAGTAATCGTTTTAAGAGAAAAAACACAATGAGAATTGGATTAGTTTCACTCTTAATAGGTTCAGTAGCAATCGCATTTGCAACTTATTTAGGCTTGTGGGCATTGATAATTGGAAACTTATTTATTGGTGGTGGTTTGGGATTCTTCTTTACATCTTCAATGTCAGCTTTGACTGAAATAGCTGGTGCTGAGGGTTCAGCTTTCTCTGTAGGCTCAATGGAATTCTCTGTTTATCTAGGATCTAGTCTTGGAGCATTTTTCGCTGGTCTGATAGCTAAAGAACCTGAAAACTTCGCAAGGAGTTTTATCTTCGCTTTAATTGTCGCTGGATTAGCTGTTCTTTTAGGATTTTTCTTGATTCGAAAAGTGGAAACATCTGAGCTTGTAAAAGGAACAAAAGAAGAGATTCTTCTAGATTCCACAAAAGTAGAATCAAAGTGGAGTTTCAGAAATATTTTCAAAACTCCTACATTGCTGCTGTCTTATTTTGCTGGTCATTTCTCAAGAGTTACTGATAGCATTATTGTGCTACTACTCCCAGTGTTAGTCAGCACTATCTATGGTTTCCAAATATGGGAGGTAGGTTTAGTAACTGCAGGATTTACACTTGCTTGGGCTTTATTGATGCCTTTTACAGGAAGGATAAGCGATCGATTTGGAAGAAAAGAAGCAATCTTCATAGGTTTAGCAGTTGAAGGAATTGCTTTAATTCTTATTACATTAACTCACTCATCAATTTATGTTATTCTTCTTTCAATTGTAGCGGGAATTGGAACTTCAATATACTATCCAAGTTTGCCTTCAATCTCAAGAGATGTTGTGCCAATTGTCAAACGCGAACAAAGTCTGGGAATTTATAGAGCTTCGCTTGATTCAGGTTATGTAACAGGACCTTTATTGGCAATAGGTCTAGCTTATGCTGCAACTAATTTGAATCTATGGAATTATGCAAGCACTGCTGAGACACAGGTAATAGAGAACATGTTGAAATTTCCCTTCCTAGTATTTGGTGGAGTACTGGGTCTATTATCGATCCTCTTCATATTTTTTGCTAGAGAGACAAGACCAGGATGGGTTCAAGCTAGTCATTCCTTAAAACATGGATACAAGGTTTTGGAAGTTTTTCAGAGATTATCCAAAGCTTTTGCTTATTATATTGATGAGGTAAAAACAGAGAAAGCAATAGAGTTCATGGAGGAAGCGAAAAATCTTGAAAGAGAAGCAGACATTCTAGTAGTAGAAGTAACGCAAGCTCTTTACGCTAATATCAGACCTGCACCTGATGATTACCATTTCTATAAAATAACTGATATCTTAGATACTTCTATTGGTCATAGTCTTAGATCTTTAAGAAAAATCGTTATGATACCTAAAGAAAAACTACCTAAAAGCTTCATTAATTATCTGAAAGAAGAATGTAAACTTCTTGTCAATATGATTACTAAAGCTGTTGAAGCATTAGAAGTAGTGTGTATTCAACCTCTTGCATCTCATCCTATTTTCGAAGCGGTAAGTGAAATCGAAAATGCTTTGGATAAGAATAGTATGAAAGGTTTAACTAGCATAATTAAAGATTCAGGAAATCTAAATACTGTTGAAACTCTTTACATTATTCAAATCATTGAAGCAATGGAAATATCCGCAAATCAAATAGAAGATGCTGTTGATGTGATGAAAATTCTTGGGTTGAAGCATCAAGTGAGTCCGTTAGTATTATAGTGTTGTATATTTAAGACGATAAACTAAAAAGTGAATAATACGATAAGGGGTTATGAAAAAAAGCCATCTCATTTTACTGTTCTTCATGTTAACTTCATTATTACACTTGAATATTCGAACAATCAATTCATCAAGAGATGAGGGAACTCTTAATCCTCCTCAACTCGAATTAGAGAAGGTTAATACAAATCTAACTTTGTTCATAGAATTTGTTGGTTTTGATGAGGAATTTATTGATGAGGGGGAAATTCTTAGCCAAATCACTCATACATTCAATAGAGGTTCATCGTTGATAGGCACTTCTAAAATAGATTTCGATTTCAGTATCTCTTATGCAACTGATGCAGAGACTAATGCTTTGAAAAATTTCATTGAGATTATTAGTGACAAGGGATCCGGAGTTGGAAAATCTATTAATAAAACGAGATTATCTGAAGATTTAGCAACAGGTGTTAGAAGTGATTTTTTTATCACGGAGGATGGTATGGTAGCGGATGTTGAGGATGTTGAAGGTTATATTTCTGCTAATTTTTACGATGAAACTAATGCAGGAGAAGGATATACTATGTTTTTGCTTAACTTTTCTTGTTTCGATACTCCAGATCATAGTCAGGAACATTGGTATCAGATAAGTAAAGAATCATTTGATACAAATAGAACAATAAATCACTGGTATTCAGGATATAATGGCATACCTGAGAAACAGACATTAGGGTGGGGGGGAGATGAGAGGTTTTGTTTTATAGATCTTTCTTCAAGAACATGGTACTTCGATTGGATCACAACTGCTTGGCCAAGTCTTATTCCTAGTAGTGCAATCTATTACGATTACCCAGATGTTGATTCACTTATTCAAAATTATGATCCCAACACACCTGTTGGAAAATCTAAACTTTCAGAATATATAGCAGCATGGATACAATCCTATTTGGGGAATCTCTTCTCTGCATATTATGGAGCATCTCCAATTGGAAGATCATACTCCATACAACTGCTCTTCTTCGAGAATCTAACTATTAATGGTTATTCATTCGAAGATTTTAATTGGATGATGTCTGAGAATCGAATGTTGAATCAACTCATAAAAGATTTTCCTTGGATTGAATGGAATATTGAAGTGGAGTATGTGAGGTTTATAGATTACCCTGAAGTATTTGATTACATAGCTGAAAATGTAAAAAAGGATCAAGATGGACTTTATATTGAAGTTACGGATGGATTTTTCACTTACTTACAAAACAGATTGTTTGCAGATTTTAACTACTCAGCAGCAGATATAGTACTTCCCTGCTATGGTTTTCTAACAGATTATGTGAGTCTCAAATATTATGGAGTAAGTTTCGCAGGTTTAGGGGGAATGGGTTGGGAAATAATAACAGGTAGTCCAGGTTCTATTTTCGAAGATGGAGACGTATCTAAACCTAGAAGAGGGTTCACCCAAGTTATGATTCATGAACTTGGACATAGTTTAGGTTTTCCTCATCCTCATAACTATGACTATGGTTGGGGATCATCTTTCGTTAAAGAAACAATGAATTATTTCTCTCTAGGAGAAGAGAGTTTTAGCACATTCTATAAAGATGGATTAGCAAGATCTCATGGTAATTTCTACTATCTTCTTGCACTTGAGGAAATGGAATTAGCATATGGAATATTCCTCGATGCAGGAGCACCTTCTGAATTAGATTGGTTAATAGAAGAAATTTATGGTCTACTCAATGGATATTTAGAACTGTATAATGAATTAAAATATTTATCAGCAGTTCTAAACATGACTACAGCTCTGAATAAAATCGATCTAATTCCTTACTATATTGCTCATCCTGAAGAGATACCAACAGAACCAACTGAAAAGACAACCTTTCCACCTGGTATAATCTCCATAGCGATAGTATGGATATTAATGAAGAAAAGAAAAAAGTATTGAAACTAGGTCGTTCTTTTCTTTAAATTTATCCTTCCAATGAAAAAGGTGAAGCCTTAAAAATAGATTCTACAAGAGGATGAAACTCTTCCTCATTGACTTGTTCTAGAGCTAATTTATCTCTTAATTTAGGAATAGATTCTTTCAGGAATTTTCGAACTAGGAGTCTACTTTCAAAAGTCTCTGTATCTGCTACTAAAACAACCATTACGTTTTCTTGTTTTTCAATAATAACAGCTCTACCATCATGGGTTATACTCCTCAAAGTTTCTGTTCCTTTACCAAGAACTTCAGCAGAGAAATTGATAATTGCTGATATAAGTCCTGAGACTAGTAAATCATCTATGCTTTCTTTTCTGGAGAATTTATATGAATACAGAGGGAGTCCGCCTTCATCAATAACAAGAAGCATATAGAGAATTATAGGTATTTTTTTTGGAGAACCGAAGGAAAAACTCATAATTTTCTTAAACAAACGTTTTGGTCCCCTTAGCTCTTCAATTAAAGAAATCTTGTCTCTTAATCTCATCTGGATTTCTTCTGATCTGTCTGCAAGATTATATCTTTCAGCGAAATTTAATCCCGTTTTAAGTGTTTCATCAACTTTCTTATTCACATTTCTATATTGGAAATAACTAGCTTTTGTTAGAATAGCATCAATATAGAGAGGATGCTCTAACTCCTCAGTAATATGCAATAAGTTATCTATAAAATAAAGAAATTTAGTCCCATAATCGTTCTCATCAGTTATCCTGAACAACTCGAAATAACTCTCTGCTAGAGCCCCATAGGAATAGACTATTCCCTCTAGAATAAGCTGATTCTCAAAAAACTCTAAAGCTCTTTCAAAAAGCTCTACAGCTATGCTATAGTTAACTTTTTTCTGATTATAGAGTCCTTTATAGAAATAATAGTAAGACATAGCATTAAAATTAAATTGTTCTTCTGCTAGATTAAATCCATTTTCTAGTGATGCTCCTTTATCTTTATTTGTTAGAATCTGAACATATCCATAAGTTATTTCAACAAGAGGGTATATGTAACCATAATCCTTGTTCAATTCATGAGCTTCACTGTAAAACATATCTGCTTTTTCTATCTTATCATCTAAAAGATGAATATCACCTATTTTCGATAAAGTTTGAATACGTAAGGGAATTATTAAGTTATCAATTTTCAATATTCGTTGATAAATATTCAAAGCTTCAGCTAGACCTCCACTCATCTTTTCTTTTGTAGCTATATTCAGGGAGATAATAGCTTCTAATTTAGAAGAGCTTATTTCCCTTGCTAGTTTTAGTCCATTATCAATGTGGACCTGAGCTGTTTTCACATTGTATTCCTTTAATTCTATCTGAGCTAATAGATTATAGAGAGAACATAACATCCCTTTGTTTTCAATGTTTTCTGCACGTTTTATTGCACTTTCCATCCACAGCTCCTTAAGTGTGTCATCTGCTAGATTGTATGCAAAGTTAAGCAGATCACATAGAAGTGCATCCAAAATGAAAGGAAATCGAACTGCTAAATCTTCAAGATTAATCAAATATCGTAGAAGTTCATTCAAAGCTTTGAAACCAAGTTCAGGTTTTTTTTCAGTTGCAGATGAAAATTCATTAAGTGAAAGAATTAGAAAATCTTGTTCTTTGGAATCAGCTTTTTGATTAATTAATTTTTGAATCTTGGGAAGAACTAGTTGAAATTCTTCAAATTGAAATGTGTCTCTCAGAGCTAAAAGATAACACATCATTATTGAGAGGTTTTTAGTATCAACTTCTTTTCCAAATAGCTCCTGTAAATCTATAATTTCCTCGTATTCCTTGCTCCAATAACAATACAAGTAGTAGATAAGAAGAACAAATTGATCTTCTTTTTTCATCTTCTTCTTAATTGAATTGAGATATCTGGAGAGCTTCTTTCGAATTTGCTCTTCATCCTTCATGTCACCTATAATGCGCTCTAAGAAGCTATAGAAGGAATCTTCATTACCTTTAATGTATTGATTAATTTCATTTGTAACAAAGCTTGGTAGAGATAAGGTCATTTAATCATCAGATACTCTAGAATGAATTTCAAGATTTATAAATGAAGCTTTTCCACGTTCTGATTCATATATCGATTTTAATTGCATCACTGAAAATTAATGTTTTTCCAAATAAGGATTTAACCTCATTATCTATTGTCTTAGCTAAGTGTTCATCTAATTCTCCATGGAAATGTTTGGGAATTTCCAAATTTGCTAGTTTGTCAGTTAATTGATGGATTTTTCTTCTTAGAGAGAATGAATCATATGCACTTACAGCTACAGAACTGAATCCTTTTGGATGTGCCTCGATGATGATTTTGTGATTGCCATAAGTTATAACCAGCATTTGACTCTTCTGTTCCTCGAACAATTCAGTTAGCATATCTTTCACAGCTACAATAAAACCTCCAAAGAGCAGTTGATCCTTAACAGTCTTCTTTAAGATTACATAAGATCTCAAAGGTATACCAGATCTATGAAGAACAATTAGAGCTAATGGAGATATATCAATCTCAATTGGAGATTTTTGCATATATTTTAAACCGAAATCTTGAAGATTTGAGATATCATTTCTGAAAGGCTGATTTACCCAACTTATTTCTTTTTTCAGTTTTTGATTTATAACTTGACTAATCTCTTCGATTCTCTCTTCAACAATCTGCAAAAGTTGCTTGTTTTTCTCTTCTTGTAAAAGCTCTCTTGCTTGTTGAAGACTATTGAATGCTTTTGTATAATCTTTCTTTATTGCGAAAATCTTTCCTTGTAAGAGATATAATGCAATTTGCTCTTTTAATAATTTGTTCTCATTGAAAAAGGGAAGAATGTGATCCAAATTATACAGAGCTCTTTCAAGAGCAGCCAAATCATTTTCTATGTCATACTCCGCAATGTTTAGTAGAATGAGATTCATCAATATTTTCGCGGATATTTCTCCTCTTCCTTGAACATCAGCTTTCTCTAGAGCAATTTTCAGTTGCTGTTCTGCTTTTCCATAATTGAGATTTTTGATATTAAAAATCCCTTTCAAAAATAGAATGTAAGATTCAATTGTAAGAGAAGGATGGTTCCTCACTTCTTCTTCAAGCGATTCAATCAAACTTTCGAATTCATTGATTTTATTTTTTTGTAAATAAAGTTCCGCAAGAATGCAATAATGATAAGTCTCTTTCATGTTTAACTTTTCAATAATCTGTAGAGCTTCTTCATACTTTGATATTGCTTCTTGAAAATCTCCTCGTTCAATTGCTATGTTTCCCAAACTTTTGATTGTGAGGGCTACATGTTTGTTTTCTTCTAGATTTTGAAATATTTGCAGAATCTCATTAAATATTTTCTCTGCTTGTTTCACATCTCCATAAATAGTACTTATTGTTCCTAAATTGCCTTTAGAAGCAGCTAATAAACTTAGATTTCCAGTATTCTCGAATATTTCTATAGATTCTTCTGTTAAAGTCTGTGAATCTTCTATTTGGCCACTATCTCTCTCTAAGAGAGCTAAAAGGTAAGTAATGTGGCCTATGTGATTTCTCTCTTCCAAATCCAGTGCTATATGCAAAGCTACATTTAATTTATTTTCGAGTTTAATTTTCTCATCTACATATCTATTCAAAAAGAAATCATCTTTATGACCATCAAGCAGGATATCGTTTAATGCTGGTTTTTCAATCCGGGTTGATTTATGAGTTCTTAATCCTTCCTCAAAAAGCATATTCAGATAGAATTTACATTGTTCATAATTACCAAGATTCAGATATCCATTTGCTATAGAACGAATCGAATGTAATTTTAATAGAATAGAGATATTTTCTTTATCTTTAATTTTCGAAGCTAGTTTTATAACTTCTTCATTTAGACCTTTCTCCAAAGAAAATCTAAAGATCCATAGATTTAGAGCTTCAGAGGAATATTGTTGATTTAAAGAAGTGAGTGTATCATAATCCGCAATGTTGAATAGAACCTTTCCGAGTGAAAACATAAGGATTTCAGATGGTTCGGAAATATTCAGAACAAGATCTACTAAATAATCCCTTACTTTAATTAAGGAATCTCCAGTATTGAAATCCTTTCCAGATTCTTTGAACAAATCCTGTTCTTTTTCGCTCATGAGAGGTAGGTAAATCGCAAATTCTTTTGGGAAACCTCTCTTATTTCCCTTAACCTTCATTAGCTTCAATATAATTTCTTAAAGCTGAATAAAAACCTTAGCTTTCTATTAAAGTTGTAACTAAAACTAACTTGACCTGTAGCTTCTTATTCCAAATAGGTTTGCGATAACTGAATCTAACTCATACGATTCGGTTTCACTCATATCTCCTTTATACTGATCTTCAAGAATACCCTTAACAGAAAGATGTTCAACAAGTCTATGCATCTTTCTACGGAGCATAAAGCTATCTCTTAAAGCAATTACTACTACTGAAAAAAGATTGGAATAGAATTCGATTAAGAGTTTGTATTGGCCATGGTCAATAGAAAGTACCCCTTGCTTCTGATCTACAAATAATTCGTTCATTAAATGTCTAATTGCAGATACAAATCCACCGAAGAGCAAATCATCACTTACAGAAACATCTTCAGATAAGTAAGTGCTTATCGGTATTCCACTTGAATGAAAAATCAAAATAGCCATAGGTTTCTCTTCTTTTGGAGCAGCTAATTTCTTTGATTCCTTTCTTAAAATAGTTGAAATTGTACCAATGTCCTCAATGAAGCTGACCATTCTTGCACCTACAATTTGTTCTATCTCGCTTTCTATAGCTTGCTTAACTTGTTCAATCCTTGCTCTATAATCATCCATTAACAATGGAGTATATGTTCTAGCATAATCTTCTCCTCTTTTCAGAAGAAATAGAGCAGTTTCAAAATCTAGAAGCATTATTTTGATCTTAGCTCGAATATGATAAATAATGGATAATGATTCATACTTTGCCTTTTCCTCTAAATAAGTTACAATATCTTCTAAGCATTTATCAGCTTCAATCAGCTCTTCCAGATTTAAAGAAATAGTATACTTTTTCAAGAAGACCATTGAGATCAAAACCAATGTTTTCGAACTTAGGATTTCATTTCCTAGTTCATCTGCTTGTACCATTGCATTTTGCAAATACTCTTGAGAAATGCCAAAATTATTACTTTTGTACTCCAGAAATCCTAGAAGGAACCAATAATATGCTTGTTGAGTTGGTGTTAGATCATCTTTCCACTCTCTATCAATCATCAATAAAATTTCTTCAACTTTACCTATTGCTTCTTGATAAAGTAGAATTTCAGCATATTTCATATTCATTGAAAGATCTTGGAAACCTTTTTTCTGTAAAATTTCAAGAACTATCTCCATTTCTTCAGTTGCTTTATCAAAATCCTCTTTAGCATAATAGACATCCGCGAAATTTGAATGCAAAACGTATAAGGAACGATAATCGCTTTTCCATTTCTCAACAATACTTTTGCTCTTATTATACCAGAACATAGCTTCATCCAGATGACCCATCTGTAAGTAAACATCTCCAATGCTTCCAGTAATGTGCCCTAATAATCTATCCATCTTGATTTCTCTAGCTATTGCTTCACTTTTTAGAAAGATTTGATGAGCTAATTGAAAATTTCCTCTATCTAGTTCGATTGTTCCTATTGTACTGTAAATTTGTGCAAAAATGATTCTATCATTTAGCGCACGATTAATGTTTAAGCACTCTTTGGTTTTGTTTCTAGCTAAGGATAGAACGTAGTTTGAACGCAGATATAAAGCATCCATTTCCAGCATATAAATCTGAATGAGTTTGAAAATATCCCCTCGCATTCCCTTTTCATCTTGAGTATTTAGTGCTATAAAGTTGAAACAATTTTCCCGATTTTCAAGATATTTACTATATTTTTGAGTTAAGAAACCACTTATTGCTTCGACATAGTAAATAAATGCAGAAAGAATCGAATCTTTGAGCATGCGTTTTAGATTATCAATATTCTCATTATATTTTTCGTAATCTCCTTTAAAGATTAAATACATCAAATACCATAAACCCAAACCATCATTGTTGGTCTTTTCATACAGGTTATTGATTTCATCGAAATGCCCTCTATGGTACAAAATTCGCCCATATAAGAAACCAAATGAATTGGAGAAAGATGTTTCTTCTTTAGCTATTTTAGAGAGAACAGTCTCAATTTCCGCTAAATTTGTATTGGGATTAAATGCTTTGTAGTTTAAAATGGCTTCTCTCTCACTCTTCTCTAAGGAATGGAAACTAGATAGAATTTCTGGAGGAAGAACATCCTTCATTATTGATGATATTCTATATGTTGTTAAAAATGTTAACTTAAAGGATGAATCCTTATATCCTTAATTCCAAGGGAAATCGTAATAAAGTGTCCTTGATTGATATCTATATAGATAAGAAATGCTTCTACTTGGAAGATACTAATGAAAAAGGCATCAATTTCCGAATCTATTGACAAAGCATTCGAACTCTTTCACAAGAAAGGATTTTCTATAAATGAAATCAGATCTATTTTCCTGAAACTTTTTCTGCTAAGAAAACATGGTTTGATCAGTATTGGTGATTTAGAAAACAAGAATTTTCGAATGAAAGATTTTATTGATTCAAAATGTGTTATATCTTCACAATTCCTCAATAGAATGGAAAGGTTTCATGTTTCAAATAAAGTAATTTCATCTAATCTAATTAGAGATTTATTCGACGTTTTTCGTGATCTTACTGATAATCAGTTCTTCTTGCTTTTAGATACTGAGAAGGCTCGTAAGAATAAGGGTCAATACTTTACTTCTCCAGAAATTGTTTCAAAGATTTATTCATCATTACTTCCAAACAGACAAAAAAGTGAAAACAGCATTACTCTTGCTGATTTCTCTGTGGGATTAGGAGAGTTTGTCAAACCTTTCATTAATAATACGCAAGTTAGATACTATGCTGTGGAATTAGATCCCATTTCATTTGAATTTCTATTGTTTAATTTAATCTGGAACCAAGAGCATGAGTTTTCTCAAAAAGCAAAAACTCTTCTTGTAATTCTTCAAGGAGATTCACTCCTAGGATATCAAGAATCTCTGTTTGAACAATTGATTGCAACGCATAAGGGATCGGAATTGTTAAAAAACTTGATTCAAATCAGGAAAAGAATATTGGAGAATGCAAATGAAGTCTCTTTAGAGAACATTTCAGATTATTTCCAGCGCAGAGAGGAAATAGCTAAGTATCATGAATCGCTATCTGAGTTTAATTGGTTTCTAGATTTTCCTGAAATCTTCTTTGATGATGAACTAAAAAAACTGGAATTTTATGGATTTGATTTTATTGTTGGAAATCCTCCATGGGTTGGTTTCCAAGCTATCAACCATGCTAAATATCGTTCGTTGTTTTCGAACAAATTCTTTTCTAAGGAATTATATGGAAAATTTAATTTCTCATTACCTTTCATGATTCTATCACATGAGCTCTCTAAACTAGGAGGGGGTGTTGTTATTCCAAGAGGCATTTTATCTGAAAAGTATGCTCAAATTTGGAGAAAAAAAATTATCCAGGATAGCTCTTTGTCCAAAATCACATTACTGCAAAAACAATGGTTTGATAATGTTCTAAACGAATTCTGTATAGTTTACTGGGATAAGAAAGATAGGAATAATGTTATTGAGATTATAGATGAAGAAAATCAACAAGAAATAAAGATAGGACACGAGAGTATTAAATCACCTCTCTTCAGAATTCCACTCATACCTCAAGAAGTTTATGAAAAAATAGAGCACATTTTTGATATATCTCTAGAATTGCATGAAATATGTGACATCAGAAGAGGGTTAACTTTAAGTAGAATATATCAAGAGGAGTATTTCCAAAAGAAAGGAAAAACAGCTGAAAGACATCCAATTAAACAGCTAATTAGACACAACAAGAACAACTCAGATCATAAAGAGGGTGTGTTCAATTTTCAAATACACTATTTGGGAGAGGAATTTGTTTATGATAAAAATCTTCTAGGAGCACCAAGTTCTTCTGATTTTTTTGAGCGACCAAAGATAATTAGGAGAAACAGAGGAAAATATTGGTTAATAGGTTTAGACATTGAAGGCTCATATTATGTTAATGATATCTTTGATGTAATTATTCCAAAACAAAATGGATATGATGTTAAGACTATTTTTGGGTGTCTAAGCTCTTCTATCTTTCAGTTTTTAGCTGAAAACTATCTTCAAAGAGATATCACATCCAACTTTGTAAGAAGTCTTCCTTATCCTAATCTTTCTGATACAGATATTGAAGAGATTAAGAGAGCAGTTGATAGGTGGTTAACATCGATTAAGAGTAAGGAAGACTTTATTGTTATGAGAGAAAAAATTGATCAAGTAATAAATAATTATTATAAACTGTCAAAAGATATTAGAGCAACGCTTGAAAATAACCTAAAGTTACGTTGGGTAGATTAGAAAAAGCAACTTTCTGGAATTTTTATCGAGCTTTTATACTTATTTAGGCATTATTATATTGATGAGCTACTTATCTTCAGATAGTCCTACTCAGATTGAAACAAAAACTGATGAAGAGCTTAGAAGAATCATTGATGATCTTCATTTCGTCTTTTCAATTTTTGATGAAGAAGTTGGTCCTCTAATCTTATATGATGATTCTCCATTAGTGGAAGAAGTAGTTCAGAATCTCAATATCAAAGTCTTTCATTTTCTAATGCAAGGAGCTGAATTTGGCCCTGAAAATTATACCTCTATAAGAGGAATTATTCAGGTACCTCACTCGACTTACTATACCTCAGCAATTGATCTTTTAGTGGAAAAATATGATATTAGAAAGCAAGCTAAAGTTTACGTTCCTTTAGTTCTCTTTCTTATCTTCCCTAAGAAGGATCTAGTTTTCTACACAAAAATCGCTAACAGCATTGAAGATTTCTTCTCTAAACATTTCAGTGATGGTATCTATGGAATTCCCACAATACAGACCATTACCACACTTCTGAAACAGTTCAGAAAGAGCATAATTAACTTGCATTTTATTTAAATAATGATTTTAATTCCGACAAAAATAATTTAGAGGCTCTAAAAAAGAAGTATATTTAAGTAAAAATTTAAACTAAGTATAACTCTTTTATTAAATGAATTACTAATACAAATATAAGCGACGATTGATTAAAACATTGCTTAACGAAACATTATATTTTATTTAGCTGTTCTTTCTCTTTAATTCTAGAATTAGAAGGAATTTCTCCATTATAATACTCTTTTGCTAAAAATTCTGCCAATGCATCCCTAACAAGCTCAGAACGGGAGTGATAATTTCCCGAAGCTTCCATCTCCAACATCCACTTAATCATTGAATCCGTTACTTTAAATGTGATCAACCTTTTTTTCATCTCAAGCCCCACTTTTTAGACAAATAATAAATCGTCCTATCCCACATATATAGTTTTTGTCGGTGACCTATTTATGTAATACCCCGATGATACAATTTTAGAAAAAGCTGAGGATATAGCAAATTGTTTAATCAAACTATTTTTCTTATACTTATTTTTTTAAATGTTTGCTAGACACATTTGATTAAATGATTCACACAGATTTAAATAACAAATGTCTAGATGCAAATAAATTAGATTTAAGTCTAATAAACCTAAAGAAAATAGAATTGTAATGACAAATAAGCAACCAAAGCAGAAAAATTAGTTAAAATAACATATGAATAAAAAAAGAAAAACCTTAACAATCACAGATATTGTTGTTTGTGTTAAAGATTTATTCCACAATTTTTTACTCGTATTAGAGCGAGAGAATCATATTTTTTACATAGATTTAAAAACGATTTTTTTTTGACAAAATGTTAATAAGAGTATTTTGACTGCATTTTCAACTTCCAACTAAGGAGCATTTGAAGAAGATACGGTTGAAAAATAGGATGAGTAAAGTGTTAAAAGAAATAAAGAAAAACGATTTCGAAAGAATAAGATCTTTGTTTGAAGACGTCTTCTTCAATTTGAATAGTCTAGCAGTCATAAATGGAGATAATGATGGGAGAATATGGGTGGATGATATTGAAAATCCTCAAACAGGAATGATAGTTGACAATGAATGGGCGATCTATGTTGCGGGAAAATATACAAATAAGGGATTCAATAAATCTGCATGCGAAATAATAAAAAACGAAATTTTACCTAAAGCGGAAAAACATACAGAAAATGCCAATCCTGAATATAACAGTGGTGAATGGGTTATTTACTATAATGGAGATGAATGGTTTAAGGCTATAGAACAAGATTTCGGTGTTGAGGATTTTCTACCTTTAAGGAGATTTTATTATACATTCAAGCATTTGAAAATCCCAAATTGGAGAGATAAAATTCCTGAAAATTTCTCCATTCAGCAAGTAGATAAGAAATTTCTTCAAAAAATAAATCTAATCAAGTTCGAAGAAGTAGATGGGTGGATAAGTACTAGGTGGCGTTCGATAGAGGATTTTCTTTCAAGAGGATTTGGTTTTTGTCTTGTAAAGGATGATAAGGAAATCATCAGTTGGGGGATGGCTGATTGGGTAACGGAAAATCAAGCAGAAATGGGGATAGGTACTAGTGAAGAATATAGAAGACAGGGATTTGCTACATTAGTAACATCAGCGACTGCTGAATATTGTCAAAAGAATCAAATCAAACTTGGTTGGCATTGTAGTGAACACAATGATGCATCATGGAAAACAGCTGAGAAAGTAGGATTTGTTAAAGAACGTGAATATACTGCAGCTCTTAGGTATTTTGATGATAACTATAATCTATGGGAAAACGCATGGTATAGAGGTTTATATCTCAAAGTACCTGAAGAAGGACTCTATTATATTAATAAACTAATAAAGAAAATCAAACCAGAAGCAAGACATCTTTTCATTAAAGCACAGATATTGCTAGAAGCTGGAAAAAATGAAGATGCTTTAACAGCATTATATGAAACCTTAGATTTAGGTCCCCAAAACATTGAAAGGTTTAAATCAATTATTCTTGAGAATGATTTTTTCAAACCTGTTAGGCAGCTTGAAAAATTCAGAAATTTAGTTGAAAAAATCGATAACGTGCTAAAGAGTTCTTAGAAACAGTATCGTTAGAACTCTCCAAAATCATCTTGTTCTTCGACATCGTATTTCCAACGAGAATATTTCTTCATAATGTTCTCGATATCTCCAGAGATAGACCTAGCTAGTTCAGCTGCTGTTACTTCACTATCTTCTTTTTGAGTGGGTGGTGCTATTGGAGTGGTTTTAATGTCCAAGACAGCTTCTCCACTAATTTCCTCTTCTCGTTCTTTTTCTTCTTCTATAATATCCAACCATTCCCTGTATTTATCTATCTCTACTACTTCTTTTCGGTGGTCTTTCATCATTTGAAAAATTTCTGATCTAATTGGTTTGGAGATGTCCCAGCACATTTGCCAGAGCATGTCTGATTGATATTCAGAGAATTTAATTGCTGTTTTCCTTGACATAAACTCAGTAAACTTCCAGAAATTTTCACCCAGTATATCAGCTATTTTTCTCTCAGCATTTTTCTCATCTGACTCTATACTAAGGATCGTTTGGATGCCTTCTAGCTGTTGAAAAACATATTTACGTATATAAGGCCACAAGTTTGGGAAACGTAGAAGCTCTTCTTTTTCTAGCAATTGTTGAGACTCTGGTGTTATTTCTTTATGCTTAACTTTTTTCTCTAACAATGCATGTGCTAGTTGATCAACAGTTTCATATCCGTTATTTTTGGCAATCATTTTTAGAGCTGAATCTATAGAATATAGAAGAGGTGCAGGATGTTCTAGTTTTGATTCCGTTAATAAATCTTCAACTGCGAGTTCAGAACCTATCCCTCCCAATGA
This sequence comes from Promethearchaeati archaeon, assembly GCA_013166775.1. Classification (GTDB taxonomy): domain Archaea; phylum Asgardarchaeota; class Heimdallarchaeia; order Heimdallarchaeales; family Heimdallarchaeaceae; genus UBA460. Next base: position 26,415 of record JABLTJ010000037.1, read on the forward strand.
TAGTGCTGCTCTGCTTTTCACTGATACATTTGGATCTTTCCTTACTGAAACCAATAGAGCAGAGATTGCTTGGGGAGAGGTAAATTTACCTAGCGATCTAGATGCTGCAAGCCTGATATTCTCGTTATTATCCATTAGGCAGAAAATTAAAGTTTCTATTGCTCTATGGTCCCCAATCTCAGCTAAAGCATTAATTGAATAAGTCCTATTTTCAATAGTATCTTGATTTACAACCTTAATTAGAGGGGTAACTGCTCTTTCATCTCTTAAATCGCCTAGAGCTAAAATTGCTTCTTCTCGTTTTGCTGGGTCTTCGTTAGTTAGTTGTTTAATCAGCTTGCTGATATTTACCATTCAAATATAACAAGTTGGTAAAAATATATAATTGTATTGCTTAATTGATGGATTATTCAGTTTTTTTCAAATTTCTCCAAGAATAGTCTTCTTTTGCAATTAATGTAACAGCTGAATCCTCTTCTTTATCTATTATTTGGAGTTCATGGTCTGCAACAATTGCTTTTGAGAATTCATTTATTTTCTCAAATCTAGGCATAATTTCATAAGGAAGCCTTTTTCTTGCATCTCCTACAGACATAAATCCTTTAGGTTCCAGAAAATGTGCTTCTGATTCCATGAATATTTTTGAATACTCTTCAGGCTGTTCCATATTATATCCTGGAACTAGTGTTAGTCTGATTACTTTTCGTGTATCAAGTGATGGAAGTAGTTGTATAGTTTCCTTTATTTTATCCCAAGCATTCTTGATAGAAGGTCTTGCAGTCTTTTCAAACAATTCTTTATTAGGTGCAATCAAGGTTACGTATAGTTGAGTTGGTAAAGGATCCAAGTTTTCCAAAATCTCTGGATTAGTACCATTCGTTACCAAAAATGTGGTCATATCTCTTGAATGAAATTCTTCTATCAATTCACTCAATTTTGGATAAAGAGTAGGTTCTCCACTCAATGAAATTGCTGCATGCTTTGGATTGAGAGATTCTAAATATTTCTTATTTGGTACAGCGGGATGAGCATTATATCCGGCTACAAGTTTTCTTTGCTGTTCAATCATTTGATCAATTACTTCTTTAGGTTCGTCAACCTTGCAGTTCATTGGTTCTTTATTATACCATGAAGCACTTCTCCAGCAAAATACACATTTTAGATTACACCAAATTACTGCAGGAGTGCATTGCAAGCATTGATGTGAAGCTATTCCATAGAATTTACTCTTATAACAGCTTCCTTCCCCCTTTAATGAGTGTTTCAACCATGTACAGGTCTTAACTGCTGAATGGTTCCCAGCTATTCGATACTGCTGTTTCTCCAATTTTTCTCTAACATTTTCTGGGATAGAACAAGGAACAACAGTCATCTAAACTTTCAAAAAATCTTTCCTTTTTTATTCTTTTGATTCAACTGAAAATTTTCAAAAACGATTGTAAAGAGAGGAAGAGTAGTTATAATGCTTTATCATTCAACTAAACTATCCAAAGTTATTTCATCAAGAAATCCAAACCTACTTGCATCACTCAAATATGATTGAGCTTGAAACTCATTATCAAATACTTTGATTTTATCTTTGATTTCTTTGTTTTTTATTTTCTTCTTCTTTGAGAATAAGAAAGCTATATTTTGAACAATTTTCCCTCTTTCAGCTAATTTATCTGCAATTTTATTAGCTATTTCTTCTGATTCCTTCACTTCATAATTTGTAACATCAATCATGTAAAAGAGGGGTTTTTTGGCATTTTCATGTTGTTCATCTAAACATCTATCAAATTCTTTTACCATTTTATCTGTATATTTTCCTTCAAAACTCATTCTTACTATTACTTGAGATAGGTATCTTACATGAATTGTCATATTATCACAATTTAAACTCTAACCAACCACTCCTTAAAATACTTAAAAACGTTGTTTTTTAACATCTTTTCTTAAATCATACAGAATCAATGCATTAGATTTATTAAATCTCAAGAAACTAATTGTTTGTGAGTTTGAAATGGTGAATGAAGATAAAGAAAAAAGAACTGAAGTAAGGCAAGAAGAGAAGACTGTATTCATCAATCAAGCTAGACAAATTAGGTTTCTAAAGTCTGTTGTTGTAAGTGGTATTGGATTAGGATTTTATTACCTATTTGCATTCCTTTCACGTTTGGTTTTAGACAGAATATTCTCATTCAATCCATTATTTACAATATGGTTTTTAGATGTACGAAAAGAGCTAGTAGCAGCTTCCATTTCTATAGTAATAGTAATGGTTTACAATTATCTAGCGAATAAAATGTGGACTTTTAAAGAACAAGAAAAAGAAGCAGAATTTAACACTACAGTTCAATTCATAAAATTTGCCTTAGTAGGAGCTTCAGGAACGTTGATCAATCTTGGTTTGGTTGAACTTACCAATGGAGTCTTTGATTGGAATTATTACTTAGCACTTACAATCGGTTTTGTCGTCTCTGTGCTAACTAATTTTATTCTGAATGATATTTGGACTTTTAATCCTAAATTTGGAAAATTAAAAAAAGTGGAAAATGACTAATTAAGTTCATATCCACAATTAACACAATAATTCCACAAAAATTACAGAAATTAGGTCTTATATTTATTACAGAAGGATTCTTTTTCATTGTAGGTGAGAAATCCTGTCTTTCTGAATAACTAGCAGAATGTTCTGTTCTTTCGTATGAATCTGCTGGTTTATATGGAGAAGGAGTAGGTGTATAGATTTCATATTGTTTCCTTTCATAGCTAGGATGACGTGTCCTTCTATGTCTTCTCGAACTAATAATTGCAGGTAGGATGAATAGAAGAAAAACTAAACTAACCATAATTGGAACAAACCTAACATCAAACCAGGTGAATTGTAATAGGAAATAAATTCCCAACCCTAATATTATAATTGATAAGAAGGATAACCTTCTTCCTCTATATCTCGTTTCGTGCATTTGTTTTTCTGAGATAGTTTTTACATCCACATTTATAAATAATTATAAATAAGAATTAGAGGGATTATGAGAAATCGTATTCTTCTCCACAATTTGAACAAAACGAAGCAGCCTTATCGATTTTATGTTTACACTTTTTACAGAAGATAACAGAAGATTTTTTGTAACCTGATTCTTTTAGTTTACCTACATGATGAGAATGTAAATAACTATCCACGTCTCGTGTATATTTTGTTTTTCCTCTCCTCATTAGGAGAGTTGTTGTAAGTAAAATTAAAATTATAACTATAGCAACAATCATGAATATATTTCTTTCAGGAAACAGAAAATAGTAAGCAACAATTAACATAGATAACATAATAAACCAAGTTAATCCACTAATACTATACCATTTTTTGTCTATGTTCATTGTTATATCGCATTGTACATTTACGTTTATAAAAGATAGTGTTCAAAGAAATTTAAATATTAATTGTCAGAATTAACAGAATTAGGCGAGATAAATTCAAACTCTATGATTTTTAGCTGATCAAGATTAAAGGGGAAGGGTTCTGGAAGACTAATTAAGTTGTTTCTCCAATCTTTTGTCTCTATTGACCAAGAATTAAAATCTAAAGCATTAAATGGTATATCAAACCTCAGAGGTTTATCTACAGTCTGATTGTTAAACACTTGATCTATTTGGTCTCTGAATTTTTCGTAATAATATCTTTCAGATTCACTTACAATCATAAGTGATTTAGCATCATTGAATTCATCATCAGCTTTCATAATTAAGAAATCTGCCTTGGATAAATTTCCTAATTGATACTGGAACATTGATAAAATTGAGTAGCTATAAATCGGAACATATCTGTTGTTATAAAGCATTTGATAGACTTCTGCAGCTCTTTCATAATAGTTTTGAGATAATTTTAGAAATTCTTCTTTCTTCTCTTCTCCCCATCTAAATAACCAATATCGTGCAAGTAGAAGAGAAAGTTCAGGATCCCCAATATCAATTCCTTGAGTTTTGATTAGCATTTCCATTTTCTCTATTTCTTCAACTAAATCATAGACATAGGCACCTAAAGATATTTTCGCATAAATATTAATCAGATTGAAAGAAATCCCTAAATCCTCTTTTTTTGATTTAATTAGAAGTTCCGAAACATACTTGTAGATTTCCCTTAATATTTCTTGAACTTCTAATCTAATAGCTGATTTTGTTAGCTCAAGTTTTTCATCCTTTAAATCACCTATGTAAACCCCAGTCTTGTATTGAGTTGTAACTAAATCATGAAGGATCTGATAAAATCTGTTTTCTAATAATAACGATTTTTGTTGATAATAGAAACTTCGAATTGTTTCCGCATATTCAGTATGATCATTGTATTCTTCAAGTTGTTGCAATGCTCTTGAATTTTCCATGAAAGCTATGTTTAGAATCTCTGATACATTTTCATTAAGAAATCTAGCGTTTAGAAGGTATAACTGAGCTTTCAATGAATAGAGAGAAGATTCTGATATTTTTGTTCTTAACAAACCAAAGCTAGTCTCTTCAATTTCCTTTAGATGAGTATGCCCTAATTGTGCCTTTTCAATAGCATCTTCAAAGAGTTTAAACCAAGAGATGAAGTCTTCTCTACTTATTACTGGAACAGTAACAATAAAATTGAACAACATCAAAACTAGTAATTGAGCATAATTTGTTGCAGATTTGATTATGTCTAATTTCTCTTTTTTGGTTAGATTAAGCCTAAGAACGGAATCAAGCTGCATGTAATCTATAAGAAATGTTAAGTTCAGCTGCTCTTTTTTCAAAAGCTCTGTAATCTGATCTTTGGGAGGTAATTTTCCATATTCTATAGTACCATCTAAAGCAGCATGGAGAGTGTAATAGGGATTTAAGCCTTTTAATTTGGAGAATAAATCAATAAAAGCAGAAAGGGCAGGATATAACATAAATTGAGAACTACAACTTTCGACTGCGATCCACATTTCCCGTATGTTGTAAACAAGAAAATCAAAATACTCCTTCTTATAGACTCCCGATAATCTATAGAGACGAGATACAAAGAATTTGAAGAGAGCAATTTTTGTTACAAATACATCTATATCCACATTTTTTTGATTTAAGGTATCTACGATTTCATTGACAATATCTTGAACAAACAGAATCTTTCCCTTTGGTGTTAAAGATAGAAATTCTTTATGCTCTTTTTCAAAATCTAAGCTCATTAACACAAATATATCTAGGAAACTGATAAAGGTGATGTAATTGTCAAAAGATTATTCACTAATGAATTTATCAATCATTACTGATATGAGACTCTTGAGGAATCGGTATAGAATAAAAATAGCTGGGATTGATAAAATGATAGCGATAATTAGACCAAACGACCAAAGATATAAATTATCTTGTCTATAAGCTATTATAAATATTGGAGACAAGGGGATAGATGCAAAAATCATGTATGTTAGAAGAGTGAAACTTCTTTCTTTAAATTGCTTGATATTTGCTTTTTTCTCTTCCTCTATACTTAATCTTGTCATAAGCAAATATAAATAACAGCTTTTTATGTTTAAAAATATACTCAATATTATATTGAATTAATAAAAGGAAATTTGAAGAATTAGCTTAAATTAAGTCTTGCTAATTCCGCTTTAGTAGGAATACCATTTTTATCTAATCCTCGTTTTTCATAGAGTAATTTCCTAGATTTAATGAAGTCTTCTTCATCCACAAAAGCTGTTTTTCCTTCAGCTCTTCCAGATGGGAGAGGTTCTTTCATGAATCGTTTTGGAAGAGAGTCGAATTCTACAGGTTTCTTATCTCCAAATTCTCTTATATTGAACATTCGTTTCATAATCCAAACTCTGCGAGCTAAATCAATCAGCTCTTCTTCTGTTACTTCTTTATCCCACATAGCTGAAGTAATGTTTACACAATCTTCAAATTTCAGTGATGGTTTTATGCTATGAGTAAAATGACAAATAGTTAAACAGTCCTTTATTGTTTTTAGATCTTGTTGCTCAATGAGGGAATCAATAACCTCTATTGCGCTCTTATCGGGAACATCTTTAGTGGAAGGCCATCCGCGCAAGTGAGAAGCCCCCACAGCAGCTGTTGCATAACTTAACCCCAAGCCAAGTTTAGCTCTTGGATCCCATGCGGCAAATGGAAGTTTTTTGACATGAATTGCTAAATCTTTGATATTCCAATGTTCAGCAGCTTGAGCTACTCCTTCAGCTAGAACATTTCCGATATCTTTTCGATAAGCTATCTTATCAATAAGTTCTAGGAATTTGTCCATATTACCAAACTCGACATCTTCAAACTCAGGTCCTTCAACTAATCCTTTTTCTTTTGCTTCCATGGTCATAGCAATTGCACTACCAGTAGAGATAGTATCAAGTCCTAGTTGATTGCAGAGATAATTAGCATGAATAACAGCTTCAATATCTCCAATTCCGCAATTCCCACCAAGCATTGCTAATGTCTCATATTCAGGTTTAGCTATTTCTTTCTCATCAACCCAATCGAAAACAGAAGCATCAAGAGTTTCTGAGCAACCAATTGGACAGTTGTAACAAGGTCTTCTGAACCGTTTATACTTTTCAGCTAGAGTTTCGTGATCTAGTTTCTTGATATCTTCAAATTCTCCAGCCTGCCAATTACGAGTAGGGTAGTGGTCAAGATCGTTTGCCACATTAACCAACCAGCTAGTTCCATGTTTATGGAGTAGATGACCGTCGTCTTTAGCATTCTTAGCTCGAGCAACCAAGTCCTTTCTAATTTGATCTATCTTTTCTTGATTACCATTTGTTGGTTTGGTTGATCCTTTTACCGCTACAGCTTTTAGATTTTTATAACCAAAAACAGCTCCTAAACCACCCCTTCCTGCGTTTCTAAATCCATCAGAAGTTGTGCAAGCAAATTTCACCAAATTCTCTCCTGCAGGACCAATAGAGAGTACTCTCATTTTTGGTTCTCCCTCCTTTTCTTGGATAAGCTTCTCTGTTAGATTAACATATTTTCCCCATAGGTCTGAAGCGTCTCTGAATTCGATTGAACTGTCTTTTATGGATACATATACTGGTTTATCGGATTTACCTTCTATAATAAGAAGATCATAGCCAGAAAAACGTATTTCTGGACCGAAAAATCCTCCAGCATTGCAATCTAGATATAAACTTGTTAATGGTCCTTTGGTTCCCATGGCATACCGTCCGGAAACAGGAATTTTTGTTCCTTGGATTGGGCCAGGAGCTATGAAAATTTTATTTTCAGCTGAAAGAGGTTCAATCTTTGGTTCTAATTCTTTATACAAATAATAGGTAATATATCCTGTTCCTCCCAAATAATCATAAACAACTGATTCAGGTATTTCTTCGACTTTGGATGAAGAATCAGTTAAATTGATTCTTAAAAGCTTGTTATTCATACTTGAAGAAAAATTAGAATTCTTATAAAGATTGTTTTTCGACGATTAGAATCAAAATTAAGTTTGGTCAAAAAAAATAAGAGTAGAATTGTTTTAAATTCCTAAGCGTTCAATCTCCTCTTTTGTTGGAATTCCAAATTGATCGAGTCCTCTTTTCTTGTAAAGCAATTGTAGCGATTTCTCGTAATCCTCTTCACTTATGAAAGCTTTACTTCCTTCAGCTCTTCCTGAAGGCAAAGGTTCTTGCATAAATCTCTTTGGAAGGACATCATAATCTACTGGTTTTTCATCCTCATACTGGTTGATATTGAAGAGTCGTTTAGTTATCCATATTCTTTGTGCTATCTCCATCATCTCTTTACGGGGAACTTTTCTATCCCATAAAGCTGATAATATATTTTGTCTGTCTTTGAAAGTAAAACCACCTTCTATCACATATGAAAAAGTACATACGACTAAACAGTCGATCAGGGATTTGTAATCTTGTTGCTCGATCAAGGAGTCTATTACATCAATTGCGCTTTTATCTGGAATTTCAGATGTTTGAGGCCACCCACGCAAATGCGATGCTCCCACTGCAGCGGTTGAATAGCTTAAGCCTAATCCTCTTTTTCCTCTAGGATCCCAAGCTGCAAAAGGTAAACCTTTCACGTGGATTGCTAAATCTTCCACTCCCCATTGTTCAGCTGCTTGTGCTACTCCTTTTGCGAGAATATCTCCAAAACCTTTTCTATAAGCTATCATTTCCAGCATTTCAAATATCTTTACTCTGTTTCCGAATTCTACACCTTCAAATTCAGATCCTTTGAGAAAACCTTTTTCCACTGCTTCCATTGTCATAGCAATAGCACTTCCTGCTGATATTGTATCCAGACCTAGTTGATTGCAAAGATAATTTGCTCGTATTATTGTTTCATGATCACTAATTCCTACATTTCCTCCGAACATAGCCATAGTTTCATATTCAGGTCGTGCTACCTCTTCCTTCTCGGTCCAGTCAAAAACAGATGCATCTAATGTACTAGAGCATCCTATTGGGCAATTATAACAAGGTCGTTTGATAGCTGTATACATCTCGTCCAAAATTTCACCACTTAGCTTCTCATACTCTTCAAATTCACCTGATTGCCAATTACGTGTTGGATATTGGCTCATTTCGTTAGAAAAGGCAACTGCATTACTTGTACCATAAATGAACATCCCTGCTCCTCTATCTTTTGCTTCTTTTGTTCTTTTGAGTATATCTTTACGAACTTCATCTATTTTATCTGGATTACCATTTGATGGTTTACCGGAGCCCTTTACAGCTACAGCTTTGAGATTCTTTGATCCAAATACTGCTCCTAATCCTCCTCTTCCAGGATTGTGATGAATATCAGCTGTTGGACATGAAATAGTTACAAGGTTTTCTCCTGCTGGACCAATTGCAATTATCCTCATTTTGGGTTCACTTTCATCTTTTCTAATCGTATCCTCTGTTTCGTAGAACAGTTTCCCCCAGAGATGTTTAGCTTCCTTAATTTTCACTACATCATCTTTAACCGAGATGTAAACGGGTTTTTCTGCTTTCCCTTCAATTATAATCAAATCATATCCTGCAAATCGTATTTCAGGACCAAGAAATCCGCCTGCATGGCTATCTAGGAAATGATTTGTTAATGGACTTAATGCTCCAACAGCATAACGTCCTGTAATAGGAATCTTACCTCCTTGAGCAGGTCCTGGAGCTATAATTAGCTTATTTTCTGGAGACAATGGTTCTATTCTCCTCTTTATTTCTTTGTAAAGATAATAACTGATAAATCCAGTCCCTCCAATGTATTTTTCTTCAATTTCCTTTGGAATTTTCTCTTTGAAAATTTCTTTATTTGTTAAGTTTATTCTCAGAAGATTGTTTTTCATGAAAAATCAAAAGAACACACAATTAAAAATTTTTTCAAATCTTTTCTAGTCTTTAGACAAGATTAAAAAGCGTTTATTGAATCAATTTCTTAGATGATTTATAGCACAATTGCTCCTTGTAAGAAGAAGAAAGGATTCGAAGGTTATCCTGATGAATTCTACAATGTTCCTCTTACTAGTATCAAGGACAATTTGCTCCTAGAACTTGATTCTTATCAAATTCTTCGAGAGACAAAAGTGTGTTTAATTTTGAAGGAAGAAGATAGTGGGAACAAAATATCCATCTTCCCTTCACTCAGAGTTTTCATCTATGGGGATGTGGAGGAAAACGAAGCGACTTCTATTTTTGATAAAATCAGCAAATCTGTTGAGAATATTGTTTCATCTTGATTTTACTTGTTGCTATTACGTAAAAAATAAATAGCCTTGAGTAATAAAACTGCTGTGCAAGGTGGAGTTCATTTACTATCGGGGTTGATTCTGGCTAGCCTTTCAAAGAGAAAGGAATTCAAGCTAGGAGCTGTTATTGGTGCTATTCTTCCTGATTTTGATATAATAATTACAGCTTTCGCTTATCTAGCAATAGGAGAAAAAGCTGCAGATCTTCATCGCTCTTTCTCTCACAGTCTACTCTTTATTGCAGTTGTTGCTGGAATAACAATTTCACTCAGATTTGTTCCACAAATTAAAAAAAGAACTTCTTATGATTTTGTTGGTTTAGGGATTGGTTTAGGAATCGGTTTTTTGACTCATGGTGTGCTTGATATGGCATATCTTTACGGAATTCAATTCTTGTGGCCGTTCTCTAAAGAATTAATAGGTTTTCCAATCGTTCCTTTCGAATCTTTTGATACTAACCTCGCTTCCGATACTCTCAAACTCAAGCTTCTTCAAACAACTGATTTTTATACAGATATTTTTCTATTCTATATTCCTATTCTTTTTCTAGCCTATAAAATGAAAAAACATGAAGAACTACATCTACCATTCTTGATTTATATTATTGCAGATTTTATCGTAACAACAGTATTCGTAGGATTGTCTTTTAGAGCTTCAGTATCTTATGAAGACCATACAATTCAACTTTATTATCTTGGAACATTTTTCTTAATGATTTCACTGATTGCTCCAATACTATTTAGAGATGTTATAAGAGAATTCAAGTTTGAACCTTGGATAATGATAATAATTGTTGCTTTAGTAGTATTTTCACAATTTCTGTTCTATGTTTGATAAATAGAGATTAAATGAAATCATTTTCATCTAATTCTGATAATTGAAGGAAAATATCCTCTTTGACTAGAGTCTTACTGACTATCTTCATTAATCTGTTAATTATCTTCTCTGCGATTACTTCTTTACCAGAGAGCATTAATTCTTTGAATATACTTACCAATCCTTCCAGCACTTCAGGATCAGCTGATAAGTAGAGAATTGTTTTGATATATTGCTTTACATCACTTGGTAAGAGGTCTTTGTTTGCCACTAATTTTGAATATGCTAATAATATTTGTTCCATCACTCCTATATCTTTGTGCAATTTCAAACATTCTATAAATACAGAAGCGAATCTCTTTGTAAACTTCTCTGGATGATTAAGTATAAAACTTTCAATGATACTGTAAGCTCTGAATGCTAAAAACGAATGATGGGATTTGATTGTAACATCCTCCATTGTTGAAAAGATTACAGTCGCTCTTTTCTTTGTTTTTATAGAAAAAGCATATTTTTCTATGTTCTGGATAGCAGAATAACAAATGTCCTCAACTTTTGTGTTCAATACTATTTCAGTTAATGCTGATATAGCTGGATCAACTACTTCTTTTTCAGATTCATGAATTATTTGAGTGAAGAGTTCTATAGCTCTGATTCTTACATTCTTATTATGATGCGATTTGAGAATTTTCACTATTCGTTGAACATTTTCTTCATTCAAAATTTCCTTAATGATGATTGCTTCCAATGCTTTAAGTCCCATCTCTCTTAATCTATCCTCATAAGTTGCTCTTACAATCCCTATTATGAGATCTACTAAAATAGGCATTTTTTCCTCTTGAATCAATACTAAATCAGGATATGAGAAGAGAGCAATCTCTCTTATTTTTTGATCATAAGAAAAAGTGAGAAGTTTAACTATATCATTTGTATACAAACTCATTTTTGCTAAGGATTTTTTCTTGACTATGATTTCTTCCAAGCATTTGAAAGCAGCAATTCGCATTTCACTTTCATCTGATGCCTTATAAAGCATAATATAAGCTTCCGCGATACCGAAAAATGGTGTGTATCTATCAATATTTGTGATAATATTATTCAAACAACCGATTGCATTTAATCGTTCTATTTCATCAGAGCTCACCCTCAAGATTTCTGAAAGTGCTATAGCAACATCTCGACCCATATTGGAGTCATCTATTGGGAGTAAAAGAATTGAATTGATTATTGATTTGACATTCGGTTGTTTTTTCAGATATTTGTCTTTCTCTACAGAGTGAAAGAGTTGTTTTAATTCCAAAGAGTCTTTCCAATCAAATTTTGTTTTACGCATGCCTTTTCGAATAATTTCGAAATCCTTAGTGAGATTAAAGAGCTGACCACCAATATTCTTAGTAAATTCAGTATCTATTGTTTCTTGTGTCTTCTTTAATTCTTCAAGAATGTCTTCTTCTTCAATTTCCTCTGCTGTCATCAGAGAAGCTAAAGCTTGAGAAGCAGCATCTCTTACACGTGGATTTGGATCAGTAAGTTGAGCATTTAACAGAACCTCCAAAACAATTGATTCTCGATAATTAGCTAAAATGTATGCTGCTCTTTCTCTTTGTAATGGAATAGAACTATACTTTAATTGTTTTATCAAACCTTCAATATCAGAAGCTTCAGTATGCTCATTCATTGGACAATTAAATAGACGCTTTTGACTATTTGAATTTTGTTTTATTGTTATATTTGTATGATAACAATAAAGGTTTAAAATAATACTCTCAATTGGTCAAATATGAAAGTTCTATATATGATGACAAAACCAAATGAAGAAAGTGAAAAAACTATTCATGAAATTCTCGACGAATCAGCTGAACTTGTATTTTACAGCGATCTTAATGATGATGAGAAAGATGTTTCTCTTTCTCAAGCTGATATTATACTTGGTTTTAGTTTATCAGAAGAACAGCTTCAAAAAGCAAAGAACTTGAAACTTCAGCAGACTTTTGCAACTGGTGTAGATAGGCATCTATTAAAGATATTCAAGGAAAGAGGAATAGTATTTTCTAATAATCACGGACATGCTTTCATTATTGCTGAATTTGGTTTTGCTTTGCTTAATGCTGCCTCGAAAGAATTAATTCAAAATGATCAATTATTAAGGAAAGGAGATTGGCATCCGAGAAAATATAATTCTGTAACTTTATTTAATAAAACATTACTCTTTTTAGGATACGGAGAAATTGCCAAGAGTTTCAAGAAACTTGTTGAACCTTTCAACATGAAATTAATAGCAATAAAGAAGTCAAAAGAGAGTGATGATTCTGATGTTAAGATATATTTACCTGAAAAAAAACTAGAAGCTATTAAACAAGCGGATTTCATCTTTAACAGTCTTCCTAAAACACCGAAAACAGTTAATTTTCTTGATAAAGAGGAATTTGATTCAATGAAATCCAGTGCGATTGTAATCAATGTTGGAAGAGGAGATACCATAAATGATGAAGCACTCTACAATGCATTAAAGGAGAAAAAAATTAAAGGAGCAGCTATAGATACTTGGTATATTTATCCAGATAAAAGAGGGGGAGAAGAACAAGAGCCTATGCCTTGTTATCCGTCTAAATTACCTTTTCATGAATTGGACAACATTATCATGAGTCCTCATAGAGCTTGGGCAACGGATTTATCTTTATTTGAGATAACAAAAGAACTATTACTAAACATTAATAGATTCATTAGAGGAGAGCAACTGGTAAATATAGTGGATTTGGATGAAGGGTATTAATTACCTTAGTGCTTAATTTTTAACACAGCTTTGGGGATAAGTCTCGTCCCGATTACACTTACTATACATAGAATCCAAATTAGAATTATTATTCCACTTATTTCATAAATGTTGTACGCAACATCAGCTAAAAGAGGACCAATTACCATTCCAGTGCCATAAACAACACTGTAAGCTCCCATTGAGCTCCCATAATTTTCCTTTTTCGTAAGATCTGCAAGTAAAGCTAAAGCTGCAGGTGGAAAAGCACCACATCCAATACCTATCACTAGTAAAGCTGGAGATAGATATATCAACATTTTATCATTAGAATGATTTGAACCGAATACTAGAAGTGTAACAAAAGCTGCAAATGAAAACATACCTATGTATAGAAAAGGCTTTCTACCTACACGATCACTTAGTATTCCATTTATTGGGAATCCAATGAGTATTGAACCAAATATGATTACTAAAACAATTATTAAGCTAACATTATGAAGAGCTAATTCACTAGCTAAATCTTCAGATCTTCGGAGTACTATTGCATAAAGACAGATTATTGGAATCCAGACAGGTAACAGGTAGCGAATATTCTTATCTTTAAGCACAGTAACTAGTTTTGTAAAGAAGCCTTCATCTGTAACTAAATCAGGTTGGAAGATTGTTTTTCGTAAGAAAATAATAGCTAAAATAAGTGCGATAAAGATTACAACTGATGCAATAATGAATAGAGTTTCCGGTCTGTGATCTAGTAAGAAATACCAGAAAGTAGAAGTCTCAGGAATTAATTCTTCAAAATGAATTTCTAGTAGAAGAAATCCTCCACCAAAACCTAATCCTAATCCTAGAAGTGTCATTGCATCATAGAAACCCATGAATCTTCCTCGTTTATCAGAAGGTGATTTATCTGCAACCATTGCTAAAGTTGAAGCTACTTGAGCAGCTGCACCAACTCCCATAATCATGGAAAAAACAAGTAGAACACCGAATATTTGTGTAAAACTAAATAATAAGATAGCAAATCCAGTCACTCCTAAACCTATAAAGTAAACAATTTTCCTTCCTACTTTATCTGCCATTACTCCAAAGAAAGCTACTGTAAGTAATTCAGCTAGAGGATAAACAATGAACAATAAAGTTCGTTGTATAGAAGTGAAACCTACAAGGTAATTTGGATTAGTAAATATTGCAATTGACATATAGAACCCCGCTCTCATTAGAAGAGTTGTAATGAAGACTATAATTAATGAGCGAGGTAGAGAAAGAAGGTCTTTTATTCGACTTTTCTTTTCTGTTGGTTCTTTATCACTCTGAGACATCTTTGTCTTAATTTTATATAATATATTTATGCTTAACTATTTAACAATCTAAATAATATACAGAAAACAAGGATTAATGCTTTGACTCGAATAATTTTCCAGAAAAATAACTTAAACGAAAATTAAGTGAAATTCTCACCCTCATTTGTTCAAGTTAAGTTCCTTTGATGAGATAATAATCTCAACCAATAAGATTATAAATATTCTTGTAGGTTTAGTCTCTAATGAAGTTTAAAAAACAAGCGTTAAACGGCATTCTGATACTCTTAATTCTAACTAGCACATGCAGTATAATTACTTCAATTCAATCTGATGTAGATAATGAAGATACGGAACAGCTCTTTCTTATTTCAAAAAGGGAAAACAATGAAGAATCTATTAAATCTAAGTCAATAACAGATGAATTCGGTAATTTTCATTTCGTTTCAAAAATCTCATATGATAATAATAGCTTCATTCTTTTTCATACAGTTAATGATCAAGTAAACACGTTAATCATTGAAGAATATGAGTACGATTTCTTCGAAGTTTTTGCTTTTTCTGGAGGAATTGTTTTATTTTATGCTTATCATAATTTTTATGGAATACTAAAATTCCATATGTACAAGTGGTCATTAAATTCATCAGAAGATATTGAAATTCTGGAATTCAATACTAGATTGCTTTATCCAAAAGTATATATTTTCATGGAAGAAGATAACTTTCATCTTTTTATCACGCAGATGTACTCTGCTAATCCTCAGTCTGAAGATACAGATACAACAATTTATCATTATAGAGTTTTTCTTAATGGAACTTGCACACCTAATAATTTGACTCCATCTTGGACAATCCAAAATGAATTTGATTATTTCATTGATCTTGATTTTGTTGATGGGATTCTTTATTTGTTCTATGTACATATTCAAGATTTCTTTGGCTTTGTACTTCCTGAAAGGTTCTATCAAACAATCGTTTCTTCACCTAATAGCACATATGAATCTAATTTCATGGAAGTGGATGAAGTAGGATTCGATAAAGAATTTTTTGTTACGGAAGATGGATATATTCATCTAGCTCTTGCTAGGGAAGGAGCATTGTATACTTTAGATTATCTCATTAATCAGTCAATAAGCTTTGATATGTGTAATATTTCTGACATTGGTTTAGCAAATTATAATTCTTTTTTCGCAATTAAAACAGATAATAATTATTCTTATATTTTTAATTCTGAACCTCATATTTCAGCTGAGAATCTCTTTAAACAGAAAAGTGTACAATCATCAATAATAATAATGACTCTTACTGATGTTGGTTTTCATAGAGAAATCATCTATCTTAGAAATCTTCCCATAGAAGCAAATTATCATTCATACCATATACAAAAAATAGAAAACGAATATTGGACTTATATTCATTCAACCATACTAACAAAGAAAGATATCGAAAGAAAGGATATAGTTTACAGTAATTTCATTGGATTCTTTATTGAATCAACAATACCTCTGGAGCAAAATTTTGATTTATTATTTCATAATTTAAGAGTCTTGACAGGTTTTCAATATTTTTGGAAAACTATTGGAGTCTATATTATTGGAGTTATTGGTGGATTAGCTCTTATTTATATCATATTCAGAAAAAGAATAAACTTAATTGTGAGAAAAAGCGCGAAATTTCTTACAAAGCCTTCAGATAGAAAATTAAGCAAATTTATTCGTATTTTTGTTAATATTTGGATTTTCATTTCCAGTGGTGTTACTGCTCTTTTCATTCTATTCAAGACTAATAAGAAAAGACACTTCATGAATCTAATTGGAATGACAATACTTGCTGTTATAGTGCTAACAAGTATCAATATCTATGCTTCAAAACAGCAAGTAATAACTGGTGAATATATAAATCAAATCAATTTAATAAATGATGGAACGCCAACTCTTAGTTGGACTTTAGATTTTGATGAAGATTTATTCGGAGAAAGAATACCACTAAGAACTGATCTCTTCAATATTAGTCTGGAAGAAATTCTAACAAAAATAAAATTAGAACAGAAAGTTCTATCAGAAGTTGTATCAGGTTTGGAATTATCATCACATATGCATTTAGCTTCTCACGAATCAGGTGATAATTCCACTTCTTGGAACCTCCCTTATTTAATATTATCAGAAAATTATTCAATAATTTTTGAAGAATCTTTAGTATCAGGAAGATTACCTGAAAGGAAAGGAGAAATTATTTTCAATGCTGATGAAGCAAACGATTTAGGTTTATCAATCGGAGACAATCTGACTTCTTATGGAGCTTTTCTATTGGGGATTGATCCTGAATTTGGAGAGACTAATGTTATAGTTGAGATAGTAGGATTATATGATTCACTTACAAGAGAAGAACGTGAGTATATATGCACATCAAATGGTATTGCATATGATGCAATCGCACAATTATATCCTGCATTATTCGAAGGAATGGTAGCATTCACTGGTTTTGGTTTAGAATCATTAGAAGGCTTATATCCATATTATTTGGGCATTTCAACCCAAATCCAGTTCTATTATGATTTTAGTCAATTCGATTCTGCTTTATTGTCTACTTTGAGAGAGGAATTAGCGAGTCTCTCTGAAGGCAATGATCATTTGTTTGGTTTTTCTTCCCATGCAGTATGGAGTTTTGGAAATGAATTACTTCCAGTAATTGAGAATCTGGATACCAAAATACAATCATCTATATTTTTATTCTTTATACTAGCAGTTCCGATTCTTTATTTGGCAATTTTTCTGATAGTAGAAACTAATAATATCTATAGTAAAAATCAGGAAGAGGAGATTTTTATTTTTCAATCAAAAGGAATGCCTAATTCTAGAATCATCTTAAATTATACAATACTAAAGGTAATTGAGGCTCTATTTGCCACATTATTTGGTTTCTTAATATCACTTGCTTTAACTCCCATTTTTCTTAAAATAGACAAGTTTATTTCCTTTCAAAATCCATCTATAAATACTAATATTTCTACAGTGGGAATTACTTTCATTTATACAGCAGTAATTCTAGTTCTTGTTTCTCTTCCAAAAATTATACAAATTTCAAGAAAAAGGAGAACTAGTGAAAAATCCCCTAAAAGAATTATTTCTTTATTACATAGAATAAGATTAATGCCAATAATTATGATAGCAATTGGAGCAGTGGTTCTTTATTCTAGTTCTAGACTTTATGTTATGTTATACCAAAGCCTAGAAGGAATTTCAAGCGTAACAATTTTAATGATTTTCATTTACATTGCTGGCTTAGGTCTCATGTTAGGTTTATTTGGAGCAGGATTACTCCTAAAAGAGTTTCATGCTATTTTAATGATCGCTATCAGTAAAGTAGTCTGGAAGATTAAGAAATCTGTAAAATCTTTTTCCTTAATTGAAGTACGTTCTGATATACATCTGTTTAATAATCTATTCTTAACTTTCTTTATTTTAGCAGGAATTATTCTACCCTCAATCGTATGTCCAATTTCTGTACAGTATAATTTTGAGAAAGACTCCTATCTTAGAACTGGATCTGATATGTATATCTTCAACTGGGAGGATCAAAATCAATCTTTGCTACCAGATATCATGAATCTCCCTAATGTTGAAAGTGTAACAAATATTACCGCAATAGAAGGAAATTACGAAGGATACAATCTTAACTTCTATTTAATCAATAACACCAAAGACTTTTTATCAACAGCATATCAACCTCCGAAACAACTCTTTAGCAACTGGGAAGAACGAATCTCGGAAATTGCTGGGACAAATACCATGTTAACAACAACTTATTTCATAAATTCCATGGTTGAAGGACAAAGATTAAGTTTTACATTCGAAGATTCGGTAGAAGGCATAGATGAAGAATTTGTTATATTAGGGGAATTTGATTATCTTCCAGTATTTTATGAAATTGGTCCTTATACAGGAGTATCAGGAAGAGAAAGATCCATGATTATGACTGCTCAGAACTTTGCTCTAATTGAAGAATCAGTAAGCAGTAAAGCTTCCTATAAAGATAGGCTTTTGATTAAACTAAAAAAAGGAGCAGAATTCAGTAGAACAAAAACAACTCTAGAAGAAGAATTTCTTTTAGATGTTAGAGTGGCTAAAGAGGAAATTGCAGATGCGCAATTTGCAAGCTACCCATTCTATTCAATGATAGCTGCGGAATTTGTTATCTCAATGTTAATCTGTATAATAGCAATCATTTTCATTAGTATAAGTAATCCAATTAAGATTCTACAGCATAGAACACATAAACATGATAGACTCAAGAAAATGGGAATATCAACAAAAAGGATTATTAGATTAACAATATGGGAAACATTCTTTTCAGGTGTTCTGCCAGGTCTAATTGTTGGAGCTGGAGCAGGTTTAGCATTAATTTACTTATTTATAACTACAACAAAGAAATACTTCTACTCTGGAATAAACTTTCTTTACATTTTTCCACCTTTATCAATTATTTTGAGCTTTGTAGTTGCACCTTTATTGTTCTATACTATATTCTATTTATCAATGAAAAGAAATTACGCGAGGTATATGCCCAGAAATATTGAATAGGTGAGAAATATGATAAGAGGAGTAGATCTAATAAAAATTTACGAAGATCCTGTTACAGAGTATAATGTAGCAGCGTTAAGAGGATTAGATATAGATGTTGATGATGGGGAATTAGTATCTATAATTGGTCCTAGTGGTTCAGGAAAAACAACTCTGATAAACATTATTTCAGGAAGAGATATACCAAATGGTGGGTTGCTCATAGTAGATGGGTTAAGAATAGATAAATTAACTGAAAAAGAACGGAGAAGTTTCAGATATGAGAACATTGGAATTGTTAATCAATTTGCAAGTCAGAATCTCTTTTCACATCTAACAGTGAGAGAGAATCTAATTATGCCAATGAAATTTAGGTATAAATCAAGAAAAGAAGTTAGAGAAGATTTAGAAGAATTACTCCACTTATTCAATATTAAACACATAGAAAATAATAAAGCTTCTAGGATTTCTGGAGGAGAATCCATGAGATTATCTCTAGCAGCAGCAATGGCTAAGAAACCTAGATTTATTCTTGCTGATGAACCAACAGGAACTCTTGATAGTCAGAATACGTATGATGTCATTGATATTCTAAAGAATGTAAACAAAAACATGGGTACAACTATTTTAGTTGTTACGCATGATATAAGATATAGGAATGTTTTCGACAAAAGTCTTACAATCAGAGATGGGAGATTGGTTGGAATAGGAAATGAAACTGATAAAAAACAGCTTGATTTCCTAAAAGATTCTTCAGAATTAAATAAAGCATATATTGATTCTTCTGGATTCATACAAATTCCAGAAAAGATAAAAACATTGATTGCAATGGAAGATGTCGCAGAATTTGATATACATCCCTCTAAGAAATTAGCCATTCTATGGAATCCAAAACTTATTCCTAAGGATGAAATTATAGATATATTACAGAAACCTGCTGGAGAGTGGATTGAAGAAAAACAAGAAGATCTAATGTTTGAGGATATCGAAGACATATTTTCAAGAGTATTTAAACCAGAAAAAGAAGAATCACCTATTATCAAAATTAAAGGATTGACTAGAAGTTATGAAATATATGGGAAAAAGTATCCAGTAATTAAGGGCATAGATTTAGAGATTAACAAAGGTGATTTCATTTTTATTTCAGGTCCTTCAGGTGTTGGAAAGACCACTTTGCTAAATCTGATAGCAGGACTTATACGTCCAGATGAAGGGAAAATCACAATAAAGAATTTTTCGTACAACAATAAAAATGACACAGCTATATCAGATTTCAGACTTGAAAATATTGCTTATATAACGCAATATCACTCGTTATTTGAACCTATTCCTTTGAAAGAAAATCTGCAGATTCCTTATCTATTCTTGAAAAAACCTTATGATCAGATTTTTGGAGATGATGTTTCAAAAAGATGTCATATTTTTCATAAAAGAGATCAGTATCCTAATGAGTTAAGTGCAGGGGAAAAGCAAAGAGCAACCTTATCCTTGGCTTTGACTAGAAAAACACCAATCTTACTTGCTGATGAACCAACAGCGAATCTTGATTCAGAATTAGCAAGGGCCCTCATGAATGTTCTTATGGATGTCGTAGAAAAGTTCAACGCAACATTCATCATGTGTTCTCATGATCTTTCACTTCTACGTTCAGGTTTTAGACATATTAAACTATCAGACGGAATTGTTACTGAAGATACTCGAATGACAAAAAATAAGCTGAAAAAAACAATCAATGAATACTTACAGATTGAGAATAATAAGAAATAATATACTTCCAACTTCTCTTCTGTTTTTTCAATAAATAGAATAACTTAATACTATGAATGAAATATTTCTGATGACCTTAAAATGAAATACTATCTTGAAGCACATTTTAATCTAAGCGGATATATTCCAGAGGAGAGCAAAGATGAACTTCAAAAAATCTTCAATGAGTTTGTTACAAAAACTAACGAGACAAGATTAGAAGGAAATTTTGAAATCCAAAAGTGGGAATCAAAGGAGAACAAACTTTTTCTAAAGATTGACTCAGAAGATTCTCTATCACCTCATGTAGCTATCTTAAGATTAAGGAAACAACTATCCAATCAATTTGGGAAGAAATATCGTTTAGGAGTAAGAGGATTCAATTTTGACAAGTACACTATTGAGAATAAGATTGAAGACTTTCCTACCTCAGAGTTTACTCTACCATTGACCAAGAAATTAGATTTCAAAGAACAGAATGGGAAGAAATGGGTCAAGATAGAGATAGATCCTGAAATCGAAGAAGATTTCATCGAAAAAGGAGCTATTGAAAGAATTGTTCGTAGGGTTGGAGAAAAAATCTCCAAACAGCTTTATGGTTCTAAGAAAGAACATCATGAAATTGTATGGTACAGTGGAAAGAAAGAACTCCACACAGATGAAAATCCCACTCAATTAATGCAAAAAGCAAATTGGATTCAACGAACAAATTATCGTAACCAATGGATCCTATCTCCTACATTAACAACGTTAGCTGAAGCATTAAAACAAATAATGGTAGATCAAATTTACAAACCATTAGGATTTGACCAAATGATGATCCCAAAACTTGTGGATTGGTCAGTTTGGATGCGATCAGAACATGCTGAAGGGATTTATCAAGGAGGATTTGAACCTTATTTTGTTGTTCAACCAAAAGAACCAACACCTGAATATTTCGAGGAAATAGCAGATTATATTACAATAACGAAAACAATACCATCAGAAAAACTAGCTGAGAAAGTAACTGCGCCAATAGGAGGGCTTTCTTATGCTCAATGTCCTCCATTCTGGGTTTGGTTACAAGGTAAAACTCTAGCTAAGGAAAGTCTACCAATCAAAATTTATGACTGGTCTGGTCCAACATATAGGTATGAATCTGGTTCAGCTTATGGATTTGAGAGAGTTGATGAACTTCATCGTATAGAAACTCTATTCATTGGTTCTCCTGAACAAACAAAGAAAATTGGTGGAGAAGTACGTGAAAAACTTCGTCTGATTTTTGATGAAGTACTCGATTTAGAAGTAAGAGAAGCTAGAGTAATGCCATGGTGGTTACAACAATCACACAAAGAAGAAGAAATGGATGCTGAAGAAGAACTTGTTGTAGGAACAATAGATTTCGAAGCTTACATGCCTTATAGAGGAAAGCGAGAAGATAGTGAATGGTTAGAGATGCAGAATGTATCGGTGATTGGCCACAAGTATCCAAAGGGTTTCTCAGTAAAAGCTGAAGAGAATATTGAACTCTGGAGTGGATGTTGCGGTGGATCATTTGAAAGATTTCTTACAGCTTTCATAGCTCAAAAAGGAATAGACCAGAGCAAATGGCCTGAATCTTTCTTGAAATATATAGATAAGCTTCCAGAACCAATTAAGTTTCACTGATCTTATTCAGTTTTTGCTTGAAGTATAATTGTTGAGCATTTGTTTTCTTTTCATTGATTTTTTGAGCAACAGTTTGTATTGCATTATTTTCAAGTATCATTTCTTCTATCTTGAAACCGTTTATTGTGAGAAATAACCGCAATTCATCTTCAGTAAATGCTCTTAACATGATTTCATCTTCGAAAGTCTGCTTCTTTTCGCCTTCTTCTACTTCATATTTAGCATTCCATTTCCAGGTCCAACCATGTTCTAAATCGAAAGAGGTCTTACTTTTTCTCGAATACTTTCTTCCATCATAATTTGCTTTGTGTGACATTTCCTCTTTAAATGCAGTAAAGATTTCATATGCATTGAAATTATCAAACACAAGCCAACCTTCTTTCTGTAGAACCTCATGAATAGAATTTAGTGCAAACATTACATCATGATTAGTAGTCATATGTGTAAAGGTTCTACCAGTTACAATAACAGCTTCATATTCCTCATCTAGTTCCAAATTCCTCATATCTCCACGAATGAAATTGCCATCAGGAACCATTTCTTTTGCAAGTTCAATCATTTCTTTCGATATGTCAAGACCTGTATAATCATATTTGTGCTCAATAAAAAATTTGGCTAGATTCCCGCTTCCACATCCTATTTCTAGGATTTTACGGCAATTCAGTTTTGACAAATGTTTGTGATAGAGTTTGAAACCTTCTTCATAATTGAAGATTGATTGATACATTTCATGGTAAACTCTTGCAAATTCAGAATAGATTTTCATGACTTTCATTAAATATTTGTTTTTGTCTTTCTATATAAATCTCATTCTCAAAGAGTTTAACCTTGAGTAGAGTACTCTTAATTCTCTCTAAATACTTTTAAGATTTAAATTTTATAACTATTCAATGTTCTCTGCAAGAGTTAAGAAAATTATATTGCGTTCTCTGTTACTATTGTAGTAATTTTCACACTAAGTATAGTATTAGCTGCAAGAGATTCAGAAGCATTTTTTGGGATAGGATTAGGTTTTACTCCAGTATTTGGAGGTATTTTCAGGAGTGCTTTCATAAATAAGAAAGATGTAGCGTCTATCATTGGAATAATGTTTGTTTTAGATTCATTTGTATTTGGTCCCATAATTCATGAAGTATGGTATGTAATGACATTTTCATCTGATTATTTATTTGGTATGATGATGGGAATGATAGCTGGAGGAATTATGGTTATTGTAGGTTTCTTAACACTTCTTTTAAGACACATAATAGAAAAAAAATGGTTAGCAAATAAAACATCAGATAGTAATAATCAATAGTATCTGTTAAGATTTGGATGAATTTAAATGTACATAAAAAATATACTTTAATCAAAAAGCTAATAGTGTTATGTAAAAAAGGTTAGAAAATAATTTCTATCCCAATTTAGTTTAATCATACCCTTAGTTTTTGTGATGAGTTTGATGATTAACATGAAAAAGAAAAGGGTTTCAAATTTGATTCTTTGTAAATATCTTTTTTTTTATTTTAATTTAACCAATACATATTTCAGGATGAAATATAAACAAGAATATTCCAATTATAACTAAAATACCAAAAACACTCACTGTGACAATTATACCATATCCTAGAATTGAATTTAATATGAGGGATAATGAAATAAGTCGTCTATTAATAATCTTAAGTTCATCATCCTTTTTTTTCAAATTGTACAAGAAAATGATAAAGCTTAGAGCAAATATTATCCATGAAATTATAAGAATTGGAATAAGATAAGGTCTAGTC
>JABLTJ010000058.1 GCA_013166775.1 Promethearchaeati archaeon
ATTTTATGAAAAAACGAATCTTATCAATTTTATTACTTGTAACGATTATGATTACTCAAATTTCTTTCATGCCATCGACTGTAGGTTTGGCTGAAAATGTAAATGCTATGAGTCAACAGATCGATACTTCAATTAAATTGATACAACTAGCTATTGCATAATTCAAGCAATCGTAGATTTGTTCTTTGTCTTGAATTCCTTTAAATTTATGACCAAACGCAAGCGTTCCCAAACCTATACGCGAGACTTTTAGATCAGTTTTTCCTAAAGCTATTTTTTCCATAATCCTAACCCAACAAAATCTTATTAACTGAATAAAATTCTTCATTTTTGCACTATTTAATTTTATCAGAACTCTTGGTTTACATATAGAATCTAATCTTGAGTATCTTCTATACGTTCTAATCTGAAAACAACTGGTTTTCGACCATCAGTACAAGAAGTGTGAATTTTTCCTGTATATGGTCTCCAAAAGTTGCCACCAAAGAAGAGAACAGAAAGATCCTTGTAAAGATCCCTCCAAGCCCACATACAGAATCCTTCAGGCATAACATGGATATCCTCAACAATGATTTCATCTCCTTCTTTGAAATAACCGCATTTGGTAACTAGTTCTCCAGAGACTTGCCTAGTATCATGATCTGGTCCAAAAACATCTTCTGGTCCAAAGCGTTTTACAACCGTTATTTTTATTTTGTTCTTCTTTATTTTCATTCTTCTACTTCATCTCACTTGCCTATTTCTTTTACTAGTAATTGTAACTAAATCTTCTGTGCTCTCCCTTTTTGCTATCTAATAGGATAATTTCTCCATCCTTGTTCTTCACAAATTCGATATCTTCACCTGGTTTTGCTGTAGGCGATTCCTTAGAAGGAGTAAAAACATAGCCTTCTTTATGTTCAAGAATCTGCATTGAACCTCCTGGATATTTGCTCTCTGGATTTAGTAGAACCAATTTTGATTTAATTTGGCAGAACAATTCTGGACCCCAGCCTTTTAAGGAATCATATAATCCAACTATAGGTTCAAAATCTGGTAAATTCTCTGGTTCTTGTAGGAAGAGTTGTTTCATTGAATTAAGAGTATCAACTAAATGACATAAACCATAGAAGAAACTATCAATACTAACATTAGTAGCATTACAAAAAACGACAATTATTACTCTACTATCTTGAATTAATCCTGATTTAGATCTGAATCCAACCTCTCCTCCTGTATGCCCAGCTATCTTACCTTCTGGATTGCTGGATAATTCGAAACCTAGACCTCTGATGTTGTTACCCATTTTTACTTGTATTCTTAGCATTTCTCGTTTAAGATTATCTGGTATGAGAATGTCATTACCGAACAAGTGTGCTTGATAAAATTTGATTAAATCGCTTACAGTACTAGACAAACCCGCTGCTGGTTGAAAAATTCCTGATGGATACAACGAAAAACGTTCTCTATTTTCTTTAGGATACTTCGTTCCATATCCAACTACATGTAAAGCTTTATTCTCTTCTGTGACATCAATATAGGTGTTTGTCATCTCTAATGTATCAAGAATCTTAGTTTGGATAAATTGACCAAATTCTTGTTGTGAAATAGATTCTATTATTTGTCCTAGTAAAACATAACCAATGTTAGAATATTTCACTACCTCGTTTGTTTTTGAGACGCTTAATCCTTCTTTTAACTGAGTCTTCAGTTCCTCAAGACTAAGAGTTTCATTCTTACCAACATAGTCTTTCTTTCCATCACATGATAATCCACTTGTATGAGTCAAAAGATGTCGAATTGTGATGTCTTGTAGATTCTTATCGTTGTCTGAAGTAAACCATGGTACATATTTTGTGACTTTATCATCAAGAGACAGTTTGCCCTCATTGTATAACATCATAATAGCAGTTGCTGTAAGGAGCTTTGAATGTGAAGCGATTCGAAATAAATGATTGTTAGAAAATTTCTTCTTTGCTTCTACATCTGCGTATCCGTATTCTTTTTGAAAGACAATCTCGTTATCCACAAATATCCCTACTGCTAATCCGGGCAATTCATAAAGATAAGTCTGATAATCAAGATAGTTATCTATCAATTCTGATGCTTCTTTAACTACTGAGTTTAAACTAATTTCCTGCATTTTTTCCATCTTCTTTAAATTTGTTCACACATTTAGCCATCCGAATCCCAACAAACATTGATTCTTAAATTTTAAAAACCAGTTATAACTCTAGGAATTTATCTGTGGATTCAGAAATTTTTGATAAGCAAAAAATATTAAAGAAATTCTGCTTGAAATCTTTAAGAAATATTTTTTAGATATCAAAGACATCTTTCACTAGTTTTAGTTGGTGATGGGTTTGACAGAAGTTTATAGACGATTACAAGAGCACTTCGATAGTTTTCCATTGCGATTTCCAGCAACAGAATCAGGAGTAGAAATTCGATTGCTAAAGCATTTATTTACTCCAGTAGAAGCTGAAATAGCTTCAGTTATCAAATGTGGTTATGTTGGATCATTTGATACCTATGAAACACTAGATGAGATTTTTAATCGTGTAAAGCATTTGGGGTACTCTAAAGATGAAGTGGAAGAGCACCTAGACAATATGGCTAGGAATGGTGCTATTATGGGTAGCACAAGAAATGGTGAGAAAATTTATGCCAATGCTTTACTCATCGTAGGAATATATGAATTTCAAGTGGATAAATTAACTAAAGAATTTCAAGAAGACCTTGATCAATATTTAGACGAAGCTTGGTATCCTGCGAATAGCGATATTAGAGTACGTCAGCTTCGAACCATACCTGTTGGAATAAAAATCGAACATGAAAATCCTATTGCCAAGTATGATGACATAAAAGTTCTTTTTGAACAATCAGATGGACCCTTTTCAAAAATTAACTGTGTGTGTCGACAATCAAAAGATCTTCTAAATGAACCTTGTCAAGTTACTGACCGTCGAGAAGTTTGTATGGCTGTTGGAGATATGGCTCAATTATACATTGACCAAGGACATGGTTGTGAAATACCAAAAGAAGAAGCTCTTCACTACTTAAAAAAGAACGAAGAGGAAGGACTAATTTTCCAATTAAGCAATTCTCAAGAAATGATTTTTGTGTGCAGTTGCTGTACGTGTTGTTGTGGAGGGTTAGTTAGTTTAAAACAACTACCAAATCCTGCTGATTACACCTCAAGTAATTATCAAGCAGTTATAGATGAGGAATTATGTAGTCGTTGCGGGAATTGTATTGATAGATGCCAAATGGACGCTATTACACTTATTGATTTTGCAGTCATAGAACAAAAGAGATGTATAGGATGTGGGAATTGTCTCATTGGTTGTCCTGAGGAAGCTATATCCCTTGTTTCCAAAGAGAATTCAGGAATTCCTCCGTTAACAACTGTCGATTTATTTACGACTATAGAAGAAGCAAGGAAAAAAGCTGAAACGAAATCTGATATTAAATAAATGAATTATTTGTTAAAGAAGATTTGATATTTACATTCTATCCTTTTACAATATCCTTTCTGTTTCTGATAACTTGACACAGGATAGTAACAAAAGTTGTAAGTAGTTATAATTTTATATAACCAAATCGTAAAATAGTAATAGATAGCTAGGTAGTGCAAATGGTGAGTATCTCCTTAAAAAAACGCATATCAAAATTGAAAGGTTTGTCTATAAGTGAATCTATGATACTCCAAGCTAGCTTGATAGATGACTTAGTAATAACTTATTTTGAATCTCTTCGGAGAAAATATCCTGATGCTACTTTTGAGGAATTAATTCAAATAGGTCATAAGGAAACTTATTATAAGAAACGAAGGAGAAAAGACAATGACTGAATATAGACGTTTTCAAGAACTAGCAGAAATTGCTGTGACGTGTTTGAATGAAAGCTCTATTGATTATGTTCTAGTAGGTGGTGCTACTATAGGTGTGTATGGGGCAATTCGTTCTACTGAAGACTTAGATTTTATGCTAATGCTTGAAAGCTCAGAAGAGAAGAAAATAGCTACTTTTATTCACTGTCTTCAAAGTAATCATTTATCTATAACTAAAGATGAATTAATTCAAGGTTTAGAAGAACATTCTCATATTACTGTTTTTGATTTGAAAAGTCCTTTACTGCGATTAGATTTAAAACAAATCAGAACAAAATTGGATTATTCAACGTACAATCTTCGTAAAAAAGTTGATCTATTTGGATCAGGAAAAGATTTTTGGATTTCATCACCTGAATCATTAATTGTAGTAAAACTTTCACCAGAATTTCAATCAGAGAAGGATTTGGATGACGTAAGAAGTATTCTTTTGCGATCATCTGATATATTGGATTGGTCTCTTCTAGAAGAACTCTCGATGACCTTTGGTTCTGAGAAAATGCTAAGGAAAATAATAGAAGAATTGTAATTAAAGCTTCAATTTTTAATCATATTCCCTTGCAATATCATTTTTGTTTCTGATAACAACTTTAACAGTGATCACTAGATCTATTTTCTATATAGTTTCAATTTTGATAGTTTAATGGCAATTAGTGTGTTATCTTGAGTCTATCAAATTATTAATGAAGAAATAATTCATTAGAAACCGATTGAGGAGAAAATTATTAATGCGGATTCAATTATCAATTGAAGAAAGTTTATTTTTAGATGCTTTATTATCTTTAGAGTTATATCCTGAAAAAGTTGAAACAAATGAAGAAATACCGATTACTCTTGATAGTATACATAAACGTGGAATAGAACTTCATAAATGGAAGATAAAAGGAAATTCTGGGAAATTAAATCTTGAAGATATTACTGAATTATTAATAAAAAAAGAACTCCTTCAAAGAACTGAAAATGTTTATTCTCTAACTGCTTTTGGAAAAATTAAAGCAATAACCATTCGAGGAAAAAGAATAGGTAATAGATTCAACAGTGAATTTCTTAGAATAGCTACTAGTACCGCTCATTCTACCTTTTGCAAACGAGTTTTTGGTAAGGATCTATCACAAGCAAATATGATGGATATGGTGCAATTAGATAAATTACTTCAAATACTCAATTTATCATCAAAGAATAAGGTTTTAGATTTAGGTTGTGGTCTCGGAAAAATTTCTGAGTATATCTCTGATGTAACTAACGCTTGCGTTCTAGGTATTGATGTAGCAAATGAAGCAATCAATTTAGCAAATAAGAGAACTGAAGAAAAACGACAGCGATTAAATTATAAAATAGGCGATCTAAATAATCTCGCTATATCATCCAATTCCTTTGATACAATAATTGCTATAGCTACTTTGCACTATTCAATTGATATTGATAAGACAATTAAACAACTGAAAGCAATTTTAACACCTCAAGGTCAAATGGGCATATTTACTTTTCAGTACGCTTTTGAAAATGACAATCCTGATATTTTACATCCTGATAATACTAGATTAGCTCAAGTCTTGAAAAAGAACGATCTTGAATTTAGAACATGGGATTTTACCGATAACGAGATTAGAATCAGACAAAATCAACTTAAAATTGCTAATGAGCTCAAAAAGCAGTTTCAAGAAGAAGGAAATATCGATTTATGTAGTGATCGAATTGAGGAATGTAAAATTGATTTACAACGATTATTAAAAGGTCAAAAACGTAGATTCTTGTATCATATTCAATCGTCATAGTATTTGATATTATTCAATTCCCTTACAGTATCCTTTCTCTTGCTGATAACAACCCTGACACTGTTTTCTAAACCATATTTGCCAGAGAAGCTTCTCAATCACACTAATGGCTTTCTAATTAACCGTTATTGTGCCAATTTCAAAGTTGTTTCTCCCTTTGCTAGTTCGGGAATCCATGCCTGCTCCTGTCAGATTTGCTGAACCGAAATAAGCCCACGTTCCATCAACTAGAATAAATTTCTTAAGTATTGGAGCTTGTTTACAGTTACTTCCAAATAAAAATGATCTATTATTTCTTTATTTTAAAAATGGAAAAAAATGGGAAATAAATGAGAACCCATATCTTCCACTCTATTTTTCATACAATTCCAATACGTACAAGAAAACCAAATAAAGCTTCAAAGATTTTCAAAATAGCCCTCTGACCAAAAGTGAGTTCCATATCGACAAAGAATTTTTTCTGAGAATAATACTTAAAATCAGCAGTATTATGCTTAGTTTCTTCTTTTTGTAATGCTTTAAATGCCGAAAACCAAATTAAATATCCAAAAGAGGGTCTATAGCTATATGGCTTTTTCATTTTTTTTGCAAATTTCTTTGCTTTTTTCTGTAATTTCCGTAATTGATTCTTTATCTTCTTATCGTTCATACCTGGAGAATTCATGACACTGATTTTGCTAATAATTTTTCCTCCAGAAACTATTGGTGCAAGTGCATTAATTGCTTGTTTAATTCCTTGAAAGCTACCACTAGTAATAAGAAGCATGAAACGTTGATGAAAATAACGAGGTCGATGCATCAAATAGGAATAACGGTCGATATAATTCTTCATTCGCCAATTTACATTCATAGTATGATTTGGACTGGCTAGGATTACACCATCTGCTGATTCAATTTTATCAATAATAGCATCTCTATCATCTTTCAATGGACAAAATTCTTCACCCTTTGTTAAACAGACATGACAACCAATGCAAGGTTTTAGATCTGCATTCTTTAAGAATAAATACTCATATTCGCAATCATCATATTTCTTGTGAATTTCTTCAATAGTTTTTATTGCATTATAGGTATTTTTCTTCCTTGGACTACTTATAATTGCTAAAATTTTCATATTTCAAGAAAGTTACTAATGCTAATATTAAACGTTTAGACAATTAGGTAATTAAAAAAAATTATTTGGAATACTAAATTTTGCATTAATTTATTCCATAGAAATTACTATAAAAGCTAGAAGGATTTGTCAAAACATCAAGAATTGCTTTTTTTATATTCCTTTACAATATCCTTTCTGTTTTTGATAACATCCTTCACAGTGATCTCCAGACCAAATCTGCCAGAGAAGTTTTTCAATTACAGTAATAACTTCTCTATCAATAGTTATTGATCCAATTTCATAGTTATTTCTTCCTTTGCGTGTTCGAGATCCCATACCCGCTCCGGTCAAATTTGCAGATCCAAAGTAAGCCCAAGTTCCATCGACAATGATGATCTTCATATGCATATCGTAACAGAATCTGAATTGGATATTTTCGGTGCCCATGAGTTTCTGGTAAACGGTTTTAGAATTCTGATAGGTTTTCGTTTGTTCTCGTGGAGCAAGGATAAACCTTTGTTTAATTCCTTGCTTAGCCATGCGATAGAGTCTTTGAGTTATTTGGATTGCTTCTTTTGTTTTCAGGTTTTTCACCATAAAATCAAGTGTTTTTGC
Organism: Promethearchaeati archaeon; assembly: GCA_013166775.1. Taxonomy (GTDB): domain Archaea; phylum Asgardarchaeota; class Heimdallarchaeia; order Heimdallarchaeales; family Heimdallarchaeaceae; genus UBA460. The sequence continues at coordinate 7,358 of JABLTJ010000058.1, forward strand.
ACTGGTAATCCATACGTACTTTCTTGCTCTCAGCAAACCGTTTTGTACAATATCATATATTCGTTCATGATCATTTCCCACTAACAAATAACCAGTGTATTCCTTTGTCAACCCGTTCACCACGAGCTATCCCTCATTTTATTTTATTAATAATGGTATCATCCACTATTTTGACCTATTCAATTAGCAAAAATTAAGAAATAAATTGATTTTGAGTTCACCAATCAATTGTCATTTGAATCATTAAATTTAAATTTGAATGGTCTTTCTGTACGGGAACGAACTTTTTTTTAAAAGGAGTTAATACAGTATGATTGAATTAAGAAACTACAAAGAGGAGTATCTTGAAGATCAAGTAAGATTAGGTTTTCAAGCAACAAGAGAATGGGTATCCACCGGGCAATTACCCCTATCAGTAATGAAGCGAATATACGAATCAAATGAAAAATTCACCCCTGAAACTCGCCATTATGCGTTTAAAGATGATAAAATGGTTGGTTATATTATTAGTGCTGTTGATAGAGAAATTGATGGGATAAAAGAAGCATCTATGCAATTTCCTAAAATACCAAGTAAGGATAAAGAAATAGAGAAAATATTAATGGAAAAAACATTGACCGTTCTTAAAGAGAAAGGGGCAAATATCCTTCGAACTCGAGTTGAAATTAATAGTAAAACCAAAGATCAAATGGAATCTTTTGTTGAAGAATATGGTTTTGAATTTGAGTACAATAATGACTACAGAAGGGCTTTGATTGATTTAGATAAATTTGATGTTGAGAATTTCGAATCTGATCTACCAATCGAAGAATATGACCACAAAAACAATCCAAAAGAACTTGAAGAATTTTTGAAGGAAATCAATGTTCACGATCCATTCGTTAAACATTTCTTTAGAACAATTGATAATGAACGTGGTACAATTCATCTCGTTATTAGGAAAGATGGAAAAATTATTGCTCATGGTACAGCAATAATTGCGATGAAAGAATATGATTTATGCATAATTAGTCATGTAAAAGTAAAGAGCGATTCCACGAATAAAGAATTTGATGATATATTCAAATCTTTACTAAAAATCATTAAAAAACAAAATGTAACAGTAAATCATCTATATGTACCATTTGGAATTGAAGGAACTAAAGAACTGTATGCGAAGTATGGTATCGAATTAATTGAAATAAAACATTACAAGAAAGATCTCTAGAATTATCAAGGGAAATAAGTTGGAAGAAAGAAGAAATTATAGAAGAATCTGTTCTTTTAGCTCTTCCTTCAATCTTTTTTTCTTTTTTATTTATCCTAGTGTAAACGAATAAAGTTTAAATTCAGTTTTTGTAATAAAGAATATACTAACCGACACTATAAAAAATTGAGGTTTATGATTGAAACAAATCAATATTTCTCAAGTAAGTACGTTTTTTGCAAATGGCAGTTATCCCATTGAATTTCTCTTTTATTTTCCATACAAAATAAACTCAAATAGACTTCGTCGAGCTTTGAAAAAGGTATCAGCTCATTTTTGGCCTGCTTTTGGTTCCTACGCAGATGGTGTTATTGCTGAAAAATCCTATCTTGAGAATGA
>JABLTJ010000101.1 GCA_013166775.1 Promethearchaeati archaeon
TCACAAACCCAAGCACATTTTTCAACTTCACCGATAGCATCTTTGAAGATTTTTCCCATTTCTAAAGTAAGCATTTTTGCATACGAATCTTTGTTTTCACGTAAGATTTTAGCTGCTTGTAACATCAATTTCTTTCTTTCACTAAAAGGAACTTTTCTCCATTTCTTAAACTCTACATGACATTTCTCTAATATTTTTGAAACCTCTTCTGGTGTCATTTCTTCATATTCTTTGATTTTCTCACCAGTTGTGGGATTTATCGAAACAATTGCCAACATCTTCACCATTACAGTACAAATACTACTTTGAATGCAGTTCCTTATAATTGTACGGTTTTACAAAATCATGTTTTTATTAATGAAACTTGTACTCAAATTCTTTTGGAGGATCTGCTGATGGATCTATTATACAAACTAATTTGAACAACTCATCAATAAGGACTTTAACGTTTTCAGAATAGTCAATAGGCAGATCAATAACATGCACTCCTTTTGAATTCAGACATTTTAGTAAAAGAGGTAATAATTCTTCAGTCTTCGAAACTCTATATCCTTCTGCTCCATAACTTTCAGCATATTTTGCGAAATCTGGATTTGTGAAATCCAATCCCCAATCCTCAAATTTCATGATTTTTTGCTTCCATTTTATCATACCATAACCGCTATCATTAACGATTAAAACAGTTAAATCAAGATTTAATCTGACTGCTGTTTCTAATTCTTGGGAATTCATAAGAAATCCTCCATCTCCACAAATAGCTAGTACTTTCTTTTTGGGATTGACAATTTTCGCAGCTATTGCTGATGGTAACCCTGCACCCATAGATGCTAAAGCATTATCCAGAATAATAGAATTTGGTTCATAGGCATGATAGCTTCTGGCAAACCAAATCTTGTATATACCATTATCTAATGTAATAATTCCCTCTTCAGGAACTGCTTTTCTAACATCTGATATTAATCTCTGTGGTTTAACTGGAAAATCACCACAATCTTGGCCTTGATTAGTATGTTTATCAACTTCTTCCTTAACTTTCTTGAAATATTTAAAATCCCAATTTTGACTTACAGTAATTTTTTCAGTTATTTTTCTTACAGAATTTGCTATATCGCCAATGACTTCAATTTGAGGAAAATAGACATCATCAATATGAGCTTTGAAGAAATTTATGTGAAGAACTTTTGCCTCACCATCACGCATGAAGAAAGGAGGTTTTTCAATAATATCATGGCCAATATTGATAATTAAATCAGATTTACGAATTGCACAATGAAGATAATCATGATCTGATAAAGCTGCAGTTCCCAAAAAAAGAGGATTTCTTTCATCTACTGCCCCTTTAGCCATTTGAGTATTGAAAAAGAATATACCGGTTTTAGTAATAAAATCATCTAAAGCGTTCTGTACTCTTTTTCTATTTGCTCCAGCACCTATTAGTAACAAGGGGTATTTAGCTGATTCGATCTTCTTTATAGCTGAAGCAATAGCTTGTTTATCAGCTGTTGGACGTCTAATATCATGTTTCTCAAAAATAGTAGAAGTGGTTTCTTCCCTTGCAATATCTTCAGGTAATTCTATATGAACAGCACCAGGTCTTTCTTCTTCAGCTAATCTGAATGCTTCTCTGACTACAGATGGGATTGCATTACCATTTACTATTTGTTTAGTGAAATAAGTTAAAGGCTTCATCATATTGACAATATCAACGATCTGAAATCTGCCTTGTTTGCTACTTTTTATCGGTTTCTGTCCGGTGATCATCACTAAAGGCATACCACCTAATTGAGCATAGGCAGCTGCTGTGACTAGATTTGTTGCTCCTGGACCAAGAGTTGCTAAACAGACACCTGCTTTACCTGTAAACCTACCATAAGTAGCAGCTATGAAACCAGCAGCTTGTTCGTGTCTTGTGAGAATCAATTTGATGGGAGATTGTCTGATTGACTCGAGTAAATCTAGATTCTCTTCTCCAGGAATACCAAAGATATATTCCACTCCCTCATTTTCTAGAGCCTTTACAAAAAGATCTGAAGCTTTCATTTTTTAACCAATAATAGTATCTTAATGTTTTAATATAAATATTAAGCAAATAATGAACCTAATTAGCATCAGAAAAAATAAGAAAACAAAGATTAAAGCAGATTCTTCTCACATTTCCATTTTATAGGCTAGAAGTCCATTTCGGTAATGACACGCTTAAGTGGTAAGTATCTGCTGGCTGAGCATCTCTACTGAAAGGAAAAAAATAGAAAAACCAGAATGAGAGCTTTCACTCTCATTTCTAATTTGCTTATTTTCGACGTTTTCTAAGGAGAATCACCATTGTTGTAATTCCTATAATAGCTGTAACAATAACTGATGTGAAAATAATTCCCGTTTCAACTGTTGTTGTGAATGTATTATTTTGAGTAATGGTTTCAGGAGA
>JABLTJ010000102.1 GCA_013166775.1 Promethearchaeati archaeon
AATAAAAATACTTACAAATTTATTGAACCCTACACAGGGTCACGCGTATATTGATGGCATCGATGTTAACAGATATCCAAAGCTAGCATTGCAAAAAGTAGGATCTCTAATTGAGGTACCAGGCATATACGAATATTTGACTCCACACGAACTTCTTTCATATTTTGGAAAAGTCTACCAAATGGACTCCAAGCTCATAAACACTCGAATCGAAGAAGTTTTAGACTCCCTTGAGATAGGGGATTGGGAACACAAACGCTTAGGTTCATTTAGTACTGGAATGCAAAGAAGATTTGGAATTGCCAAAGCACTCTTGCATAATCCTGAAATTCTAATTCTTGATGAACCTGTTTTAGGTTTGGATCCAAAGGGAATTAAAGATATTAGAGACTTAATCAAAGGATTCCAAAAAGAGGGTATGACCATTTTGCTTAGCTCCCATTTGCTTGGCGAGGTAAGTGAAACTTGTGACAAAGTAACATTTTTAGATCAAGGAAAAATAATCGAACAAGATACAATAGACAAAATTATGAAAAAAGCTGAAAGCAAAGTAATAACCGCAAAATTCTTGAAGCCACTTTCAAAAGAAAAAGCGAAAAAACTAGAAGCAATATCTCTAATTGAAAGCCTCAACTCCACTTCTGATGGTTTTGACATATTCTATGATGGCACTCCGGAGACATCTGCTAAGATTCTTAAAGAGATTGTGTCATTAGGATTAAATCTAACTTCATATTCGCCAGAATCATTTAGTTTGGAAGATTTCTATCTTTCTACAATTGGTGCTAAAAAGGGAGTAAACTAAATGACCAGCTTTCTTAATGATATAAAGACTGATTTGCGACATATTTCCTTTTCAACACAATTTGAAATAAAAAAACACATAAAAAGAAAAAGACTTCTCATTGTCTCAGTGCTTGCTTTACTTATTCCCCTCCTGTTATATGTTGTTCCTCTTGCGACTGGGGGAGAATTTGCTTCAACAGGTGACGCATTTGCTTCTACAATCTTAGGTTTTATCATTTTTCTTATTATGCTTTCAGGAGCAATCTTTACAGGAGATGTTATTTCAGGAGAACAAGAAAAACGGACAGGATTGCTACTTTATCCTACACCTCAAAGACAAAATTCAATATCCATTGGAAAATATTTAGCCGGTATCATTGCCACTTGCTCTGCAGTAGCACTGTTTTACTTGGTGACAATCATCGAGATAATAGCTATATATGGAACTGGTGGAATATCTGTTAATCTTTTCAAATCTTTTCTGATCGCACTATTGTATTCAACTAGCGTAGTTAGTGTAGTGTACTTTTTCAGTAGTATGGTGAAGAGAGCTGTTTTGTCAACTCTGCTTGGTTTTCTCTCTTTTTTGATGATATTTCCGATAGCGACTACTCTTCTTCAAGCGGCTCAAGTTGATCCATGGTTTATCATAACTCATTCATCAGATCTAATTTCAAATGTGTTAGGCGGCAGTGGATCCGGGTTTGGGGGAGTCGGTTTTGCTCCTGAGTTCTATTTGGGAATATTAGTGATGACTGCATATACGATAATCTTTTTCCTAGCGGGTCTAATTCGTGCTAATAGACAAAAAATGGAGGGCTAGACATGAAAAACAAAATCAAGGTTATATCGGCTATATTCTTCATTATGACCCTTACTGCTTTGGTGTTGTCTTCTGTGAGTGCGCAGCTTGGACAAGAACTTCCCTCTGATCTTCAAAATGTCGGCATAAATAGTATTGCGTTCTCAACTGATACCCCCAAAGAAGGCGATGAAATTACGATATTCGCAGAAGTGGTTAACAATGGAGCGCTTCCTGTAAATGATATCACTGTAAGCATTTATGTTGATGGCGAAAGTATTGCTAACACATCAAGCGTAGCTGTTGAGCCAAATGCATCAATGATAATTGAATCAGAATGGACTAGCGAGGGAGGGGTTCACACAATCACAACAATAGCAAATGTTAACGGCGTGCCAACAGAACCCTGCAGTAAAGAAATAACAGTAATTATTGGTGATGTACCTTCTTTGGTGATGGCATTACTTGTGGTTGTGGGTGTCGTACTCGTAGCAAGTATTTCTCCTAGTATTGTAAATCGACCAAAGAATAATAGTTCTTGAGATAGCTAGACGCAAATGGTGGACACAAAATCTAAGATTCTTGATGCACAAATAAAAACGCCACAGCAAATAGACCCTGAAGAGCTTCAAGAGTATAATCTAATAGGCTTTGGCTCAGGAATATATGCTGCAAAACACCATAAATCTATACTTGACCTTGCCGATAAACTGCCACAAGTCACCAACAAGAAAGCATTCATTTTCTCAACTTGTACATTTAAAAGAGACCTCGCCAAAAATCCC
>JABLTJ010000013.1 GCA_013166775.1 Promethearchaeati archaeon
ATAAAATTTGCTCCTGTATAATCATAATCTTTGATTGTTTCTTTTACTACTTCTTCACTCATCTCCCAATTATTCAGCTCTAGTTTAGTCAAAAGTGCATAGAAGAACTTCTCTGAATCTGTTGTACTCTTAATAAAATATTTTCTATCATCATAATTGGTTAAATTTGATCTAATTGTACCATTATGGCAAAAAATAAACTCACGATTGTAATCGTACCAATAAAATGGATGGTTGTTAGTAATATTCACTTGAATTCCAGGAGAAGCTCTTCGAGCATGAGCTAATAAGAAATCAGTTTCTAGTTTTACCCATTCAGGTGCTGGGTTTCTCTCATATATTGGTTCAATATATCTAGCTATTGCAAAATGACCTTTGCTAAGCATGGAGACTCCATAGCCATCTCTATGGTCATGAATACTCGAAATGTTCCTCTCATGAATATCCTTCTTAGCTTGTCCAAAATAATCAGCGCAAGCTTGAATATATTCTTCATAGGTAAGGTCTGAGAGTTTCTCACCTATTTGTAATAAGAGTCTGCACATTTTCTTCTCAAAGCTAATTCGGATTACACTTTTTATGTGTTTCCAAAATTCAAAATTCATTGGATGGAGTGAAAACAACAATATTAGATATAGTACTTTCTCTTGCAATAAAAAACAAAGTTAATGTATACTCGATACTCAGAGAGAAAGAACCTGTGATAAGAATTTGCTTCATTTCTCCATCTGGGATGGATAAAGGTAATGAAGAATTTACTTTAATAAAAGCAACTTGCGGAGATAAAAAAAATGAGCCATTAAAAATTAGTTCAGAATTCATGGCTAAAACAGAAATATTTACTAAAAAACTACCAGTTCCAGCATCTGAGATAGTTGTATCGTGAATCAGAACTACAGGATATGGAGTATTTCTACTGAAATTAACAGACAAAATTATTGATAAAGCTCCGATAATTACAATTATTGATATTGTAAGTGTAATATACTCTTTTTTGCTTAGTTTTTTCTTCATTTATTCTCAAATTAGATGTAACTCCTTTTTGAATAAGAGTATATAGATTGAGGGATTTCTAGACTCTGTATTTAAAATTAGTACTGGTCTAAAAATTTATTCCCCTTCAATAACAACTGATACTATCTCTTTTTCTTCTTGAGAAGGAATTTTAGTAAATACAACCATATCTTTCTTTTTCACAAACAATAGAGTAACTAAAGCTGAGAAGAATGCGATGATTGTTGTAATTAACAATATCACTTCAATTCCATAGGTTGTCAATCCTGCTATGTTCCAAGAATCATATCTAAAATGATCATAAATTACTCCACCAATGATTGGTCCAATTACTGCACCTAAATTGAAGAACATTTGAACATTACCAAATTCTGATCCTCTTTTTTCAGCTTCAATCAAATCTGCTTGTAAAGCTCTGAAAGCAGGCATGTTCACCTGTTGAACCATCTGTCTACCAACGAATAATCCAATTAAAGCATAAAGTCCCATTTCGAATCCTAAGAAAAACAATAAAATACCTGAACTCATAGCTGTTATTATCACTAGAACTTTCTTGCTTGTTTTATCAGCAAGATAACCTCCAATTGGATTAAATACAACTCCAGCTATTCCAGCTATACCAAAAACATAACCTATGTAATTTGGAGATAGTAAATATCGTTCTTCCAAGAATAAAGAAAGAATTGGAAAAACCATACTAAAACCAAATCCATTTGAAAAACCCATAATAAATAGAGCTCTCAAACTACCAGTTCTTTCCTTCCAAAAGGAAGGTTTGAGGAACTCAGGAATGCTAGGTCGAATTTTAACTGTTACAATTATCACTTCTTTAATTGCTATGCCAATTTCCTTGATACTCATCTTGGCTTTCTGAGTTTTAGGATCAATAACCATGAGATTGAAAACTATAAAAGAAATTGAAGATATTGCTCCCATGAAAAAAAATGCAACTCGAAATGCTGCAACTTCAGTATTAACAATCAATTCAGACAAAGAAAATAAACCTCCTCCAAGAAATGGTCCAACTGACCACCCCAAACTCATCGAAAGAATAAACCACCCTAAATTTCTTCCTCTTTTATCATTAGGAGATATATCAACAACAGCAGATTCAGCTATTGGCCATACCAAAGCAGATGCTATTCCTTGGAAGAATCGAACAAGGAAGAGAGACCAGAAAGCTTGTGCTAATCCAAAACCAAATGTAAGAATAACATACATAGCCATACCAACAACCATGAGAGGTTTTCTTCCAGCTTTGTCACTTATCTTTCCATAGAATGGTGCTAAAAATGCTCTAGAAATCATCATAGCAGAAGTTAATAAGCCTATTTGCGTCACAATATTTACCTTAACGAATCCCCAGTCCCACACATGGAAGAAGTTATTTGCATAGATAGCCATAAAAGGGAGAATTGCACCAAATCCTAGGTTAACAATAAAACTGGAAAGCATTAATCCGAATAAGGTTTGAGTCTCTCTTCTCATCGGACTTTCGTTTAAAAAATTATTTAAAAAGATTCTCTTGCATTTAGAATACTAATTCTTTCTAATCCTAACATTTTTTTAGTATAAGGAAAGTATGCTCTTATGCCCGAAGAATCCTACATTCATGCATCAAAGGTTATTCCCTCTGAAAAAATAGTGCATCTTAGAGGGTGGATTTACAGAATTCGTAAGATGAAGGATAAAATATTTGTTGTCTTACGCGATGCTTCTGGTATTGTCCAATGTATTGGCTCAGAAGATCAACTTAAACCTGAAGCTTGGAATGCTTTAAACGAAGCAACAATAGAAAATGCTATTCATGTTGAAGGAAATCCAGTAGAGGATAACAGGGCGGTAAATAATGTTGAGATTCGTTTAACAGATTTCAAATTAATACACAAAGGAGAAATCTTTCCGGTTGCTAAAGATCAAAGTAAAGAATTCATACTTAACAATACTCACTTATTCCTAAGAAGTTACAAATCAACAAATGTTTGGAAAGTTAAAGCAAATGTACTCAGAGCAGCTCGAGAGTGGTTTTTTGAAAATGATTTCTATGAAACAACTCCTCCCATTTTAACAGGGGCTGCTTGTGAAGGTGGTTCTACTTTATTCTCTATAAAGTACTTCGGAGAAACAGCTTATCTAAGTCAAAGTATACAACTTTATTTAGAAGCACTAATCTACAGTCTGGAAAAAGTCTATGCTATAACTCCTAGCTTCAGAGCAGAGAAAATGAGAACTAAAAGACATATCAACGAGTTCTGGCATATTGAAGGAGAAGAAGCTTGGATTGATTTTGAAGGAAATATGAAAATTCAAGAGGAACTTGTCGCATACATTGTCCAATATGTTCTTGAACATAACAAAACTGAACTCAAAGAACTTGGTAGAGATGTTTCCACTCTTGAAACAATAAAAGCTCCTTTCAAAAAGATAAATTACAAAGAAGCAGTTGATACATTAAATGAAAATGGTTTCAATTTGAAATGGGACGAAGATATCAAAACAGAAGAAGAGAGAGCTCTTTCAAATATCATAGGAGAACCTTTCTTTGTCAGAGATTATCCTTCAAGCCACAAACCTTTCTACGTCAAACTTCATGAAGACGATCCTAAATGGTGCTTTTCTGCAGATTTAATGGCACCAGAAGGTTTCGGAGAGATTATTACTGGTGGACAAAGAGAAGATGTTCTAGATACACTGATTAGACGTATCCAAGAAGAAGGTTGGAAAGTTGAAGATTATTCATGGTATATTGATCTTAGAAAATATGGTTCAGTTCCACACTCTGGGTTTGGTCTAGGAGCAGAGAGACTCACATGGTGGTTATGCGGACTTGATGCAATTCAAGAGACATTACCATTTCCAAGAACAAGAAATAGGATTTATCCCTAAATTTTTTCAATATCTTTTTTCACAACTTAATTTGATTAGATATTTAAGTATCCATATCCAGATTTCTTCAGAAGGAAGATGGCATTTGGATTTGAAATAATCAAAGATGGAATTTTTAAAAGAACCTACACAGTTTATGATTTAGCTCAAGATATAGAAGTATTTCAAGCTGAAGTAATTGGAATGTTTAGACCTGAGATAATTATTAGTGAAATTAATGGTTATGAGGGATTGAGATGTATAAAAGCTAAAGGATGGAATGAGAGATGGTCTGTAGAAAAGAATGGAATCTCTCTTTTTGAATTCTATTCTAGTGGAGGAATTTGTAGTGGAGAGTATATTATTAAATTGGGCTCAAAGATTTACAGAGCTCCTAGATCTATGAGTTCATTTTACGAATTCCATGATGATATTGGTAAAATCGTTTTTTCATTTAACAGAAGAACTTTCAGCGGAAACTGCATTGTAGAGGTTAGAGAGGATTTTGAACCGATGGTTGCTATAAGTACTGCATTTATTCTAAACTTCATTTTTGAACAACAAGTAACTGCAGCAGGTGTAGTAGCAGCAACTTAAACAAAAACCAAAATCCTGAAATTTAGTTTTTCACTTTTTACTAGCGAAAATAGTAGTAATAATATTAAATAATAATCCAGAAAAGACAAACTTATTCAACCTAGATTTAGAATAAACTATTTCATACGTCTAGTGAAAAGAATATTATTAAAAATACTTAAACTTTGGTTAAAAAAATAAGAAGAAGAAAAATTATTGTTTTTCGTGTGCTTTATCAAAGAAATGAGCTTTATGCAAGATTTTTCCTTCTTTATTGTGAGGTGTTCTTACAAGATGATTTACAGCTTTCTCCAATTCTCTAACTTCATCTGCAAGAAAACTTGCTTGTCTAACCATCTCATGGGCTGCTGCTACTTTAATAAGCTGTCTATCTTTATCTTTCTCTACGAAGCACCCATTCACATTAAGCTTTCCTGCTTCATTAAGAATGTTTAAAGCTGCCATAGCTTTAGGTCTTGAATATTCGTTAGTAAATGGATAGCTGGTAACTATTCCAATAGAAGAAAGATAATTGTTTGGTAATTCAGGCTTGGATCCTGTTTTGAGTTGACCAATAACATCATCAAATAGTTTGGTAATATAAGCGAAAACTCCTGTTGCACTGAAAGCAGTAATTATGTAACCATTGAATAGACACATCTCTGTGGGATCGAGGAAGTCTAGTTTTGCTCCAATCATTGGATCAAAAGGTGCAATTATATAGCCTACACCTTCTTCCTTCCACTTTGCACGCATCTCTTTATCTGCTGCATCAGAAACTACAATTACTGGATATTTTTCCTTGTATTTGTCAATTACAGATTGTGGACCTTTATCATTAGCATTTGGTGAAATCATAACTAGTAAATCAGTTTCAACCTGATCAATGAGTGGGAACAGTCTTTCAGCTGCTTCGGGTTTCATTTTTGTTGAAGAGCTGATAACAGTTGCATCGATGTCTGTTCTACTCGCTCTTTCATCTAACATTATGTCTACAAGTGTTGTTAACGTAATATTACCGATTTTTACAAATGTAATCTTAACCATATTAATCAAACTGATTTATTTTCTCCCCTTTATTAATTTCATTGTATAAACAGAAAATAAAGTTTTGCTCTTTCGAATTTAAATGAATAGTAATATTTTAGAATACAAGTATACAATACAATACAGAATGAAGAGAGATTTATTGCTTATTGGGACAATTTCCGTAATAATAATTGCATTCACTCTTTCTTTACTTAATATCTATGTTTTCCCAAATATTTTCTATCAAACTGATATATATAGGAACACAAGTAGTCAGAATCAGCTAGAAATGTTATATGTTGCAGAGAACCTAGATCTCAATGCAACTCTCTTTGAAATCTTTAATCAAACAATTTTCATAGGAGAATTTCCACAACGCAAGATTGTTAACATTACTGTAATGATAGAGAATATGGCAGCAAAAATCTCCGCAGCTTTTGATTCAGATGGTACTCTTTCCCCTAGAAGAATGAGGTTGGAATATAATGGTACAATTGTGGGTGCATTCAATGAATCAACTAAATATGAAGATTGGATCGAAAACGTTTTCGATGATGGAAATCTAGGCACCTACTTTGCTTTCCATAACTCCTCTGACGAATATGAAGTTTTTACAGCCTTTTCATCAATGGGAGTTCCTAACTATAATCTAAGTAGTGTGATCGGAAATTTAACTGAAATTTTCGAAAATCCAAATAGGAGACCAGATTTCGTTATCTATCAGACTGTATATTATTTTGAAAGCAGAGGATTCTTGAATGAATATTCAATAGAATTTGAAAGAATAATTTTCATTAACAGTTTTGGAGATATTAAACTATTTTTATCAAATGAAGGTCAATGGGAAGAACCTCTTCTCTTCTAATTTCCTTTTTCATAATCTTTAAATCTTCTAAAACGCTTTTTATGACATGGCAGCACAGCAACCATATGGTTTTCAAGTAAAACAAAGAATCCTTGCATTTAGAGCTACTTACGATATTATTGATGAAGCTACAGGACAACAAGTTTTTGTAGCAAAACGAAAAATCATGACTCTTACTCCAACTCTATGGATAGAAAATATGCAAGGTCAAGAAGTAGCTAGAGTAAAAGGAAATTTTCTGATTGGAACAAATTGGAAAATTTCTCAAGGAGCTAATCTAGTTGGTTCAATAAAATTCCCACTAATAAGGTTATGTGGAATTAAATTTGACGTAGAATTAGCAGGAAACAATTATACAGCTTCAGATATTCTTGGATGGTCTTTTACAGCTAGAGATTACAGTGGGAATGTAGGTTTTATGTTAGATAAAAAAGTTTTCAGAATCAAAGATACCTACAAAGTCGAAGTTTATCCTCCCCTTGAGCCTGTTTTAGCACTTGCAGCAGCATTAGCAATTGATTCTAAATTCTATCAAGGTAATAGATAGAATTTATTCTTTTTCTTTTCTTTTTTTGTTGAAAGGCTTTTAAAGAACAAGTTAACTCATCTATTTAATGAGGTCTGAAATTAGGAAATTAATGGACAAACTTTCTGTTTCCAAATTTGAAAAGAAAGCTAAAGAACTCAGGTTAAGCATGTCTGATGGAGCATCATTACGAGTATTAAGGAGTACTCCACCAAAGGATAAATTTAATGGATATTCTATAGTTTTAATGGTTGGTTGGGGAACAATTGTTCCATCATGGGACTCACTCTTGATGGAAGCCATCAAGGACTTTGATTTGATATATTTTGAATCAAGAGAAAAAGCTTCTAGTAATTTACCAAAGTCTTCAGAAGCTGGTATGGAGAGAATGGCTAAGGATATTCAGGAAATTGTAGAACAATTAGAACTAGATGAAAAGAAACTCATTCTTTTTGGTTCATGTTTTGGTGCTACTACTATCTGTTATGGAATGTTTAAAAACATGTATAATCCCTTTATGCCTGTTCTGATTGCACCTCCAGCTCGCTTTGAAGTTCCTCCAGTTTTGAGGCAACTAATCCCTTTTTCACCAACCTTTCTTTGGAAACCTTTCCAACCGATTGTAAGATGGTGGATTATTAGATTCAAAACTGAAGATGAAGTTCAAGCAGCGAAATATCTCCGTACTTTAGAAGAAGCAGATGCTAAAAAATGGAAGAGATTAGGTTTAAGATTAGCTTATAAAAGATATTGGAAAATCTTCCCCGAAATTAAGAATCATTCCCTTCTTATAGCTGCTGAAGCGGATAAGATGCATGATGCTAAAGTTACTAGAAAAATCAATGTTCTGATGGAAAACTCTATTTATGTTAATATGGGATCAAATAAAGACACTCATGCACCAGATATGGTTGACAAAATTAGAGAATATATTCCAATTTTCAAGGGAAAGAATTATTGAAGCATTAACATTTAAAAGTCTCCTATTTTACTTTTTCTTGTGAAAATTAAGGCATTAGGTTTAGAAGAGATAAGATCTGTTGATTGGAATGTTGAAAAGGAATGTATTCAACTAATCGATCAACGTTTAATTCCGTTTGACTTCAAAATAAACGATTATAATACTACTATAGATGTATGCAAAGCTATCCAAACAATGGTTGTGAGAGGAGCTCCTGCAATTGGTGCTACAGCGGCTTATGGAATTGTTGTTGCTTTAAAAGAAGTTGAAAACTATGAGGTTTCTGATAAAAAATCCAAACTAGATGAGAAATTAAAACAATTATTGGCTACCAGACCTACAGCTGTTGATTTAGTTAATTTTGCTTTAGAAACCTATCAAACAGCAATTAAAACAAATTTCTCGATAGAAGAAACTCTACTCAAAGCAGAATTATTAGCTAATGAGATGGTTAAAGATTGTACTCAAATTGGAATCTATGGGGAGGAACTAATTAATGATGGAGATACAGTTCTTACACATTGCAATGCTGGACCAATGGCAACTATTGATAAAGGAACAGCTCTTGCACCTATTTTTAGAGCGAATGAAAAAGGAAAAAATGTTAAAGTATTAGTTGATGAAACAAGACCAAGGTTGCAAGGAGCTAAGATTACTGCATGGGAACTTGAACAAGAAGGAATTGACCACTACATTATATCTGATTCGGCAGCATCTTTTCTAATGTCCAAAAGGCAAGTGGATAAGGTTATTTTAGGTGCAGATAGATGTTTAAAAGATGGAACAGTTTCTAACAAGATTGGTACTCTTTCTCTAGCAGTCAATGCCAAATATTTTGGGATACCATTCTATTCAGCTTTTCCCTGGACAACTTTGGATAAAGAATCAAAATCAATGGAAGAATTCGAAATAGAGTACAGAAACGAGGATGAAATAAAATATATCACAAGTGCTAAAGAGAAAATTCTAGTAGCAAATCTAAATTCCAAAGCCCTTAATCCTGCATTTGATATCACTCCAGCAGAGCTAATAACAGGTTATATTACTCCAGATGGAATCTTAAGTAAAGAAGATTTAATGAAAAAATAAAAAAATGAAAGATAAATCTTCATTTATCTTCGTTTTCTAATTGTATAAGTTAATGCTAAAAGACTAATAATTCCAATAGCCACATAAAGAACTTGAGGAGCATCTAAAGTAATTGTATTACTAGGTTCTGTAGGTTCATTTGGATCTGCAGGATTGACTTCTGCTTCTTCTACGATTACAGTGACATCAACTACTGCTATGTTTCCATATGAATCATATGCATAAATTTCAAAGAAATAAGCTCCTATATCTAATGAAGAGAGATTATAACTAACTTCTTTAGTTTCATTAAGGAAATATTCTTCATCTATAATGGTACCATTTAGATAAATCTCATAAAAACTAAGATTTTCATCAGATAAAAACCAATTGAGTTCTGCAGAATCTCCTTTTTTAATATGGATTGTTCCAATTAAACCATCTATTTCAGGAGCTACTGAATCTAAGGATCCATTTTCATATACATGAACAATTATCTCAAGATAAGTTGTATGTCCTGACATATCATTTGCGAATATTGATAATATATAATCTCCAGGAGCTGTGATATTACCATCAAATGTATAATAGATATACATATGGTCATAATTAAATCCATAATCTACAATCATTCCATCGAATTTCATCTCGAAGTAATTGGGATCATTGTCAAGAAGCTTCCAAACATTAGTTACTACTGTTCCAATTTCATAATTGTATATTCCTGTTAATTCTACAATTACAGGCCATTCATGTCTTATATCGTTTAAAAACATATACCATGTAGAGTTATGATTGTAATTATTGTCATCATAAAGTACAAACTTCAGCTCATGTCCTTGATCATTCATCATAATACTCTTTATATCTAAATCATAAGAGTAATACCCATTAGTAAGACCAGAAAATCCATCAATGAAAACTTCGTTCAAGTAGATCTCTAATGTCATCGAAGATGAAGAATCTTCCAAATCAAAATAGATTGAAAGAAAATCACTTGGAATAATATCATAATTAAATCCATAGTCAATATCCAAACAGGGAATATCAGCATCTAAAACTGGTGTATAAGCAGCAGTGGATTCAAATAGTGTCCAATTCTCTGTCATTACATAGTAATCAGTAAAGTAATACTCAACATTCATACCTAAATCTGTGCTGTAATCAAAGAAATATGAGTTGAAGAAATCGTAATATAAGAAATAGTATTCAAGCAAAAATCCTGTAGTGGCATCTACATAATAAACAATTTCATACCCATAATCATTATTTTCCAAATATGAAATGTTATAGTAATCATATGGAGTTTGGAGATTAGAATCTTGGTAATAAGTATATACATCTATAGAATGAAGTGAGGAGATACCATTTACTGTATAAAATTTAGAA
This sequence comes from Promethearchaeati archaeon, assembly GCA_013166775.1. Lineage (GTDB taxonomy): Archaea > Asgardarchaeota > Heimdallarchaeia > Heimdallarchaeales > Heimdallarchaeaceae > UBA460. The sequence goes on from JABLTJ010000013.1 coordinate 10,294, forward strand.
GTTGAATGACTATATGAAGTAAAATCGAAGTAGGTTGAGAAGTCAAAATTCAAAATACCATCATAAACATCTGCATATGATAGATAACTGTCAGAACCTGTAGATAGTTGATTAAATGTAGAAGTAGTGTCAACTTCCCAATAGCTTCCTGGGTAGTTATAGGTATAGTTTCTGTGTATGTCATTCCTATAGTTGTCATAATAAGACCAAGTGTATCTTCCATCAACATAAGTACTACTAGGAAGAGTTGTTCGAAAACTATGATATTCAGTAGCATTCAGTTCATAATGATCAAAAGTTTTGTAAGATACATAATCTGGGAAAACTTCTGTTTCATACCAATATGATTCATCTATATCCCAATAAACAGTAAAATCAGATTTGTATAATAGCTGATCATCAACAATTAGACCTTGATAAGCATTAACTGATGTAGTGATTGTAAAAACACCGACAAATATAGATAATGTTATTATTATGCATAATATGTAACCAAAACCCCTTTTCAAAGGTGTTTCACCCCATTGAATCTACTCATTTTATCTATTTAAAACAACTGGTAGATTAGTCCGCAATTTCATCAAAATCATTCTCTAATTTACACTAACAAAAGACAAGCGTAATATTGATTTTAGTAAAAAAAGATTAAAAGGTAGAGAATAAGTATTCTATTTTTTCTTTCTAAGGAATACGATTGTTATCCCAATAGCAACTAAGCTAATAATTGCGCCAAAGAATGGAAATGGTATTGAACTAGCTTTAATTTCGATTTCATAAGGTGATAACTCAAATTGAGAATCAGAACTTGTATCTTTTTCTATCGATCTTATTAATAAACCGGTTTTAGATTCATAATACACTTCAATCTCGTCAACGTCATCCATTAAGAAAGCAAAGGTATTATCATATCTTACATGGAGAATATCATAGCTATTACCATTTGTTAACAGACTTCCTTCAGCTTCAACTAGACCATTAGTTGGTACGTATCGAATTGTATCTCCTACATTTGCATCTGGATTGATTGCAAAAGGAGTATATTTATGGTAATCTAAAAGATCATCATTGAAATATATAAAAAACAGAAGGTAGTACAGAACATCAATATATATTGGACTTAAAGAATCCACATCTCCAAAAATATATGATGAGCCATCAATTGTTATTTTTGTATTATTCTGTTCCATCATTTCTCCTATAGTATCAAGGTAAATTACTGAAATCTCTAATGAAAAGGAAGCATTACTTGCAAGGATTCTTGCAGCAGGCAGAAATGTAGTTCTGTTATGTTCAAAAATCAAACTTGTGTAGGAAAATGTAGTTATATCCTCCAGTCCTAGAGGATTTTCTTGACCAGTAGCAACTTCCATTGTTGTAGTTATCTGAACAAAAGTGAATGTAGTTCCAACATCATCAAAGATTTTATCTATATTAATGGTTATATCTGCTAATTCAAGATCAAAGACTGAAGTATTTGAATAGAGATATTTTCCTTTAACATAACTATCGGCTTTTAAAGAGAGTTGATTAGATACCACAACTGCTTGAGAAAAAGCGGAGAAATTCATTGAAGCTATGAGTAGACCTAGTATGAAAACTGTAGAAATTTTTACTCTTTTATTCATGGTGAAATATTATTATTAGAATCAAATAAATTAATATTTTGTAAGTTCAAGAAAAATATAAAGAAAAAAAAGGAATTTACTTCCTCTTTCTTATGTATAAAACAAGGATTCCTACAGTAACTAAGCTTACTATAATACCCAATGTTGAGTAAGGGGTGAAACCGATTCCTCCTATATTTACAGTTCCAGGAACGAATTCGTATTGTTCGATACCGTCTTTCTCTATCATTCGTATAAGTAAACCTGTACTCGCTTCATAATATGCATGTACTTCAGGAGCATCCCAGAAACTAAAAACAGAGTTATATTCATATTTCACATGAATAGTATCATATGAATCTCCATCAGATGTTGTTACTGCTGGTTTGTCGATAACTTCACCTAAATCTAGTGAATTCGCATCTGCATTATAGTAGTTAATGTTATCACCAACATTAGCAGTAGGAGAAATTCCTAAAAGAGTGTATGTCCAAAGTTCAGCGAGTCCAAAGTTTAGTAGCAAGTAGATAAACATTAGTCCTCCTAATTCGTCAGCTAATGAAACTGTATCTGCATAATCTCCCCAGATATACGATGATCCATTTGCAAATGTAATCTTTGTATTGTTAAAATTGAATAAATCGTCTGCTGTTGTATAATCTAAGAGAGATATTTCATAATTATCAGTAGTGTTTCCAAAATACAATCTTGCAGCTGGTAGGATTGTGGTTCTATTATCTGCCAAAATTAACTGTGTCATTTCAAAATCATCTATTTCACCCATATCTAAGGGATCAGTACCTGTTGCTGGAATTTCAAGTTCATATTTGATCTGAACAACATCTAAACTAACATCTGTTAGAGTGAAGATATCTTCAACAATGAGAGAAGGATAGCTCATAAGTTCATCTGTAACTGAAGCATTTGTGTATAGGAGTTTTCCTTCGACTGAATTTCCAACTTTTAGCTCTAATTTATCTGAAGTTACGATTGCTTTCGATAAGTCAGCAGCTATAATTGAAGATACTAAGAATCCCATAATAAAAATTCCTAAAAATACATTTTTTCTATTCATAGTAAGTACCAATATTGATTTTCCATTTTATGAATGTTTTCATATTCTTGTTATTCTGACTAAAATATCGTTGAGAATTCAATAAATAATTAGTGAATATGAAATAATATATATTATAGAGATAATGAAATTGAAAATAACAAATTATTTCATCTTGGATCTATTTTTTAACAATTTTGGTTTTTTTCAAATAAATTTCAAGTTGTTCATAGTTCTGTGATACATCCATATCCAAACCAAATCCTAAATCTTCAATAATTACCGTCCCCATTTTCATTTTGAAAGCTCTTTCCAGTGCGATCACTGCATCTTTTAATTTAGCGAATCTCAAAACTAATTTCACCATTTTTGGCCAAGTAGAAGGTTTTTTGAAAACATACCAAGCTACTGCCCAGAAAGATCGTTTTCTTCTTAACCTGTTGATGTCTGATATTATCTTCTGTCCATCTATTATACCTTTAACACTTAAAGCATAAAGTTCTCCGGGAAATATTTTGTGATCTCTAAAAGATCCAACTACTCTCCCTGCTTCTGGAAATTCTTTTAATGATAATTCATATGGTACAAGGGATTGTATAAAATCATAATCTTCCATTTCTGAAATAGCAACTAGAAATTCATCAATCCTTTCAACTGTTATAGCCGGTGTGTCTGCTGAGCAAATCACAAATTGATTGAAATTCTTACCTTTATCTTTTAAATATTCTAAACCAATAAGCAGTTTTTCGTTAAAATCAGCAAAAAAGTCTACAGGTATATATTCCACTTCTGACCCAAAATCAATATCATCTCTTGAAACTCCAAGTGCATAAATTCCTTCAATCTTTTTGGATTTAACAAGCTCTTCTACTACCCACTGAATTACTGGTTTTCCTAATATAGGAAGTAAGCATTTGGCCTTGTATTTCTCTTCAGGATCAAGAACTTGCATTATTTCTCTTCGAATATCTTTATCCCTCCCAGACATTAGAAAGATAGGAAACTGTTTTGTCATTCACATGTCACCAGTTACGGAAAACTTCCTACTTTAAAAATTCTTTCCAGAAACATAGCAACAATTATATGCAAATGAGTTTCTACAGTCCTTGATGCTTCCAGGGACATTGTCTTTGATATTCTTCGTAATAGAATTCGTCATTCTAATAGTTGTAATAATATTCAATAGGGATCATCCTTTCTTCTAGTCTATTGTTGGTTTATTAGGATTGCTTCAATTATATCAGCTATCAGAATGGTTAATTTGTATAGGAGTTAATGAAAATATTACTGGAAGAATAGCTTATGTAATAATTACTTTTCTACCTCCTTTGGGTTATTATCTGAGCACCAGAATTGTTCAATGGAAGTTTCCTGATTATTGGATAGGTTTTGCTGCTACTACAGCTTTTTCGCTCTATTATCTTATAATCCCCAATTCTGTGAATCTTATTGATTGTAATCCTCTTTATGCAATCTATAAGCATAACTTATCCATTTATTATGGCATTTACTACATTGGCATATTAGCTTACAGCATTTTGTTTCTGGTAGCTCATACTATTTGGAAAAAGGAGAAAATAGAGAGAAAATTGAGTATCCTGCTGCTTGTAGGATATCTATCATTTTTAGTTCCCATGTATCTAATGGTTCTGATTGATTCTTCGTTTATCAACACAGTTACAAGTATAATGTGTAAATATGCTTTACTTCTTGCAGTAACTTTAGGTGTATTTTCTTTTATTAAACCAAAAAATAAGCAATTAAAGCTAAATGTCAAGACTACTGATTAAATTATTCTGAGATAGTTTTTAGCTCATTTATGTGATTTCAATATTATGAATTTTGGCTACATATTGTCTGATTTTATCATAATCTTCTGGAAGATCCATATCCATAGCTAAACCAGGATCTTCTATTACTACGCAATCGGCTTTTATTTTAAATGCTCGAGAAACAGCTATAGCTGCATCTTTCAGCGTCCCTATTTTAAGAACAATTTTGATAATTTTAGACCAAGAACTAGGACGTTTAGCAACCAACCACAAAGTTCTCCAAAAAGATTTTTTATTTCTAAGTTCTGGATCAGTAAAACTATCTATCACATCCTGTAGCTCATTAATTACCCTAGGACTGAAATAAGCAATTTCACCTTGGAGTATATTTATATCTTTGAATCTTCCCACTCCCCTTTTATGATTAGGGATTACAGCTGCTAATATTTCCTCTGGAACTCCACCAATAACAAAATCATACCCTTTCCTCTCATGAACAGCTTCGATGAATTGATCAATGGCTTCAGCTTGAATTCCTGGACAATCACCGCTACAGAATATTAATTTGTCTGTTAATTTCCCTGCTTTAGTAATATAATCCAAACCAGCTTTATACTTTTGGCTAATTCGAGAACATGGATCTACAGGTATGAAATGAACAGGATCATTTATTTTTACATCCTTTTCTGTCAAACCTAAGATGTAAACATCGTCTACATATTTCGATTTTAGGAATGCCTCAACTACCCATTCTATTACAGTTTTTCCTAAAAATGGCAATGCAACTTTGGAGGTATATTTTCCATTTGGATCAAGTGCTTTCAATAAATCTCTTCTTTCCAAATCTCTTCCAGCTAGTAATAGAATAGGATATTTCATAACGTTATACTAATTTAAGATTATATTATTTAAAGCATTCCAGTGCAACTATAGCAATTTCAGGTTTACTTAACACCGGGAATATAGGGAATATTCTTTGTTTTACTTACATATCTCTTTAGTTTTTCATAATCTTCAGGAAGATCCATGTCCATTCCAAAAGCTGCATCAGAGATAATAACAGCCTTAGCAGTTACTTTAGCCATTCTAGAAACTAGCTTTTCTGCTCCTGCTAAAGAAAGCCTCCCCATTATGAATTTTAAAATCAAAAACCAAGTACTAGGACGCTTTAAAACAAGTTTAACAATTGGTGTGACAGCACTCATTTTCTTTGTTCGTTTGTTTATTTTTATTTTTCTTCGCCTACTACCTATTTCACTAATTATGTTATTTCTTTGCACTATCCCATATTCACTCATTGCGAAAAGTTCTCCTGGAAAAACATGTATATCAGAAAGTTTACCTACAACTCTCTGATGGTTAGGAAATACTTTCTTTGTAACATCATCAGGAACTACTGATTGAACATAATCATAGTGTTGCAAATCCTCTATTGCTTCAAAGAATTGATTTATTCCTTCAACTGTAATTCCAGGTGTATCTGATGAGGAAACTACAATGAATGTGTTATCTTTTCCTACAGAACGCAGATATTTAATTCCTGCTAATAATTTTTCTGCATACGTTGAAGCTGTTGGAACATCAACATAGTGTACAGGATAATCAAATTTTGCCATGTCTTCAGTTATTCCTAGAAGATACAAATCCTCTACATGTGGACTCTTACGTAATTCTTCTAGCTGCCAATCCATTACTCTTTTTCCAAGAAAAGGTAGAAGAGCTTTGGTGTTGTATTTACTATCTGGATCTAGTTCCACTATCAATTTTCGCTTTTCATAATCTCTTCCACAGAACACAAACACAGGATATTTCGTAACCAAATTGATAACCAAATTTAAGAAAATCTCATCATTTAAAAAATATTGGTTGCGATTATCACTTTCCACAGAGGAGGGAATATGAGATTGTACATATGTTTAAATATCCTCTAGACGTGTGTTTGTTTGCAGATATTGGTGATTAAATGGCCTTAAAAGATGGTGATGTTTTAAAATGGTACCTCAAGGGAGTACAAAAAAGTGCAGAAATTCGTAAAAAAGAGATAGTGGAATTCAAAAAATGGAAAAAAAAGAAACTTCCAGAAGGTATCAAGTATAAGAAGAAGAAATATCCTGAAGTAGAAAAATGGAAGGAAGAAAAATTAGCAACTTGTGAAACCAACGAAAGAAAAGGGATATGTAGAGGATTTGTTTTCATGGTTTATGGGCTTAAGTATGCTCTTGAAAGAGTGAAAAATGCCATTGCAGTTGCTTATGTTTGGGTTATATTCTCGATAGGATTTGTTAAGAATTGGTTAGCCGATGCTTTTAGAATGGGTTGGCTACTAGGAGTTTTCATAATCTGTGCAGTTCTTCTATGGATTTGGAAACCTTTGCGTCCAGCACATAAAGAGCAACCAGCAGTTAGTACGACACCTGCAAGTACAACACAACAACAATATTAACCTCTTTGAAGGAAAGCATGAACTCTAATCTTATTCAGATATTTCTTTTCTTTTTCACTTCTTTTTTCCAACAGATGCCAAGTAAATTACAAATTCTTCTTCACCATCTAAACGCATAAGTTCATTGAATTGATCGTCGTGAAATGCACCTACAGCACAGACTCCAACGTTAATATTCTCTGCAGCAATGTAGAGATTTTGACATACATGTCCAGCATCAATATGCAGGTATCTATATCCTCTCTCCACATAACGCCAACACATTCTATAAGGAACAGCGACCCAGATAAATGTAACTGCATCGTTTTTCACCATCTTTTGATCATAAGCTGCTTCAACAATTTTATCAGCAATACCTTCTTCCAAAACATATTCAACCAATTTATGTTCAAGTGCAACGTATCTGTAAATTCCTACCTCTAAAGTTTCAACATTGTTTACAAGCAGAAATGTCTCAAAAGCATGTCTAGCTCCTGCAGAGGGCACTGTTCTCAAGGTAGCTGATTCTTGATAAACTTCTTTTACACCTTGAGTACACCATAATAACCATGAAAGCTCTTCTAATGTTAACTTATTAACAGAATAGGTTCTAACGCTTCTTCTTTCTTCAATTGCTTTTCTAAGAGGATAATCTTTAATATCCAATTCTTGAGGTTCAGGTAATTTGAAACTTCTCATTTTGTGTGCATATTCAAGCTCTAATGGAGGTTGAGGAAGTCCAGTTATTTGATCTGAAGTAGAAGTATGTACATATGTAGTTTTTTTCATGAATTCTTTTCCAATATGATTTTTTTTCAATTTAGACACCTTCTAAAATAAATTGAATCGGGTATTATTAATTTTAACCCATAAAATGTTAAAATTAAGATCAATTGATGTAATTCGCAAAGAAAAAAGATATAATGAGAACAAAACATAATTAAGCTATTGATAGCTAATACAAATTATTCTGAAATTTCCACTAGAAAGTATCTGTGCGAAAAAAGATTGAATGATATATTATTCCTTATTCCTATATTTTTTTCCGGAATCGCTTATTTTTTTATACCTTTTATTTGGATAGCTAAGTTAGAAATAAAGAATACTTTTGTAAACAAAGAGGATTTAATTGCTAATTTGGGGATTATACAAAATGAAACAAATATAATGCTAGGCATTATGAAAGACATGGAGTTCCAACTAGGAATATTAGTTCTAAGTGGTTTGATTATACTTATTTCAATAATTTTAGCTAGATTTCATCCAAGAAAAACAGGTTTATTTTTGATCATATTTTCAATCTTAAGGATTGATGAATTTATACGTTTTCAAGCTCAAATACAATACTCTTCTCATGGTGCAGGATCTGCAATTATGTTTCTTAGAGCAGCAATAATGTATAATTTGGAAATAAATCCAACTTATCTTATTCTTCAATTTTTTATTCACTTAAGTTTAGTTTTTGCAGGATTATTTCTTCTATTTCTCCCACTTTCAAAATTTCGTAAAGAATTTACCAAATCTAATAATCTTGAGAAAATCATGAAAACACCAAAAGAGAAATTCATCTCGAGAGTTACAACATTTTTCCCTTTTTTTGCCATCTTTTCAATTAGTTTGTTAGGAATGCTCATAGCTGCTAATCTACAACTTTTAACTCTTAACTGGGAAGCTTCTTTATTTATAATTTATTTAGTCTTCATAATTCTTTTAATTATTTTTTTTATGGGGATTATTTTTCTATTAAATAAGATAATAGAACCAATTTATCCTCAGAATAAATCTAGAAAAATTACGGAATACATTATTTCAGCATCATTTTTTATTCTATTATCTGTTTTCATCATTTTTTTTTGGGCAGATCAGTTTGATACAATTTCTTTAACATTAAATTATATTCTTGTGAATATTTTTGGAAAGACAGGAATAAATCCGGAAAGAAAGCTTGTATTGAGCTCATTAAATTATCTCTTTGTTTTCATTATTCCTTTATTACTAACATCTCTTGTATTGTATTTTCTAATGAAGAGAAAGATAAAAATTGAGAAAAAAGCAAAGCAAGATTCAGACTTTATAGATTTTATAACAAAAACTAAGAAAAGTCACATTTTGACTCTTTTCTTGCTCTTGATAGTTTTTGGGTTACCCTCGAATCTCATACTTCAAGGTTCAAATATTTTCTCCAGTTTAACAATAACAAATACTTCTGCTTCAGATTCATTTGGACTAAAATGGAATAGTAGTAATATAATACAGATTCTCGATCTGGAGGTCTTCTCTAATTCCTCTTTTTTTATCAACATTAATTTCACTCATAGTTATCACAATATCCCTTTATTCATGAGACAGGATTTTATTTTTGTGAACCAAATTATAGTTGACAGTGATTACAATGATTTTTTTGATTCATGTTGGAATTTCTCTTATTTGGAAATAGTTCCAGCAGAAACCACTTATGAATACAATATTGGGAATGATACTCGTGGATATAATTTTTATCTAAAAAACTCAGGGGAATATTTGTTAACTGGAACATTTAATGAAAGTGTTGTCATAGGCCAAAAACTGAATGTTTTTTTGTCTTTTGAACAATATTCTGAAGTGAATGAAATCATAGTACTTTCAAATATTCAGAATACTACTATTGAACTCTAGATTTTAGTTTCTTTTAGTAAATGAAGCTACTATCATACCATAATATGTTGGGCATTCATAGATACAAAGATTATTTCTTAAATTCGTTTCTTCAAGAATTCCTTGTAGAATCAACATCTGCCACACACTATCAGGTTTTGCATGATCAACGAATACTTCAGTGAAATCCAATAATTTGTGTAGTTCATCTCTTTGAATCATTTGGTATACTTTGTCATCGAAAATTTTTGAAGCTGTATCATAGCCATAAGGCCCTTCTTCATCATGTGCATGCCCATGATCTGCGCTAGCAATAAAAACTACCTCTTTGTTTTCGCTAATGCTCAGTTGGTTGATTATTCTTCCTACCTCGATTAAATTTTCCCAAGGAATTTCTCTAGAAGGAGTTATGAGAACCATTGGAGGAATTTCTAGTTTGTTCTTTGTATAAATTTGGTTTATGAACCACATTGGAATAAAAGTTCCCCAATCCATTATCATTGCTGAAAATTCTCCATCTGCAGCCCCATAATTCACTGAAACAACGGGAAGGTCAGCTTGTTTTATGTTTTTATAAAGTGTTAATCCAAACTCTCTTTCACATGAGAATTTCAGTTCCACTGATTTGGTTTTATCTTCATTCCACCATGTTCCTTGGCACCATTCAGTTGTAATTACGCCTATTTGTCCATCAATTCTTAGATTATGTGGAGATGATATGACTATAATATCTGGTTTACAAGCGAATATTTCTTTGGCTACATCTTCCATTCCTTTAATCAATTTCTTCCAGTCTTGTCCAGTATTTGGATATAACTCAGGTATAAGATCAAATCCATGAGGTAGGATTGCTGAATAATTTATAGGCATAATTAGACATTCGAGTTGTATTTTTTTAGTCTTTCCTATAAATCTGATAAATTCAAAGTCACAAGAGATAAAGATAAAAAATCGTTTTAGAATTGGATATTGATGAGCAAACGATGGGGATTGGGTTTAAGCATTCTTTTCATAATGGCTTTCATAGGGCAGACTCATTCACCATCAATTTATTCTAATAACATAAAAACTATGTTAGGAAATCCAGATATAACCATCAAGGAGGGTAGTTTTGATGGTTACAATCTTTTTGTGCTGGAACGAAAATTTGTTTCAAATTGGACAACAATAGATATGAACCTTTTAATTGTAGATATGGAAGGTCAAGTTCATTATCAAAGGCAGATAGCTGATGGAATAATTTTAGCTGATTATTCTGCTGAATTTGTAAATTCTACTACAATTCTTTTTGGAGATTCAAGTGGAGCTAATTTGTGGAACATCTATACTGATGAAGTTGAGAAATTATCAGTTTTAGGGCATCACGATTATGAAATGAATATGAATAATAACTCCATTTTTACATTAACTTCCTTTCTAGAAGAAATAGAATCAGTAGAATACAGATTTGATAAAATAATAGAAGTCGATTTAACTACAGGTTTGAAAATTTGGGAAGTAGATACTCAGTCATTTATTTCACATAATCACTATTGTCCCTATCTAGATTCTGAGGAAGATATAGCAGATCTTACTCATTCAAATACTATCATATATGATGATCAAGATGATACTATTTATCTAAATTGCCGAAATACTAACACATTCTACAAATTAGATCATAAAACTGGTGATTTAATCTGGGCTTTAGGAGAGTACGGAGATTTTGATCTATTTGATATAGATGGGAATCAGAAGGATATCCTCTTCTATCATGGTCATGCTCTTGAGAAGATTAGTGACGATACTTTCATCTACTTTGATAATGATGAACATAATCAGGATAATCTATTGCAACACAAATCTAGAATAATAGAGATACAAGTCGATGAAGTTGAAAAAAAAGCACAGATTGTATGGGAATGGGCTTCCCCTAGCAAATATTTCTCAGCTTGGTGGGGGGATGCAGATAAACTCCCAAATAATAACAGACTTGGGACTTTTGGAACGATGTATCATGAGGGCTCAACTGCTATTGGAGCAAGACTGGTTGAAGTTGATAACTCAGGAGAGATTGTTTGGGAGATGAATTTCCCTAAAGAAGGTGAAATTGGATATGGTGTTTATAGTATGGACAGAATACATTTTTCACCAATAATAGGAATAAACACAACCTATTGGGTAAAATCAGGTGAAGAAGCATCGGTAAATTGGCAAGCTTATAATAATTTCAGAAATAAATACCCATTATTTGGAAAGTATAGAGTATTTCTTGAAGGGGATTTAGTTGACAATGATAATGTAGAATTCACTCGATATTGGCAACCAACTGATTTAGATGTTAATCTTGGTTTACTTCAGGATGGTGAGTATAATTTAACTATCCAACTTGAGGATGATTCCAATCACATAAAAACACAATTTGTTAATCTCACTGTATCCAAATACCCTCCAGAAGAAACTAATAGAAATGATGGTTTTGGTATTCTTTCAACGTCCTATGCTTTTTTATTTATGATAACATTTGTTATCTATTCTAAAAAAAGAAAACAAAACTTTAGAGAAAAATAGAAGGGGATGTTATGATTTTAACTCATAAGCATCTAAATCTCTCAATCTAAAGGAAAATATAGCAGCGATTGCCAGTATTACAGCATAGAGAATGAAATTAAATACATCATTATCGAAACCAAACATTACAATTGTAATAAGAGCTATTCCGCCTAACTGTCCTATCCACATTAACCAACCATTAGATGTTTCTTCAGGCAATGGATGAGTTATTTCTGCTGCAAAAGTCAACCCTATTGGTAAAGCGGAGATTAATAGAAAACCAAAGAAGAATCCTATGATACAATGAGCTATATATTGTGGTATAAAGGAAGTGACATACTTCTCAATTATGAAGAACAACAATGTTAATACAGCTCCGGAAATAGCATTGATAATTAGGAAAATCTTTCTTTTCCGATATTTATCTGAAAGCGTAGAAAGCGTAATTGCACCTGCTATACCTCCGACTATCATAGTCCCTCCTAAGATGCCAAAGAGATCATCAGGAACGAAACCGGGTACAGAAGAATTGAATATTGACTTATACAAATCCGCCATAACCGTGGATACTGCATTGAATGTACCTGCTCCGAATAGGAATAAAACTAACAAGATATTAAAATCGCGATTTTTAAAGAGATCCAAAGTTCCCTTAGTCTCGAAAACTTTAGTTTTATCACTATAAGCATTGGCAGGAGTTTCAGGTTTATCTCTAACGAATAACAAATAGATTACCATGAAAGCGAGGGCAATACCACCATAGATATAAAGCATAACAGTTGGGTCTTGATACCTAGGATCAAGTGGATCATTTGATACTAGAAATGGTGTAATTAGCATTCCGAGTAATACGCCTAGCAAAACAAACATCGTTCCTAAACTTGTTGCAAGTGCTTTTTCTTTCTCACCAAACCAATTTGTGGACACTTTTGTAAAGGAATTTAGTAAGAAGGGTTGCCCTATCGCACATCCAATTTGGAAAATTAACACCCAATGATACTGGTGAGAAACAGCTCTTAAAATCCCGAAAATTCCTGTGAGTATAACTCCTATCCCAGTACCCCATTTCAAACCAAATTTATCGATTGCTAATGCAGCGGGAATATTCATTGGAATATATACAATCATAAACACTAATGAAAGCATGAAAATTGCATTAGTACTTTGACCATAGAAAGAAGTTGCTGACGGAGTAATTGCTGCGAATGTTATCCAAATTATCTGATTGATTAGTGTCACTAAACCAAATAGAAGCAACACAATCCAACGATAACTGTATACTTTGTAATCACTAATTTCTGTAGAATTCATACGGTTAGGTAAAATCACTAATTTATAAAATTTAATCTTTTGGAGGATTGGGGAATTTCATTTTGTCAGTAAATTTCCACCTTTAAATATTAAAAATAAACCATGAAATAACAAACTCTTCAGACTCTTCGAAGTACTAATTCTAATGAAATTGTTTCTTTTAACCTGTGTATCTAATGAATGTTCCTTCTCTATATTCAGTAAAAGCTGTTCTGATTTCTTCTTGAGTGTTCATCACTATTGGCCCATGCCAAGCAACAGGTTCTCCTATTGGTTTCCCAGAGATTAGTAAGAATCTGAGTAAACTATCTTCTGTTGAGATTTTAATAACATCTCCATCCTCGAAGAGAATAAGATTATCTTTATTTAGAAGAGGATTATGTTCTAAATTGAAATAACCTTCACCTTGGATAACATATGCAAAAACATTATGTCCTTTCTTTACTCGATGAACAAATTCAGAATCTTGCGTGATTGTTATATCAAGATATTCAGGTTCTGTGATGATATCTTGAACAGGGCCTTTAGTTCCCTTAACTTCTCCACAAATTATTTTGATTTTAGCACCACCAACTTCGATTTCAGGAATATCTTCTTTCTTGATATCACGATAACGAGGATTCATCATTTTGTGTGAGCTAGGCAGATTAGCCCATAATTGGAAACCACCCATCAATCCCTCTGCTCTTTCAGGCATTTCTTGATGAATAATCCCATTTCCTGCAGTCATCCATTGTACATCACCAGATTCAATTACACCTGCGTTCCCAAGACTATCTTCATGTTTAATTTTACCATGAAGCATGTAGGTTATTGTTTCTATTCCTCGATGAGGATGCCAAGGAAAACCAGCTATGTAATCTTCAGGATTATCTGAATGAAAGTCATCTAATAATAAGAAAGGATCTAATTTTGGATGATCCTGCCCAAAAGCTCTCTTAAGTTTAACTCCAGCACCTTCCATTGTCTCCTTGCTCTTTAAAACACTATGGATTTTTCTCTCTTCAAGCAAATAAGCACCAAAGGTAAGTTTACTAAAGATAATATATAAACTTTATATCTGTAAGGAATTTACAAAATATTCTCAATTATGTTTACCAAATTTGATTATTTGAGAAATCCTCTTCCTTATATAAGCAAAAATCACTTTGTACATAATAGTTAGGAGATAGAAAAATGGATAAAATAATCTACCATTCAATTGTTCTTGAGTGCGTAACTCATACAGCATTTGAATATTTTACTGATAATAAATTACTCGAAGAATGGTTAACAAAAGAAGCAGATGTAGAACCAGAAGTAGGAGGAAAATATGAATTATTTTGGGTTCCTGAGGACAAAGAAAATGATAGTACAATAGGATGTAAAATTCTTGCTCTCCAACATGATAAATTCCTTTCCTTCGAATGGAAAGGACCTAAAATGTACAAACACTTCATGAATAATGTAAGACCTTTGACTAATGTAGTTGTGACTTTTATTCCAATAGATGGAGGTACTGAGATTCATTTACTGCATACAGGATGGAGAGATTCACCAGAATGGGAAGAAGCTAGATTATGGTTTGAAAATCAATGGGAATTATCGTTTGCTAGCCTTCAACAATGCTTAATCAAGGAGTAAGAATATCTCTTCTTGTTAATGATTTCATTTCCAAAAATACTTAAGTATTGAAAAAAAACACTTTAATCCTATGATGGGTTTTTCAGAAATTAAAACCAAGAAATACTCTCTGTGGATGAAATATTTCATAATAGGTGCAAGTTGTGCAGCGTTGATATTCATAATAGTTGTTTCTATACTTTATTTCACTCTTAACCTATCAATTAGAAATTTGTTTATTTCGCTTTGTCTAGGGAATATCATATTAGGGATTATTCCTGGGCTTATTTCAAAAAAAGAAGAACTTTTTAGTTTTTAGGTTTTGCTTATTTAGGATCTTTGATTTGTAGCATTGTAGGTCTCTTACTAATAGGTTGGAGATTCAATTTGTATAGATTTTCATTCATAATTTAGTATTTATTTTTAGCAATATCGGAACTAATAATCATAGCATTAATTACTCATCTTCTTCATTTTAGACACGAATCAAAAAAATGAAAAATCTACTTCTTTATATAGTGATAACTTTGCACTAAGATAGACTTAAAAGATAGGTTTAGGTGTGGATATTGTATAAGAACTCAATTGAGGTTATAGGCGCTCAAGAGAACAATTTACGTAATATCTCAGTTGAGATTCCACATGATAAGTTAATTGTTATTTCGGGCATCTCTGGAAGTGGAAAGAGTTCACTTGCTTTTGATACAATTTATCTCGAAGCACAGAGAAGATATATGGAAACTTTATCAGCTTATGCAAGGCAATTTATAGGTAATTTTGACAGACCGCAAGTTGAGCATATTGATGGTTTACGACCAACAATTTCTATTGATCAGAAAACTATATCGAGGAATCCAAGAAGTACAGTTGGTACCCTCACTGAGATTTATGATTACATGAGAGTACTTTTTGCAAGAGTAGGAATACCTCATTGTCCAGATTGTAAAATTAGGATTGAAGCACAACCTTCAGATCAAGTAATTGAACAGATATTTGCATCTTTTGAAGGACAAAGGATCAAAATAGTTGCTCCAATTTTCGAGAAGAGGAAAGGTGAGTATAGAAAGGAATTAGCTCAATGGAAAGAAGATGGTTATGTCAGATTAATAGTTGATGGTAAAGAAGTGAACTTAGATGATGAAGAAGTTCAATTAGAGAGATATGTTGCTCATGATTTAGAAATTATTGTTGACAGGAATCGATGTGAAAGAAAGAATGAGCCTTTGATTCTTGATAGTGTCAACCTAGCACTCGAGCTCTCAAAAGGTAGGATTAAGATAATTGGAGAGAAAGAAGAAAGAGTATACTCAACAAAACTAGTCTGTCCAGAGTGCGGATTAGCTGTAAATGAATTCAATCCTAGAGACTTCTCGCACAATACAGCTGTTGGTGCTTGTAAGAGATGTAAAGGACTAGGACAAATTGCTGAGATATCTCCTCAAAAGTTCATAGTTAATCATGATCTTTCAATCGCTGATGGTGCCATTGCGACAATGACGAAGAACAAAAAACACATCACATATGCTTCTATAGGTTTGAAAAATATCAATGTAATTGTCCAAGAACACGGATATGATATTAACACACCAATAAAGGATTTAACTGAAGATCAACTCGATAAACTACTTTATGGAACAGGTAGACAAGAATATCACTTGACATGGAACTGGGATAGTCAAGCAGCTAAATGGAGTGGGAAGGGTGAGTGGACCACTAGATGGAGAGGATTAATCCCAGCAACAATGGAAGCTTACTACAGACTTACGTCAGAACATAGGAAGCAAATATTAGAAGAGCTCATGGAACAAACAAAATGCCCTGATTGTAAGGGAATGAGACTCAAGCCCGAGAGTTTAGCTGTTTTGTTCAATGGGAAAAATATCTCTGAACTCAATAGATTAGAAATTGATGAGTGTTTAAAATTCTTCGAGGGAGTTAAGCTTACTAAAGAAGAGGAGATAATAGGGAAACCTCTACTAAAAGAAATTAAAAATAGATTATCATTCTTGTTGAAAGTAGGATTACATTATCTAACAATGAACAGAGCTGCGAGTGAGTTGAGCGGAGGAGAAGCTCAAAGAACAAGATTAGCAACTCAAATAGGTTCAAAGCTACAAGGAGTAAATTATGTCTTAGATGAGCCTTCAATAGGATTAGCTAATAGAGACAACCAAAAGCTGTTGAGTTCTCTGAAAACTCTCAGAGATGGAGGGAATACAGTCATAGTTGTTGAACATGATGAAGATACTCTTCGTTCAGCTGATCTGCTGTTAGATTTAGGTCCAGGAGCAGGAGATGATGGTGGAGAAGTACTATTCCTCATGGATCCAAAGGAATTATCTGAAAAAAATTCAAAGAATTCTATCACTGCAAAATATCTATTGGGATTAGATGAGATTGAGATACCTAAGAAAAGGAGAACAAGTAAAAAATTCCTTACTCTCAAAGGTGCATCTCATAATAACTTAAAGCAGATAGATGTAAGCATCCCTTTAGGAACATTCACATGTGTTACTGGAGTTTCAGGAAGTGGTAAGTCTTCTTTAGTTGCAGATACACTTTATCCAATTCTAGTAAATAAACTTCATAATGGAAAACAAAAACCAGGTCGATACAAGAGTATAGAAGGCTCAGAGAACATTGACAAAGTTGTCGTAATTGATCAATCACCTATAGGTAGAACGTCAAGATCTAATCCTGCAACCTATACAAAAGTAATGGATCATATTAGAGATTTGTTTGCAACTATTCCAACAGCTAAGATTAGAGGGTATTCCAAAACTAGATTCAGTTTTAATACAAAATTAGGTAGATGTGAAGCGTGTAAAGGGCATGGTTATAATAAGATAGAAATGACCCTTCTTCCCGACGTTGAAGTTGAATGTGAAATTTGCAAAAGCAAAAGATATGATGATGAGACTCTGAAAATCAAATATCAAGGTCATTCTATAGCTGACATACTTAACATGACTGTAAGTAGAGCAATGGGAGTGTTTGAAAATATACCTAAAATTCAGCGTATTTTGAAGACTTTAATTGATGTCGGATTGGATTATATACAGCTCGGGCAATCAAGTACAACTATATCTGGTGGAGAAGCCCAGAGGATAAAACTTAGCAGAGAACTATCAAAGATATCTACAGGTAATACCCTGTATATCCTCGATGAATCGACAACGGGATTAAGTTTTGAAGATATTAAAAAGCTGTTAAATGTTCTTCAAAGATTGGTTGATAAGGGAAATACAGTATTAATTATAGAGCATAATTTAGATGTCATCAAAGTAGCTGATTTTGTCATAGATTTAGGTCCTGATGGCGGAGAAGAAAATGGTGGGTATCTAGTAGATTTAGGTACTCCAGAAGAAATTCTTGAAAATGAGCTTTCATATACTGGACAAGCGTTGAAGAAAGTACTAACTGATGATTACATAGAGGAAGAAGTAGAACCTATAAAAATAGAAAAAGAGGATTTAGATCCATCAAAATATCTGTATGTGAGAGGAGCAACAAAGAATAATCTCAAAAGTATAAATTTAGACATTCCAAAAGAAAAACTTGTTGTAATCACAGGACCTAGCGGTTCAGGTAAAAGCTCTTTAGCTATAGATACTCTTTTTGCAGAAGGGCAAAGAAGGTTTGTAGAATCATTAAGTAGTTATGCACGGCAGTTTCTTACAAAAGCTGAAAGAGCTGATGTTGATGATATAATTGGTTTGACACCCTCAATAGCTATAGATCAGCATTCTATTTCTAAGAATCCAAGATCAATTGTTGCAACTACTACAGAAATTTATGATTATCTCCGACTTCTTTATGCAAAAGTGGGTATACCTCATTGTCCAGTATGCAATATTGTTTTAAAAAATAGAACGTCGGATGAAATAGCTAAATTAGTACTAAAGGAATATGAATCTGAAAACATAATTATCGCATCTTCTTTATCAAATGGCGAAGAAGTGAATATTAAAGAAACAATCAAGGAAATTCAAAAACAAGGATATAATAGAATTGTAATAGATGGGAAAGACTATCTAGTAGATGAACAGATAAAAGTAAAAAAATCTTCCTCATTATCTGTAGTAATTGATAGAATAGAAGTGAATAAAGAAAACATATCTAGGACAGCTGAATCAATAGAAGCTGCAGTAAGTGTTGGCAAAGGGAGAGTTGAGATCTATTATAATGGAGAGAGAAGTATTTATTCAATAAATGCTGAATGTATAGATCATGAATATGAAGCTCCATCTGAAATCCATCCAAGACTTTTCAGCTTTAATCACTATTCAGGAGCATGCTCAAATTGCACAGGGTTGGGAACAATAAGAAAATTTGATATAAGAAAGATAGTCAAGAATTGGGATAAATCGATAAGTCAAGGCGCTATAGGTCCATATTCTTCTCAAAGAATGTCTAATCCTAACTCTTGGAGAAGAGCAATGCTTGATTCTGTAGCTAAACATTTCGATTTCACAATGGATACACCAATGAAAGATTTAACTCCTCAACAACTGGATGGTTTATTTTACGGCTCAAAAGGTAAAGATGTATCAATTAGAATCATTCGAGAAAGAGAAAAATCTTCTTCAGAATATACTAGAAGTGGACCATGGGAAGGACTCATTCAAAGATGGGTTACTTGGATGACCACTGAAACTGAATCACGATACATTAGTCAAAGAAAAGAACAGATGCATCAATATTATAGCGAGTATAAATGCACAGATTGTAATGGACGAAAATTAAAAACAGAAGTTCTTGCGATAACAGTAGGAGATAAATCGATAAACGATCTTTCTACCTATGCAGTTGATGATTTTCTTGACTTCCTTAATACTTTGAAGCTTAATAAAAGAAGAGCAAAGATAGCGGATAGGATTATAGTTGAGTTAAAGAAAAGAGCTGAATATCTAACTGATGTGGGTTTGAGTTATCTTACTCTAGATAGACGTTCAAGCACTTTATCTAATGGAGAAGCCCAAAGAATAAGACTCGCTTCACAGATTGGGAGTGGACTTATAGGTGTCACTTATGTCCTAGATGAACCAACAATAGGTCTACACCCAAGAGATATAGATAAGCTGCTTACAACATTGAAGAGACTAAGAGATAATGGAAATCATGTTATCGTTGTTGAGCATGATGACATCATAATTAAAGAATCAGATCACATGATTGAACTTGGCCCACTAGGTGGAGATCAAGGGGGGGATGTAGTTGCTGAAGGGAATACTACTAAACTTCTACAGCGAGAAGATTCTTTGACTGCAAGCTATCTTTCTGGTTCAAAGAAAATTAAAACACCTAAGAATCGAAGGAAAGCGGAATCTTCTATTGAATTAAAAGGAGCATCTCAAAACAATTTGAAACAAATAGATGTTGAATTCGGAAAAGGAATATTTACTGCAGTAACTGGTGTCAGTGGGGCAGGTAAATCGTCTCTTGTAATTGACACACTTCAGAAAGGACTTGAAAAGAATATTCAAGGCAAAAGAACAGAAGTTGGTAAATATAAGTCACTTACAAATTTTGAAGGTATAAACAAAGTAATAGTCGTTGATCAATCCTCTTTGAGTAAATCAAGAAGGTCAAATCCATCTACGTATTTAGGAGTACAAGATAATATAAGAGATTTCTTTGCTCTTTTACCAGAATCAAAAGCTAGAGGTTTCACACCAGGTCATTTCAGTTTCAACACATACAAAGGTCAATGTAATGAGTGTCGAGGATTAGGACATAAAAGAATAGAGTTGCTCTTTCTTTCAGATGTTTGGGTTTTATGCCCGAGTTGTAAAGGGAAGAAATACAAAAAACCTATTCTAACAGCAAGATATAGAAAAAAATCTATTGCTGATATTTTAGAGATGACTATAGAGGAAGCATGTGAACTATTTTCGAACATAGAAAATATACGTAGACCTCTTCAATTAGCAGTAGATGTAGGGCTAGGATATCTACGAATGGGACAACCTACAACTACAATAAGTGGAGGGGAAGCAGAAAGGTTGAAAATAGCTAGAGAATTGTCAAAGAAAACACATGATAAAAGTATCTATTTATTGGATGAACCTTCACAAGGATTACACTTCTACGATATTGAAAAACTTGTTAATATTCTGCATCGTTTAGCAGATGAAGGAAACTCAATTGTTGTTATTGATCATAATATGGACATAATAAAGAACGCAGATAGGATTATAGATTTAGGTCCTGAAGGTGGGACTAGAAATGGTGGATATTTAGTAGCTAAAGGAACACCTGAGGAGATTATCAATCAACAGGAAGGGTATACATGGGAGTATCTTAAGCAAGCTTCCTAGAAGTATTCAAACTATTTTTTATAGAAACTACAATCTTACGAATTGTCTGCTCTTACATTTAGGTCTATTCTAATAATTAAAATTAGGCGAAATTCTTAATAAGTGTCTTAAACTAATATAAAGTAATTTCAGTAATTGGAAAGTCTCTGATAGGTATGGATCGCAAAAAAAAAAATAGAGTTAAATGCTCTTTTCTGATTATTTTATTCTTCAATTTCAGTTATTCAACAAGCTTTAATTCTAAAAGTTTTAACTATCCTCAACTTGTTCTAAAAACTACAGGAGGGGGGATTTTACCAGACTATGCAATGTTTATTACACAGAATTTAAGAGATATTGGAATATATGTTAAAATCCAAATTGAAGAATGGTCGGTTCTTTATGGTAAGGAGCTTTCCCCATGCAATTATGATTTAGCAATTATTAAGATGAATTTTAATCAATTTTATCCCCATCCCTCTATATATTTCTCCAATAATGGTTCAAAAAACCTTCTTTTTAAAAATACAGATTTGCCTTATTGGAGGTTTAATGAAGAAATGCTTACTTTGATGAATCAAGTAGATGATGATGAAAGACAGCAGATCTATTATGATTGGCAGCAGCAGCTAATGGATAAGATTCTACCTTGTCTTCCTCTTTTCAATTATCAGAAGCAAATTTCAACATGGTCTACTTTGGAAGGATATAACGTCAATTGGTCTATTTCGAATAATATGCCTTATCTCTCATTTAATGAAACTCATGAGGGACAAGAGAGCACAGATGAATTCATATTCAGTGATTCAAGTTTTCAAAATCTTAATCCTTTAATGTATACTGATGATTCAAGTGTGAATTTAGCCAGCTTTCTTACTGAACAAATTATTCAAATTTCTCCTGAAAATGAGATACTAAAAACTGGATTAATTTATGATTGGGAAGAGGTGAACGAGAGCTATTATCGTTTCTTTGTAAGAGATAATATCTATTGGAATCCTTCATACAACATAACAGAAAGAACTGAAAACTCACCTCCTTTAAGTATTCTCACTACTCCACTGATGAGTGGTTTAAAAGGTGATATTAGCAATGGAACTAATCAAAAAGTAACTGCAAAAGATGTTGCTTTTACACTTCTTTCTTTAGCCACACAAAATTCAAGTAAATATTACGATCAATATAATTGGATTAGAAGAATAGATATGAATTCAACAAATGATTTAATTTTTTCAATTTTGGTTGATTCCAATCCTCAAACGAAAGAACTAGATTTGTTTCAAGGTATTCTTTTCAATTTCCTTTTCATGTTGAATGTTCCTTGTTTACCAGAATTTTTCTTAAATTCTAGTGATGAAACAATATTTTATACTTCTGGTAGCATACCAGTGAAAGGACTTTACAATGCAAAGAATTCAGTTCAGTGGAACACATATAGTTGTTCAGCTTTTGGCTGTGGGAAGTATATGTTGGATTATACTCATAGAAATGTAGAGACTCTTCTTCAAGCAAATCCTAATTGGTTCGGAATAGGTCCTCGAGAGGGTAATAATCAGTCTCTATCTATAGAAAAGGTAAAAATAAGAGATATTTCAGATGATTTCACTTCTTTAGAGGAATTTAAAGCTGGAAAGCTCGATTTGATGGATGTCACTTCTTTTAAATCTGAAAGTGTAAAAATGCAAATTGACGATAGATTCGAAATTCATGACACCCTCTCAAGTGATATGACATGTCTTGTTTTCAATTTAGATAGACCTTTTATTGGAGGTGCTGACAATTATGTTTTTATGGATACCCCTGGTAAAGAAGAATATACAAAAGGTGTTGCTATTCGTAAAGCAATCTGTTATGCGATAGATCGAGAAGAGATGAATGAGATTTTACATGATGGAGATTACATAATTTCTCATAATCCTATCCCACCATTTTTCTCATTCTACTATTATGACAATATTATCAAGTACTATAGAGATTTAGATGCTGCTTACGAATGGTTGAGGGCTTCTGGACGTGGTGTGTATCTTACTATATATTATCCCGAAGATCATAGTGATGCTTTCTTTATTCTAACATGGATTATCGTTGTCGCTGCTAGTTTACAAGTACTAGTTATAATTTTGAATCGTTTAAGCAAATTAAATAGGAGAAATAAAAAATATGTGTAGAATATTACACAAAAATAGTTATCTTTGTATAAAATATAAGATATTTGAGAAATTTGTAACTAAATGATATAAATGTGGTAAGTATGGATAAGGGAAGAATAAATGAAGTAGGAGAGTTATTGGAAGTTGCCCCTTCTAATTTAAAAGAATCTAAATTTAAAGTATTAGTAAAACGACTTACTTATCCTCTGGCCCAGATTGCATTTTTTATATTTTCTATTATTTCAGGAATTTTACTTGGATATTGGGAAAGTCAAATACAAATAGGTTACCCTTTTAATCAAATCACAAGAATTTATAGAGCAGGGATTCCGACTCTCTTGATTATCCATAGTGGAAATACGCTATTTTCGATAAAAAATCGCAAGAAATATCGTATTTCAAATTTCCTAACAGGATCTATAGTTATTATTAATCTGATACTGTCTGCGATTAGTTTCTTTTTTATCTATAAATTTATGGATGCAAATCTAGGTCTTAGTGCTTCAGTTCGTTATGGTACTTTCCATAAGAATATAGATAAAATAATTATTTCAAAGATTTCTTCAACTATGAAAGAGGTGTATTATTTAGAAGTGTGATTTAATATGAACGATGAGAAAATAAACGAAGTTGGAAACTTGTTGGAAATAGATTCTTCAGATATTCAAGAATCAAAACAAAAAAAAATCTGGAAAAAACTAATTTTCCCTGTTGTTCAAATTTCAACTATCGTCCTTTCAGCAATCTTAGGTGCTTTAATGGGATACTGGGAAAATAACAGATCATCAGGTTATCCTGCTTCATGGCTTTACCCAAGGATTTTCTTTTTAGGTCCGATAGCGCTTTTTGGTTTCATTGTAGGAAACATATCAATATCCTCAAAGAACTATAAAAAAATTGGATTAAGAGGTGTTTATGCAGCTATTATTATTTTTATGAATATATTGATCTCTGTAGCAAGCTTAGCTTTTACTTATATGGCAATTCGAACTACACCACCAGTGATTCTAGGTAGTTATGTAATGTATGGTACTTATAAAAAGCCAAAATATGGAAAATAAGTGGTTGAATTTGAATAAAGAGAAATTAGATGAAACTGGAAAAGTGTTGAATGTTGATTCTTCAGATATTCAAAAATCAAAATCAAAACAAATCTTGAAGAAACTTATTTTTCCTCTTGTTCAGGTTTCAACTATCATTCTTTCAGCAACCTCAGGAGCTTTACTGGGATATTTGGAGAAAAAAGAACCATCAGGTTATCCATATGCATGGGATTTCCCGAAGATTTACTTTTTTGGCCCAATGGCACTTCTAGGTTTTAGTACAGGGAATATATTAATATCTTCAAAAAACTATAAGAAAACCGGATTAAGAGGTACTTCTGCTAGCATTATTGTTTTTCTAAGTATAGTTATCTCAGTAGCAAGCTTAGTTTTTATTTATATGGCTGTTCAAAATCCACCACCTCCTCTTCAAGGATACGTTCCGCCATTTAATGTTTCAATAGATTATGATACCTTTAGAAAGAGAAATTTATAATGTGATTAATATGAAATATAATCTTGATTGCGCAGTTTGGGAATTAACTCTTGAATGTAATCTTAAGTGTAAACATTGTGGTTCTAGTGCAGGAAAGGCTAGAAAAAACGAGTTAACTACTCAAGAATGCTTCAATCTTTGCGAAGATTTATCAGAAGTTGGTTGTAGAGAAGTTAGTTTAATGGGTGGGGAACCTTTTGTAAGAGAAGATTGGAATGAAATAGCCTGGTGTGTTAAAGATTTAGGGATGGATTTAGCTTTTGTAAGTAATGGAATACTCATTCCTCAAGTAATAGAGAAGCTTAATCTATTAGAACCTGTAGTAGTTGGAGTTTCTCTTGATGGTGTAAAAGAAACACATGATTATATTAGAAGAAAAGGATCTTATGACGCAGCTCATCAAGCTATAGAACTACTCTTGGAAAATGATATTCAAACGACTGTAATAACCACAATAAGTAAAACAAATTTCAAAGAATTATTGGAATTGAAGAAACTCATTTATGGAAAAGGAATAAACTGGCAAATTCAAGTATGTATGCCATTTGGATATTTTGATCCATCTTTAGTAATTAGTCAAGAAGAATATTATGCTTCTGCTATGTTTATTGTTTCAGAACGGATAAAAAACAAATTCAAAGACATGCCTGTGGTAGGAGCACATTGTTATGGTTATTTCTCTCATTTACTTCCAAGAAACAATCGATGGGATGGTTGTACTGCAGGAAGATCCACAGTTGGTTTAACTTCAGAAGGTTCAGTAGTTGGGTGTTTATCAATGGGGAATAACCAATTTATTGAAGGTAATGTGAGAGATAGAAGTTTCAAAGAGATCTGGGAAGATCCTAATTCTTTTGCTTATAATAGAAATTTCAAACGAGATGATTTCGGTGAAAATTGCATTGATTGTTTTTACGGAGAAAAATGTAAAGGTGGATGTAACTCAACATCTTATCACCTTACAAAGAAATTTCATAACACACCTTTATGTTTAAGAAAAATAGAAGAAAAGTTGTTTGATGTGAAGATTCCTAAGAAAGAAAGATCCAATGTCCAAGAAGTGAAATCATTATGATAAAATTGAATCTAGGTTGTGGTATTTTTTACAAACCAGGATATATAAACATTGATCTTGTTGAAGATAAAATTGCTGATCAGATTGCTGACGTTACCAACCTTCCTTATGAGGAAAATAGTGTAGATCTAATAGAAGCATCTCATATAATTGAACATTTTGATGTAAATCAAGTTCCTTTTGTTCTTTCTGAATGGTACAGAATTTTGAAACCAGGTGGGAAACTAGAGATTGAAATACCAAATTTGTTAAAATCTGTAATTAAACTGAAATTAAGTAAGTACAGAAAACAATTATTAACTTTGAAATTTCTGTTTGGAGTAGATTATAGAGGGAATATTCACAAGATAGGTTTTACAAGATTATTCTTAAAAAAATCTCTTTCCAGAACAGGTTTCAAAAAAATTAGAAGAAAGAAACAAAGAAGCTTCAAAGAAGAAAGAGGTATGAGATACCAGGCAAGCAAACCATTAGATGCTGATTTATCAAAAAAGAAACATTTTATTACTACTTTCCGTTCAGAAATCAACTCTAATTTTGAAATAAAAGAGACTTTATTCTATGAAGTTTTAGAGAACAACTGTTTCTTATCGCTTTTTAATATTCTACCTGAAAATATTCAGAAATTTTTCAACACATTTAGGATAACTAATTTCTGTGCTTCTCTATCAATAATTCATCCTAAATTATCTAAAATCTTTCTCGAGATATTTCCTGAAAATCAGACAAATGAAATCAACAAAGAAGTATTAGACTATCTTGATGAAATTAAATTTCAATCTCTACTTCTAACTGATTGGATAAAGTGGAGAAAAGATCAATTTAATTTTCCCATTTCTATAACCAAATTCTTCAATCACTGGACATGGAAAATTAATCAAATGTTAAACAAAAAAACTGATTTTAAGAAAATGTTGAGCTACTTAACGTCTTTAGAACAAAACTCTAATGAATTTTTCTCAATTGAGATTATTAATATTCAATCACTCAGACTAGCTAATCAAGGAATAAGAGCTTTTGAAAAGGAGATTTTTGTAGAAGCTAAAAAGCTTCTTGAAGAGAGTCTTAGAATGAATCCTTCAAATATTGAAGCAAATCTAAATCTTGCACGTCTTCTTAGAAAACTAGATCACAATCCAAATCAAATATCTAACTTATATGAATTTGTTCTGTCTGATTTATCTAATAGGAGAATTAAAAGGAAAATAAGGAAAGAGTATCAATTGATTCTCCTTAACAAGGAGAAAAAAGAAGAATTGAGTCCAATTCAATTGAGAAGTTAAAATTTATTTTTTAAATCACAAAAGATATCAATGAGTAAGGAGAATTTTAAAAAGAATGACTATAAAGAACTTTGGAGTTACGAAAGAATCAGCTGAAAAACTAGAAACTGAAGATGATTTAGCAGTTTTTCGCGATAAATTTTACATACCTGAAAACACAATTTACATGAACGGTAATTCTTTAGGATTACTACCTAAGAAGGGAGAAAAAACTCTCTTACGAGTTTTAGAAGAATGGAAAACTGGTGGAGTCCAAGGTTGGGTAAATATTGAGAAACCTTGGTTTTTTTTTGCTGAGAAATTGGGTGAAAAAGCTGCTTTTCTAGTTGGAGCTAAATCTTCTGAAGTTATCGCAACAGGTACTACTACAATTAACATTCATTCATTGATCAGTACATTTTATGAACCTGAAGGGAAGAAAACTAAGATTCTAGCTGATGTATTGAATTTTCCTACAGATATTTATGCCCTTCAAAGTCAAGTTAAACTAAAAGGACTAAATCCTGAAGAACACTTGGTTCTAGTTAAAAGCAAAGATGGAAGATTCTTAGATGAGCAAACTATTGTCGATGCCATGACTGATGAAATAGCTATTATTCTGTTGCCATCAGCTCTGTTTAGAAGTGGTCAACTCTTAGATATGAAATACTTAACTGAAGAAGCTCATAAAAGAGGAATTTTAATCGGATGGGACTGTTCTCATTCAGTTGGAGTTGTTCCCCATTATTTTGATGAATGGGGAGTTGATTTCGCAGTCTGGTGTAGTTACAAATATCTCAATGCGGGTCCAGGTGCAAGTGCATTTCTTTATATCAACGAGAAACACTTTACCAAAGAAGCTGCATTATCAGGTTGGTTTGGTTATGTAAAAGAGAAACAATTTGAGTTGAACTTACATTTTGAACAAGCGAAAAATGCAGGAGGGTGGCAGATATCATCCCCATCAATTTTAGGTTCAGCAGCACTTGAAGGAGCATTAGATCTTATATTAGAAGCAGGAATAGATGAAATTAGAGAAAAATCATTGAAGATGACTTCCTATATGATTTTCCTTGTTGATGAATTGCTTTCTGGAGAGCCATATAACTTCTCTATTGGAACACCGAGAGAAAAGGAGAGAAGAGGAGGTCATGTAGCTTTAGAGCACAAAGAAGCATACAAAATACATGAAGAATTACTAAAGAAAAATGTAGTACATGATTTCCGTCCTCCGAACATTGTTCGTATCACTCCATCAGCTCTCTACAATACTTATACAGAGATATGGGAAGTAATTTCCATCATAAAGAGTCTGTTTGATTGATTCAGCAATTATCCGAGTCTTTGAAAACATTTAATATGCACATTTTTTTCTTCATTTTAAGTGGTTAAATGTTAGCTGTCGAAACCTCAAAGTTAACAAAAGATTATAAAACGAAGGAAGCATTCCTTAGAGCTGTAGATACTCTGGATTTAGCAATAGAAGAATCAGAAATTTACAGCTTATTAGGTCCAAACGGAGCAGGGAAAACTACTAGTGTTAGGATATTAGCTGGTCTCCTTAGACCCACTGACGGAAATGCAAAAGTACTCGGTTTAGATATAATCAAAGATGCCCAGGAAATAAGAAGTAATGTTGGTTTGTTAACAGAAACTCCTGCTTTGTATGAACGTTTAACAGTCCGTCGGAATCTTGAATTTATAGCAGATTTGTATGATGTTCCAAAAGAGGAAGTTAAACCAAGGATTGAAGAGATTATTGACCTTTTTGAGATATCAGAAAAAATAGATGAACCAGCAGGTGCCCTTTCTAAAGGTATGAAACAAAAAGTAGCTATAGCTAGAGCAATGTTTCATGACCCCAAAATCATCTTTCTAGATGAACCAACAGCATCATTAGCACCTGAATCAGCAAAGATAGTAAGAGAGCAGATTCAGAAACTTGCTAAAACAGAACACAGAACTTTTTTCATTTGTACACATAATCTGTTTGAAGCTGAAATCCTTTCTTCAAGAGTAGGGATAATTAATAGAGGGAGTCTTGTTGCAGAAGGAACACCAGCAGAATTGCGAGATTTACACAAAGATCAGCGAATTACAGTTTTTCGTTTCACAAAATGGGATAATGCTCTAAAGAATTTCTTTGAAGATTTAGATTTAGAACTTATAGAAATTGACCAAAATCAAAAATCTATTTCAGCAATCATTCCTCAAGTAGAAAAACAAACTCCTACCATTATAGAGAATCTTGTCAAACAGAAGTATTCTATGGTAGAAGTACGTCATGAATATCCCACACTGGAAAAAATATACTTGGAGTTAGTTGAGACGGAGAGTATTCCAAGAGAAGAAGAGGAGGAGATAGAAGAATGAAATGGAGAAGAATTTGGGCGATGGTTAAAAAGGACATAAGAGAGTTTGTCAAATCTAAATACGTATTATCAGTAATTATCTTGATGCCTTTGTTTTTTGCGATATTATTTCCGATTACTTCAGTTCTTCCAATTGCAAAACTTGATCCTGCAGAATTTGGAGATGAATCAATTGGTGGATTCGTAGAAACTATGTTCAACAAGGTTATAGATAATTGGGAAACTCTTCATCCTCAAGTCCAAACCCTTGTTTTATTGTCGTATGCAATGTTTATAGCTGTGCTTTTACTACCTATTATCATTCCAGCTGTTACAGCTTCTGAAACAGTTGTAGGAGAAAAAGAAAGGAAAACAATGGAAGCTATTCTAGCATCTCCTATGTCTGAATCCGAAATTGTAATCGGAAAGATTATTTCTTCCTTCTTACCTTCAGTAATAGGAACTCTGGTTGCATCAATTGCTTACATGATATTCATTGATATTTTACTCTATCCACATCTAGGATTTATACTGTTTCCTGATTTACTCTCTATGGTGTTCGTATTTATCATAAGCCCATTAGTTTCAATAATTAGTGTAGAATTGATGATTATGGTTTCAACTAGAGTAACAAGTGTAAGAGATGCTTATCAAATAGGTTCACTAGTTGTTTTGCCATTGATAGGACTTATAGTTTTCGAGATGCTTGGATTGTTATTAAACTCTGTTGCAACTCTGTTAGGAAGTATAGCTGTATTGATAATAATTATAATTGGTCTATTCAAAATAGCTACAAGTATATTCGACAGAGAAAGGGCAATTGTAAAAATGGTTTAAACAAAAAATGAAAAGAAATAGGTACCCTATTTCTTCTTCTTTACTATAACTGAAATTACTACAATAGCTATCATAATTACATAAGACTCTAAAGCTGATTTATTTGGATTATCTGGATTCAGTGGATCATAACTATTTTCTACCTCTTCTCCGTCAGATATACCATCACCATCAGTATCATTGTTGTTTGGATCTGTGAGATGGATTAAAACCTCATCACCATCAGTTAAACCATCAGCATCTGAATCTTTTTCTGTTGGATCAGTTTCATAATCATTAACTTCGTCTCCATCTAAGAGTCCGTCTAAATCAGTATCATTGTTGTTTGGATTAGTAAAATAGACTTGCACCTCTTCACCGTCTTTCAATCCGTCTTCATCTGTGTCATCATTCTTTGGGTCTGTTTCATATTCATTAACTTCTTCGCCATCTTTTAATCCATCACTATCAGTATCACTTTTCATTGGATGTGTATTAAGAGCATATTCCTCAATGTTAGTTAAATCATCGTCATCTGGATCTTCAGCAGAATCATCATTCCATGGATCAAGGTTCTTTTCAACTTCCCATTTCGGGTCCATTCCATCGTCATCTGTGTCTTCCAAAGGATATAAATCTGAAGTTCCTGCAGTTCCTCCGATTGGATAATCTCCTGTACCTGACCAATCATCCCAATAATTTCCTTTCTCTGTACTTGTATTATACCATATATTATCTAGTCCATCATCTTTTACCTGTGTTCCACCATTGTTATTTTCAATGAAGATATTTCTATAGATTTTATTGTTGTCTGAAGTATCTCCCCAACCGGCAAGGTTAATCCCATGCTCAGTACAGTATTTGATTACATTCTGATAAATTTCACAATAATTTGATTCAGCAAAATACATTCCATATTGAGTACTGGTTTCAATAAAATTATTTCTTATTATTATATACTCAGACATCGGAAGATACATTCCATATTCCCAATTATCTTTACATGTATTGTTATCTATAATACAGTAAGTAGACAAATCAACATAGATTCCTATATTTTGTCCTTGGCAAAGATTATTTCGGATAATAACATTACTAGAGAATTCATAAACATATATCCCAAAATCTCCATCTTCATCATATTGATTGTTTTCTATGATAACATTTGTTGATTTATGCACAGTAATAGTTCTATCTTCTAGTTTATTATGAGCAATATTTACATTATTAGAACCCGTTACTTCAATACCACAATAATTATTTTCAATAATCACATCATTACAATAGAAAAGAAATATTCCCTTAGAAGGAGATTTCATCTCTTGATTTATTATTTGAATATCACTACAATCAATTAGAAAAATCTGACCATAATCTGAAGCTGAAAAAGTTAGACTTGAATTACCAACAAACCAAGCTATAGGTTTTCCATTTAGAGTATTATCGTTGATTTGCATTGTCGAAACTTCAGATAAATCAACATCATACATGATACTAATTCCACCTTGAGTAAATTCATTATCTTCTATAACTACAAAGGGTGAATACTCAATATGTATCCCACCCCATTCATTGTTTTCCAGTGTATTATTAGCAATTATTGCATAAGATGCACTATACAAAATGATTCCTCCGTGTGTATCCCTTATTGTGTTTTCCAGAATCTGGACAGTATTGAGTCCTACTGATGAAATATAAATTGCAATTGTAAAGCCTTCTATCAAACAATTTTGAATTACAAAATTTTTAGTAGTAGATGTTATCTCTATTGCAGTACCTGAATCAGCAGAGATATGATAATCCTCTATTCTGTAGGGATTACCTGGAGATCCATCTCCTGGGAATCCATATGATATGAAATCAGCATCGCTATCAATTTCAATCGGCAAATAAATTGTATATGTAAGATTCGAGGAATTATTTTCTTCCAGATAGGTTGCTAGATTTGTTCGTGATAAAAGTGATAGATATAACATGAATAACAAAAAAACCAAAAAAATCGATAGTACTTTTTTTCCATTATTTCTTTTATTTTTCATTTTTTTAACCCTTAATATACTTTAAATATACCTAAGGTTTTGTTCTTTAATCTAATAAACTTTACGGGATTCATATTAATATCAAAATAAAATAAGATTTGTTTGTTTATTTCTTTCTTTTTTCCTTTCTTCTAATTTTCTCTCTTTCTTTTCTTTCTTTCTTATATTTCTTCAACATTAGCTTATCTAATTGCTCATCAGTTAATTCTGGAGGTTCAATTAGAGACTCTGGATTTTCTATTAGACTTTTGAAAAGTTCGATAGTTGGTCCTGTGTAACTTCCTGGCGCTATTCTATCATCAATATTGATTTTTAACTCCATTACTTCTTTGATCTCTATTTCATCTGTTTCTTCATTAACAATTGGAGCTTTGTGGATTTTACCTAGTGTTATCAACAAGCTTGTTGTTCCAAGTTCAAAGAGATGATGATAAACTGCAGGTATGTTAATAGATCCTAAATGCGCAAGAAACACTGAAGCCCACATAGGTATATCTTTTGTTAGCGAATAGATGGGCATATTGCGATCATCTGTCCATTTCAAAAGCCAGAAAATGAATCTAATCAAAAATCTAGGCATTGCTCCCCAGAATTTAACATCTTCCTCGTTTTTATTTACACCATAACGAGCTTCATATATTTCTGCGTTAATTATCTTCTGAACAGTTTCCAGAGTTTCAAAGGGATTGAATTCAATCATTGCATTAATTTCTTCTCCATCTTCAGTCTTTTCTTTTTTAACAACAAAAGCGAATAGTATTTGATTTCGTTGCCATAACCTTTTTCCAGCTACGAATCTATTAATTTTATATCTAAGAGCTATTGTTCTGACAGCTGCTGTAAGATAAATTTGAAACAATGTGAGCTTTTCTTCATCCTTTCGATTTTTGTTATATTCTTCTAAAAATTCATAAGTATGTGTTAGATCCACTTGAGTCTTAAAATAGATAGAACTATCTACTTTTCTTTTCATTATGTAAAATTCCATTTCATGGAATTTTGATGTTTTAACTAATTCAGCATCAGGTCTTCTTGGCATGATAATCACTTATATCGCTAATTACTATTTAAATAGAAGTAACTTTTTTATGAGTAGAATCACTCTTATATATTTATTTCTTCAAAAAAAAGAAGGAAATTACCACTTATTGATGTGGATTTTCTCTTCATTGTAACGATCTGATGGTTCCTTTTCTTCTGCAGGATACCCAATTGGTATAATATTGATTGGAAAAACATCTGAAGGCATTTCTAGTAAATCTTGGAATGCTTTAGTTCTTCCCTCATTAGGGTAGATTCCGCACCAAACTGCTCCCAATCCTAATGCATGAGCTGCTAAGAGGATATTCTGTGATGCAGCGGAACAGTCTTGTATCCAAAAACCTTCTCGTACTTTCTTACTAGTATCACAACACACTACTATCGCAATAGGAGTTTCAAGAGTCATTTTTGCGTATTGATGGAGTTCTGGAACTTTATCTAGAATATCTCTGTCTCTTATCACTAAAAATTCCCATGGTTGCATATTTCCAGCAGAAGGGGAAGCCATTGCTGCTCTAAGAATGGATTCTATCTGTTCCTCTGAGACAGGTTTATCCATGAATTTTCTAATACTTCTTCTTGTTAAAATATTGTCCAAATAATCACCTTTAGAATTTTCTTTGTTCTATGTTCTATAAAAGTTTTGGACAGATAATAGTAAAACTCAAAAGTGAGTCTATTCTGTTTAGTGTAATGGATATTGGTTTATCGATTCCTATAGTGATGTCAGCTGAAGAAAAGGAAGAATATGCTAGAACAGCAAAGGAAATAGGAATTGATAGTATTTGGATTGGTGATAATCCTCCAGTAAACAATGCTTTCCTTGATATTGGAAGATTATTTTCTAGTGTTAAAGATTTGAACTTCTGGACGGGAATAACGTCTCCTTTCTATTATTCAGTTGAAGTTTTATTTTCCCTAAGTGTCTGGTTTGCTCGAAATTATCCAGGAAGATTCGGTCTAGGTTTGGGAATCGGTAATATGGATATTATTGATGATGTGAGTATCAGAGCTCAACCTTTCAGCAACTTTAAGAAGGAAATTGATAGGTTATTACAAATAATTAGAGTAAGAGAAGAAAAACAGAATGAAGATGACTTTCCCCCTCTTGCTATAGGTGGATTAGGCAATAAAATGATGAATTTAGCATTCGAAACAGTAGATAATTTTCTCTTGAATAGCATATCAGTTTTTGATTTGGAAAGAACGATGATTCAACTAGAGGATAGTCTTCTTAGTGGTCCTAAAGGAACGAATATCATCCCCTATGGAATGCTGCAAATCACAGACAAAACTGAAGATATGTCTCTTACACTTTGGAATATTGCTAAAGATATTGCCAAAAGCTGCTCAAAAACCATACTAAAATCTCATGGATACTCAGCTCAAATGGTACAAAAAATACGAGAATTACCTAGGGAGAGGCAGTATGAAGTCCCAAAAGGAGAGATTGTTCAAATAGTCAATGATTTTTCCATTATTGGTTCAAAGGAAGAAATAATTGAAAGATTGAAAACCTTCAAACAATACAGTGAAAACAAGAAAATTCAAGGAATCGTATTCGGTTGGATCTACTCAGAAAATCAATGGGATGAACTAAAAGAGATTGTTAGTTTTCTAAAATAACCATTAATTATTCTTGAGGAAATCATATAAAAATTCAAGATTTTTCCAGATAAAGGTTGGTTTAAAATTTGATTCATAAGCATCTTTTTCATTTGAATCTCCTGTTAGAACTAAAGCACTATAGGTGCTTGCAATATTTGCCATTTGTATGTCTGTTTCTAATCTATCTCCTATGATTAAAACTTCTGATTTTTTGATATCTCTTCCTTTCATACTTAATTTAATCATGATATCGTTTGGTTTACCAAAAACCATATCAGGAGTTCGATTTGTAGCTTCTTTGAACATTTTCAAGAAAGATCCAACATCAGGAATCTTTCCATCATCAGTAGGACAGGTCTTATCGGCATGAGTAGCATAGAAAGGGATTCTTTTATCTCTCTGGAGTAATAGGGCTACTGTTTTTATTTTGTCATAGGTTAATGTTTTATCATACCCCAAAACAATAGCTTCAGGATTTTCAGAGTTTTGTTCTATTCCATTTCTTTTAAATTCCTCTACCATCAGAGGTGCTCCTACAATGTAGCTAGAAGAAATGTTTTTTTTCTTGAGATATTCAATTGATGCTTGAATAGAAGTAAACAAATTGGAATAATCAAGTTCAATATCTAATGTTTCCTCTAATCTTTGTTTGTTTTCTTCTGGTGAATAGGAAGAATTATTAGAAATTATAACAAAATCCATTTCTTTCTCTTTCAATAATTCAAGCACTTTTGTTGCATATAGTAATGGCTGTGAACCTAAAAGAAGCGTTCCATCAACATCGAAAATAAATAATTGGATTTTATTAAGAATAACTTCCAACTTAATAGCCTCTATAGATTATTCTTTAGGAGTCTCCTGAATATCTTGCTCTTCATCAATCTTTGTTTCATGCAAATCCTTAGTTTCTTTTTCTCTTGAGAACAAGTTCTTGAAGAAAGCTTGTGTTCTCTTTGCTCCAGATACAGTAACTTCCTTTGTTTTATTATAAGCTGGAGTTAATCTTTCTTTTACTGTCGAAAATGCACTTACTTTTTGTTCTCTTTCTTTCAAGATTTTATTTGCTGTTCTTCTATTTCTCATTTCATCTGCAAAGACAGTCTTTTCTATTTCATCAAGTGTTGCTAAGATTTGTTCAATTTTTTCAGTGCTCAACTCTTCTCCTAATGGCAGTTTAACTAATCCCAATGGACTTAATTCAAACACTGGAAAATTACCCTCTAAGAGCGCTAATTTGAGAGTACCTTTCAACTTAATACTTGACTTCAGATGTATATCTTTCTCTTTTATTGTCATTAATTTAAGATTAAATACATCACCTTTTGATTTTATCAACTTGTAGGTTTCGTGAATATCTTCACCCTCAGAATCAGCTATAGTTCTTATGGCATTTATCCATGAAATCTTTTTTTCAAATAAAACCAATCTTTCTTGTAGTCCTTCCTTTATTGAAAATAAAGACGTCTTGTTTATTTCAAATTGTTGTTGAAGTTCTTTGAATTTCTTTGAGAACTCTTTGGTTATACCCCTTCTTGGTAGACTAACTCTGAGATTGTTCATTTCTTCTAGTTTTAATCCAGCTTTTGATGCATAATTATCAGTTTTAAGTATCTGTTCACTTGATTTGTCAATCTCAAATTCATTTGAAACAACATTTCCTTCCTCAACTAGTTTTTCAGCTTCTTCTGCTAGAATCTGCATTCTACATGTTCGAAGAATTAATTCATACTCACCAAGTTCATTTTCCACTTCTTCGAGTTTCTCATTCAAATACCCATAAAATT
This sequence comes from Promethearchaeati archaeon, assembly GCA_013166775.1. Classification (GTDB taxonomy): domain Archaea; phylum Asgardarchaeota; class Heimdallarchaeia; order Heimdallarchaeales; family Heimdallarchaeaceae; genus UBA460. Next base: position 47,189 of record JABLTJ010000013.1, read on the forward strand.
CTGATACATCAAAAGAACCTGAAGAAAGTTTTTGGTATTCATCCCTGAGAGCACCAAGTTTTCCTACAATTTCTGAAATAGTTTCCTCGTAAGCTTGGCTTTTTGCTAGAATTTCATCTAGAGATAATCCTTTCAAGAAAGAAAGCTTACTTCGTATTTCTTTCTTTATTGTTGGAATTGTCTCCTCTATGTGTTTCTTTCTTTTAGACATAAGAATAGTATCTAATCTTTGAGAATCTCCCTGTAATCTGCTTTCAGCTGTTTCTAAATCTGAAAATAGATTGAAAACCAGTTTGTTTAGAAGATAGTCATTGAAATACTTTGTAGCTATTTTTTCAGCTTCTCGAACAAGAGGAATAACTTTAACTAGATGTTCATTGATTCTGATGTAATGATAATTTATCTCCTCAAAAGTATAGAGAGTACTGTTTTTTAACATCTCTCCAGTAGTTTGAAGATCATGGTTAACAGTTTTTAATAATACATCAGCTTCAGATTTGACTTCTTTAACCTTCTTAGGAAGAGGACGAAGTGTTCCGGGTATCATGAACTATAGATAAACCAGCCGAGTAATAAATATTATTGAGAAGGAAAAAATAAACTATCCTTCCGATTCTTCCTCTATTTCAGTTGTAGAAGGATAATAGTTAGCAACACTACCAGTTTTTGTTGACTGGATTGTAATTAGCGGAGCTCTAAATCTTCTTCTTATATTTGTGTGAGTAATAAGAAATATCTGGGAGAATTTCTTTTCAGCTATCAACCCTTCTATCACTTTATCTCTTCTTTCTTCATCTAAAGATCCAAGAGGTTCATCTAGAACAAGAACATCCATTTTGGGAGGTTGATAGGGAGATGTTTTCAGAGGTCTTATCCGTTTGAGAAGATCGCTTATACCGATTCTTAAACCCAAACCTATTGCAGCTTTGTCTCCACCTGAAAGCAGATTCTGACTCTTAACAAAACCAGATTCTTCATCCTTTATGCTCATAACTAGAGTTTTTTGTCTTGTAGGTTCAAGGTAAAGTTCCGAATATCTACCTCTTGTAAACAAAAAGATATATGCACTTGTAGATCGTTGGATATTAGCTAGCATCTTATTTGAGATTAAATCTTCTGCAATAAATCCTTCAACATATTTCTGAACTGATTGTATCAAAGCTATCTGATAATTTATTTTTTCTATTTCCTCTTCCTTCGCTTTATTCTCCTTAATTTGCTTTTTTAATTGAGAATTCCTTTCATGTTTCTCTTTTATGCTAACAATTTTATTCTTTTTATCTTGTTCCTTAGAAATTTTATTTTGACTTGTTTGATTAACTTGATCGTAGAGCTCTTCAAAAGAAGACAAGTTGTAGTTTTTAGCTAATTCTTCTGTTGATTTAGCTTTAAATCCTTTCAATGCATCAAGTATACTCTTTTCCAAATCCTTCTTTGATTTTTCAATTCCGTTAAGCTCAGTTAAGTCCTCTTTTATATTTTCCACTTGATTCTTATTTTGAATTGTTTCTTTATTTTCTTGTTCAATCTTCTTGATTTCCTCTTCTTTTTCCTTTATTTCATCAGATTTCTTTGAAATTCCTTTTGTTAAAATAGGTATATTTTGTCTTGATAATTCCAGTAACTCTTTCAGTTTAGCTTCATTAATTTCTTGTTCACACACTTCACATGTAGGATCCTTATTTTCCTCTAATGATGCACTTTCGAGACTTTTCCTTCTGTTTGAAAAAGTTTCTAACTCAAGTTCCAAATTGATTCTTTCTTCACGTAAAGAGTTTATTGACTCTCTAATCTGCTCTTGACTCTTATTCAAGCTAACAATTTTTTTGTCAAATTCCCCAATTTTCGATTCTACTTCTTTATCTGATATTGGGAGAGTTAGATCATATTTTTTAGATAACTGTTCAATTGAACGTATTTTAGATAAAATAATATTCTCAATGGATAGAACTTGATTAGATAATCCATCAATATCCTTCAAATCTTTCAATTCTGGCAGTTTTTGGAGAGTATTTTCTAATTCATCTATTGCTTTCTCTATTGCTTTTACATTTCTTTTGGTAACTTCAATAGATTCAGTTATTTCTTCTAATTCTTTCTGAATATCCTCTGTTTCTCTAACTATTCTTTTCTTTTCTTTTTCTTCTTCAAGAACCGATTTTCGTTTCTTCACTACCTCAATAGCTTTGTCTCTGTAGTAATCGAGTTGAAAAAGCTCATAAACTATATCTCTTAATTCTGCTCCTTTTGCTTCTGCTAGAGCTTGAACAGAACCTTGACGAACTACAAGTGTATTTAGAATCTTCTCTTTGTTGATGTTAAGCAGAGATGTAATTTTCTTTTCTACATCAGGTACACCTTCGCTAAGAAGCTTCTGATTGGTTGATAAACCAACTAGAGCTTTATCTCTATCGATTTCCATTAAACTTGCTAAAACAGGCTTTTTCTTCCCGTGTTCCCTTTTAATCAAATAGCATTTGTTATCAAGTTCAAATGCAACTTCAACATCAGTTTCTGATTGACCTCGTTTGATCAAATCCTCTTTATTTCCTAATTCTTTTGTAGTTGTAGGATCATAGAATAATGCATAGAAGATTGCGTCAAATAAGCTTGATTTTCCTGTTGAGTTTTCACCCTCTACAAAAAGAAGTCCTTCTGGAAAAATCCCTTGTTTAGGGATTTGAACCTCACTATAGCATTTGAAATTTTTAGCAGAAATCCACAATATTCTCATATTAATCCCCTCACTCCTCTTCCTCCTCCTGAGTGGATTCTATAGGTCCTGAAAATACTTCGTCAATTATCTGTGCTCCCATGTCAATGAAAATTCTTGCTTGATCTTCATTTTCTAATCCTAGAGATCTTATGTACCGTTCGAAATCATCGACTGGGTCATCGATTAGATATTCGTGAATCTTAGCCCCTTTCTCATGACTTATTGGTGCTCTTTTCGATAGGTCATAAGAATCCCATCTAAATTCTAGTATATTATATGCATCTGTAAATACCTCTTGTTGGATTTCTAAAAGAATATCTTCCATACTCCACCAATTAGATAGGAGAACTGAACCATCAATTTTAATTTTAAACCGAGTAGCTGATTCACCTGCAAACTTCTCTTTATAAGCTTTAATTTTTTCTCGGATGATTTCTTCAAAATCACTAGGATTAGTTTGTGTAGTGAGGGTAATATTCGTTTGATGCATTTTTCTTTTTGTTTCAATTTTTCTAGGTGTTACCTTAGGAACCTCACCTTTCTGTACTTCGACTTCCAAAACACCTTTTGTATGTCCCCTTTCAGCAAAAGTGTGTTTTTCAGTACTACCACTTTGCCATGCGTTCGTTTTTGTACTTCCTTGTTTATGATCATGTCCGAGTGCTACATAGTCATAAGAAAAATCAAAAAGTAGACTATGTAAATCCTCCCCTCTTTGCATTCCATGAGCAACAGCAATAGATATTTTGGAAGAATCAGGTTGTTGATTGTTTCTTAGCCATTCTTCATAGCTTTTCTCTATGTGTGGAGCTCTACCAAATTTGAAATAAGGGAAAAGAAAGAAAACAACTTCATCAAATTCAAGTTTGAGAGGTTTGTTATCCAAAATTGCTTTTTTTAGTTGATAATTTGTAAATGTATAAACATTCCCTGGAAAAGCTGCTTGAATGAATTCAATTGTACTATAATTTCTTGTGAGATATGACCCATGATTACCATCAATTATTATAACTGGTACTTTGTATTTTGTTTTCTCAAAGAAGTTTTTCAATTCTTTTATTACATAAGTTCGGGAATATTCTGTTGGTCCTGCTAGATATCTACCAACAGGAATATCAAATAAATCACCAGAATGTACAACATAATCATAATCAGTTTCTGCTGCAATTTCCAGTGTTTTTTTGAAACCCAAACAATAGTCTTCTTCTATCCAAGTTACTCTATTACTGATCTTCCATGCATCTCGTACATCTCTGAATCGACGGTGTGATACATGAGTATCTGAAAAATGAAGTATTTTCATTATTTTTTCACCATTACATTATCGGGACTTCAGTTGATTTTCTTTTTGATTTCTCTAATTCTAAAACTTTGTGCGGATCCTTAAAGAAAGGTAATTGTTGCTCGATATAAAAAGGAACATTACTAACCTTTACTGGAAGAGGGATATTTTTGAGAGAGTTTGTTAGTATTGCTTCTCCTCGGCCCAGAACTTTGAATTCGTTTTCATATCCCATAATATTATTACTTGCATTAGTTATAGCTTGCCTGATTTCGATTTCATTACCAAGCATCATATTCAACTCAGTATTTGTATTCGCTAAAATTATGGGTTCCATTGAAGAGATATTTTGAGTTATGAGTAACAAACCTATCCTAAATTTTCTTCCTTGGCGTGAAATGTCAATGAAAATATTGCCTTCTTTGGACATTTGAGCTCCTAAAATACTTGGTGCTTCCTCAACAGTAACCATAACAATAGGTAGTTCCTTTATTGATTTCATCATGAAATCATCAGTACCAACTTTCTCGTTTGTATAGATATCTTGAATTGAGTATTTAGAATTGGGAGACTCACCTAAAAGTTCACTTGCTATTTCTTTTGGAAGTTTGTTTTTAACTTGTTCTTTGAATTGTTTCCACTTTGTAGATGACATTAGAGCTTGACGGAGTGAAAACAGTGTTCGAGCAACCATTGTTATGACAACAAACTGCTCTGTAGACGATAATAAAGCAGTACTAAAATTATAGAAATGACCTTGTTCTAAATTGTAGATTATTTCTGCTAAATCACTGTAATTATCCTTTGTGAAAATTGTTGATCTAATAATGGGATATAATCGTCTCCTGACTGCACTAACTGTTCCTTTAGCAAAACCATAAGTTTCGTCTTCTGGAGCTGTTTCAATAGTGGTAACCCAATCATCTTGTTTACCTCGAGTAACACTCATATATCCGAGCATTTGATCTGAAACAGACATAACAGAAGTGATATCACTTATGGCTAGATCTTGTCTTCTGAATCGTAGAGGTTTAGATATTTTTTGCATTTCTTTTGAAATAGCAGATAAATCCCTTGTAAGATAGAATTTATCCCCAAAAAGAGCATCAAAATGTTTTTGATCTCCTTTAAGTGTAGCATTAGCTATATCTAAAACACCTTTAGTTTTATTTTCGAAAGTTAAACCTTTCATATACTCATCATGTACATCCACCATGAAGACTGAAAGTCTTTCATTTAAAGGAGCATTGCTCAATAATTTAGTAAGATTATTTCTCAGAGCTGATGTAATGAATGTCAGCATAAAGAATGATTTTCCAGCTCCAGTAGTTCCAGCTACTTGAAGATGCATTGGGAGTGATTCCAGATCAATTTTTATTGGTATATCCATTGTTGATGTACCAATCAGCAATTTTCCTATCTCAATATCAGTTCCTACCTCTTCTTGTAATAGACTGCTTAGAGCTCCTGGACTTTCTGCACCTCTATAAACCTCAGAGAAATGTGGGGGAAGTGTTCGTGGTTTCTTGAAAATCCATTTTCCTTTCTTCGCGTCAAATTCACTGTAACCCATGAGCAATCCATGAACTTTGACTAACTTTTCTGATTCAACTCTTGCAATGTAAGCTTCTCTGTTTCTTAGAAAATTCGCTGCAATTTCTCCCATATCTCGGATGTTTCTGAGAATGTTTTCATAATTCATAACACGAAACAGGAAGACTTGAGTTCCTTTAGGGGGTTTAATTACTAGTATTTCTCCAATTTGGAATCGAATATCTGTACATACAACTGTTAAAGTTGATATATCTCCTTCTGCTAGTATGCCAATTGGTTCTGCTAACTCTAATTTCATTTTTTCACCTTTATAATAATCCTAATCTTTTTCTTGGATGAATAAACATCTTTGGATTTTCACCTTGTTCTGCGAAATAGTCTATTAACTGGTCTGCTACCACATCTCTTTCAGAGAATTTAACTAATGTGGTATGATGGGCAAAAGCTAAATCGAAGAAATAGCCATAATACCTAACATCTCTTGCTAACCAATCAATTTCTTGAAACATTTTCAATTCATTTTCTCTTTCTTTCTTTTTATCAGATGATCTAATCTTCTCCTTCCACCACTTTTCATCAATATCAATTCTCAATATAGGAACCTCAGATGAGAAATGAAAAAGGTACGTAACACCATAAGCTGGAGGGATATGCGGTCGATCTTTGAGTATGTTAAGAGTTTTACTTTCACGTGGAGGTGTTGGAACTCTTACAAACCATTTTTTCTCTGAACCTAAGCTCTTTTCTAAATCTTGAGCTATTCTGTAAATAAAAGGAAAGGTTGTAGTTTTGCTTACTGCAACAACACAAGTTTCTTTTTCAATTGCTTTTAAACATAAATCCCTTAATAAGTAGTTAGAAGCTAATCTTGGTTGCTTTTGTTTAGGGGACAGGAGCATATTCATTGAGCCATCTAAGAAGAGATATTTGAGCTTCAAATCAGATTTTAATAGAGCATTGGCTAATGAATATTCGAGAATTTCACGAAATTGGTCATACCATCCTCTAGGAGCATTAGATCCAGGAGAAACCATCCATGAAGAAAAATCCTCAATATCATCTCTGTATAACCTCAGATTTAGCTGCTTAGCTGTCATAACAATCTTCGTTTTAGTATCTAATTTTGGAACAGGATCATTCGGACGTTTCAGTTTGAATGCCTCTGCAACAATATTTCCTAAAACTCGAATAACAACATCCAGTAGTTTTTCCCCATAATTGTAATTTATGTAAGTTAGAAAATCATCCCAAACTTCATCTGAATTATCTTCTCGTAACAATACCAATCTTAGAATTCCTTCAGGGGATGTACAAATGGGGGGAAGTATATCAAGCTGTTTTGTTGTTCCTTTATTAAAAACAGTTTGATCAGCAGCAAATGCAGCAGTCATGAGATGAATGGATATATCGTTTAGGGACACTAGACTGTCAGCACCAGAACCATCAATCGCTGCAATATTGAAATTTTCATTCTCAAAAATTGATGGATATGGTTCAAATATTTGCAGTTTTGATGTGAGATATTTGAGATCTTCTTGATACGCTTCATCAGATTTTTGTTCTATCAACTTGAATTTTGAATATACTTTCGCGAACTCTTTCTCTAGGGATTTATCGAAAAAAACTTGCATTGAAGAGACTCCTCCTATCAATTGTGATTTTGTATTATTAAAATATTTTTGGGGAGTACACTAAAAGTGTTATAAGTATGAAACTGAAAATTATGCTTCAAAAGCATTTTTTTTCTCCATTTCGAGAACATATTTATAAATAGACGATGTTGTAAATATTGATAGGGAAAAATAAATTGAAAAGTCTTAAGGAGATTAGACGATACCTGAATATGGTTGAGGGAGAAAATATTCTACGTAGATATTTTGTTATGAATGGTTTTGATGGAGCCTTAACTGCTTTTGGAATAATACTAGGTACATGGATAGCACAAAATTATAGTGATCCTAAAACCTTAATCTTTGCTGGAATAGGTGCAAGTTTTGCAATGGGAGTTTCAGGATTTACAATTGCCTACCTTACTGAAAAAGCTGAAAGAGTAAGAGAAATTAAAGAATTAGAAGAACAGATGGTTGCTGATTTAAATGACACTGCAATAACTAAAGCTAGTTTCTGGACTTCATTAGTTGTATCATTTGTTGATGGTCTTTCACCCTTTCTATTCTCACTTGCTGCAATGATACCTTTCTTCTTTGTCTATATAGGTCTGCCAATGCTCACAGCGTACATTATCTCAACAGTAATAGTAACCGTTGAGGTGATAGTTCTTGGACTATTCTTAGGAGCAGTTTCCAAAGAAAACAAAATTATGTATGCCTTAAAGATTCTCCCAGCTGCTCTGCTAGTAGCAGGTTTGACTTATCTTCTTGAACTCATCTCCAGGATAGGTGGGGGATAGAATTCAATCCTTCCTCTTTTTAGGGTAAAACTAAATAATGGATAATTTTACAGTAGGTTAATGTCTAAGAAGAAACCTAAGCCTAAACCTAATGATGTCATTATAGTTGGTGCAGGAATAGCAGGATGTGTGCTTGCTTTCCATTTAGCTACAGCAGATAGGAAAGTAATTGTTTTTGAGAAAAAGACTAGAGAAGAAATGGGTCCAGATTGGTGCGATTCAGTAGAGAAAGAAGCTTTTTCATTCTCAGGCATACCTCCTCCTAAAGGTAAAGAAAAGAAAGCAGAGAGAGATCATGCAGCTATATTATCACCTGATTTTAGTAAAATAATTCATTTGGATTCCTATAATCAATGGATTGTCGATAGAAAGTTACTTCATGAAAGATTAGTTGGAATGGCAGAAAAAGCTGGTGCGGAATTCGTATTTGAAACTGAAATTGTTGAACCTATGGGAAAAGGTCAATGGGTTGTTGGAGTTAAGAAGAAAGATGGAAAAGTAGAAAATGCTCGTTTAATCGTAGACTGTTCAGGTGAAGAGAGAATTTTAGGTAAGAATATCGAAATATTGGATCTGAATCTTAAGCTCCCTGAAACAGATATTGTTGATGCTTACAGAGAACTCCATAAGGTTGACTCAAAAGATATTGAATGGGGAGGACACAAAATAGAGCAGAATGTTCTATATTATCGATATGGGTATGAAAAAGGATATAGCTGGCTAAACTTTGAGGATTTAGAACACTTAGATATTGGTGCAGGCGTTGGAAAGGGTTTCTCCAATAGATCTGCAAAGGCAATAGTAAATGATTATATCAATTCAAACAAAGAAATTCAGAAAGAAAAATTAAGAGGAGGAGGAGGGAAGATTGTGGTTAGAAGACCATTAACATTAGTATGGTATGGTTTTATGATGGTTGGAGAAGCTGCTGCTCAAGTTTTGCCATCTATGGGATTCGGAACAGGTTCATCTATGAAAGCAGCTAAAATTGCAGCTGAAGTTGCACTAAAAGCTCTTCAGAGAAAAGAACTTTCAATTGATGGATTGTGGGAATACCAAGTAAGATATATAAAAGAGAGAGGAAGAGATGTTGCTGCTCTGGACATGATGAGAAATGGTTTACAACAATTTTCAGAAGAAGAAGCGTCTTTTCTTATCAACAAAGGTATTTTTTCGAAAAATGACTTTGAGAAACTAATTAATGCAAAATATCCTAAAGTAAATATTTTCAAGCAAATAGATTCAATGTTAAAAGGAATTTCAAGACCAAAGTTGATGTGGAAGATGAGAAAAGTAGCTCAGAGATCAAACAAAATCTTTAGTCATTATAGAAAAATGCCCAAAGAATATGATTCCAAGAAATACCTTGCATGGATGCTAGGACACATGCATTTGTTTGAAGAAATAAGAAAAGAATAGTACTTTTTGCCTATATATTTAAAAAATGAAAAGTTTCTTTTATGTTATGGATGAATCCGAAAACGATTTTCGGTTCATATTGGAGAATGTACTTTGTATAGAGGATAGTAGTCAAATTACAGTTCAGCTTATTAATATTATTGAGGGAGTCAAGTGGGATATATCTTGTATTAATGATGAGGTTAGATTTCTTTCTAAAAACTTCAAATCAGAGGGAGTTGAGATAACATCACCCAATTTCAGGAAAATATATAGCGGAGCACATAGAAGAAAACTTCCAATTCTGCATCTCTATGATACTGAAAAAGAAATCTCTGGTGCTTTTCCATTAAAATTGATATCCAGAATCTGGAAATTATCAATAAGAGAGAAATTGGGAAGCATAAAAATGGTTCCATTTGAAGATGATCCATCTAGAGCGAAATATCTAGAAATAGAATTTCAGAGCGGTTTATTTAGAGTTAGGGGAGTCCATCAACTTTTCCCAACAGAAGACTATTTTCAGACTAATGTGGAATATTCAAAAAAATACGCTTTGGCTTATGAAAAATTCAAGGAAATAACACCGTTTACAGTAGACAGAATAATTGATCTTCTTTCAACAGATAAAATAGCAGCGTCTTTTGAAGCGTGGGAGAACGATCCAGTTCAATATGACATTCCAGGTGTAGATACTGCAAACATTTACTTAGCTAGGAAACTTGCAGATGAATTAAATGCAGAAGAATTAGATATTCTAGTTAAACAAATAAGAGAGATTATGACTGAAACTGATTGGGAAGATTTTACAGATAAACAAACAATCGAGCGATATTCTCATTTTCTTAAATATGTGAAGAAGATAAGGACAATAAAGAAGAAAGAACCACCTGAAGATTATACTCCTTTTACAGATTACTTTGATATTTAGAAAGAAAAAGAGAGATTAGTTTTTCTTCCTTCTTCTAAATATTAAAATGAAGTTACTCGCAACCAACAATGTTGTAGTAATAGTAATAATTGTAATTCGAGTTTCTGTTGCAGAATTCTGGTGTCCAGATTCAATTGAGAAATCAAGTTCACTTACTGGACTTGCCATCCACAATCTAGGTCCTGCTGTAATGCCTACACGGATTTTACTAGTTACTACATAGACTTTTTCTATATTCTCTCCATTGCAATACAGACGTGTTTTATTGCCATTACTTGTAAGTATTGATTGAGTAACATTCCACCCATTATCATCCTCAATGATTGTAACAACACCTAAGGAGCCAGGATAATCTGGTGTTTCTAATTCCAATGTAAATTCATCTGGTGTCTCATCTAATTCCAGAATTTCAATTCCATAATATCTATGTTCAATATTAGTAAAAGTTCTCGGTAAATTAGAAACAGGTCTTCTAGTTAATATATGATAATCTGCATTGATAAAACCATATAAGTCCTCATAGATCCCAAGTTCATCAATTGTGCAAGCTGTAATAAAATTGAGAAAAATCTCATTGAATGTAATTTCTAATCCGTGGTTTGAAAGTACATACTCTATTCCTTCTGGACCATCCAAATCATCAATTCCTATTAAATCCTTGATAATCTGGATTCCATACTTCTCTGCTATATAGAACAGAAACATATAACCTGCACCATAACTTGCATAGGAATGATATCCTTCGTCAAAATAGAGTAAAGATACTGAAGGATTTTCCGAATAATAGTACGCTGAATAAGTTATGTTTAAACTCATTCCACCTTGCATAAAGGATGAGTTCGACATATAACCTGCATTATACATAGAAAATTCAGCTAATCCTTCAATAAGAAAAACAGCTTCATCTAAATCGTAATTAAACAAAAACAAATGGTTTGTTTCGTGACATATAACGCCAATTGTGTTTATAAGAGGCATCTCTGAGTTTACAAAAACCATTTCTCGGTTATTTGAATAAGGATATCCAACCAGTTCATTATGTTGTAGATAATAACTCCCTACTCCTTCAACAAGAAATACAGTTATTCTAGGATCGCTATCTATATCCCCCAATGTTCCAGCTGGATCTCCCATCAGTTCATAGTTTTTCGGATAAATGGTTTCATCAAACTCAAAACTATAAATCTCACTTCTTCTTATTGCTTCATTCTGCCCTAAGGAATTTATTGTTCTATTATCCATGTAAATATAACACTGATCTCCAACAGCTAATAGAGTGGCTCTAACCTCAAACCAGTCATTAGTTTGAAGATTAGCTGTCCAGAAATCTTCTTGATCACCAAAATTATGTATTGATAGTACCTTAGGATTGCTATCAGCAATTTTTTGTTCAATTTTATAGATAGGGTTTTCTTCTAACTCTAGATTATTTGTTTCAGTAGATAATACATCAACTGTGTTAGTAGAAAAGAGAGGAAAAAGTAGAAGTGAAATTAATAATAAGAAATTTCTAAATTTAACCATTCTGACCAGTATTAAGGTGTAAAAAGCACTAATAAAGATATGTAAAAAAAGATAAGAGAACGTTCATTAATTTACTAATATCTGCATTCATTATATTAATTATTAAGTCTTTATCTTTTCTGCTAATTCTCTAACATCTGCAAGTAATTGTACATTCTTAGCTGCATCCCCAATATTCTCTGCAGTTCCATGAACTATTCCTAGATTTTCTCCTTTGAAATAATGAATTAAATATTTTATTGAATTAATAGCATTTTGCACTCCTGATCCTTCGACACTACTATTTCCATAAACAAACATTGAAGCAAATTTCTTTCCATCTAAAGCATGCCCACCTTTTACATGTAGAGCAACTAAACGATCAATAAACAGCTTCAATTGACCAGAGTAATTATACCAATAAACAGGGGAAGCGAAGACAAAGATATCAGTTTCTAGAATTGTTGGATAGAGAGTGTTCATAACATCATCTTGAACACATTTTAAAGGAAAATCTTTGTAGCACCAGAAACAACCTTGACAAGGCTTTATATTCAGATCATTAAGTTTGAAAATTTCCACATCGTTATTGCTCTCTTCTAAAATTTTCGATAGTTTCTCAACTAAAACAGCTGTATTGCCTTTTTTTCGAGGACTACCATTAAGAATCAATACTTTTTTCATCAAAGGAACAAACTTTTAGATAATTATAAGAATTTTCCAAGATAACAAGAAAAAACTGAAATAATCATGTGAAGGAGATTATCATAGATGATATATGAAATCGAAAGAAAAGACTATCCAAAAGTATTGAAACTTTTTAGTCAATTATCAGATGATCATATGTCAGTAGTTGTAGCTTTAGAGCATAATTATCCAAGTAGAATTTTTGTAGATAATCTAGATTCACCAAAGAGTGGTTTAATTTATCTTGGTAAAAGAACATTAGGTTTCTCAGGTAGAAGTGATAACAAGCAATTTAATGATGAACTTAAGGAATTATTGAACAAAGAAATTCTTCCTCTCTTAAAAAACGAATTAAAAGTTAGAGAAGTAATCATCAGGTATGATGATAGCTGGGAAGATGAATTGAAGTCTTTTTTGAACGATTTAGTAGAACATCAACTTGGTAATTATATTTTCAGTGACTTGAAATACGATTATAACAAAAATAAACTCCCAGATGGTTATGAGTATGTTGCTATCGATTCAGATTTGTTGAAACGAGAGGATCTAAAGAATTTCTACATTGTCGAAAGGTGGGTGAGAGGTTGTTACTTAGGTACAGAAGATTATTTATCCCGAGGTTTTGGTTTCTGTATAATCCATGAAAAGAAAGAAATCGCTAGCGTCTGTTTTTGTAATTACATATCCAAAGATAGGAAAAGATGTGAGATAGGTATAATCACCTCTGAAGAACATAGAAAAAAAGGTTTAGCAAAAAATCTTGTCTCTTATACCGTTTCTCATGGTTTGAAACTCAATATTCAGAGAATAGACTGGCAATCACGATTAAGTAATATAGGCAGTATAAAAACTGCTGAAGCAGTTGGTTTTCAACTTGAAAAAACCTACATAGGATATGTCTTGGAATATACTCAATGATATATAAGATTGTCAATGTAACATATTAGTTGTTTTCTAAATACTAGGTGTTCCCATTTCTTTATGTAAGTGTTTTTGATCTGTAATTGTTATAGGCTCTACCCAGTGAACTGGAGTTACTTCAATTAATCTTCCTTTCACATTCAAGAAATCTCCTAAGATTTTAGGTTTATCCTTTTGCTTTCTCTGATAAGGTCTTTTCAAAATCAGAGCGAATAGCCATTCAGCTGAAAAGAGATATCTTCCTTTTTCCCAAATCCAAAGAATGAAAAACCATAATCCCATCTCGAGAGCAATTAAAAAGAATGTCCAACCAATGTTCAATCCTCCTGTAGTCCTAAATCCTGGATCAGTCCATCCGAAAAGTTGTGTTATACCCCAAAGAGCAACTCTAAGAACTGCTTGAATTGATGCAAATGAATAAACTGATAAACAGAGAAAACCTGCTCTTCGACTAAATCTGGATATTCTTAATCTTCGTTCCCAATTTACTTTTCTGCTAAACTCCATACTGGCCATCAAACTTAGAACAACAATTAACAGCATTCCAATTGTTACAAATACAAACCATGTTGGATGAACATGAAAATCTACTAACATGAATGGATCTTCGGGAATCTTTTCCACAACAAATAACCAGAAAGCGCCAAAAGCCATTGTGAACCCTGCAATTCCATATCCCCATGATAAGAATTTTTTCTTATTCGGAGGTTTTTCTTGAGCAATAAAGATTCCTAGTATCGATCCTACCGCACTATATGCAAAATGAGGTAACAAAGGTGATTCCCGAGCATTGAACTGATTTCCAATCATCCGCAGAATGTAATCCCACCATCCTTTATCTCCAATTTTATCTAGATGTTCTTCTGTATGCAAATTTACTCCCCAGAAAGTCATTGAAGCTTCATGAATAGCTGGAGCTGGGAAGATGAACAAGCAACCAACGACAGCGAACACTATTGCCATAACTATAGGTTTCTTTGTTTTCTCATTAGAAGTTAAGAAGAAGAACAATACTGAAGAAATCATAATAGCCCAAGCAATATTAGCAAACTGATCTGCATGGTAAATGTTTTGCCATTCTAGACTTGCAGTTCCTGTTGTTACCCACTCTAATGATGGACCCCATTGAGCAAGGAATACGTAAAAGAACATTGCCCACATCCATAGGAAAAGCCCTTTTGTAAACTCTTGAGCAAGAATAACTCTCCTTGGAACACCTCTTCTCAGCTTAGCAAACATGATAAACATGTGAATTGCTGCACTCATAAGAAGGAATAATCCTCTCCAATGACCAAAAACAACTATCAATCCCATGAGAATATAACCTGCTAAAGTTAATTCACCAGGATTTGTTTCAGCTACTCGTTGAACTTGACTAACAAGCATAAATGTGTGAACCACCAAATTGCCTAGTATAGCCCACCCTCGTAGAATATCAAAGGAGATAATTCGTTCAGCCATGATATTTTGTTCTGTCCTTAGGGTTATAAAAACATTATCCGAAGAAGAAAGAGACAAATGATGAAGAGATTATATTCGTTTTCTCTTTATCTGTTCTATATTAGCATGAATGAGTCTTCTCATATTTGGAGTTATAGCAGAAATATCTACATCAAATACTAGAAATGGCATATTGTTTTCCAAATAAATCGGTTTAAGTATTGCTTGTGAAATCTTGTATGGAAGACAATTCATTGGTCCTGTAAGAATTAAAGAATCAAAGGAATTCTCACTTAAAGCTTCTAATCCAGTCCCTATTGTTGGAATTGCCTCACCAAAAATTAATGGACTTATCACTGGTTTAGATTGTTTGAAAATTTCTTTTAAATCGTTATGTTTAGCATAAAGAAGTCCCGTTTTTTCGAATCTTTTTCTCTCTTTCTTATCTGCTAAATGCAATAATTGCAATCCAATTTTGCTGAATAGAATTACTCTTGAGTATCTATTCCAAGGAGTAGCTAAGCATCTGAGTATGGTAGAGAATTGATCAGGAGTTTTCTTCCATTGGTGTGAGAGAAGGTGACTTTGATAATGGAGACTATAGAGAGCAAGCTCGAAATAATCTGCTGATTTAACTAGTACTTTGTGTTTACTATATATTTCTCTTAATTCTTTCAGGAAAAACGGACTAAAACGAACAAAGAAATCTCCATTGATTAAAACCTTGGGATAATCCTTTGGCGAACCGATTGTTGGAATTGTAGATATTTGTTTTATTAGTCTTTTTGCTCCTTTTCGTAAATTCTTCGTATGAGTAAAACCTTTTAGAAATTCTCCCCAGTATTTTTGAAGAAGATCTAGACTTCCTTCCTCCCCAACTACATGTAGTGCACTTTCAATCTCTGTCATTATATCAGCAATTAGAATAATAGGAGGACCAAAACGAAGGATATCAAATAAAGGAATTCCTAAGTATTGAGTAAGATAATCAAATCTATAGAGAAAAACATCTTTCATTTCATTTGTCTCTAAGAATTTTTCCGCATAATGATAATAACTATAAACGGCGCAGGGAGAACCACCTCTTAAAGCTAAATATCCAATTACATCTCCTGGTTCTCTTTTCTCATAAACGGACATCATATGACCAAGCACAATTGGAAGAGGGATACATTCCTTACCAGAACTATATCTCAAACCTTTAACAGGATAATCAAGAATAATATCCGAAGATTCTCCAACATGAAAACCCAAAGCTTTGAAACCTCTTAGAGAAAGATCAGAGTGATATTTCGAGAAACTAAAGAAATTTAGTTTTATTCTTGGATCTTTTATATCTAGTTTCTTACCTTCTGAAGTGTAAACTACGACCTTTCCACCTCGTTTCTTTATTTTAGCAATTTGGAAGGGTTTGTCTTCTGATTTACTCTCGCTTTTCTTGAAATTATTGATGATCTCGAGATAAGCTTCAAGCCTTGTCTGGACTCCAGCATCAGCTGTATGAGCATCTAGTTCCAGAATTAAATATGGTTTTGTTTTTAATTCCGTTCGAACATAATTTTGCACAAAAGCATCTATTGTGCAACTAAAGCTGTTAATATAAAGTAAGAACAAATTTTCATTTTCTAAAGATAGGTCTATTGCAGCTTTAACATAATTTGCAAAATACCATGGAATATCAGCATCCCCTGTTTTTTCTAGGAAATCAAAAGGTATCACAGAGATTCCCATACTTGCTAATTTCTTTGGAATTAGTAGGGATGTTTCCGGAGGAAAAGCGTTATAGCTTCTTCCAACTAATAAGATTCCTGTTTCGTCTGTTCCTTTTAATTTCTCAATTGCTTCTTTACCTAATTTTAGAAATGTAGCTTCAACTTTGTTTTGAACTGCAACAGCTTTATCATAAGCTGCTTTAGCTAGCTTCCTTGATTGTTGAAGGTTAACAACAGCCATTTCAACCAATCCTTTATCAGCTGCATACCCTTTATCATAAGCTAGTACAGGACTCAAGAATGTTGGTTCCTTAAATGCAGTAGCAGCGAAATAAGGACTTGCTTGGGTGATTGGACAGAAAGTTGAATTAAGCCATTTTTCTCCCTTCTTTAATGTAACAACATGAGGTAGAAAAACCAACTCAATATCTTTTTTAATTAAATCTAAAATTGCTCCATGCATAATCTGTATCGGATAACAGAATGGAGCATTTGTCATTAACTCTTTATCTTCATCGATATCTGAAAGAATAACTTCGTATCCCAACTCGTAGAAAAATGTGGAGAATAATGGGTATAAACTATGAGTAAGCAAAGCTCTTGGAATTCCTATCTTCCCTTTTGCTTCGGATTTCTTGATTTCTTTCTTTTCGTTAGCAAATATAAGATCGTTTCTAACATCAACAAGATTTTCTTTTTCTTCGATTTTTTCAGATCTCTTCCATTGGTGTTCATATCTTGTACAACTTCCACCAAATGGGAATTTGCGACCGCCTACCTCATATCTTTCAATTTCACAGAAATTTGCACAAGCTTTGCAAGTAAAACTCCCTAGATGTTTTAATTCTTCTTCAACCAATTTATCTAAAGTGGTTTCTTTGTCTAAAGCATCTATTTCATGTTGTTCGTATTTTGTTTTAGCTATGAGAGCAATTCCGAAAGCTCCAATTAGCTCAGGATTTGGGGGAATAATAATTTGTTTTCCAGTTGCATGAGCAAAAGCGTATCCAACAGAATTATTTTTTGCTACACCTCCTTGAAAGAAAACTTTTCCACCAACTGGTCTTGATCCTTTAACTTTATTCATATAGTTCTCTGCAATGGAATAAACTAAACCACCAATTATGTCATCACGAACATATCCTTCTTGCAGAGCTGTTCGTATATCAGTATTGATGAAAGCAGCACAGTCAGCTTTGAATAGCACAGGTTCATTTGCACCCATAGCAGTATCAGAGATGTCAAAAACACTGACTCCAAGATCTCCTTTTGAGCTTTCTTCAAGGAAGGATCCAGTCCCAGCTGAACATGTGGCATTCATTGCATAATCAACTGGTACTCCATTCTGAAGATACATATACTTTGAATCTTGACCACCTATTTCGAAGATAGTATCTACATCTTTATCGTAAAAAACTGCACCTTCAGAGTGAGCTGAAATCTCATTAAAAACTGCTGGAGTTCCTAAATAGGCACCTACTATTGCTCTTCCAGAACCTGTTACTCCAACAAGATTTACTTTTAATTTTCCTACTTGAGAGATTATTTCATTGATACATTCTCTTGTTGCTTCTACTGGATTACCACTTGTTCTTCCATAATGTGATGCTAAAATCGACTTATCTGAAGGATCCATCAAGATTGCTTTAGTTGTAGTAGAACCAACATCAACTCCTAGGATATAATCCTTGTTTCTGTCCAAATCTTTCTTATACAATTCAGGTTCGATTATAGTTACTTGGTCACTAAATTGACTCAAGGAAGGAAGAGTTGAGAAACTTTTTCTGGTGACTAGTTCTAATTTTTGAAGCTTGGGATTATCCTTAACAAGAAGAGCTGTGCCATATGCTTCAAAAACTGGACTCACATCTTTTGTTGCAACATCGACATCTTCAAGAGCTTCTTTTAACAACTTAAGAAAAGCATCATTGAGTGATAAACCACCTATTACGAGCAGACGTTTGATATCAACTCGGGATTGAAACATCATTCCTTTTACTTTGGTCACCATACTTGCAAGAACAGAAGCTAAAAGATCCTCAACGGAAGATTCTCCTCTATTCAATTTGTGAGTGATGTCAGATTTGCAATGTACTGAACAACGATATGCTAAATCGATGGGTTTTCCCTTAAGTGCTAAAGAAATAGCATCAGGTAAGGATACACCCAATCTTTCTATTTGCTGAATAAAAAACTCTCCACTTCCAGCTGCACATTTATCATGAGATAAAACATTCATGATGAATCCATCTTTATCCAAAACATAGAGAACAATAGCTTCTCCACCTAACGAAAGAATGACATCAAATTTTTCATCAAAGGAACGAATACCTCTTTCAACAGCAACAATCTCTGAAAGCTCACCAAAAGAACCTGAAACATTGTAGTAAAAAGTCTCTGAATTTAGTTTTTCTTTAACAACCTTATCCAGAACATCCATTGGATTCCCTAGATGTTGCTCTTTAACTTGGAAGTAATTTCCTTCATCATCTACACTAACAAGATTTACTGAAACAGAACCAATATTTACTCCGACATAACGATAGCTAATGTTAAACACCTGATAGATTCAATACTTGGAATGTAGTTCAAGAGAAAATGTTTCTTTTATAAATATTGTCACAAAGCATTTACAATTTATGATAATTACTTAAATAATTTCTAGATCTTCGATGAATATTGCCTTAGGATTGGATGATGAAATTGATCTCGCTAGTTTAGGAATGGATTGCGGGTACAATGTTGTTACAACAGGAGGAGATTCTTTTGAAAAGCTGTTTGAAGATTTTGAAAATGAGAAATTTGGTTTTACTGAGAAGAGATTTAACATGGGAGTTATTTATCCATCTCTTACTACAGGTGGAAAACCGAACATTACAATTCGAGTTGTACCTATGGCATTAGCTGATTGGACAACATTGAGGGAAAATAATCCTACTAAGTATAAAGAAAAGAAAGAAGAACTTGCTGATTTCTTCATTGATTTAGTTGAGAAGTTTTTGATATCAAATTTGAGGAAACACATCAAGATAATCGATATTTCAACACCTGCAACATATGCAAGATATTCGGGTTCTCCTACAGGGTCAATTTATGATATGGCTCCTTATCCAGATAATTTTGGTAGAACTCGATTGAAGATGAGAACACCAATTAAGGGATTATTTCAACCACGCTTTGTCCATGGTGTTTTCGGTAGTCTACTAGCTGGTTTACAAGTTAATGACATGATACTCGAAGGAAAAATAATGAATGGAAATGCAAGATTAAAAACGAAAGAATTGAAATGAAAAGGAAACTATCAATCGTTTTTCCTAAACACAAATTCATCTTTGAGAATGAATAAAAATAAAAATAGAAAAAAGGGAAATTAATTGCGTTTTCTTCTTCTTACTATTACTATCATTGTACTAAGGAATATTAAGAGAATTGAAAAGCTTAGAAAGTTGTATGAAGCTCTTTTATGCCCTTTCATGAAGGAATATGATAGTTGCTTTGATGAGGATTTTTCTGTATAACCACTTGCATACGTAGTTGGAGTTTCTGGACTCATCAAACTTGTTATGATATATGCGAATTCAATATTTTCTCCAGTGAAATGGCTAATAATTGTCTCTCCATTTTCTTCTGAGTTTAGAGTTTGAGCGATACTCCACCCATTATCATCATAAATAGCAGAGGAAATGCCTATTGAAAGTGGATAAGGATTAGCAATCTCTAGAGTGAATTCGTTAGGAGGATTAATGAGTTTTTTAACATCAAAACCATATTTTAGGTGTTTTACATCCTCTTCAGTGAATGGAAGAGTATCAATTGTCGTAATTTTGCTTATAGTAAAATCAGTATTATCAAAACCATATATTCCGTTTTCAATATCTTCCTCATCTATCGTACATGCAGTTATCCAATCCAAGTAAAGATTGTTGAAATTAATATCATATCCTGCATTAGCTAATGCTATTTCAATTCCCACTGGTCCATCTATAGCAATTTTTATTAAATCGTTTATTAATTCTTCACCATATTTTTCACTTAAATAAAAGATAAACATCTGTGCTTTACCATAATTAGCACAAGATATATCGTCAGTTTCGTAATCAAAAGAGAGTAAAGATTGTTCTGGATGTGCTGAAAAGTTATCTGTAAACCGAGTCCTATTGAGACTATTTTTTGATGACCAAGAATTTTCCAATGATAGATAACCTGAATAGTACATTGCGTAATCTGCATAACCTTCTCTTATCGTAGTCATATCCCCATTAGTATCAGTATTCTCCCATATAAGATGGTTGAATTCATGTGCAAGGATAGATGAATAACATATTGAATCCGGATTCTCTCCTGTGTAAATATATATCATTTCTCGATTATTTGGGTGGGTATTCCAGGTTGCAATAGAGTAATCATCATATGCATAGTAACCCCCCTCATAAACTTCATCATCAATAATTAGTAAGGTAACTTTTGGGTCACCATCAATATCTCCAAGAGTACCATTAGGATGTCCTGCTAGTTCTACTCCTTTAGGATAGGTAATAGCATCGAAATTATCTCTAATTTCACTGCAGAGGGCTAGAGATTCATTATAGCCCCATCTATCAATTGTCGCATTATCTAGATACACATAGCACCATTCACCTTCAGCTAGAAGAGTAGCATGAATTTGATACGCATCTTGATCAACAGCCCAAGGATTAGGAAAAACCCAGAAGGTTTTCTGATCACCAAAATTCTCATCTAGTTTGACTTGTGTAGGTTGAGGTTTATGGTGAAAGATGCTTTTATTATTTTCAAAATTATTTGATATTTTTTCATCAAGAATACTAGAAGCTTCAGATTGTATTCCAGAAGAGATTAAAACACTAAAAAAAAGAAGAATAATCAGTAGAGCTTTGCTCTTATTACAGTTTAATATTTTATCTCCTCTTTAGATTAAAACTTGTAATATTAAGGCAAAGCTGGAATAATATAAAAGAGTATTGAAGAGAGTCTAAGAAGTGACTAGATATTTTTCGTTTTCTATCAATTGTCATTGTAGAATTTGAAACACAATAGAGATTGATAATAAATTATGATTTAAGCAATGAGCATAACTTTTGAAAGATCTCTGGTAGATTAGCAAAGAAAAAATCACTAAGATTTTTTACTACTAGTGCATTGTACTCAATAACTATAAACGGAATAGTTACTTTGGGTATTTTTATTTTATCTTCAATTGCAATTCTCTAGCGATATTAAAATAATTTTATCCTCTTTTATTTACTTTTTTTCTATTTTATATGAAAATACAAATCACTCTTTTAAGGTTCATTGAAAAAAAAAGAATTAAGTTTGTTTTCTTTTTCGTACTATAGCGATTATTGTACTAAGGAATATTAACAGAATTGAAAAGCTTAGGAAGTTGTATGAAACTCTTTTATGCCCTTCCATGAAAGAATAACTAAGTAATTTTATTGGTACTTCTTCACGATTATCAGTTCTTCCTAGATAATAAGTAGGAGTGTTTTGATTCATCATACTTGTTATGATATATGCGAAATCAATGTTTTCTCCTGAGAAAAAGCTTGTTATATTCTCCCCCATTTTTCTTTTGTAATTAGTCCATACTTTTCTAAAGGTACCAAATCTCTAGATATTTTAGATTTGGTTTTGTTTGTAACGGTTATTATCTCCTTTTGAGACATTCTACCTTTATGATCAAATAAGTGTTTCAATAGTATCTTCTGATCTTCAGTAAGGAATATTGTTCCTAGTTTAATCATAGCTTTCCTTTCTCTTCTCTTCATCCACCATAATACTGCAAATGCTCCTGTTATCAAACCACTCACTGGACCTACAATTATTAACCAGATTAGTGGAGGTGTTTTACTGAATGGTTCATTAAAGTAAACTACAAACAGATTATCCGAATAAGCATATAGATTCTCAAACTCCCATACTAGATGAAATTTACTCCCTGATAAAACAGGTGTAGTTTCTTCAGGATAATAAGAAAACGGAACCTCGCCTTCATGCAGAAAACTATTTTCCGGCATCTCAATTTGCATTCTGAAAAACAGAGTTTGATATGTGATTGATTTCCTAAATAGAAAGCTGTAATAAGCAGATTTATCTTCAAATTGAGAAAGTTCTATATCAAGAAAATACTCTATTTTGAAGCTCATTGATTCATTTGTACCTATACTACTAGGGTAATTTATTGTTATATAATGAGCAGAAGAATCTGCTGAATCTAAATCGAAATCTATATCTTTATCTTGTGTATCTTCAACCACTAGATTCCTTATTGTTTGGTTAATCCAGAAACCACAATGCGTTGTAGACATGTTATCTTTATTTTCTGCTATTATTGTTTCCGTTACTTCTATTTCATTTATACTCTTGATGTCAATTCTTGTTTCATGAAAATTATGAACCAGAGGTATATGATCATTAAAATTAATTTCAGTTTCTTGTTCATCCAATCCTCTAGGAAATGCAACATTATTCATTGATAGAACTAATAAAGAGACAACTAATGCTAAACAGAATGGACATTTTATGTAGTTTCTCAAACAGTACAAAAAAATCCCTCCTTAATGAAAAGCATTTACTTTCATCAAAAATCTCTGAAATCATATCTTGCTTAATACTGACGCTCTGTAATCTAAAAAAACTCATCAAAATAAGAAAAATGAGTTGATAAGATTTTACTCTCTTTTCACTATTCTGTTTTAATGTTAAAATTCTAGAAACCAAGGTTTGTAATTTTCTGGTACTTTATATCTGGAATCATTTTCAAACATATTTTTCAATTCGAAGAAAGCTTCTGGACTATTAACTTTAGATATTTTCTCAGCTAATTCATCAAAATCCTCATACCCAAGTTTTTCAAGATTCTTCACATCATGGCAAATACCCCAGCTTTCCCAAGCAAGAACTTCTACCTTGTTAAGACAAGCGAGATCCATAATAAGCTTGTTAAGTACGAAGACTTCTCCTCTCCAATCATCACCTATTCCAAAGTTATGAGGATCTATATTACCTTTTCTGAAAACTCTCCATGTTCTACCAGCATCTGGAAACAATTCATAAGGTATATCTGCTGTATCGAAATTTATTTTGAGAACCTTTCTTTGCAATTCATCTAGTTGTGGATCAACCATTATCCACCTGTTGTTTTCTTCACTCCAATATTCGCAAACATAATGATCTTCATAACGTTCCAAATCTAGCGGATAGAAATATCTTCCAGCTCCGCTTCTTACTCTTGCTGGAATTCCTTTATGTCTGAGCATTGAAACTAACATTAAAGAGAAATCTCTGCAGTTCCCAACTACTCTATCGATTTTATCTCTAGGTAGAGTGATTGGAGTATCATTCAGAGAGAATAACAATTCGAGTTTTTCTTCTAATGTCCTAAGATTCAATTCTTTACTATGATTTCTTCCCTTCTCTATTATATCCTTAAGAGTGAAACCGTAGTTCTCTACTTTTTGAATCCAAAAAATATGATTAAATGTATTCTGCACTATTTCACATAGATCAGAAATTGAATCAGGCAAATCATCAAAAATTTCCTTGAATTTGCCAGGAGTACTTATTTTACTCTGGTCTTTGTAAAAACTTAACATTTCCTCTTTCAAATCTTCTCACCAATGTTACTTAGTTTCTTAACTAAGCTTTTAGCAATAAGGATGAGCTAAGAATTCAATATATAAAGAAGCTTTCTTCCTTGTTCTGCAAACATAGAATCTTAACGCCTATTTTGAAGGATAAGTATATTTCACATTTCTTCTTCTCATTACTATAATCGTACTTAGTAAGATTAGTAGAATGGAAGAACCAAGGATATTAGATGAAGCTTTTTCATGTCCTTCCATGAAAGAATACTTAAGAGATTTCACTGGTACTTCTTCACGATTATCAGTTTTTCCTAAATAATAAGTAGGAGTGCTTTGATTCATCATACTTGTGACTATATAAGCAAATTCGATGTTTTCTCCACTGAAGAAACTAACAAGTTTCTCATCATTTTCATCTGCATTCATAGTTTGAGTAATACTCCAGCCATTCTCATCATAAATGATAGCAGAGATACCTATCGAATATGGGTGAGGATTTGTAATCTCCATAGTAAATTTATCAGGAGGATTAGTGAGTTTCTTAATATCTATTCCATATGCATAATACTCTTTAAAGTCTGTAGTAAATGGGAGAGTATCTATTATTGCTTTTTTGTGTATAGTAAAATCAGTATTTTCGAAACTATATAATCCATCTTCTATTTCTTCTTCGTCAATTGTACATGCTGTAACCCAGTCCAAGAACAAATCATTAAATGTAATATCATATCCAGCATTTGATAAAGCTGTTTCTATTCCTGCTGGTCCATCTATATCCTCCTGTTTCAAATCTTCTAGGAGCTCTTCACCATATTTCTCTACTAAATAGAAAATAAACAGCTCTGATTTACCATAATGAGCATAAAATGTTTGTAATTCTTCATACCAAAATAATAAAGATACTTCCGGATGAAGTGAAAAATCATTTGTATACCAGCTTCTATTTAGACTATTCCCCGATGTAAGAGAATTGTCTAATGATAAATAACCTGAATTGTAAGTAGCATAACATGCATAACCTTCGTAGATAGATATCATTTCTAATGTTAGTTCATAGTTATCCCAAATTAAATGACTGAATTCATGAGCGAGAACAGCTGATAGGAGAGAAGAATCAGGATTCTCACCAGAAAAAACATGTATAATTTCTCTATGGTTTACACCAGGGATATCATAGAAAAACGAACCAGGAATATCATTTCCATAATAATAACCATTGCAATAAAGATCATCATCTACTATTAATAGAGTGATTTTCGGATCGCCATCAATATCTCCAACAACACCATCTGGGTGACCAAAAAAATTAACTGTATTTGGATAGGAAAGAGTATCAAAATCATCTCTTACTTCTGTACAGAGAGTTAAAGATTCATTATATCCCCATCTGTCTATTGTTGCATTATCGATATAAACATAACACCATTCGCCAATAGCAAGAAGTGTAGCATTTATTTGATATAATTCACCACCTCTAAATATCCAAGGATAAATCCAGAATGTGAGCTGATCACCAAAACTATCTTCTAATTCAAATTGAGAAGTACTAATCTGTTGGTTGAATGTACTTGTTCCACTGGACACATAATATTGTGAGTCCTTATCAAAACATGTAGTACTTGCAGATTGTATTCCTGATGAAGCTAAAATGCCAATAAAAAGAAGAGTTATTAGCAGAGTTTTTCTTTTGTAGCGATTTAACATCACATCACCCTTAACAGATAAAAATCTGTAAGCGTTTATTCATTACTAAAGACTCTTAAAAATATAGTGGAGATTTAATTTGCTTTTTCATATCAAGAATTACGAAATTTCATTATTTTGCATACAGTGAGTCCAATAACCTACCTTTTTAGATATGAGTGGATTTTGTAAGCTCTTGTTTTCAACTGTAGTACAGGAGTAGCTTTTCACCTTCTAATTACCTCCTCTAAGAAGATGAGAATTATTCTTATAAAATTCGATAATAGCTTGTCTGATAACAGCAGTGTGATTAATATAAAGACCAGCCACTACAAACTCATCTATCAGTTTCATTAAACGTGGAGTAAGTCTTGTACTCTTAGGTTTAGTATCAGGATAAGGAGGAGAATCATTACTCAATTATTACCCTCCATATCTTCTTTTGGTTGCTCAATAAAATTAAGCAAAGAAACTAATTTTTTTTCCTGTTCTGCTTTATCCTGCCTAGCATTCAACCAAGAAACAGCTTTTTTGTAAACTTCTTTTGGTATAATTTTATATGAATAAAGATTGAGCTCTTTTTTGAGTTTATTAGCAAGGCTATTAAAATGAACACCCTCTCTTTGAGCTGAATCCTTAATAAGAGATCGGATAATTTTCCGTCTATAGGTTATTGTTCCATTTTCTGGAACTGCTGATTCTTCCTTTTCTTTATTTTGTTGCTCATGTAATTCTGAAATTGTATTATAAACTTGTTCTAATTTCGTATTTTGCTGATTTAATACTGAAGTAACTTGATCTAATCTTTTTTCTAAAAGATGAGTCTTAAATTGCTGCTCTTCTACAAAAAGATTAATAGCTTCTTGAGAAGGCATTATAGATAATTCTCCTTCAAAGAGTTTTTGATGGAGTTTTCCAACAGCTTTTAGATAATCAAAAGCAATATCACTATTGGCTCGAGAGCAAATAAAGCTTATAACATCAAATGTAGCTGTTAAATAAGTTCTTTTTCCTAGTGTTGTTTTAAACTCAAACTTTCTGAAAGACTCTGGCAGGAATTTATCTTTATGATTATACTGAAACATCCTTCCACTAGCAGCAGGATCCTTAACACCAAGTTTAACATAAGTATCTTTAAGTACGAAATATATTCTGCCTTCACAGAAAGCATGTCTAATTCTAAAACCTTCTATCTGGCTTTCTTTCAATTCCACAAGCTTGCGTAAATTTAATTTACGTGAAGAAATAATATCTTCCTTCAAACTTTGATTATCATCAGGAATAATTTCTAGTTTTTCTTCTTTTTTTGTTGTTTTAACTTCCATTAATAAATCTCCTTTTACTTTGAAAGAAGAAGGATTTACCCTAAGCTTTAAGAATAGATAAGAAACAAAATAATACAGAGAGATGGGATTCAATCCCGTCTTTCTCAAACACTTTATTTTGTATGTTTTTTATTCTTCAGCTTTTTTGCTTTCTTCCTTTCTAATCACTTTCTTGATATCAATTGTTAGAAGATCTTTTTCATCAACATCTAAATTATCACATATATGTCGAGGAATAGTCACGGTAATTTGTAATAATTACAAGAGTAAAAAGTTCTCTTATCGTATTTTAGATTTTTTAGGTCAAAAATAAAGATGATTGAGAAGATTACAACTACAGAATGAGAGCATTTCAGTAACAGACTCTAAAGAGATTTAGGTTTTTAGTTTGATATGTTTTAGTCAGAAAAATGGTATCCATTTTGGATAGTGTTACATGTTTGTTTAGATTGAATCTAACTAAGTAGAAGTGAAACCTTAATGAAATATGATGAAAAGTTGTTTTCGAAAGGTTTCGACAGAGATTAACGATTAAAGTAGAAGTAGATTAGTTGTTCTTCTTTTTCCTCTGGTTTGTTTGATTGAAATACACATTAACTAATAATTCTCGGTTCGTTCTATAGAAATACATAATAGCGATTAATTCTCCTCCTGAGAAAGCCCAGAGAAGAACAGTTACTAATCTATACTTAAAAGAGGTGATTTTACCCCAATTCCAAGGAGTAGCTTCAGGATTGATTGAGTAACCAAAACGGTTCTTTTTAAGGACAGTTTTGTAGGATTTGAAGGTAAAAGGAGGTTCTCCGTAAAGTTCAGGTTCATCAACAATACCTACCCAAGTCGTATATGTTCCTATAGGGGGAGTGGAAGCATTATAGAAGTTAATAGTAACATCTAATCCTGCTTGTATTTCTGTAAGCCCTGGTTTGATTTCATGCTTTGTTAAGTAAATCCAAAAAATATAACCAGCACTAGCTGGATAATCCTTTTTGAGCTTTATTTTCATTTGGGGATCAACCAAATTTGCATTTCCTGTATGATGAATATATGTGGTGTCTGAAGGATTCCATATCTCACAAACCATAGGAACCCAGAAAACCACTTCTACATCACTCATTAGAGTAAATTCTGAAGGTGGAGGCCAAGTGATTTCTTTTATTCTAATATATAAATCGAAAGGTTTGTTATCAAAAACTGATGTAAGAATTCCACTGCTAAGAGTGGTAAAGAATACAAGCAGTAGAATTATGACCACTTGTTTATTAGATAATCTAAGCTTCATCCCTAAAGAATGTGATACAAATCACCTTAATAAAGCTTATCTGATTAGGAAATCACATCGTTAATTGGCTTGCACCAGGTAATGGGATACCAGTGTTAACAACTACTTATGAATATTTACCTGGGCGTTGGGGTGGAACTTGGAAGTATGATTGTGGAACAAGTTATAGTACTCCTTATTTAGCAGCGATAATTGCTTTAATAATTACTGGATATCATAATGGTATTGGTTCTTCCACTGATCCTTCAGTACAAAAAGTGATAGAGATTTTACTATATGCTAGTTCAAGGAGCACATTTTTCCAACTAACGGGCTATGGTTATGTAGATGCTTACATAGCGTATGGAAAAGCCTATACAGAAGGAGTATTAGCTTCATAAGAATTATAAGTTCTTATGCAGTTGTATTTACAAGGTTTAATTGAAATGAAATACAAGAAGGAGGCGAAAAGTCTATGGATAAATTATTGGAAAAACTCTTGATTGCATCAATACTTATACAATTGCTTATTCTTCCTAATGTGTTCGTAGCTATTGGTGATCAACCAGTTATTGCTTCTAGGATCGCAGAGATCAGTGAAATTGCAATAATTGATCAAAATTATCGATCTAGTTCTACTCTATTTGGTATCAAAACCGATGTAGAGATTTTAAATAGGGGTGAGGAAAATCAAACAATAACTGAATCAGTAGAACTTATTCCTAAAATCTTTATTAATGTATCATTTGTGGATAAATCCTTGAAACTTATTTCATTAGTATGGTGCCATGATATGTTTATGCATTATTCCTATGCACCTGGTATCACTGTTGAATATGAATTTATTCAGTTTCATATTAATCAAACAGATCTTACTCAGCTTCCAGATGGTAACTATACTCTCTGGAGACCTATACCTATAAATACAGATGTTCGACTTGGGAATGTTATAGGAGAAGCATTTCCAACAGTAATTAATGTAGATGGAGGAATATTGACTATTATTTACCACAGTTTTTACTATACCTATCCTGAGGAGGTTAACACTGAGAGTAACAATACTGAGAACAACGGTACTGATGAGACAAACTTCTCACTCGCATTTCCCTTAGTTTGCATTTCCATTTTATCATATGCTAGCACTGTTTATTCAAGGAGAAGATCAAGAATTTCTTAAAAAAACTACGATTATATCTGAAAATTTCCATATTTATAGTATTTTTTTCTTTTTTTAATTTCTTTTTCTTTCCCAAAAACCAACCTTCTATTTTCCAGTCCTTAGCACAAATAATTTCATATTTGCAGGTTCTACATTTCTGTGAGTAAAAATTCCATTTAGAACAATTCCTGACTTTAGCTTTTTCAATTGTTGGTAGATTCTGATAAGTTAAATTAGCAGTATTCATAATTTCACCATATTAAGATAATTCTGGAAAAAATATCCCACGTGGAGTAAAAAAAACTATAAGGTCCACTTAACTACCATCCTTAAGTTTGTAGATTCTCTTTCTAGCTCCCCTTCCCTTCCACTCTTCTTTGAGAGCTGTTATTTTACCTGAATCTACTAGCTTCCTGATATGATAATAGATCCGATCATAATCTAGCTCTAAAGCTACTGCAAGATCTTGAAGAGTATAATTCTTTTCTTTAAGAAGATGTAAAATCCTTGTTTGCATGGATTCACTCCTAGCTTGATTGACACTAACAACTTTAAGAATCTGTATTTCTTCAACTAGAAAGTCACATTCTTTTTTCATATTACTATCATGGTCCAGAATAAAATCTGTTTGAGTATCCATTCTTTGAAGTAGTATTAAATTGTTAATAGCTAATTGTGATTGAAATTGAGCTATCTGATTAATATCTTTGGTATAATTGGAGAAATTAGAATCCAGTTGCTGAACAACATTTAGATTATAATCTAATACAGAATTGAGTTTTGAAATTCCTTGATTGTGAGATCTTATAAATTGATTCAATACAGTATTAGTTTTGTCAAAAACTGAACCTATTTTCAATTCTCTTGATGTTCTTTGAAGCTGCTTACTCATCCTATCTACAGGGATATCCATAAAGCTTAATTGAGCTTCTTTTCGCAATCCTTCTTTCTTGTTATAAGCTGTTAATAGTAGGTTTTGAAAAGCTTGAACATTAATGCAATTAGCTCCTGCTATTCTCTGGAAATCTATATCGTTGTTTAAATCTAAATTGATTATCCTCATTTTATCACGACTGCAGCTGATTTCTTTCAATTGTAAAACTGTATCAATAACAGCTATCAAAGCATTGAATTGAAAATAGTCTAAAGCTTTCTTCCAACCACTACATTTGAGATCTATTCTAATGCTTTGAGTATTTTTGTAAAAATCGAATCTTATAGGATTTGAAAGATTCAAGAAGGTTACTTCTATTTTTTCATCCTTCTTAATTAAGATATCCCTGATCATTATCATTATGCGATGAATGAATAAGGATTCAACGGGATTGAAAAAAGAATCCAGCTCATAGGGAATCTGTTCTTTTGGTTCAGATTTAGAATAGTAATATAGATATGGTTTAGTTACTGTTCGAATTATAGAATAGTTGGAGTTTCTAGTTAATCTTGTTAAGATCCTTCTAATACTTGAGGGATTAGCATCAGGATCAAGCTGTTTAATGGCTTTGACTATTTCACCACTAGTAAGTTTATGTTTAGCTTTGTGGATAGTGGAGATAATAGATCCAGTTAAGTTAATTTTAGTCAATAAAACCAACTCCTAGAAGATATATCAAATTGATGTATGGCTGAGTATACAAATTGAATACGCAGAATATAAGCTGAGTAAGCAAATTGCTGATGCAGGTGAAAGAAGAGCGACAAGCGACACAGACTGATAGGAAAAATGCCGCACTTTTTTTAAAAATTTTGTAGTTGCAAAATTCTTCAAAACTAAAGCCTGAGATTGAAAAATAGGCTAAATTGTGTTTGATAATTTTTAGATTCAGTTTTTCAAAAATATAGGCTGCTGAGACATTTTCTTGTCTCCACGTGGAGACTTTTTCCAAAATAATAAGAATAGACTTCCTTTTTAGAAGGTAGTGTTTCCAGTGGTAATACAGGTGAATAACAGCAGTAGAGCTTTTTAAATCCTTAATTTCTAATGGAAAAGCAATTTCATGTTTAGTAAAGTAATTATCTAAATAATAGAAATCAGAGGGATGTTCACATTCTTGATTCAGCCTGAAAGATTGTTTCAAAGGCTGTTTTTCATTTCCCTGCAAGCTAGAGCTAGAAAGGTGGAACTTCTTATAAGGAAGACA
>JABLTJ010000038.1 GCA_013166775.1 Promethearchaeati archaeon
AATATGCAGGAACTTACTCCAATTGGTTGAAAGTCATAGAAGGAGCACTTGATCCGATTAAAGGAATCCTAACTAGAAAATTCAAGTTAGTTGGAGATAAAGGAAAGGTAATGAGAGCTACTAAAGCAGCTAAAGAATTAGTTAATTCAGCTCAAAAAATACCAACTGAATTTGTATAACTTTTTATTCTACTATTTTTTTTATTTGAACATCATGTGGTTCTATTGTGCTCCACGCAAAATTATTTTTGGAGAAGATTCTCTAGAGGAATTAAATGAAATTAAAGGAAGAAGTGCTCTTGTAGTCACAGATAAAGTACTCATCGATATTGGAATACCTCAAAGAGTAGCTAGTATATTAGAAGCTAATGGTTTTAAAATCACAGTCTTTGATCGAGTAGACTATGAACCTTCTATTCCTATGGCAAAATCTGGTGCAGAAATTGCCGAGAAGGAAGAAGTAGACTGGATTGTTGCTATTGGTGGAGGATCAGTGATTGATTGTGCTAAGGCAATTTGGGTATTTTACGAAAATCCAGATATGAGTATAGACAGCGTTTTTCCTGAGGATCCTTTACCTTTAAGGAATAAAGCAAGATTGATTACAATTCCAACTACAAGCGGAACAGGTTCCGACGCTAATTGGGCAATCGTCATTACAGATCCTGAGACAAAACAGAAACTAAGTGTAGGGCATAGGGATCTAATTCCGGATATTGATATAGTTGACCCTTCTTTTACTGTGAAGCTTCCTCCTAGGTTAACCGCTTCAACTGGGATGGATGTACTAGCACATGCAATTGAAGCTTATACAATTCAATGGAAAAATGATTTTTCTGATGCTATGGCTTTACAATCAATCAAGATGGTTTTTGAATATCTTCCAAAGGCATACAAAGATGGGGAAAACTTAGAAAATCGTGAAAAGATGCATAATGCAGCAACTATGGCTGGCATAGCTATTGGCAATAGTCAAATAGGTGGAGCTCATGCACTTGCTCATTCTGCTGGTGCAGTTTTTAAGATTCCTCATGGAGAGATTATAGCAGTAGTTTTACCTCATATGATGCGATTCTGTCTTGAAGTTGAAGAAACAGTAAAACACTATTCAGAAATAGCTCATGCAATAGGGCTCTCTTTCGAAACAGAAAGAGAAGGAGCTGAAGAATTAATTCTCAAAGTTGAGGAACTTATTCAAGATATAGGATTGAGAACAGAGTTAAGTGAATTTGGAATCTCAAAAAGAATGCTAGATGAAAATATGGAAATGCTTACTGATTTTGCTCTGAATGATACAGGATCTCTTGTTAATCCAAGAGATATTTCTGGAGAAGCTCTTAAGGGATTATATTATGAAATGCTTGGAGAACCGTTTGGAGGGTACAGAGGAGAAATAGTGAAAGTCAACCTTACATCTAAAGCAGTTTCTGTTGATCCGTTAGATTCCCAAGCAGCGCTGAAATTCGTTGGAGGAAGTGGACTAGGAGCTTATTATTATTATCAATTAATGAAAGACAAAGTAGCAGCACCATTGTCTCCTGATAATGTTTTGATTTTCATGACTGGACCAATGACTGGATTACCAACTTCATGTTCAGGAAGGTTTACTGTATGTTCTCGTTCTCCGCTTACAGGTTTTTGGGGAGAAGCTAATTCAGGAGGTCATTTTGGTCCAGAACTGAAATTTGCAGGATATGATGGATTAATCATCGAAGGAGCATCAGAAAATCCTGTTTATCTTTTAATTGAAGATGACAAAATTGAGATTAAAGATGCTTCGAACTATTGGGGAAAGGGTGTTTATGAAACCCAAGAATTGCTGTTAGAAGAGTTGAATGATGATTCTTACAAGATTGCATGTATTGGTCAAGCAGGAGAAAATCTAGTAAAATACGCAGCAATTATGAATGATGGTGACAGAGCAGCAGGTAGAACAGGTTTAGGAGCAGTAATGGGATCCAAGAATCTGAAAGCTATTGCTATTAAAGGTTCAAATCGAAAATTCAGACTTCCTGAAATTTTCAAGAAGAAATCTCAAGAAGCTTACGAATTTATCAAAGAAGATTTCTCAGTTGAACTCACTAAGGAACTAGGAACATCAGGATTTGTTGATACTGCAGTGGAACTATATGGTGATATGCCAATTCGTAATTGGTCAGAAAGCAGTTTTGAGGGAGCTTTCAACATCTCTGGGGCAACTATGAAAGAGACAATTCTGGTAGGCAGAAAAGCCTGTTATCGTTGTCCTATAGGCTGCGGAAGAGTTATCGAAATACCTGAAGGTGAATATAAACTTGAAAAAACTAAAGGACCGGAATATGAAACTCTTGCTGCTTTCGGAACAAATTTGCTGATTGATAATCTTGAAGCTCTTGCCAAAGCAAACTTTATAGCTAATGATTTTGGTATGGATACAATTTCTGCAGGAGCTACGATTGGAGTGTTCCTTGATTTAGTATCTAAAGGCTTTGTTCCCCTAGGTGAGCTAAATGAGGACATAGAATATGAGTTTGGTAAACCTAAAACTTTGTTAAAACTACTAGAGATGATAGCATTTAGGAAAGGGATAGGAAATTTCCTTGCAGAAGGAAGTAAGCTTCTTGCAGAAAGATACCATTACTTAGCATTAGCTCCTCAAGTTGCAGGATTAGAAACGCCTTATCATGACCCTAGAGCATTCAGTGGAATGGCTATTCAGTATCTAACCAGTCCCCGAGGAGCTTGTCATAATAACGGTGATGCATACCTGATACAGCAAGGTATTGAATATCCAGAGATAGGCATAGATAATCTACCTGAGGATAGATTTGAAAGTAAAGGAATAGCAAAACAAATGGTAAAATTACAGAGTTATAGACAACTCTACAACTCAATGACTATTTGCATTTTCTACAATCCACCAGCACCACTGATAGCTGAACTTCTTGGTTTTTCAATGGGAGAATCTTTGAAAACTGATGATTTAATCCTTTTTGGAGATAGAATATTTGCACTGAAACGAATGATAAATTTAAAACTTGGTTGGACACCTGATTTACAAAAATTACCAAATGTTATGATGCAAAGATTAGAAGGACCTACGGAAGGAAATGTTCCTGATTATAAAACACAATTAGCAGAATATTATGAATATAGAAATTATGATCTTCAAACAGGTGAACCAGATCAAGAAGAACTGCAAAGAGTAGGATTGGATACAATATAGATCTCTGTAATTATTTTTGGTAATAGTGAACATCTAAATACCATAAAATTAGAAATAGTTCGTGAAATATGTCAGATGATACTCAGCTCAAAATGGAATTATTTTCAGCTCTTTCTCACCCAATAAGACGTCAAATGTTGGAATTTATAGCGAAAGAGAAAGAAGTATCATATACTCAGTTAACCGACACTTTTGAGCTTAAATCAGGACCTCTTTACCATCATCTACGAAAAGTAAGTCAATTTGTATATCAGAGAGAGGATAAGAAATACTGTTTAACAGAAGAAGGTTTGAAAGCGATAGCTATTCTTCAAGGTGTAGATGCACCATCTTTTGAGGAACTTGATACACTATTGAAACCTAAGATTATTCAAATAGGCAAAGTATCTTTAGCACCTTTCATTAGATTCTTCTCAAACAATCCATATCATGTTTATATTGAATTCATCATTCTTGCAGTAATTAGTGGATATCTTGGAGTAACAAACAAGATCATAATTGTAGGGAATTTCGTATTGAATTTCGAAATAAGCTTAGTTTTAGCTTATGTCAGCATGTTTGCTAGCTGGATCTTCCTTGCGATTGTTTCTGAAGTGTTGAGTAGAGTATTCTATAAGAAGAAGGAAAATACTATTGCCATATTTGGGGTAACTAGTTTAATCTTTCTCCCTTCATTCATATTCATTTTAGTTGTATGGCTAACAGGATTAATAATGGGAACAACAATTGTAGTACCTACAATTGCACTACTGATTCTTCATGGTATCTTCCAAATATGGAGCTTCTTAGTAATTGCTACTGCTTTAGGAGTACTCAAGGATTTATCTCTCGAAAAATCAGCAATCATTGCTCTAATTGGAAATTATATTCAAATTTTCAGCGTAATATTCATCATGCTTACTTAAAATATTTACAGAAAACAATCAGAAAGTGTAAAACAACGAACTTACAGAAACGTGTAGTAAAACTTACATCAAATTGTAACAAAAACTACTTAATTGTGTAAGTGAAACTATAATTGAACATAAGTGAAACTATTTAATTAGAAAAAACGAACGGTAAAGTAACCATTAATTTGGGGTTAACACAATGAAGTCAAAAATGATAAACAAACAAACATTGCTTTTGGGCGGCCTACTGTTTATACTAGTTTTTTCTAGTTTAATGTATATACCAGTAGTTGCTAGTGATGACGACGATGAAAATGGAGTACCCACTGATGACGAGGACGATGACGGCATTCCTGATGATGAAGAAGATGAAGATGACGACGGGGTTCATGACCACGACGAAGAGGATAATAAACGAAAGCTACAGATAGAAGTTTCTGACTACGAAGCGCACATTGAATCTAGTTTACAAACTGGTGATGTTCATAACGAATTTGGTGTTGAAATGCATGCTGAAGATGAAGGCTTAAAATTTCAATTTGAATTCGAAAGAGACAATGATACAGTTGAAACCGAGCTTGAGTTTCAAGTAGTACTTTCAGAGATCATAGAATATATTGATGATCCAATGGATGGTTACTATAATGAATCGATTGATGAGGTTGTACAAGTTGTAGAACTTAATGATTGGAACCCAATAGTGTATACAATAGAAACCATAGGAAATGATACTGTACATGTTTTCTCAATTGAAACAGACGATAGTGTTTTTTCAGCAACAATTTACATAACAGGTGAGTTTACTGTTGTGAATGAGGTTTTAGTTGCTCCAACTCAATTAAAAATTGATGTAGGTATTCATAATTTCAATTATACTGAACCAGATTCAGTTCTTGCTTTAAAGGTTAAGCTAGATTCTGAAGAAGAAGTAGATTATGAAGACGATGAAGAAACTGAAGATGAAGAATATGAAAATGCAACAAATGAGCATGAAGTAGAAGTTACACTTGGTGATTATAGTGGATTCTTCTCATGGATTGAAACAGCAACTATTGATGGCGTCGAACAAGAAGTTAAAGCTACTCCTATTGATGTAGGCGCAGAAGAAAATAAACTATATCTGAACTATCCCAGAGGTAATGAAATTATTCATGATCCAAAGATAGGTATTGCAGGTGTTCTACAGATAACTAGTCCAACAGGGTTCTTAGGCATAAGGTCCAGGATCGAGCTTCCTGATCTGTCTAGAAACGAACTCTTGATTGTATCTGCAGCAGCACTTCTGACAATTACTGGTCTAGTTATGGTCTTCAGAAGAAAACGTAGGCGATAAAAATGATTGTCAGGTATGATAAGGAAAGATTAGAAAGGACAATCCAATTCCTTCAATGGGATTTTATCAATGGAAATGTAAAAATGGAAGTTGATAAAAGAGGAAATCTACACTTCTATAGTGAAGATCAAAAACTGATTACAATTGAGAATAAGGCTAGTCGGAAATATGAGATTGCAGCAGAAATAGATAATACAATTCAAGTGTTCTCAAGCTTCTGAAATCTAATTGCCTTATCCTACCTCAACTTTTCTTTTTTTACAGTAAACATTCAGAATCCCATGTGAGTGCCCATTTTTTTCAGGAAATTCATCCCAAATGTGTCTCGATTCTTTTTCAATAATAAATCCAGTGTCCCTTATATGTATTTCAAGGTTTTGAAGCCAGAATAAGGAACGTGAGCATTTTTCACCTTCAGGGATTCTTGTAACAGGAGAGGAAAGAACTAGATGTCCATCTTCAGATAGCATAGAACTAATAGTTTGGAGAGAAATCTTAACTGCTTGATCGTTCAGTTTTTTCATCAATTTGAAAAATTCAATATTTTTATGCATAAATTTCTGACAATATTGAGTAAAAAGAGGCATAAAATAATAATCCATTAAACCCATATGTAGAACAAAATCATATCTTTGATCATTATATTCTTTGTAAGCATAATCAGGATATTCAAGCTTTTGAAATATTTCCTCTTCGTTAAGTCTTTTATCATCATATTTTTGAAAACATGTTACAATTGAATCAACAAAACCTAGAGTTACATCAAGAGTTTTCAAATGAACAATTTCATAACCAAACGTTGATTTTAGATGTTCTTTGGCTTTAAGCATACCTTCCTCATAAATATCCAATAAAGTAATTTCATCAATCTTATTTAATATGTCTAAATCCATTTCTGGTATTTTACTTGTAACGCCTATGAATCCAAGTGTCTTTATCTGATCAGATATGCAAGATTTTAGGAATCGTCTAACGCTTTGGTAGTGAAAATCCCACTGTGGTTTGTATTTCAGATAGGTTATTTCGTAATCGTCCATCCAATCTTTGTTTATCTCATTGAACATCTCTGATAATTGAATTCTATACACAAATAAATTTTTATTGGATATCTACTAATTCAGATGATTAATCATGAACATTTACATTGTGAGACATGGAGAAACAGCTTTCAACGTCGGAGAACCGAGAGTTAGAGGGAGAAGGGATGTCCCCTTATCTGAGCTTGGGATAGAGAATGCAGCAAAAACTGGAATTAATCTCTCTACAATACCCATTGAAAAGATATACTATAGTAAACTCTCTAGAGCAAAAGACACTGCAGAAAAAATAAAAGAGCATCAACCTTCTGCTGAATTGATAGAAGAACCGTTTTTACTAGATATTTCTTTTGGAGATTGGGAAGGGAAGACAGCTGATGAAGCGTTCTCTCCAGAAGTGAAAGAGAAATGGTTTTCAAATCCTCACGATATTTTGATACCTAATGGTGAAACTTTTTATCAAGTCCTGGACAGATTACACCGTCTTTTTCTGAGATTAAGAACTCAAGAAGAAGAAAATGTTGTTTTAGTCACCCATGGTGCTGTCATCAATCTGATATTTGTATACCTTACTGAAACGCATCCATCTCACTATTGGAATTTTTATGTTGACCCCTGTTCCATATCCCAGATAAAATTACAAAAAGATGGTAGAGTCTCAATAATCAGCTTTAATAAGATTGAACATAAAAATAAAATTCTAAACCAAAAGTAAAAGGAAAAAAAAGAGAAAATTAAATCTCTTGTGCAGTTACACTTCCAGTATCTGTGTCCATAGTAAAAGAGTATGTATTCAAAGCTGTCAAGTAGTTTGGAGATTCATAGAGATCATCTTCACCGAGAAGATCAACTGAACCGGTGTCTGTTGAACCAATAAATATATATCCGATAGTATTATTGAAACTGAAATTAAGAGTGATACTTCCTGTATCTGTAATAGCATCAAAAACACTTTCTACGCTATAGGGATAAACCAGATTCTGTGTTATGAACATATTTATTGATCCTGTATCAGTCTCAATTAACCAGGTTATGTCATCAAGAACAATCAGATCAGCATATGTAAATGTTATACTACCTGTATTAGTATGGATATCAACTAATGTTGTGCTTAGAGTTGTTCTTTCACCTAAATCTACATTAACTCTTCCTGTATTTGTACCTAAATCTAAAGCTTGAATTGTTGAATTAACGCTTCCGCTAAGATCTAGAGTCACTCTACCTGTATTAGATGTTAGAAGGATATCATTGAATTCAATATTATCTATTTTATCAGTTGTTAATGTAACAGAACCTGTATCTGCATCTACAAAATGATTAACGGTAGCTGTTGGATGGAGTTTAACAAATATATTATATGTGAATGCTTTCTTATTCCAGAAGAAGAAACTATATTCTTCACCAGAATTAAATTCTATTACTAGCGTATCAGGATCTATCCT
Organism: Promethearchaeati archaeon; assembly: GCA_013166775.1. Classification (GTDB taxonomy): domain Archaea; phylum Asgardarchaeota; class Heimdallarchaeia; order Heimdallarchaeales; family Heimdallarchaeaceae; genus UBA460. Next base: position 7,907 of record JABLTJ010000038.1, read on the forward strand.
CATTCCGAAAGTTTTGGCTTCATCAATATTACCACCAGGCCTTCCTCTAACTTCTACAGTTGTTTCTATTAGTTTTGTCATACTACTATCGTATTCGATATCTACACTTCCAACATTATTATCAATACTCAAATCGATATTAGTTATTGCAAATGAATCAACATCTAATTCAATGGTACCAAGATGTGTAAAGTTAATTGATCCAAAAACAGCAATTAATATTATAGGTACTATAACTGCAAGAATGATACCAATTGAAACACCAGTAATCACTTTTCTTCGTTTAGGGGAATAAGGTTGTGCAAGTACATGATGTTTTGCTGGAGCAGTTACCACTTCAGTTTTTGGAATTGCTGTCGGAACTCCTTTAACTAGCTCAATTTTCGAACCACATATATGACAGAATACAGCAGCATCTGATAATTGTGATCCACATTGAGTACAAAATTGTTCACTAATTTTTTTCACCTCAAATTCTTTAATGTTCTGAAGGAGAATTAGTACAGAGCTTATTATAAATATATGCAATCACCAAGTTTTTCAATAAAAAGGAAAAGAATAAAGAACTTAAAGTAGACTTAAAATTTCATCTCCTATCAAACTTAGGGTTGTATAATCATACATATCCGGAACAATAAGAACACAGTATTGCATACCTGCATCTAGATACTCTGAGATTTTTTCAACACATTGCTCTGGAGTGCCAATCAATCTATCTGAAGCATATTCTTCCCAAGATTTCATCTTAACTTCATTTCTTGGGTGCTTATTTTTGTAAGCTCTTGCTTTCTTGATAGCTCTTTCTTCATTCTTAGAAACGTGCATTAGCAAACCAGAAGTTCTTTGAATTTCTTGGGGTTTTCTTCCATACTCTATACAATAGTTATCTAAAATACCATTTAATCGTTTTACATCCTCTGGACTCCCACCGAAATTACTTGCATCAGCATGTTGAGCTACAACACGTAGAGTTTTTTTCTCCCCTTTTCCACCAATCCAAATAGGAGGCCAAGGTTTCTGCAAGGGTTTGGGTTCATGAATAGCATCCTCAATTTTGAAATGTTTCCCAACATAGTGAGCCTTATCTTGTGTCCACAAATTCTTGATGTATTCCACTGCCTCTTTGAGCTGTTCTATTCTTTCCCCTGCCTTAGGATAAGTGATACCATGCATGTAGTACTCTTCAATATACCATCCTGCACCAATACCAAAAATAAGCCTGCCATTACTTACATGATCTATTGTTGTTCCGATTTTCGCTAAAACACTTGGATGTCTATAACCTATCGAAGAAACCATTGTTCCTAATCTGATCTTATATGTCAAGGGTGCTAGAGCACTCATTAAAGTCCAACAATCAAATACTTTTGTTGGTTCAGGACTGGGGAAAGGAACAAAATGATCATTGAAAAAGGCCGCATCAAATCCAAGTTCTTCAGCATTAGTAACTATTTCCACATAATCTTTGAAGGAGTGAATTTCTGTTAATGGAAAGGTAAAGGAAACCAATAGTCCAAAATCCACTTTTCCTGACATAGTATACTATTCAACATTATTCAATTTAACAGTTTCCCATTCTTGTGAAAATTCACCTGGTTCTCTTAAAAACAGAAAGCCCAGAGAGGAAATGAATCTTGCTCCTGTAATTATCCAAAGAAAAAGTGCAATAGTCTCCCATTCACCAAGTATAGGAAGAACTTGGTCTGCTAATATGCCAGAAATAAGAGAACCTGCGAATGTACTTATACCTAGAAAGAGATAAAATAATCCAGTATATGTCCCTTTTTCTTTCTCAGACGCACTATCTAATGCATAAGCACTTTCTGCAACCATGTAAAATGAATTTCCAAAACCACTCACGGCTGCACCTATTGCCATATGCCACCAATAAGGTACCCAAAGGACTGTAATAGCCAGGTTCAAAGGAATGAAGAACATAAATGCTCTCCCTACAAAAAGAGCCCATTTCCTTTTTATTTTATCTATTATCGGTTTTGTAACAACTAGTGTTATGATCATAGCTATGCTGAAAGATGCCCAAATCCAAGTATTTTCTTGAGCTGTTGCGAAATTTCCTCTTACTTGAGGGAAAATAGGCCAACCTAAAGACATCGAAAAACCCATTATCGAACCAACTATAACAAAGGTTCTGAAATTTTTATTTTTACGTAGAGGAGTTAAGCTAAGTACGCTTCTTTCTTCTAGTTTCTCTGTTTGAGGATTTGTAAGTAAAACTGCAAAGAATCCTGTGATTATAAATAATCCAGCAGCAATTTCTAGGATAATAGTATATTGCATATACTCTGTTTTTCCAATATTACTCATTGCTCCAACAACTAATAAACCAATAAAAGATGCAATTGCACCTATAAGCGTAACTAGACTCAATAAACCTGCTCTATTCTTTCTATTAGTTATATCTCCAAGAAGAGCTGTGAAAGCTGGGCTATAGCATGCAAAGCAGATTGAGAAAATAATCACTCCACCCACTAAAATCCATTGATTATGAATTAATGGAAACAGAGAAAGTGATATCCCACCCCCAAACAAGCCAAAAAGAATCAAAGCTTTTCTACCTACAAAATCTGATATTCTCCCAAAAGAGGATTGTAAAGCTAGCTGGATTAGATTTCGCATTGAGGTGATTAAAGCAAGAGCAGTTGAGGAGGAGTCAATAATTACAGCATAGAGTTCTATAAACATCCGAGAAACAAATCTAGCTGCGGTTCCAAAAGCAGATATTGCATAAATTAGAAATCTTAATCTTGGTGTTAAATGTGGATGTGAAATTCCATTGGAATCTTTTAAGGATTGAACGATTTTACCTAATCTACTCAAGAATTATCACACTCAAATTTAAGAATACAATTAGGATGTTAATAACTTCAAAATAACTTTTTGCATACTGATATACCTTACTAGAAAGAAATTATGTTAAGGTTTTAGTCTTTCCACTAATCTTTCAAGAGTTTCTTGTTCAAGTTCACAACTCTTTAAGTATTCCATAATTCCCCCTTGCTCCTCGACTTGTTGAACGATATATTCTATATCTTCGCTTTGAGTATACTCATCTGTAGCAAGATAATCTTGTATGATGTTTGGTTCAGGTGCATTTAGTAGCAGAAGAATTAAACTAGATATTACTCCAGTCCTATCTCTTCCAGCGTGACAGTGTATAACAATGGAATAGTTCTCAGGTCTTGAAAGAATGTCAAATATTCTTCTTATCTGTGGTTTGTTATAGAAAAGTGTATACCAGCAAAACTGTTGATAGAAGGATAATTCGCTTTGCATTTCCCTTATCAATACTTCATGGGGCATTGAAATATCTATATGTACCCAGAAATAATTGAAAACATTAATGAAATCATCGTTATATGAAGAGTGACCAATTTCTACAGCAGATCGAAGATCAACTAAACTACCAATTCCAAGTTCTTTCAAATCTTGAAGAAGTTCAGGAGATTGAGCTTCAATAGGAGAGGAAGAACGATAGATCAAATCTGGTTTAATGTAAGTTTGATTAAATTCAGCTAAATCTCTAAAATTATGCACTTTAGCTCTTATCTTCTCCAATAGTAAATCACAATCCATGAGAAGTTCCTCTAAATAGCTGTTTCCTTCTTTACTATTTACTCTTACTATAATTCTAATATTTGTATTGATGTATTTCTTACACATTATCCACACAAATAGATAATCCTGTAAAAAAAAGTTAGAAAAAAGAAAAAAAGACTACTCATCCTTCTTTCGTAAAAACATAGGGGTTACAATAATATTTTCAGTAATGGGAAGAATATTATTCATCCATTCAGGTATGTCAGGTGGATTGTTATCAATCATATCTTGCCATTGTTCATCTGTTAGTCGATCATTCATTGGATGTTTGAATTCAAAATAGGAGAAAGTTCCTCCTTTTGTTAATCTCAGTTTTCCTTTATGATCTTGAACGATAACGTATATTGTGTAAGGATCTCCTGACCCAACTTCCAACACTCGACCTGAGTTGGGATCTGTATGAACATCAGCTATAACAGCCATTCTTTCATCAGTTTCACTTACCCAAGGATCAGCTTCTGGATCATTAAATGTAGCAAAGCCAGCAATACGAAAACCAGCCCAATTAATGAAATTAATATCATCATCAGTAAGTGGTTCGTTTTCTAATTCTTTGATGCTGATAACTGTAAGGTTATCGAATATATCACCTAATCCTAGCAATTTAGATTCAAATCTATCTAAAAGAAGTCCTCTTGAATTAAGACCTTCGCTCATTAACCTAACCAAGCTTGATAGTCTTGAATATACTTCAGGATAGGGTTCTACATATCCATTCATCAATGGTGGTGCACTTGTCTCATATGTATATGATTGCTTAGCATATAGGATAGTGTCATGTCGTAATTCTGCCCAAGATGCAAGTGATGTCATCAGAGCTTTATCTGTCCAAGCATCATTCTTCATGAATCCAGGATAACCTTCTGTTGCAGGTCTAAGAAGCGGGAAGAAGGAGTATAACCACAACCAGTAGAGATTCTGGGTCCAATCATATTCAGTTAAATCTCCAAACTCATCTCGTAGTTTATGAATCTGGTCATTGTAATCAGGATAGGAATCGTTTTCAGATTGCATATAGTATGCAGCTCTTGAACTTCCAAAAACAGAGAAGATATCTAGACCATTTGGGAAAAACCTTCCTCCTACTTTATTATGTACTAGCTGTTGAAATATGTAAGAATCTGGTATGAATCTTTGACCCATTAATCTAAAACCTTGTGTGACATTTTCATGTTCATAAGCATCATAAATGAACATTGAATTAATCTGGGGTTTTCTATAAGTTTTAGCTTCATCAATAAAGGAAGTAATGACACTTTCTTCTGCAAGATTATCACCTTCAGGACTCCCTTGGTTCTGCCATATTTCATAATATTCTGCAGCTGTTAAATCATCACTTGCTCCAACGTAGAAGACTGTAGGTTCATAGACTTTATCCCAATAATCCCATACAGTATTAGGACCAATACTTGTGTCAAAACTAGAGATTAGAAGCAATGCCATTCTTGTGTGCTCAATTCCCATGGCTGGATCATCAGTAGGGCTTTGAAGAAGATAACTGATTCTTCCTGCATACATCATAGCCTTGAAGTAATTTCCTAAAAGATCATTTCTTGTATAATGGCCTCTTATTGTATATTGAGTATAATCCTCTTCATATCCAAATATAGCAGAATCATCTCTTTCGCCTGCATCTATTTTAGCTAATTCAGCATTTGTGAGTGATTCCACTTCTGAAGGAATCACATTTGTATCATTTAACAAGTAGAGCATAACTGAAAGATAAGCTACATTTTTGTTAATTGCATCATGAACAATTGATTCAGAAATAGTAGCATTGAGAGAGATTTGTGCATTTCGTAAAGCAATGAGCATTTGCTCGAAATCATAAAAGAAACTTTCTCCTTCAAGAATTCTAAGTGTAATATCATAAAGAACATGATAAGCATGTAAACAAAGATCTGCAGTGACAAACTTTGGTGTGCCTTCTTGTGGATCTTCATACAATTGATATATGTCATCATACCCTTCATCAACTAGAGCAAAACCATATTGTTCTAGCATCCCCCTTACATCTTGTGGAATATCCATCCCCTGTAAATCAACATTAGCTAAATTACTCTTTATTTCTGTAACTTTTATTGATGGAGTATAGTCAAGCTGTGAAGGTGTATAAGAACCAAAAGCAGTATTCACAGCACCATCTATCTGGAAAGCAGCAGCAGTTCCAGGGATTATCAACCCATCAGGAATTTCATGATGAGGAGCTTTCCTTGTTAGTAAAGGTATTGAGATAGCAAGGCTACTCACTATTAGGAACGTAATTATTCCCATACTTAATTTTGATTTAATGAAACTCATATTAATCTAACCTGACTAGACTAGTATATATGCACAAATATTGTTTCTTGTGCTAGTAATGACACATCTTAAAATAAAGAGAAAAAGAAGGAATTAAAATCTTCTATCTTTTTTTCTTTTAGTTATGATAGGCAAAATAACCATTGTGATTATTACTAAACCTAAGAATAATGTCATTCTGAGTCTGCTATATTCTATTATTAGTGGGTAAGTTCTATTATATACCTCTAATACAGCTGCTGTAGCATTCAATAAACCGTATCCAGTTAATGGATCGACTCCTGGAGCATCTAAATCAAAAGCTGTTGTTTGAAGAATAGTTCTGAAATCATTAACAGACATAGTAGAATTGATAGTTCTCATTAAAGCAATTACTGCAGCGACTTGAGGAGCTGCAAAAGATGTTCCAACTGCATTACCATATGGACTATAAGGTGGTGGATAAGTGCTATTTATTATTTGGCTGGGAATCCAAGGTTCTACATCTCCAACGGGAGCCATGATTTCTGTCCATGGAAGACCAAAATTACTATAATCAGCTTTTTGGTAGAAATAATTAGTAGCACCTACAGAGATTACTTCATCATAAGCACCAGGATATGAAGCATATTCTATTCCTCCAGCCCATGTGTTACCAGTCACAGATACAACAGGCACGTTATTTGTAATAGCATATTGTATATCATCAAGATATAGATTGCTTGGAGCATAATATTGAAGACTAAGATTTATTACATCCGCTCCATTATCGACTGCATATTTTATTGCTTCCCCCAAACCTTCAAGGGAGGTATCCTGATAATTGGATGCATCTAATACACGTATATCCATAACTGTTACATTAGGCGCTGTACCTGCAACACCAATATTATCAAGCGCTGCGCATATTATCCCAGTTATAAAAGTTGCATGCCAATGGATAGGATCAGTTGCTTCAGGTCCAGGTTCACTATCATTTGCTGTGAAATCCCAACCGTGTGTATCATCAATATATCCATTTGCATCATCATCGATACCATCACCAGGAAGTTCATCCACATTTTTCCATGAATTATTTATCTGAGTATGAGACCAATCAATACCTGAATCTATAACAGCTATCACAATATCTTCTGAACCAACTGTAATATCCCAAGCTCCTGTAATATTAATCTGATTTAGATGCCATCCTATATCAGTAAAACTGCTATAATTCGAAAGTAGGTAATTGTGTTTGGTATTTGATTTACCAACTGCGTACGTAGTAGAAAGTAAGAGCATTAGTGTCATTACTAAAACTAATATATTACTTCTAATTTTCATACTAGTACTAGTTAGTATTCTATGCATATAAATCTAGCATGGTTTCAAGTTTTACTGTGAATTTCTAAGGATTGATCATTTTTTGATTTTATTATAAATAGAAGTCTTATAGCTACATAACCAAAAACAATTATGAAAACGTATGCCAACATCTTTTGGTAAAATGCCATGGTTAATTTCTGAACAAAGAATTCATGTAAGTTAAATAATCCTGTATTGATCATGCCTATTAACATAGCAAGGACGCTAGCAATGGGATCTATTAACCAGATTTTTGATTGTTTGTATGGAGATTCTTTTTCTAGAGATATTACTCCTATTCCCCAAAGAAGACTAGTTATTATCATACAGTAGTATAAGCCTAATGCTGATATAACGTGAGGTTCAAGAAACATACCAGCATCGAAAATTCCTACACAAATAATAAAACAACTTGTAGTTAGACCACTTAACATAATGAGAAACTGGATTGATTTTCTGAAGTATCCTTTTGGTTTCAATATTGAGTAAATAGAGGGAAAGAACAATAAAAGAAATACTCCTGCAAATATTAATGAAATATTAAATATTTCAGGATGAGGTGCTCTAATTAGAGTTTCTCCACTACTAAAAAAGGCAGTTACCCTTACTCCTAATTCTGAGAGAAATTGTTCCATAAAAGAGTAATCTGGATAAACTAACATTGCAATAGTAGTGCCTACAGCAAAAATTACAATTGCAGCAAATGCAGAGATTATACTAATTTTCTGTAGATTTATGAGCATTTGTTCCTTTTCCATCAATAATAAAAATTTTCTGCTCATATAAAAACTACAACATTAACTAGTACAGATTTGTATATTTCATATAATTTTTAATTCCAGAAAATTCTCTACTCTTGAAATCATGAACAATACCAAAGCAAAAATCTTTCAAGAAAAGATATTCAAATGGTGGGAGAATAATAAACGAGATTTTCCATGGAGAGAAACTACTAACCCTTATTTTATCATGATTTCAGAAATAATGCTACAACAAACTCAAGCACCTAGAGTCGTTCAGAAATATCTAGACTTCATAACAAAATATCCAACTATGGAAAACTTAGCAGAAGCATCCCAAGTTGAGCTTCTTAGACTATGGTCAGGTCTTGGATACAACAGAAGAGCACTATGGTTACAAGAAGCAGCAAGAGAGATTCTAAATCGTGGTTCATTTCCTCAAGTACCAGAAGAATTACAGAAGCTAAAAGGTATCGGTCCCTATTCTGCTAGATCAATACTCATTTTTGCATTTAATATGGATATAGCAACTGTTGATACTAACATTAGAAGAATATTGATCGCAGAGGGATTTGCAAAGAAAACTACTCCAGAGAAAAAATTAATAAAAACAGCAGAACAACTTCTACCTAAAGGAAAGTCTCGAGATTGGCATAACGCACTAATGGATTATGGTTCTTTAGTTCTTACTGCAAGAAAAACAAGTATTAGACCTACTAGTCAACAAAGCAAATTCAAAGGATCTGAAAGAGAAAAAAGAGGTCAAATTCTCAAGTTTCTACTAGATAATAGAAGTGCAACAATTGATAAGATAAGCAATTTTCTAAATTCCTCAAAAGAGCAGCTAGAACCAATTTTGGACAAAATGATTAAGGAGGGATTAATAATTAAATCCAGAGATAGATATAAAGTAGAGTAGGAAAATCTTTCCTTTAGCAAAAACATATATTAGAAAAGAAATTAGAGTGATATGAAATGAGAGCTTTATACTTAGGACGTTTTAATCCTCCTCATAAAGGGCATATACATGCAATCGAATATATTTTAGATCAGCCTGATATAGATGAAATCATTATTTTGATAGGCAGTGGAGAAAAGGCTTATTCTCTAAAAAATCCATTTACTGGAGGAGAAAGGTTGGAAATGTTGACTACCATTGTGAGGAAAAATTTTAAGATTGTACAATTCTATATTTCAGCTATATCAGATATAAACAGAAACACCATATGGCCGGCGAATGTTGCAGACCTGGTTCCTTCGTTTGAGGTTGTTTTTACAAATAATCCTCTAGTTAAGCAGTTGTTTATTGATTTAGGAAATAAAGAAGTAAGAGAGATTCCACATGTTAATAGAAAGCAGTATAGTGGTAAAGAAATAAGAGAAAAGATGGTTAAAGGAAAAGACTGGGAATCTTCTATTCCTGAAGAAATTTTACTATTAATTAAGAAATACAAAGGACTTGAGAGAATTCAGGCAGTTAGTAAAACTGATGAAGTAGAGGAAATAGAACACAATAAAATTTGAACAAAAAGAAGAAAAAAGAAAAAGAAACTAAGATTCTTCAAAATCATCTATTTTTTAAACTGCTTTGATTCTATTTATTCCTTGTTTTAACTCACCATTATTCAGAATTAAAACAACAGAAGCAATCAAATTGAACAAACCTGCGATACTTGTTAAGAATGCATATAATGGAGAAATCCAAACAAAACCAAGTAAATTAAAGTACATTATACTCATTAAAATATTAGAAATTAGAACAAATATTCCAAGAAGTAAGAAACTCAGATTAAATTTCTTAATGTAAACATGGTTTACTATTTTTCTGAATAGTCTCCAAGAGAGATAATAGAGAGAAAATGATGTTAATCCATGCAGAATTGACAAAACACCCATCGCTATAGCTATCCACTCTAATCCAATAAAACGAAGTACTAAGATAGTTGCTATAGTTATCAATAGAATGAAAAATATCAATAAACCAGCAATTATAGATATAATGGAGATTGCTGAAGTATTATTGAGATCGCTTCGAGATTTCAGATTCTGCATTCCAAGTATATAGAAAACTAAGAATGTAATATTCAATACAGCACTAATTACTGAGAGTGCAAGTACTTCTTTTAAAGCAGAATCAAATCCTAATCCTCCGTAGATTAGTAAATAGAAGAAAATCATACTAATCAAGGCAGTTATAACTACAATTCCTAGATTTATGAAACCAGAAATAAAAAATGAATTTTCTTGAATTTTACCTTTCGTGTACATACGGGTAAAATACAAGATGAATTAATAAATTCTTTGCATGCTACTTATTTCTAAGTACATCTATAATTAGCCTAACACCTGGTCTTCCACCTGTATGTTTTACATCAGCAACATCACTTTTTAGTTGCTCATCATAAACTTCCCAGAGAGGCATTCACCAAATTTTTTCACCTCTGGAATTAGATGCTGCTTCTAATTTTTCCACAACAAAATCATAGTTAGAGAAATTCCACTAGTTAAAAGAGAACAATACAGTGGTAAAGAAATCCGAGAGAGAATGATTAAGGGGGAGGAATGGGAATCCTATATCCCAGAAGAGAGTATACCCTTAATTAAGAAATATAAAGGGATTGAAAGAATTCAAGCACTCGCAAGAACAGATGATAAGCAAGAAGGAGAATAATTTTTTATAAAAGAGAATTTATGTATTTCTTAACATGGATTTAGATGATGCGATTAGAAATAGAAGATCTATAAGGAAATTTAAGGATAAACAAGTAACAAAAGCTCAAATTTTGGAAATTTTGGATTCAGGGAATAGAGCACCTTCAGCAAAAAACAGAGTTCAATGGAGGTTCCACATTTTTCAAGGAGAAGCAAAAAAAAGATTAGTGAAGGTTTGTAGAGAAGCAATTGATAAAATGCCAAAGATTCCTTTGATGGCTTCTACTCACAACTCTTATAATATCATGGAGCAAGCACCTGTAGTTATTTTAGTTCTACAAACTTGTGAGTGGGGAGGAATTAGTCCTGAGATTCAATCAGTATCTGCTGCTATTCAAAACATGCTCCTTAAAGCATATAGTTTGGGGTTGGGAACAGTGTGGATAAACGATGTTTTGTTTGTGGAACCAGCAATCATGGAAATTCTCAATTCTGAAAAACTTGAATCCGAAACTCAAACAATTCTGCTTGAGTCTAGCAAACAATTAGGTATTGAGATTGGTTTTTCTGGACCATTAATAGCTGCAATTGCTTTAGGTTATCCTGATGAGGATCCTAAAAGAGAACCAAGATTCAAAATAGATGAATTAATAACTTGGTATAATAAATAGAAAGGGGAAGTTAACTAGACCAATTTCGTAATACCTCAATAATTAGTCTAACTGCAGGACCTTTGCTACCTTTAGGATTATAATTCTTGTCCACTTTTTGGTCCATAGCACCTGCAATATCTAGATGAGCCCAAGGAACATCAAGTGTAAATTTGCTTAGGAAACGAGCTGCTGTAATTGCTCCACCTAGTCTTCCACCTGAATGTTTTACATCAGCGATATCACTTTTTATTTGTTCATCGTACTCTTTCCATAGTGGCATTCTCCAGATTCTTTCACCACAGGATTCAGATGCTTCTTCTAATTTTTTAACAACAAAATCATGGTTAGAAAAATAACCTATAGCATGTTCTCCCAAAGCGATCATCATTGCACCAGTTAATGTAGCAAAGTCAAACATAGCTTTTGGTTCGTAATGTTTTGCTGCATAAGTTAATGCATCATTCAGAATCATTCGGCCTTCAGCATCAGTACTAATAACTTCAATAGTCAAACCGCTATAGCTAGTGATGACATCACCAGGGTGGTAAGCAGTACCTGAAGGCATATTGTCTGTTGCAGGTACAATTCCAACTACATGAAGATTCAAATCTAGTTTGGCAATAGCTTCCATTGCAGCAATAACAACCGCACCTCCTGTCATATCTGCTTTCATTAGTTCCATGCCTTGACCTGGTTTAAGAGAAATTCCACCAGAATCGAATGTTATTGCTTTACCAATTAGTGCAACTGTATCAACATTTTCTTTTTCTGCACCGTGCTCCATTATTATGAATTTAGGAGGTTCTTTGGTTCCCTGAGCAACAGCTAGAAAGCTTGTCAAGCCTATCTCTTTAGCTTTTTCACGATCAAATATTGTTGTCTTGATTTTGTGTTCTTTCTCTAATCGTTTAGCTTCTTCAGCTAATTTAGTTGGTGTAATATAATTTGCAGGCCCCCAAGCTAGTTTTCTACAGAAGTTGACAGAATCTGCGATAATCTTGCCACTTTCAACTCCCTTTTGCATTTCTTCTTTGTTAGCTTTTTGACTAAAGATAATAGTTTCTTCAATGAATTTATACTTCTCTAAATCTTTTGTCCTATAATCTACGTTCTGAAAACTTCCTAGTATTATTCCTTGTATGATTGCTTCAACAGTTTCAGCTACATCGAGTTTTTCCCTAGAGAAGTGATCAAGACTTATGCCAACAGCTTTCACACCTAGATCTCTTATCTTTCGAGAAGTATTCCCAAGTATCTTTCTGACAGCTTCAACTGTCAGTTTCTCTTCTTTACCTAAACCTACTAGCATTATTCTTTTTGGAGAAATTGATCCCTTAGTATATGTAACCGAGATATCATTCTTTTTTCCTTTAAAATCCCCAAGTTCTAATTGCTCATTTACATATTCTTTAATTTCTTGGATGTAAGAATCTTCTTTTGCATCCTCAAACAATCCTATAACCACAAGAGGAACATCAAATTGCTGAAGAGATGTTACTTTTACGTCAATCTTCATTTCAATCACTAAATTCAGGTAAAAAGAGGATTAAATATACTTTTGTATCTGAAGATTGTACAAAACCTTGTACATTCCTAAGTCAGTAATGTACAAAGCCTTTTATTATAAGAGTTCATTATCTTAAATTGACTGAAGTGATATAACACTTCGGTGAAAAAAATGAGTAAAGAGAATATATTTAGTAAAACAATAGCACGATATATGAGAAACAATTTTGTGAAAGGTTTAGCTATTGGTATCAGTAGTGCTATTGTCATTGGTACAGTTGTAGGAGTTAGTATCTACTTCGGTACACTCCAAGTTTCTGAACCCAATGGAAATGGATCTGAAATTCCTTTTTCAACGAACTTAGCTCAAGAAATCCAAAGCGTCATTCCTGACGTAGTTCATGTAGAAATTTTAGGTAATGGTACAGCTTCCATCCATCCTAATCTTATTTCAGCTGAAATAAATAGATTGGGAGATAATATAACATATTCTTGGAGTGTTAGCGCATTCTCAATTGCTTTACTAGATTTTGTCAGTTTCGAATTCTCGCAAAGTGAAGTAAATCAGATTGCACAAGGATTATTTGATTCGATAAATAATACTGAAAGAGTGGGGACATATGGTGAAGATCCTTATCCAGGCACAGGAGACCTTGCAAGCATTAAATGGGTCACCGAAATCTACCTAGCAAATCATACTGCAATCTTTCTTTATATCAACCAAGATAGTTTGATATTATATAAATCAACAGAGTGGACTGGAGATTTCGATGCAATGCAAAATCTAATTGGAGCTGATGTGCTTCTTCCTGAAAGTGCTTTTGATGACTATGTGCAGGTTCTTCAGGATTTATTCACACCCTATATGGAAACTTAGGAGAAATAAAGAATGACTGAACAACCAAACGAAGACATTATTTCTTCCCTATCAGGAACAGCTTTGCGAGTCTTTGTTTATACTGTTAAGAAAGGTAAAAACATAGGTATTAGGGAAACGCAAAGAGATTTGGGATTAAAGACAGCTAGTCATTCACAATACCACCTTCAGCGCCTTGAACAACTCAAATTAATTGGAAGAACAAAGAACAACAAATACTTCTTAGAAGAAAAATATGAGAATCTTCGAAGTTTGAAAGTAGGTATTTTGACAGAAATTTATGTCTTTAGAGGATGGTTGATTCCTTCTCTAGGAATCTTTGCAGGATTTCTAGGAATGAGTACAGTCATATTAGCGGTTTTTTATACTCTTATTAATCCTTTAGCAGCTTTAGTATTTGGAGTTATTGTCTTCAGTCTAGCAGCGCTTTATTCAGGATGGAGAGCATATCAAATAGTACAATCATTTAAACAAGAAGAGGAATAATTTCCTCAATATTTTTTTTTGCATAGCTCACAATCTTTTTTAAATGAAGTTTGAAGTGCAAACCATGAACTGGAAAAAAACTCTCCCGATTGTCATAGCTATTTTGATAACATTAAGCCAAGTAGGCTTTCAAGCAAACCTAAAAAATACCCATGCTTGGGGAATGCTCACTCATCAATTTCTTGTAGAATCAGCTGATGATTTAGTTGCTAGTGAATGGTTGGAAGTTTTTGATTATTATTTACCTGAACTTCTTGCAGGAAGCACTTACCCAGATCAAGTTTTGCAAGATTGGGAGAATCATCTTTATTATCCAGTAGGAGGAGAGCATAACGCACCATGGAAGATTAATGACACCATCAATGATATCAGAGTCTTAGCAGCAGATGAGGATTGGGGAACTGTTTTCTTCTACTTAGGGATTCTCGCACATTATACATCAGATATAAACATCCCAGTTCATACATATGACTATTGGGCAGGTCATCCAGCATATGAACATGATATTAATAATCATCTGAATGATTTTGTTATCTCACCAGAAAATTACAGTACTATAGTAGATCCAGTTCAATTCATAATTGATTGTGCAATCTATGCTTATGGATACTATTGGGATGTCTATAATGCTTATCCAACTGGTGATGAATATGACGTTGTTATCACAAATTCAACCGTAAGGGCATTAACTGAAGATCAATTAGGCAGAGCAATAGGAGCAACTAATTCTGTTTGGGAATTCACACTAGAAGGTATCACTCCACCCGAAATACAAATTCTAGAAGATGTAGCCAAAGTACTTGTCGATCGTTATCACAATAATGATTATGTAAGAGAAGGTACAATATCAGGCTTTGTTAGTGCTTTGGATAGAGATGTTTTGGAAGTTAACTACAATGATGCTGAAATTACAGCTTTGTCTCTACTTGGAGTGGATTTACTAGTTATTACTCAACCTATGGAGGGCACAAATCTAACACTTGAAGAAGTAAATGCAGTAAATAACTGGTTTCAAGCAGGGGGGAAGATTATGTTGACTGGGAAAACAGATTTCTATGATACATCTTATTATGCTATTGAAGAAATCTTAGAGGGATTAGGAACCAAAATCAGAATAAACGATGATAGTGTTTATACTAATCAAAATGATCCAGAATATTACCAGGATTGGTATTGTAACACAGATGAGTATGGAACAGATACAGTAGCAACAGAAATTACAGAGATACTCACGAGAAAGATTCAATTTTACTCCCCATGTTCTCTTTATAGTACAACAAGTTCTGCAGATGTTCATTGGTTATTGTATGGAGAAGAAATGTTCTATCAAGCTGATAGAAATCCACCAGCACCTGTAGTAATTCATGATGACTCGAACAACAATCAAGGGGGAACTTCTATTCCCTTAGTTGGAATTGAAACTACAAGTACCTCAGCTATAGCAGTTTTTGCTGCAACAATTTGGTCAGATTACGATTTTGCCTTAAGTAATAGAGATAATACCTATTTCACTTGGAACGTAATAGAATATTTGCTAGATATAGATTTGGAAGCTAATGATGATTACACTCCTGCAACCCCTACAACGCCTACTACTCCAACAACTCCAAACGATACTGAAACAACATCTTTTCCAGTAATAAGCTTGATAATGATTCTTTCAGGACTGATTGTAGTAAGAGCAATAAAACGAATCAAAGCAAGTAAATCAGAATAAGACTAAGGATTATTTCATTCTTCAATCAGAAACTCATATACCTTTTTCAATGCATCTTTGTTATTTGGCCAATGAAGTAATTCATAAGCTTCTTCAAAGCTGCACCATTTCCAAGCTACATGTTCATCTAATCTAATTGTTGGGTCTTCTTGTTGCTCAATACGAGCTATGAAAAGAAATTCAGTCCATTCTGTTGTACCTTCAGGAAATAGATGCAAACTTTTTTCCTTAATAGGTAGTTTATAAGAATCTTCCATCTGAAAGATAAACTGAGGAATATAGCTAGTTTCTTCTAGGAGTTCTCGTTTAGCGCAATTGATTAGTGGCTCTCCCTCATCTACATTTCCTGTTACTCCTTGCCAAAACCCTCCAGTTTCTTCAGTTCGTTTTAAAAGTAGAAACTCCCAATCATTTTCAACTTGACGAACAGGATATACTAGTGCGATATGTGGAATTCTCATTAATGCAGTGAGAGAAGTATGTGTTAAAATAACTTTCTTTGTAAGTTAGGTTACTTCATGGAAGATTCAGATATTTTTTGAGTTCAGCCAGAGTGTTTTATTTTTTTTCTTCTTTCCTCTTCTCTATATAACGATACACCGAACCCCACATGAAATTATCTTCTCGCTCTTTCACTTCGAAATTATTTGTATGCATCCATTTTGTAAGTGATATTTTGGTTTGTTCATCATATTTATCATCAATCTCTCCATCATAGAATCCATCGAGTTTTAGAACTTCTTTGATTGTTTTCATTACATCTTTTTCGAGCTTAACCTTATCATCTGGATCATCTCTATTAAGCAAAGAAAGGTCATAGAGCTCAAACACTCTTCTGAGTTCTTTTATTGGATATTCATGCTCATCTACTCTAACATCAACGTACCTATCAGTTCCCCCATCATACGCACCGTGTTCTTTTACTATTAAGATTGCAGAAGATTGTTTTCCTCTACTGTCTCCACCAGCAGCTTGACCTTCTTCTAAAGCAACTAGAAGTTTATCTACTAAATCTCCCTTTGCTTCTCTAAAACCTTGAGACATGGCAAAAACTGTATCTTCAGAAACAAGAATGTTCCCTTGACAACTATAGTATTCTCCTATAACGTGTCCTGCCCATTCGAAGCATTTCTTTCCAGTGAAAGATGCAACGTTTCCATAAGAATCAACTATACCTACTTGTCTATGTTCTCGCTTAGCATCATGTTTGGTTAATAATGAAATAGTTTCTTCAGCCGTTAGTCCTTGTTCAAGAAGAGCTAGTCCAGTTGGACCATAAGTTGTGTTACACCAAGCTTGTGTTGCGATTGCTCCAACATTTGCTTTTGCAAATGGAACTATACTTCCAACTGCAATGAATTTTGATTGTACTGCTACTCCCCACTCTTTGTTTTTTGGATCATAAGCTACGATTGAAAATGTCATGCTTATCAATGTAAAATTCCAATCATCAATAATAAGTTTTATCGCAAGTTATATTTCAAGATGAGAAAATTTTACGGGAATAATACGCAAGTAATTCGCATTTTGTCGGAAGAATTCTTTATTTTAAGGCGTTCTTACAGCTTAAGAACTAGAATTATAAAAAAATGACTAGTTATCTAGAGGTTTTTATCTTAATCTAGATTGAGTAACCAATACGAATTATTATTTTATTCTTGGTTCACCAATAATCTGTAATGAATTTCCTTCAGAATCTTTCATTTGAAAATATGAAACCATTTTAGGAACATCAACGATATCAGTTGTCTCAATATCCTTTTCTTCTAAATATTTCTTAGTATCTTCAAGATCAGGAACATCGAAAGTGAGAACACCAGAGTTAGGTAAGTATTCATGATTTTGCTCGACAGGATTCAACCCAAGTCTAGCAATACGTCCAGGTAAATAAAATTCACACCACCCACCATCAGGACCATTATACCAAGAAATCTCAAAATTGAAAATTTCTTCATAGAACTTCTTAGCTCTTTCTAGATTTGTTACTTTGAGCTGAAAGTATATGTTTCTTATTGAGATTGGATACTCTCTATAATCAATCATGAATTTATATTTGTGCTTCTTTTGAAAAATACTGTTGTCAGACAAAAGAAAAAGACATATTAGTGCATAATATCCAAGAAACTTATGAAACTTGAAGATATTACTGATTACTTCAAACAACAGCCACTAATGTATCTAGCAACATCTGAGGGCAATCAACCAAGAGTCAGACCGATGGCTCTTATTTATCACAAAGATACTTGTTGGTGCTGTTCTATTTCTGGGAGACCAAAAATCAACCAAATACTTGAAAACAATAAAATTGAGTTTGCTATTAATGCTCACGATAAAGAGGAATTTAGCACAGTAAGAGGAACAGGAATTGCTACTTTAGTTGAAGATAAAGAAACAAAGAAGGATGTATCTGAAGCGATCAATTGGTTTAGTGGTTATTGGAAATCATACGATGATCCAGAGTTTACTCTTTTTCGATTAGACCTAGATAGAATAGAGGTCCAAATACCAGTTATTCGAGAATTTCACATATTTGATCTAAAAGAAGGCACAGTAAAAATAGAGAAAAAATAGAAGAAGGATTTTATTCAGTAACTCTGGGATCTGCAACAATCTGAATTGTATTTCCTTCTGAGTCTTTCATGTTAAAATATGAAACCATATTTGGGACATCAGTTATTTCAGTAACCTCGATTTTCTTGCCTTCCAAGTAATTTTTAGTAGCTTCTAAATCCTCAACATCAAAAGTAAGTGTCCCCCAGAAAGGTTTGTATTCTTCATCTTTTCCATAGGAGTTTAAACCTAATCTTGGTGAATCACCCGGTAAGTTTAATTCACACCATCCTACTTCTGGAGACATGTACCAAGAGATATCAAAATTGAAAATTTCTTCGTAGAATTTCTTTGCTCTTTCAATATCCTTCACTTTTATTTGAAAATACATTCTTTTGAATTTTATAGGATACTCTCGCTTTTCGGTCATGATCCGATTAGAATCTTTTCAATATATAAGGATGAATTTTACTCAATCCATTCGACTTTCAATGGTCTTCGAGGAGGTCCAGCTAGAAATTCTAAATCAGTATAACCTAATACAAATACACCAAACACACCATGTTTGGGAGGAATTCCCCATTTCTTTCTTGCTTGTTTAGTCCTTGAAAAATATTCTTGAGCAAAACCTATCCAACATGTTCCCAAACCTAAAGAAAGGGCTGCAAACATTCCATGATTTATTGCTAATCCCGCATCCGAAGGGGACATTTTTGAATAAATTGGAGAGTGAACAATAATCACACAAGGAGCATTAAATAACATCAAATCATCTCCTTTTTGAGTTCTTTCAAAATAATTATCCAAAGCAAATTTGGTACTTTTGCTTAAAATCCTCTTTTTTAAAACACCTCTGATGAATGGTGCAATTAAATATTTAAACTTCAAATACCGTCTTGCTCTAATCAGTAAAGTTCCTATATCTTTGGAGAGTTCGGAAATTTTTTTCTTGTTTGTTATGACAATATATTCTCGTTTTTGACGATTGCTTGCACTAGGAGAATATCTCATTGCCTCTAGTATTGATTCGATTTTTTCTTTTTCAACAGCTTTGTCAAGATAAACTCTTGTTGATTTTCTGCTTCTGATAAGTTTCATTAAATCCTCATGGGAGATAATACTCGCAGGATTCTTAGCTTCTTCAAAGAAATAGGGAGGTTCCGCGTTCTCATAATTAATAGCATCAGTTGGGCATATGGACAGACAATGACCGCATCTGAAACATCTGCTAAAAGGATCAGTGAACTCTATGTGCTTTTCCATATTTTCTTTTCTGATAGTTTGAAAAAGTTGAACTGAACAAGCACTTATGCACTTTTCGCATTTAATGCATTTTTCTCTATTAACGCCTAATATTTCTAATCTAGTCATCTGTTTTAGAAACAATATTACTCCTATATAATCTTTAACGATGGTTAGAAATCAGCAAAATTTCAATTAAGGGAGATGTTGTTTTCCGCTTTTATTATAGAATTTCTACTTTCCTAAAACTTTATGAGTTAATCAACTTAAAAGATTTTATCATTTAGATGGGAAAAAATATGAAAGAGAAATACGATGAACTTCTAAGAAGATTTAGAGAGATCAGTGTCATTAGTCAAATTTCAATGCTTACTGGCTGGGATACAGAAGTAATGATGCCAAAAGGGGGAATAGAACAAAGA
>JABLTJ010000014.1 GCA_013166775.1 Promethearchaeati archaeon
AATAGTAACATAAAACCAATTTTCTTGCTCTTTTGGCACAAACTTTAGTTTGCAAGAAAACATTCTATAAATCAAGAATCCGGCTTGTCCGGGTTAGGGTATATCATTATGTCAAACTCAGATGTTATCATATTTGAGGATGTTTCATTCTCATACAACGGTTTCATTGCGCTTGAAGATGTGAACTTCAGGGTTAAAAAAGGTGATTTTGTCTCCATCGTGGGTCCCAACGGCGGAGGAAAAACAACACTGATCAAGTTAATGCTGGGACTTCTCAAGCCGGCCCGCGGTAAAATACATGTTTTCGGGGAATCTCCCGAGCAAGTCCGTACACGGATAGGCTATATGCCGCAATACGCTCAACTGGACCCTGATTTTCCTATTTCAGCTGTTAACGTAGCTCTCATGGGATGCCTCCATAAAAAGATCAGCGGAAATTACTCAAAACCGGAAAAACAGGCCGCTCAGGCAGCACTCGAAGAGGTAGGGCTCCTCAATCTCGCCGGACACCCATTTTCCGAGCTGTCCGGCGGGCAGCGTCAGCGTGTCCTGATAGCTCGGGCCCTCGTGTGTAAACCGGACATCCTGCTGCTCGATGAACCTACGGCCAATGTCGATGCCGAAGTCGAGGAAAAACTTCACCAGATCCTCCGTAAACTGAATGAACGTATGACCATAATTGTTGCGACCCACGATCTTGGATTTGTATCCATGCTGGGAACTATCGTAATGGTATACAAATGACTTATAGCAACTATTTCAGCATTCACTCCAATCTTTTCTTCAAAAACAAGGAATACGGTATCAAGATAAATGGAGGTTCGTGGTATAATATTCTTCATCACAATAACTTTACTGATAATAACACTCCTGGTAATTCACAAGCGTATGACGGTGGGAAAGAAACTCTCTGGTATGAGAAAGAAACAAAAGAAGGGAATTATTGGTCAGATTGGAAAGGAAGAGGAAAATACCGTATTGATGGTTCTGCGAACTCTAAAGACCCTTATCCTTTAGATATAAATTTACATCCTTTTAGGTCTAAGGTACCTTACATAGTTCTCCCTTCTTGTCTTTTACTACTCGTTATAGGGGTACTACTCTATGGTTTTGTTATTCGTAAAAGGAGAAAAAAAAATTCTTTTCCAGATAATTGAGACCAAGACATAGATTTTGCAGGTTTTCCTGGACGTCCTCTCTTTCCACTTTTTCCTGGACGTCCCTGTCTACCTGGTTTTGCAGGAGAAGACTGTTATTAATCATAATATTATATTAGAAGACTTAGTATAAGGAACAAATAAGAGAAAACTTTATTAAATGTGTAACATATCAATATATTGATATGTGTTTGAAATGAAACGTAAAATCAAGCTTTTATTAGTTTTTGGAATCATCTTTCTAGTTGTGGGAGGTGGTTTTTTAAGTATTTATCTTATGTTATATTTTGGTCAAAGGCCTGAAGATGCAGAAATTGAGATTTGGGGTCACAAAGGAGATTTTGAGAAATACGATTTTATTTCTGGTGCTGGATCTGAAGACGATCCATATATAATTAGAAACTTAGTTGTTGTAACAAACAAGAATTATGCTCTCGCAATTTACTGTGAATCAGAGGTAATCTATATTATTAATTGTACAATTACTAATAATTACAACAAGAGAAGAAATGCGAATATTGGTATTAGTCTGAATTTTCAAGGAAAAACAATTATCGAAAATAATACAATTCAATCATATGGAGGAGGAATAGTTGTCGACAGACATTCACATCAAGAAGCAACGACTAATGAAAAATATGTAACAGTCAAAAATAACCATGTTTATGATGTTAGTAATCATCTCTATATTAATTCTCAAAATGCGGAAGTTATGAATAATACTTTAATACGAGATACAGAGCCAAAAGAAAGATGGATTTATGGTTCCTATATATCCATTGAGAATAATCTATCTATCATAAACAACACATTGGTTAAAACAGGTTTTGATTTTAATATGGGTACTTTCAGTCTAAATTTCTCAACAATCAAGATTGAAGGAAACCAGATAAATGGATTACCACTTCTAGTGGTATTGAATGAGGAAGATCTTTTTATTGAAAATATAAGTATTGGTCAAGTTGCTGTCATAGCATCTGAAAATATTACGTTATCTAAACTCATTCTTCAATATACTAGCAATGGAATCAGCATATTGCTATCAAACAATTGTACTATTGAAAATAACAAGCTATCAGATAACATTATGGGTATTAGAATTTTCAATTGTAAATTGCTTTCAATCAGGAGAAATATTATTCAAAATCATTACAATATAGCTATAAACACATATTATATGATGGATTCTGATATCTTTGAAAACACATGTACAACTAGTTGGAGAGGAATCGATTTAACTTCTTCATCAAACAATAATGTTTCAAATAATACAGTATCAGAATGTAATGGAGGAATTACTGTTTTCAGAAATAGTTATAATAATACTATTAAAGATAACTTACTACAGAACAATAGAGGAGATTGGGGAATCTTTATTGTTGGAGATAATTGCTCAATTTATAATAATACATTAATAGACAATAACACAGATAGAGATGGTAAACAAGGCTACGATAGTGGCACAGGAAATAAATGGTTTGATGGAACTACTGGGAATAAATGGTCTGATTGGTCTGGATCGGGATATTACTACTTAGATGGGAATGCAGGAAATTATGATCCTTATCCAAGTTTTCCTTAATCTTTTGCATATTGAATGCGATATTTACTCAATTAAATAATGCAGTAAGATATCATCTGAATGCTTAAGAATAGAAAATAACCTTGTTGCAAGGTTTAAGTTTTTTTTTACAACCTACCTTCTTGTCAAGAGGTCTATCATAAGAAGGTGGGTTGACAACAAGGTTATTTGGAAAGAAAACTTGAAGTCTTTTTTCTCACTCATCCAAAGAATCTAAGCCATATGCTTTACTTAATCGCACTCGATAATCTGCAATAAACCTAGTTGTAGGACCACCATCTACAGTAGTGTGATCAATATTGAAAGTAATCCATAGATAATCACGAGGTTCTATTTTATCTAGATTAAGTGACCCATCTTCATTAATAGGATATCCTGGTTTTTTATCAATACCTCCAGCATTAATAGAGATATTCTCTGTTGCGATTGGAATTGCTGTTCCTCCCCCTTTAGCATACACACCTACTGAGGTAATACCAGCTGTCCCTAGAAAGTTTCTTCGTGAAAAGGGATTTTTGTATATTCGATTCATCAAGAAACGTCTAAGGAATCCTGGTAACTTAAGTAATAAATCTCTTCCAGATTCTTCGTCTTTATCTAATATACTGTCATCTTTCTTTGATACACCAGACCTGAATACTTCAGTTATCTCCAAAATAGATTTTTCATTAGCTTTTCTGATCAATACTTGCGAAGGTACTTTCTTTCCTTTAATTTCCTTCTCTACAATACAAGTAAGATCTACATCCTCGAATATAACCATACGTCTTCGTCCCCATTTTATAGCTTGCATACTCGGATGATCTACAAGGGTTTGAGCAAAAATGTAAGATAGATATGCTGTAAAGGAAATTTTTATTCCTTTTTCTTTGTATTCAGCAATTTTCTTGAGAGGAAGAGTGACATCTATTTCTCCTATTGCATAAACCTTCATAGTTTTTTTACCAATAGAGATGAAATCAACAACAATATCTCGGCTATGAGTAAAAGGCACAGTATAGTATCTACCATGTTTCGAGTTTTTCATGATTTTCTCTTTTTTCATTATTGATAAGATAAATAGGTTGTAAGATAAATATTTTGGAAAATCAATAAAAACAACAAGTAGAATAATTTCTGATAGAGTTGATTTAAAAAAATGTTCAAAGGAAAAAAATGATTTCTTCCTAGTTTTAGGAAAACTAGGAGAATTTCTTCTTTAGATTCTCTCCAAAAATTCTTGCATTCTGAAGATCTTCCTTTGAGGGATAACCTTCATTATCGACTATTTTTCCCATCATTCGGATAGCACCTTTACAATAGAAACGTTCTTCCAAAACAGTGATGTTGCCATTTTTATTAATGATGTTCTCCATAGTTTCAAATACCATCTCTTTAATCTTCTTGGGATTATCTTCCGATTTTGGCATATTTTCATCTGGTCCTCCACTTGTAAAAAATAGAGCAACTGCTTTTCCATCAATATTCTTTTTACTAAGTTTCTTCAACCATCTTTTTCCTGTAGATGTGACTCTGAACATCATTGGCCATGTACCAAGTACCAGTAAATCATAGTCTTCTATATCTTTTGGTATGCTCTTCTGATTTATAGCTTCTACTCCTAATCCTTCAGCTATTTTCTCTGCTACTTGTTTGGTGTTACCACCTCTAGAATTGTAAATTACTATTGCTTTGGTCATGAGTATCCAGAATTATGAATAAAATCAGCTATTTATATTTTTACAACTAGATATATGAGTCTACAAATATAACTACAAGGTTACTGAATCAAGATAAATTAAACATTTTTAGAAAAAAAGAAGAAGAGTCTATCTCCTTCTGCAAGCTATGAAAACAAGTGATAATAGAGATATGAATCCAATTATTAAAACTAAGGATAGATTTTGATTTAGTTCAGGTACAAAGGGGACAGATAACGGATATTCATCCACTACATATCCATTGCTAGAGATTTCATAATTTCCTACTCCTAACCAATCAGACCAGTAGTTTCCTTCTTGAAGAGTTATGTTATACCAGTAATTTGCGTAACCAGAACTGTCAAGTGCTTGAGAATAAGTCCCATCACCATTGTCAATAAAATCATTATGGTAAATAGTAGTAAATTTACTTTCAACAAGAACAATTGCATACATTGTATTAGATTGGAATTTATTCGTTTTTATCAAACAACCATTTGATTTATAGTGAACTAGTCCCATATAGTTTTCAATGAATAAGTTATCTGTAATATCAATTAATATTGATTGAGATGTTGCAAAACCATTTTCATTTCTTTCGAAAAAACAATTCTTAAGACTTATTCCAATACTATCATAAATTCTAATTCCGTTAACACAATCTAATATATCAACAGAGTCAATTATAATATCTGAACAATTAAACATTGTAATTGCTTGCGAAGTCTGATCGATTAAAATATTATTTATATTTATTATTGAACAGTTCATAAAGAATATTTGTCCATAATTGCTTGTAATTGTTAAAGAATCTATATTTTTAAATAATTTCACTAGCTTTCCATTAACATAATTATTAGTATTATTGATTGTTAAAGTAAACAGTCTTGTAAAATTGTCATCACTAAGTACAAAACCATCACCATCTAGTCTATTGTTTGCAAAATCTAGATATTCATTATAATTAGATTCAATTCCTTTCTCTACATTCAAGGAACAATTGTTACCAAATACAAGACATTCTTTACAATACCATAGACATAATCCTCTATCATTTTTATTCAATACATTAGAATTGATGGTGCAATTATACAAATAACTAAGGAAAATCCCAGCATTAGTACAATTAGTTAAGATATTTTCTTCAATCTCCACTAGACTAACATTTTTAACATGAATACCAACATCAGAATTTGAAATCTTGTTTTCCATAATATAGCTATTATTAGATTTTTCCACAGCAATTCCATTCGAATCACAGAATTCAATTGTATTGTTATAAATTATCATATTCGAACCACCAGTATAGCAACTAATCCCATGATAATGACAATCTGAAATAAAATTGGATTCTATTTTCTGATTAGGAGAATCAAGAATTCGTATACCATAACCATTGCTAATTATTTTGTTATTGTATATTTTAGCTGTATTAGGTGCTATTTCCTGAAAAGATATTCCACACCACCCACCAGATATGATACAATTTCTAATTTCGAAATAATGTGTTGTCCAAAATATGGAAATACCAATAAGTGGAGGATATCCACTTGCATTAATTGCGTAATTCTCAATAATGAAAGGATTATTTAGAGATCCATCACCTTTAGAGCTGTAAGTTTGGAAACCAGATAGACTATTTATCGAAAATGGGGAATCAGGAAGCGGAGGAAGAAATTTCGGAGTTTTAACTTCTGAAATTTGTGCTTTTATCAGTTCTTCAAATTTATATGATTGGTTTAATGTAGAAGAAGAGAGAAGAATTAAACAAATTAAAAAACCAATTAAAAATATTCTTTTCAAATTACTTTTTCCTTGAAATATCATCGTTAAGGAATATATTTTTAATATCTTAAATGTTTTTAAGCTATTTTTTTTCCTTTGAAAGCTTCATAAAAGTATTCAAAGCATAAGAAGGTGGGAAAACAACAAGGTTAGCTAAAGATATTATCTGTCCTTTTGTAAATAATAAACTTTTATAAAGTTCTTCAAAACGGATTGAATATGTCTTGTGATGATAATGAGCAAGCATTGGATGTTACTTTAGGAAGTGGTCGTTGGATGGGGATAGGGCCATTTACTGTTCAAATTAGTCGTATCCTTCTTTATTTAGCCTCTTTCCTAGTCAGAACAGCATTAGGTGGTTATGGCCTTGAAAGAAGTATTCTCAAAAAAGAAAGTTCACTAGCAAAATACTGGTGGGGATGGACTTTAGTAGGTGTAACTTCAATTATTATTTTCATTCTTAATTCTTCATATTTCCCTCCCATAGATCCTGGAATCTTTTTATTGGTCTGTGTATTTGTCTCTGTTGCACTAATAGCAATCTTTCTCCGTTTTATGAAAAAGAAACAAAATTCTAAGTAACTTGGCAGTTAATTCATATGGTATCTACATGTCCACTATGTGTTTGTACTTTGGTTACAATATGCGTTTCTTTTTGTTGAAATTCATGCAATTTTGAAAGCATTGATTGTTTTCATTGGAGGATTAGGTCTTAGTTGGTGAGTTATTTTTGTTTTCTGAAAATCCCTGGAGTAGCAAAAGTCATCTAGATATTTTCTGAGAAAATTCCAGTATGATCGCAATTGTTGCTTGGGTTATATTTTGTCTTCATTGAATTATTGCAAAGGGTATAGAACTAATATATTTAGTTGGTATTAAAACTTAAATCGGAAAAATTATCGTTTGTATCCTTTTTTAAATTATTATTACAAATAACAAATTACTATAAACAAAACATAGATAATATTTAAATTAATTAAATTATGTGAGAATTATGGCTCTAGCTGAATCAGCTTCGTTATTAGGTTTTATTGTTGCCTTTTTTGGATCATTTTTAGGCATGATTAATCTTTGGTATACACGTGAAAAAACAAAAGTTCTTGGACCTAGAATTAATATTCCTTACATTGAATTCGATGAAATTAAAGAAAAAAAGAGTGAAACAGGTGTTAGACTTAATGTTCTCTTTCAGAATGTTGGAGATAGAATTTCTTTTCTTATAATAAGAAAAATAACTATAAAGAAAACTATGATTGAAGAAGATCAAAAATCAGTCGTTTTTCAACCTTCAATTGATGAAGAAGGATTAATGTTTCAACCTCAAGCACAGAAAATTAGAAATTTTGATATTAAGGTTCCATTATCTAGAGATGAATTGGAAAATTCTGAAATTATGATTAGTACTATGTACACTGATCATGTTGGTAATCTTATAGAAAAAGGTTGGAAATTTAGAATTGATGATGAATTAGTTGGAAACTTAGTTTCAATCTGGAAAAATGAAAAAGTTCTACAGAAGGAACAGAGAAGGATAAATTTTGCAGAACATAGAATTGAACAAACCTCGTTTAAGGAAATAGAAGAAAATAAGATTATTAAAAATGACTGATTTATTTTTTCTATTTGCATTAACTTTTCAAAGAGTATGGAATTAATAAATTTAGGAAGAAGAAAAAAAAAGAAGAATTAATTTCTTTTTCTAGACAAATTAACTAGAGAATTTAAGAATAGATTACTTGTTAGAGGACAATTAAGCTAGTTTTCTCTCCTGAACAATGCATATCTTACTTAATTGAGAGACATAACATTTACTAACATCAAAGGAAATCTAATATCATAGAAGCTTCGTCCTTTTGAGCTCTTGTTCTTCTGATAGCATCTTTAACAGTACCACTAATATTGTATTTTGAGAAATCTTCATGACAAGATACACAGAATAGATTTTCTCGATTATTTTCATGCTTACATTTAGGACAAAAGAATGTTACTTGCTTGTTTTCTCCCTCTTCTTGTGAAGATAAACTTTCATTATACTTTACAGGAATTCGTTTCTGTTTGAATCTTAGAATGGCTTCTTTCAAATCAAAACCACAGTACTCACAAAATCGACTTTCAGACTCATGAAGTTTTTCACAATTTGCACAATAAAGTTCAGACATATCAAAAAAACAAATTTCATCAAGCCTTAAAAGAATTTCGAATAAAATTAAGGAGGTGGGTTGACTACAAGGTTAGGCAAGAGTTAGAATCAAGCATAAGAAATATCTCGAAAGTAAATATTTGTTTACGAATGAAGAAAAGCTAAGTATGTTTAGTATTTCGTAATTTAAAGGAGGAAGTGATTATACCAATTTAAAGGTTTATGTGTCAAAGTCTGTTCTAAGCACGTTAAAAGGTTGAATTAAAGGAATGCATTTTCATAGTTATATTCCCAGTAGTTTTTTGGCATTATTACCTAAGATTGCTTTTTTTTCCTCCTCAGTAAAAGGTTGAACACCCATTTGTTTTAAAGGCTCGGGTACATTTAGATTCTTGATTCCTTGTACCCATTCTGATTGAGATACTATATGGGTGAACAGGGGCCAATCTGAACCGAACAATATTTTCTCTATTCCGCACGTCATTCTTGCATTTTGTAACATTTGTACGAAAATTCCTGGAACATGTTTAAACGCAGATTCCCAAGCAGAGATGTCTAGATACACGTTTGGATTCTTCGCTGCAACTGCAAATGCTTGATCAGTGAATGGATTACCCATATGAGCCATGATGAAATTAATATTTGGAAAATCGACTGCTACAGTGTCAATATAGATTGGTTGACAGTATTTTAGATAAGTATACCGTGGTCCTAAACCAGTATGTGCTAGTATGGGGACGTTAAATTCTTCAACTTTCCTGTAAAAATCATAATACTCCTTAGAATCTGGATAAAATCCAGTTAATGTCCAAAATTTTACTCCCTTGAGACCTAATTCCTCAATACATCTTTCAAGCTCTACGATAGCCTCAATACCTCTTCGAGGATCAATCCCTGCAAATCCGATAATTTTGTCAGAATAGTTCTCAACAATATCTGCAACGTAATCATTATAAACTTTAAAATCCAACTTACTTCGGTATTTCAAGTAACCATCTAAAGCAAGAATCACCGTTTTATCGATACCTGCTTCATCCATTTCTTCCACTAAACGCTCCACAGAGCCATTAAGTACAGATTGAGGATCAGGACATTTAAAATTTCTAATCATGCTTTCCAACAGTTTATTGAAATCTCCATCGATGATGGTTTCATCCCATATGTGACAATGAATATCAATTATCATTTTCTTTCCTCAGAATTTTCCAATTAAGATAGTACAAAAATAAATGAATGATACATTTTAAGTATTTCTCTGATTGGGATTAATCGTTTGATTGGATCCAAACAATCATCCACTCATCATTGTTGAATTTTATAGAAGAACAACTATGATTTTATTTATCTCTCTCTTCTGAAAAATCTAATACAGTTGCAATAGTTGCTTGAGTAACTTTCTTCATGAAATCAAAATCTAGTTTATCAATAGTATCAGCTTCTGTATGGTAGTAAGGATTTCTAAAATTGGCTGTATCAGTTATCATCAAAGCAGGAATGTTTTCTTTCCAGAAAGGAGCATGATCTGCTCTAAGTGTATCATGTATCCATTTAGCTATTTTTTCAAATCTTAAAGGTAATTTTCCCCACAGATATGGAAGCTTTATCTCTTCATTTTTACAGCTTTTACAAAACACTTTTCCTAGATTTTTTGAATTCTTATCACTTACTACAGAAATGAAATTACCTATCTTCTTGAAAGCTTTTACTTTATAAGATGGTAAAGTTAATGGATTCATAAATGGAGGTAAAATTTGAGAGTTTTTTCTTTTACTAGTATATCCTACTGATTCTAAGTTAATTACTCCTTTGATTTTTTTCTTCTCTTCAATTGCTTTATTAACCCAATTATTGCTCCCTATAACTCCTGATTGACCTATCCATGAAGTTCTAGTCATATTAGATCTTAGATCAATAACATATTTGCAGAATTCTTTCTCTAAATCAGTAAGTTCTTCTTTTATATCATCAAATGCTTTCTCATATGATTCCAATATTGGTTTACCTTTAGAAATTCTTAATCTAACTTTCGAATAGAATTTTTTCAACATCTTTTGAGAATGATAAGACTTATACTTATAGTTCCCATCGAATATTCCCAATTCAATTCCTTTTTCTCTGTGCTTCTGAGACAAGGTAGGATTCAATTCTTCTAAAGTAAAACTTACAAACCGGATACTTCCTGTGTAATCTTCAGCAGCTAACACTCTTGCTATTTCTAACATTGCAGCTACAGCGGATCCATTATCATCAGCTCCTGGAGCATTTCTAACGGTATCATAATGACTAGTAACCAGAATTTCAGGTTTGGTTTCATCTCCCAACCATCCTTCGATATTTCTAAAAATAATATCTGAACCTTCAATTTCAAATGAGTGTTCATTTATTTGTAGACCATATTTTTGAAATTCTGACAAAATATAATCTGCTGTTTCATTGAGTTTTCTGAGATCAACAATATGATGTTTGACACCTTCAATCTTCAGTACATGTTGATATAATCTTTCTATTTCCACTTTTTGAAGAATACTACACATTGAGCTTCAATTGATTCTAAAATAATAATTTAAAAGAGTTTTGCGAGAGAGGGAAGTATTTTTTAATGTTTTAATTTCACTCTCTCTGAGATAATCTATGAAACGAATCGTTGTGATTGGAAATGCAGCAGCTGGTAAGTCTAACTTTTCAATGAGAGTCAATGAAATAACGAATATCCCAGTTTACCACTTAGATAAAATTCTCTGGAAAAAAGATTGGGAACGAACGTCTGAAGAAGAATTTACATTTAGACATGATGAGATTCTTAAAGAAGATTCATGGATTATTGATGGTGTTGCATACAAATCTACTTACCCAAAACGATTCTCCAGAGCAGATACAATAATTTTTCTTGACACTCCTTTAGAAGAATGTAAAGAACGAGGACTTCAGAGAATGAAAGAGGATATAGAACGTCCTAATCCATATGTTACGGAGGGATGTAGATATCCTCTTGAATTTATCAAGGAACAAAATGATGTTATCGAGTTATTTCATAATGAATATAGAAAGTATATTTTAGAGATGATTGAACAATATAAAAAAGAAAAAACAGTTATTCTCCTTAAAACAAATAAAGATACTCAAAATTTTCTTGAAACTTTGAAAAATTAAAAAAAAACATTAAAAAAACAATGTAAATAAAGTGAGTATAGTTCTTAGTTTCTTAATTCTGTATCTAATTTCATAAATAGTAATAAGTGGTTTTCCATTTTAAAAGATTACTTAAAAATTTACACCCAAAAACACAGCAATCTCGAAAGTACAACAGGAACAAACCAGAACCAAATAATAAAAGACTAGAAACTAAAAAAAAAAAGAGTTTGTTTTTGTTTATTTTAGATATCCTGATTGTCTATGAAGTACAAAGCTAGTATTTCTGCAAATACAACAGCTTTTTGGAACAATGGTCCTAAATTTAATGGTCCTACTCCTAACCAATCTAGTGCAAATACTGTGAAGTATCCAAGTAGAATGATTATCACTATTGCTGATAGGATTATATCCCAAATTGTATCTAGTTTATTTACATCATCAGCTTTGTCTTTTCTTTTCTTGATTAAGCTTGAGATTTGAAGTAAAGCATTGAATGCTGCAAATCCACCAATAAATATACCAGCTCCAGCAAGATGAAGAATTCTCAACGAGTGATCTAAAGGAATAGCTACTCCTGCAGCTCCTATTGCTAGTGCGACACTTAGAATACCTTTTGGTAACCAAAGATGTAAATCTCTGTTTACAAAGTAAAGTACACCTACTACTAAAACAAGTAATCCACATACTCCAAATCCTATCATCATTATAAGCATTGAATTAGAATTGACAGCTCCCAAATTACTGGAAAAGCCACCTAGGTTGCTAATGTGCTCGTCAAAAAATTGATATTTCTCTGGATAATAGGCTATGGCAAGAAATAATGTTACAATCAGGAAGTAGGCCATAATTATAAACAAATTTTTTATTGCTATTTGAACCCTTTTTGGAGGATCATATGCTCTCATTCGGAACATGTGATAATTATTATTAAAGTCATGTATAAACCTTTCTAGAAAATTCAATGCACTTATTGCTTTACAGTTACTAACAGATTTATATGTTTCCGATTTTACAAATAGATTAGATGAGCTTATACTGTAGAATTTGTGAGGAAAGAATAAAGATTAAGAAGAAGAAATCATTTTTTGAACCTCGATTTAATTCCACAACTCATTGATCTTTTAGGTGTCAATTTGCTAGTTTCAGATTTTTCTTACTACCAGCAGGTATATTCTTTCTTATTGCTTGTTTCGCCATAGCTTATCCTCTATTCAATCGAGACCAAGATCTATAGTCTTTGTTTTTAGTTATGTTTCCCATAATTTTCTTGGGATTGTTTCTTCTAATAGCAGGTTTAGTCAGTTCAAGCATCTACATGAAAATAAGAAGGGAAATTAGTAGGAAAAAATATCACTGTTTTTATTGTGGATATGATGTAACTCTTACAAACAAACAGGACTCTCTTCTCTGTAATAGCTGTGGTAATAAAGTGCTATTCTGTAATTTGTGCTCAAAATTAATTAATCCAAGTGAGGATATAGCTAGAATAAAACCATGCAACCATATTTTTCACAAAAGTGAGCTTCTTGATTTTGTAGAAGATGAGAAACACTGTCCTAAATGCAAAGGAAACATCGATGAATTATCCTTCCATATAGATAAAAATGATGAGGAATTTTGGATAAAAGCTAAGTGATTATTCCTTCTTATTGTTCTTACTGAAAATCAGATGTAGTACTTCGACCAAGAAACCTAATCCACTGTGTGTGCAATCACATCCTCCACAATCACCACATCCTCCACAATCACCACAATCTCCACAACCTCCACAATCTCCACAATCTCCACAATCTCCGCAGTCTCCACAGCTAGAGTCTCCACAGCATTCATTACAGTCAGATCCTGTGCAATTACAATCACCACAATAGCATGGTCCATAACAACCACTGGTTCTATATCTTCTTCTAGGATTAACTGCAGATGAAATTATTGCCAGAACAAGGAAGATAGGTCCAAAAATACCTAATAGGATATAGAATATAATTTCAGAGAGAAAACCAGTGTAGAAATACAAGAAGATCACTACACCTGCTGCAATCAAGAAGAATATACTAAAAGCACTTGCAGAATTTGATTTTCTTCCGCGTGGAACTCTTTCTTGTTGACTTACCGGTCCTTGCTGATATGTTTGTGTCCGTTCAGCAGCTTGATATCTAATTGGCAGTTGATCTTGTTTAAATTGAAGAATTACTTTCTCAAGATTATTCCCACAGTACTCACAGAATTTTCCTTCTGATTTATGAGCTTGACCACAATTGGGACAGAAGATTTCTTTCATTCAAAATCCAAATAATCAGTTATATTATAAAAAGATATTGTGAATTATTGATATAATAACATAGGAAATTAAGCTTAGCAAGAACAGCCCTTAAATCTTCTATCAAATATCATTATTCTCATATAAAGTATATTTTTTAATAAAATCCTTGATACTAGATTTATGAAAATCGGTTTACTAACTGGTGGTGGAGACTGTCCAGGGCTTAATGCAGTTATTAGAGCAGTGGGTAGGAAAGGGATTGATTATTATAATGATAAATTCATTGGAATAAAACATGGTTGGGCAGGTTTAATGTCTCTTGACTATGTAGACTTAGAAAGAAAAAACTTTTCTGGAATCCTTCATCTGGGAGGAACAATTTTAGGATCTTCTCGAACAAATCCTGCAAAGGAAGAAGGGGGGTTTGATAAAGTATTAAAAAATTTCAAAGAATTAGAATTAGATGCTCTTGTAGTAATAGGGGGGAATGATACTCTTGGAGTAGCATTGAAATTATCAGATAAAAGTATACCATTAGTTGGTGTTCCTAAAACTATCGACAATGATATTTCTGCAACTGATATGTCTTTTGGATTTGATACAGCTGTTTCTGTTGCAACAGAAGCTATTGACAGATTACATACTACTGCTGAGTCACATCACAGGTGTATAGTAGTTGAAGTTATGGGTCGTCATGCAGGTTGGATAGCTACACATGCAGGAATAGCAGGAGGAGCAGATATTGTTCTTATACCCGAGGAATCTTTCAGTATAGATGATGTTATTGATAAGATTCAAAGAAGAATGACTAGAGGAAAATTCTTTTCTATTGTTGTAGTAGCGGAAGGTTTTCAGTTCAAAGAAAATAGTTGGAAAGATAGAATTAGAGAAACTGATGATTTTGGTAATGTCCGATTAGGTGGTGTGGGAGAACTAGTTGCTAATGAAATAGAAAAACGTTTAAACATAGAATCCAGAGTAGTTGTTCTAGGTCATGTACTAAGAGGAGGAGTACCAACAGCTTTTGATAGAATTTTAGGTACTAAATATGGTATTGCTGCTATAGATATGGTGCATAAAGAGCAATTTGGTATGATGACAGCACTCCGAGGAACAAAGGTTGTTCCAGTTCCTTTAGTTGAGGGAGTGAAGGAATCTAAAACCGTAGATAAAGAAACATATGAAATTGCAAAAGTATTCTTTGGATAGAAAAAAAGAAATCAGCAATAATAATTGTACTAGAAACTATATTTATATGAATTGTCTAGATTTTTCATCTATCTCTTTTAATTCATTCTTAGATAATTGTATCCTCATAGCTCTACTGTTAGATTCAGCTTGATTTGCTTTCGTTGCACCTGGTATTGCTACGACGATTTTCCCGTGGAAATTAACTAACCAATTAAGAGCAACTTGTGTTATAGTTGCTTTGTGATTTGCTGCTATATTTTCTAGAACGTCGATTAAATTCTGACTCTCTTTGATTTGATTTCTACTTCGTAGTCTTCTTACTGCCGGTTGATTCTTAAACATTTCTTTGTCTTTATGAAACTTACCAGATAATATTCCACTTTGTAGAGGAGACCAGCTAATGATTGTGATTCCTAATTCTTTAGCAGCATCTAGTACTCCATTTGATTCGATATTTCTTTTGATAAGACTATAGTTGACTTGATTGGAAGCAAGAACTAAATCCTTCTCTTCTAAAATCTCATGAGCTTTTCTCATCTGTTTCGCTGAGAAATTACTAATTCCTATTGATTTGATATGACCTTCTTCAAAAATGTCTGCCATTGCATCAAATTGCTTTTGAAATGATGAAAGTGAATAAGGCATATGTATTTGATGTAAGTCTATTGAATAAGGATGGAGATGTTTTAATCGATTAGCAATGGTTTTTCTTATCGATTCTGCTCTTCTCATCATGGGCATCCACTTTGTTGCAATTACAACTTCTTCATCTTCAATTCCAGCTGCTTGTAAACCTTTAGACAGCTTCTCTTCCGATAACCCAAAACCATAAGCTTCTGCAGTATCGAACCAGTTGATTCCTCCATCTAAAGCTGTTTTAACTATAGAATTAGATTCTTTGTCAGTAAGAGCGGGATACACAAATTTCATGAAAGTAGTACCACCAGCGAACTGCATAACTCCTTGTCCAATAGGTGTGATTTTGATCTTAGTTTTTCCTAGATTTCGTAAAACAATTTCACTTGTTGTTCCTTTACTCATGCGTTTTCTGAAACCTTACTGTTATTAAAAACTTGCATTCTTCAAGAAATAAAATAAAAATAAACTGTAGAAGTTTCTATAACTTAGCACTAACTTCCTGAATCCAAAATAATCACACGAAAAAGACTTATTCTACTTCTGTTTAGTATTACATGGTCAATTAAAATGTACAAGAGAAGGAGGTTTTCTCTAATAGTACTTATTGTGATTCTGATATCATCTCCTCTATGTACAGCAAGTGATTTGGATAGCGTATGGGGGGAATACGAAAGTTTCTACAAATTTAGTTATCTAAAGGAATATCAGATCTATGACGCTTCAGAAGAAGTTATCGACACTGCAATTTATAAAACAGATTATAGTTTCTGGAATTTAACTATTGAGGATAACTGGTTACACTATCGTTGTTCTGAATACATGAAGGTACTTGCATTTTTAAAGTGTACAACGGAGAGTTGTTACAATTATACTCTGTTCACTCGTTTCAATTATGACAGATTCACTGAAACAGTGGGGATAGGAATAGCTTTGGACTTGGATGAAGGTTTAATTTACACAACTGATGCAAACGGAAAACCATATGGAAATGTTTACGAAATTGCTATTCCACTAAATATAATGCAAGTTTTTTTCAATAACTATTTCTGGTTTGGTCTTTTTGCTTTATTCTTACCGGTGGAATCTCCTTCTTTCTCTTTTATCACTGATTATTCGGATTATGCGGAATTTCCAAACTCCTTTTTTGATTGTAAATATGAAACAGATTTCAAATATAGAGGAGAAAAAATTAATGGTCATTATTTCAAAATAGTTTTCGAAGAGGGAGAAATGTTTGATTATTCTGTAGTGTTTGAGAATCATGAAATGGAGTTCAAATACTCAGATAAAGGTATTCTTTATAGCTTCTCAGATTCATCAGAAATATATTCTAATATAAGTGGAAATATAAAATTAGAAAAAACACAGATATGGCAAGTTTTTCTTGAAAATGAAGGAAAGACTGTTTATGAAACTAGAAATAATAATCTTCCTTTTAATCTTATTTTATTTTCAATACTGATAGCAGTAATATTGAGAAAGAAAAGAAAAAGTAATGTTTTCTAAAGTATATTATCTGCAATCTGACCCCCCGCAACACCAAAGAAAGAATAGAATGCTACAAAGAGCATCAAAGAAACTATTTGTTCTTACTTCATCTCTATAACCTCGATCATAATCTGAATGGGAGGATGAAGAGCTATATGTTCTTTGTTCTGGACCTTGCTGATATGGACCACTATGTATAGGTTCTGTTTGATATTTAACAGGCAACCTATCATTTTTGTAGTCCATTATTACTTCTTCCAAATTCGCACCACAAAATTGGCAGAATTTTCCACTCTTTTCGTGTTTGTTCCCACAATTAGGACAGAATACTCCACTCATACAAGTGAAATAGTGCAAAACTTCTATATAAATATAGAGATAAAAAAAGAAGAAAAAAGAATTACTCAATGTTTATTTTTTCTGGTAAAATCATCCACATGTGAGTCTTCTTGTAAGGTTCTAACCATTCATCCATGAATAGATCTATTTGTCCATCTTTATACCATATTGGAACATCTAGCTTAGCTTTGTAGATATCTTCAATTCTACAGTTCTCTGGTTTCACTTTTGCTAATTCTGCAGCTTTGTTTATTGCTTGTTTTAAATTCCCTAGTTCATCTATCAAACCAATTTCTAAAGCATCTCTACCTGACCAGACTCTACCTCCGCAATGTTTCTCAAATTGCTTTCTTTCCATTTTACGAAATTCTCCTACATGACCAAGAAAAATATCATATAGTGAGTTAATTTCATCAAAAACTAGCTTCCTTTCTTCTTCACTGAAAGGTTTGTCAGGACTAAAGAGACCAGCTCTTTCTCCTCTGCGGATATATTCTCTATTAATTCCTTGTTTTCCTAATCCACCTTGTGTGATTATTTTCATACCTATAACACCAATAGATCCTGTAATGGTCATAGGTTGAGCTATCACCCAATTTGCTGATGTAGCTATATAGTAACCTCCAGAAGCTGCAACATCATTGAAATAGACAACTAAAGGTTTTTTCTTTACAAGTTCTTTAATTGCAGAGCGCATTGCTTCAGAAGAAACGATGGTTCCACCGCCTGAATTAACATGAAAAACTACAGCTTTTATTTTCTTATCGCGTTTTGCCCTTCGAATGAGACCAACTATGGTTTGATCTCCTGCTTGATCATCACCAAAGATTGGTATAGGTATTTTTATTGGTGGTTTTCGACTTTTACCATCAACAATTGTTCCTTCTACTGATATCACAGCTATAGATTTTCTAGCTGATTTAGGTCTTGGAATTGTCAATTTCTTGAGCGATCTTTCTACTGTAAGTATTTTGAGTTTCTTACCTTTTGAGTAGGTTTTCCTTGTATGTTCTATAAGCTCTTCTTCAGAGATGATTCGGTTAATCAAATCTTTTTCTAAAGCATCCTTTGCTGTATATGGAGCTTTATTTATAATCTCAATAACTTCTTTTTCCTTTTTATTTAGAGAAGTACTCAAAGCAGAGACTATTGTTTCAAAGATTGTATCTAAAATCGCTGATCTTTGTTCCTTGTCTTCCTTTGAAAAATCTGTTCGACGGAACATATCACCAGCTGATTTGTATGGAGAAATTGGTACAACATCTGCTTTATATCCTCTTTTTTCTAAGGCATCTTTTAAGAAAAGTCGATGCATTTGAACACCAATAATATCAAGACCTCCAGCTCTTTGAAGACAGATTTCATTAGCAGCAGAAGCTACATAGTATTCTAAGAAACCTAAATTGTGTCCGTATACTATAACCTTCTTTCCTTTTGCTCTAAAGTCTACAATAATATCTCGAAGAGATTGTATTCGTGCTAATCCATCTGGAAGTTTTCTCAAATGTATTATTATTCCTTCAAAATTCCTTAATTTGCTTATTCTTTCAAAATAACTATCAAGAAAGGCTAGTGAAAGTAGTTTTGGAGGAAACAATTTTCGTTGAATATAATTCTTAGGAGGTGCAGAACGTTCTTTTAAAGGTTCATCAAGATCTAGATAAATCCACCTGAGTTTTCTAGATTTTCTCCTTCTATTTACATTTTTTATTTCTCTAATTATTGGTTTAATAACCATTGAAATCAATTGATTGAACAACTCCCATTATTTATTTTTTGCTATTTGAAGAAAACTAGTTTTAAACTGTTCTTATTATTTCTTAACTTGATTTTTGAATTCACTAGGAATATGTTAAGAAATTTAAATGAAAAGATTCAATGTTAATTTGATGGCAGATCAAGATGAGTTTAAGGAATTAGCAAAAATAGTAGCTAAAGTGCCTATTTCGCTAAATAAAGTAGATTTTGATTTGCTTGATAGAAATCCACTTCTATCACATATTTTTCATTACCCCAAAGTTCAGCTTGTCGATTTATACAAATTCATTCTGCAAGGAACTTGTGGTTGGATGCATCTTTCACAAATAGGTAAGAAGAAGAATATAGAAGATTTTTTGAAAAAGGAACTAAAAGAAGCAGAAGAAACTCATGAAAGTGATGAACTTTTTGAACTTCTTGATATACAAACACGCTTAGGGAGAATCAATCTTCGATCATGGAAGAAGTATATGGGCAATAACCATGATTTTCTATGGGAACTCATGAATAAGACAAAGCTAAATACAAAAGAATCTTTAAACTTATTCATTGAAAGGTGGAAGGGATTAATGGACTGGTTTAGTGAGAAAATACTTTCCTACAGCAAATCTTCAGAAACCACTGTAAAAGAATGGTTGAAACTAGTATTGAATATGGCTGAAGAAAGTAAAGATTCCACAGAGCTACCTTTAGTATCACACTCTGATATCTTTAGAAAAGAATACAAACCAAGTTATAGAATAATGAAAGATATAGATATTTTCCAAGAGATTAAAGTGGTCAGTATAAATACGGAATGAGTGCTTTTCTTTCTTTTGGATAATCTGGGAATGTTTCTTTGTACCATTTATGATGTGATGCACTTCTAGGAAGCAAGTTAGCTAAAGTCCAGAATGCAAATAAGAAACCAGGCCAAGACCAGATTGCTAAAGCCCATCCAACCCAGATAACTAACTCACCAAAATAATTTGGACTTGAAACGAATCTAAAGAAACCACCAAATGGGATTTTATATCCTTTCTCACCTGGTTTTCGCAATTTTCGAAGAACAAAATCTGAATGACGATTAATTAGATACCCAACAATGAAGAGAATCATACCAATGATGAATCTTGGGTCAGTTAACCAAGCATCTGTGTAGAGTGTTGCAGGAGAATTTAACCAAGGTAATGAATATGAAACTGTTTTTGATAAAGTAAATATCCAGCGTGCAATAATGTATGTGTTTGATGTTTGAAATATCAGTCCAAAAGTCAAAATCAGGATTGGCATTCTTCTATTTGTTCGCAGAAAAAATGGATAGATGACATCCCTCTGAACATAATGAGTTAACCAGATAAATAACAGGATTATAGGAACTAATTCTCTTCTCCTCTCCCCAATTGCAAACAGAATAACAAAAATAATAACTGCAGGGGATTCCATTATAATCCATCCCCATTTACTATTTATTTTTGGTCCCCATCCTCTTCTTACATGTCGTCCATATGGAGCTGAAATAAAAAACAACAAGACGAAAATAGCAACACCGATAAAACCTGAAACAATTATCAGTGCGTTGAAGAAGACAAATTCATTCATAGACAGTGGAATAATGCAGTTATTTTAAAGTCTTTCCCAACTTCATTCTTCTATATCCAACAACAGTTTTAAAGAGTCATAGATAATTACTCAAGAGAGGATTGTGTTGACAAAAACTGAACAAATTAATTCTGAAGTTAAATTGTTTGGAAATGTTCAGTTTATCTATGAGTTAGTTCTAGCAAAGATGGAACTAGAAAGTTTCGATATTGAATATTCAGTGAATGAGAGCTTACGATCCTTTGATATTGCAAAACTTCCAAATCAAGAGAATTTCCTAAGTAGAACAGCATATTTTGAGAACCTCAATAACATTCCTTCTTTATACAAGAAAATCACCTCTAGAAATATTACAAGGTCAATCAATCAATATCTAACTCACTGGTTTTATCCATATAAAGGCAAGTTTCATCCTCAAATGATTAGAGCTTTATTTAATTATCTGCAAATCCAGTCAGGTGAAACAATTCTAGATCCCTTTATTGGAAGTGGAACCACAGCTCTGGAAGCTCAACTCTTGGGTATAAATTGTATAGGGATAGATGTTTCTGAAGTGTGTTATCTAATATCAAAGGTAAAAACAAATTCAACTAACTCACATTCTGAAATTAAGAATACTTTCAATTATTTAGAAGAATTGCTGGATGGTAAACATACAGGAGAGAACGAACAGCTTCAAAGTGTTTCTAATTTTGTTCAAAATATCAAGAATGAAAATTGTAAGAATTTCTACTGGGTAGCTGAATTAATAACGCATAGTGATAGAGCTAGAAGAAGGAAGAAAAATCCTATACAACTGTTCTATAATAATTCGAAAAAGATGTTAGAATCCGTTTCAGATTATGTGGAATTGATAAACAAATTCAATTTGAATTTAGGAGAAACAAGTTTTTACATACAAGATGCTAGAGAACTAAAATTACAATCAAATTCAGTTGATGGCATTATTACATCTCCTCCTTACTCAATTGCACTAGATTATGTAGAAAATGATAAACACTCATTTTCTGTTTTAGGCAAGAAAACTGATGAAATTCGAGAGAATTTTATTGGAGTAAGAGGAAAAGGCAATAGCAAAATCGAAATGTATAATTCAGATATGGTTAAAGCTTATGAGGAAATGGATAGGGTTCTAAAACCAGGAAGAAAATGTGTTATAGTTATTGGAAATGCTACTTTGAATAAGCAAGAGATTAAAACTGTTGAAATGACAATTGAAATATTCACTAAAATGGGATATTCTCTTGAGAAGAATTTAGACAAAATAATATTTGGATTGTATAATATAATGCAGAAGGAGAACATACTTATTTTTGCAAAATAAAATTAGAAATTGCGTCTATTTCTTCAATGAATTGTAGGTTACAAGAATTAAGTCGACAATTTCTTTTTTTGTTATTCCTGGTAAATCAACTTGATATTCTTTGAATATTTCATCAAATTTATCTGAAATTATATCTTCATTTACTTTTAACATTTTTAATCTTTCTTGTAAAACTGATAGTATGAAAGGAGGAGATATGGAAAAATCACCAGATAAGATTATTTCAACTATGTGATCGTCTTCAAAGTGTGCAAAGATTTGAAATAAACCTCCTACAAACTTTTTTTCGTTGAAAATAAAATAAGTACCAGATTTGATTTTCTGCTGAAGTATTTCATCACCCTCACCTTCTACATAGTATAACCATTGATTCTCTATATACTGACCATCCAATTTTTTAATTTCCTTTTTCTCTTCATCAGATAATTTATCAGGAATTAATTTCACATTTAAGATATTCTGGAAATTCTCAACGTATTTTGAAATGACTGCTTGTTTAGATGGGATTTCAGAGAGGAAGAAGTTAAAACTTCCCATCCTTTCTTCTAATGTATTAGCTATCTTATCTCTAAACTTCTCTTCAGGAACCTTAAGTATTTGAGACATTTCTCTTGCGGGAAAATCAAAAATGAAGTTACCAACAAGAACTCTAGAATTTCCAAAAGAAACAGCACCATTTCCACTTATTTTTCTTCCCTCGGCTATTATATCATTTACTGGGGAATATTGTGCAGGTATATTGAAATCCTGATAGGTTGTTATTACTGGTTGGAGGAAAAATTCATAGAATTCACTCAAATGCTGAGGGTATTCTTTTTGACTACAAATTAATTGATAGAAAACTTGATTTTGATCCAGATATACGGAACCTCCTCCACAAGCTCTTCTCACTAATGGTAATTCTTGTTCTTTGACATAGGACAACTCTACAGAATTTTCAACAATTTGATGCAAACCTAGACACACAAATGGACGATTAGGCCAATTGATAATCAGAGTATTAGGAGTTTGTAATCTATCTTGAATTATAGCTAGAGCATGATAAATTGATTGGCTTCTTAACCAAGGTATCTCTCCTAGATTCAATAATCTCCATTCTTTATCCATTTTATTTCATCACTATGTGATTGGATTAATCATAAGTAACCCAGGCATTTTCATTGGTTAAGAAAAAGAAGATTTCTCCTATTCCATTAAGAAGTAATAATCTTGAGAAGCTTAGAGTCATAGGGGTATTGTTGATTTCTATATCAGCAAAAAAGTCTACTGTAACCATATAATGTATATCAGCTTCAAATCCAGAGTAGAGATTATGTATAGTTTGGTTTACGTCTGGATATCCACCTTGAAGTACATAGGAAGAATTCCATTCATCAAGATTATACATATATGAAATGAAAGTACCATTGTTATCACCAAACATTTCCATATATTTCTGTTGAGCATAAAGGTAGGTACTAGGTTTAGTTGTAATATTCATCTCCAAAATGAATAAATGGACTTTCTTACTAAAACCACTATATTCATCCAGAGATACGTTTTTCATGAAATCTTCTTCAGATAAGATTAATTCTGTTATGTTATTAATAAAAATAATATCTTCAAGGGATGATACTTCCTCAAAAAGATAGCTAGTGCTTCCATTTATCATAGAAGTCTGATTTAGATAATCTGCGCTTTGAGAATCCCCTGGAATGTTGTTTAAGATAATCGAACTCTGGAATCTCGTTATAGGAGGGGGAGCAGAACTGAGCGAAATAAAGATGATTGGTACACATAGTAAACAGAATCCTAATATTACAATAAAAAAATTGTAACCGAAATTTGATTCAGACATAGTAAGAAAATAATCAGAGACTTATAAAAAACTATTCTTTTTAAAATGAAAATAAAAGAAGGGAAGTTAATCTATTTCCCTTTTTTATAACGATTGTAGAAGTAATAGGATGGCAGCACTATTGCAAAGCAGCCTACTACTGCGAATGCAAAATATACTCCAGGATTCAAGAAGAAACTGAATTGTCCCATATATTGAGAAGTCCATACATCTCCGTCAGTTGAAAATATAAAATCTACGTTGGGTCTACCTCCTCCAAATCTGACTCCTTCCCCAGCAAGGTATGCAATAAAGATATTTTCCTCATAAACAGTAACACTTGGTAACATTCTATAATAACCATCAGGTTCATCGTTACCTTTGATAACAGTTATGTAAGATGGATTAGTATCAGCCATATCATCAATTAGAACTCCCCAAAGATAAAATTCTTCAAATTCTATACCTTGTTCTGCATCATAAACGTCTAGCAAACGATCTTGAGCAACAATAAGAAATTGATTATCCCAAAAAGTTAGGGAAGGATAATAAAGATCAGTACGTTGATCTGGTGCTTCAATAACTATTTCACCAAAATAGAGAGAGTCTGTTTCAAATAAGTAAGTAAATCTGATTTCTGTTGCGTTGAAAAGTGGTATATTGCTTAATTTTGTCGAAACAAGATAAACAAGATCGTCATGCCTAAATATATCAAAATCGTCTCCAAAATAATTGTTAGCTAATTCTTCAGTGTCTACCTCTAGAGTAACAGGATCTATATACAACAAATAAGTATTATCTCCAGTATAACTACAAGCTAGATACAACTTCTCCTGAAATTCATGTTCAACTACTGTAACATCAAACCAAATGTAACGAGAGAATAATATCTGAGTATAATTTAGAAAAACAAGATCTGACCACGTTTCACCATTATCTTCTGAATAAAGCAGGAAAAATTCAAGATAATGGGAGGTAAGATTTTCTGAAGCAATGAAAAGATATGAGATTTCATTGTAGTAAATAAAAGCTGTTT
The DNA here is from genome assembly GCA_013166775.1 of Promethearchaeati archaeon. GTDB lineage: Archaea > Asgardarchaeota > Heimdallarchaeia > Heimdallarchaeales > Heimdallarchaeaceae > UBA460. The sequence goes on from JABLTJ010000014.1 coordinate 24,908, forward strand.
GAGTAGTATTATGAGTGTAATCAATAACAGGATTCTCTCTCTCAGGGAATTTGTACTCTGGAGTGAATTGCCAATTCATAATGCTAGCATCATCTTCTTCGATTGTTTTGAATTCTGTAGGTGTTCTTTCACATATTCTAGCTTTTATTTCAGCATTAGCGATTCTCTCATTTCTGATAAGATTATGTTTGTACAACATAAGATAATCTCCATCACTAACAGGAGACAAGAGAACATTTGTTGTGGAAAATGTATCAACTGCTTGAGTAGTTTGAGGATTAATGCAGGTAACAAAAAAACTCCCTACTACGAGAAATACTAAGATTTTTTTCAGTTTCATATTATGACCTTTATTTTTCCTTTTGCGAATCTTTGTTGAAGAATATATAAATTTTATTAAGAAAATGCATTTTTCTCTTTTTTTTAACTAAGTTTGAAAGTTGACCTAATATTCATTAATTCCTGTAATGATTCACTGTTAGAACCTCTATCTGTAGTTGATATATCAAATAAAACAAGAAATTCATTATGTTTTAACGCCATTAATTCATATATTCCTTTCATTCTAATTTTTGAATTTTCCCAAAAACCATATAGAAAATGTGCTTCCTTACTATTAAATTCCAGAATCTTATAATCTTTTACACTCATTAAATCCCCAGTGTAATATTTATGAATCAATCTTGTTCTGAGATCTGAAAGATAGTCCAGTGTTAAGCTGTTTTCTGTATATGGTTGCCAATAAACAAAGAATAACCTTTGTGGTTTCAATCTGATGAATGGGATAAATGTAGTATAATCTAGACCCCTCAGTAAATGAGCGAAATACCCTGATGGAAAAGTAACTGTACCTATAAAATCTATATGAGTAACTTTCCTTTTATTTATTAAATCTAGATCAATACTAATCATCATTTAAACGATGGTTCAAACACTCATATAGATTGCTAATCAATAGTACAAAAACCAGAGAAGAATTTGAAAAAATTAATAAGTGTTTAACAAAATTGCAACTTTTTTTCCTTTTAGAAAGGATTTTCTTCATTTTACTGATTTCTTTTTTCATTAATTATAAAAATACTTCATTAATAAAAAAAACTTATAAATTAATTTAAAGCTTATTATTACTTGAATGGAGAGATAGCAATGCAAAGAAAAGGAAAAGTGATTTTTATTATTTTGTTGCTAATTATTTTAAGTTCCACAATCACTTTTTCATCAGATTTCAATTCAAAACTAAAAGTCTATGATAACTATTTTCTAAAAGTTAAGACCGGAGAAAATTCTATAATATTTGATGTATCTAGAAATTTTAGTGGAAATTCTTTATTAGAAATAAGAATTGGATTTTATGATGAAATCCGAGATAAATACGGAGTAGTTTTTTATTTATTCGAAATTGATTATTATAGCTACAAGGAAATAGATTATGATACTATCATTTCTATTTTTACATCTGAAAATTTTACAGTTACTAATCTAGTTCTTATTCCAATTTCTGAAGCATTTAATCAATATTTGTTAGATCAAGGATATTTAGTAGAAGAAAGTAAGAGTCAAACAATTATATCAAAACATGATTATTATTTTAGATACAACTCAAAAGGATTATTAATTGAATATACACAGAAAGTAGGAGATTCTTACATCTCAATGAGCAAAGCATTAACTCCCATTACTTTTTCTACATTGTTTACTCTTATACCTCTATTGACACTTGTAGGGTTTTCATTAATCGTATTTCTTAGAAGTAGAAAGGAAGAAAAAGTATTTTCAATTTCAAGATGGAAATTTGAAGAAAAAAGAAATATCCCAATTTTGATCTTGTCTGCAATAGTCTTTCTAATATTTACAATAGAAAACAAATCATTTTCAAACTTAACATTCTTAGGAAAACTAGGAGCACATAATATTTATAGAGGGGGTTCGTTTTATGCAGGTTATTTAGTTTTTAGTTCTACTATAAAATACGAAATACCTTTTAGTTCTAATTTTTTCTATTTTGTATTTCTAGCAATATTATCTTTTTTCATATTGAAGCAGAAGAATGATAACAAATATAAAACGAAATTCGTGTGGACTCTTCTTGGAAGCTTTTCAGCATTAATTTCGTTTTTATTGTTTTATGTTTTTTATTTTAAAGGGGAAATGTTCATCAATATATCTATTGTTTTTGAGACAATAACTAATGTAAGCATTATTTCATATCTAGTTACTTCAAACAATCAAAGAGTATCTGAACAGAGAAACAGAACAAGACATACGAACAAAAAAATTCTATTTTCCATTTTAGGTTTTTCTATATTATCAGGAATTACTTCTTTACTCCTAGTGTTGCTTTCCCAATTTTTAAGACTAGAAATAAGACCATTAACTATAGTTTTAGAAGGAGTACATTTTACTGGCAGGTTCTTCAGTATTCTTGTTACAATTTTATTTTTCCTGTATTTAGTTAGGTTGATAGACAATGAAAAAGAGAGGAAGGAAAATACATTTAATCAGGTAATTTCAAGACCTCTTTTTTATATAGTATTAATGATAATAGTAACTACCTCAATCCTCTCTTATGTTTTCAATTTAAATCTAAATTGGAGAGAAAGTGATCATCTTTACAATAGTCAGTACATAATGTCATTCATCTATTTAAGCTGTTATACATTAATATATCTCATTTTATTCAGCTTAATTACAAATGATATATTCCGGAAAATTCTATCTGCAATTAAAGAAAAGCGAAAGAAAATAACTCTAAAAAGCAGATATGATAATTATAGCAAAAAGACAATTCCTCTTATCTCAGGATTAGCTATCGCTTGTTTATTCTTTATTTTTAAGAATGATCAGCTTGTACGGATTGCTTTTGAGAGAAATTATGATTTTTATGATGCAGGATATTGGTTTAGAGTAGAGACTTGGTCAGCTAATATACCGTTATCTGAAGGAACAACATATATCTTTTACTTTTGGTTATTAATATTCATTGGTTTATTATTAATAAGCTCTTTAAAGGAAAATAAGAAAAAATCTATTAGAGATTCAACTAAATTCTTTGTTTATACACTAACCACTTTGTTATTCACCAATTATGTTTTGACTGGTTTCGTATATATGCGAGAAGTTGGATGGAATCGTAATAATTTTCTCTGGTTTGCGTTTGCAATTCTAATAATAGATATTATCATAATGAGTTTTCTTATTTTAATCATAATCAAAATATGGAAAAGAAGAAGCCAATATTACATCTTTCAAGAAAATAAGATTCTTCTAATCAGTTTAATATCAAGCTTATTACTAACAATCTTACTTGATTTTGTTGGTCTTGGGATAAACACCATCGCAATCATTAATAGTATGGAACAATTGGCTTCAAGATTGTTCAAAACAGGAGTAGCAATGACACCATTAATAAGTTTTCTAGTTTTATGGGGCGTTTTATACACTATGAACAAACAGATGAAAACAGAAGAAAATACGAAAACAAAAAAGTATATTAGAATTCTCTCCATTGTGATGTTGGTTCTATTCATTATTGCGAAAATTGTAAATGTAATTCTCATTTTTGATGTAACAGCTTTTAATTTAGATCAGACATATATTATCAGTTATACTACAAATCTAATAATTGACTTCTGTAGATTTTTGTTCATAGTAACACTATTCATAATTAGTTATGTATTTCTTAAGCAACATTTTCTTCGAGAAATTATCAATAAGAAAAATGAAGCAACAACGAATCTATCTTGAATAGAAGGGATTTTTGTAACGTTTTAGTAATAAAGCATTTAGAACCACAGAAACTGATGAAAGCGCCATTGCTAGACCTGCTATCTCTGCAGGAAGGAGAAAACCAAATGGAATGAATAGAATTCCTGCAGCAATAGGGATTCCAATAACATTGTAAATTAGAGCCCAGAAAAGACCTAATTTGACTTTTCTTATTGTTTTTTTACTTAAATCTATAGCAGTTACAGCATCTTTCAAATCATCCTTTATTAGAACTATATCCCCTGCCTCAATAGCTACATCTGAACCTGATCCAATAGCAATTCCTACATCAGATTGTGCTAAAGCGGGACTATCATTAACACCATCCCCCACAAACAGAACTTTTTGATTCTTTGCTTGATATTTCTTGACTACATCAACCTTTTCACTAGGAACAACTTCAGCATGAATTTCTTCAATGCCAACTTCCTTTGCGATCGAGGTAGCCGATCTGATATTATCACCGCTAACCATTACTACTGAAAGACCCAGTTTTAATAATTCCTGAATTGCTTCTTTCGAAGTTTGTTTGATTGTATCAGCAATCGCGATTAAACCAAGTATACTATCTTTACTAAAAAGAATCATTACAGTTTTCCCGTCATTTTCTAGCTTTTCCATTTTTGATGAAATTTCTTCTGAAATTGAAACATTGGAATCTTCTGCTATTTTTCTATTTCCGAAATAATATAATGTACCTTCGACTGAAGATTCTATTCCTTTTCCTGGATGTGCTATAAAATTGTCTATATCTTTTAGCTCAATTTGCAGCTCCTCAGACTTACTTACTATTGCCTTTGCAATTGAATGTTCAGAACCTTTTTCCATTGAACTAGCAATCTGAAGAAGTTGATTGTTCTGAAAATCATTGAAAGATACAATATCAGTGACTACAGGTTTACCTTCTGTAATTGTTCCTGTTTTATCTAAAAGAACAACATCTACTTGTCTTGCTACTTCGAGAGCTGTTCCAGATCTAATTAATATCCCATCTGATGCTCCTAAACCTGTACCAACCATAATAGCAGTTGGTGTAGCTAAGCCTAAAGCACAAGGACATGAAATAACAAGAACAGTTATTCCTGTAAGAAAAGCAAAAAGAAACATAGATACTCCATCAGGTAAGATAGTACTACTTATAACTCCTGTTTGAAATAAAGCAAACCAAATTGTAAATGTTAAAATCGAAGCTAAAACCACAACTGGTACAAAAATTGCGGAAATCTTGTCAGCAAGCTTCTGAATTGGTAATTTAGAAGTCTGTGCTTCTTCAACCATTTTGATTATCTGATTAAGAGTTGTATCCTTTCCAATTCTTGTTGCTTTCATTTTGAGAAAACCATTTTCGTTTATAGTTCCTCCAATTAATTCAGAATCTTTTTCTTTGAAAACAGCAATACTTTCTCCAGTTATCATAGCTTCATTAACATAACTCTGACCCTCTGTAACAATACCATCTACAGGTACACTATCACCTGGATGGATTAGGCAAATATCGTCATTCTTAACATCATCAATAGGGATTTCTACTTCCTTATTTTCTCGAATGACAGTAGCAGTATTAGGTCTGAGTTCTATCAGTTTCTTTATCGCCTCAGAGGTTCTTCCTTTTGTTACTTCTTCTAGATATTTTCCTAGAAAAATAAAAGTTAGAAGAATTGCAGAAGTCTCAAAAAAGACTTCACCATGGTATGAAGTGTTTATGTAAGGATAGATCAGAGAAAATAAACTGTAAAAATAAGCTGCTGAAGTTCCAAGAACGACAAGAACATCCATTGAAGCACTTTTAGCTTTTAGACTTTTCCAAGCATCTCTATAGAATGGAAATGCTATGATAAATTGTATTGGTGTTGTTAGTATAAGTTGGATAAAATTCGAAAATGTCATTCCTCTAAAAATGAAGAAAGTTTGTTGCCAATTCGCAAATCCATCAAACCATAGTCTGAAAGGTAGCATATGGCCCATTGCAAAAACAAATACAGGTAAAGCTAATCCAAGACTCCAGAGAAACCTTTTTCTCATATCAATGAGTTGAGTGTTCTTCATGTAAGAGAGTTCAACATTATCGAAAGAGACTTTGTAGCCTGCTGACTCAACAGCTTTCTTTATTTGTTTATCTTTCACAATAGAGGGATCAAAAAAGATTTGAGCACTATTACTGAGCAAATTGACAGCAGCAGAATTAATTCCTTCAACAGAAGAAAGAGCCTTTTCTACTCTGGTTACACATGCAGCACAGTGCATCCCTTCAACACTAACTGTTTTTTTTTCTATGTTGCTCAATTCAATCTAACTCTTTCAAATTTCCTTAAAAATCTGTTTACTTTGGTGTTTCAGTTTTCATGAAGATGCTTTATAACCCACAGATTCAACAGCTTCAATCAGTTTTTCAAGTTTAACTTTTCCCTTTTTCGCAGTGATTTCAGCTGAATCTTTCTCATGACTAACATCGACATCTTTGACTCCAGAAACAGATCTAAGTGCTTTTGAGACAGTCATTTCGCAATGACTACAAGTCATTCCTTCAACTTTTAATGTTAGAGTTTCCATAATTCTCATTTAAATTATGTTGAAAAAGCTTTATGAATAAAACTGTTTGACAAAATACTCTAGGTATAAATTGAAGTGTTTTTTTTGAAATTAAAGAAGCATAGCTGTGAATCCAAGTGCAACAATCATTGTCTTTATCTTATAACTAGATATAACCAAGTTTTCAATTTTGACAGTAGCTTGTTTTTCACCATAGTCAACTTCAGAGCATTCAATACCTGCAGTTTGCTCTAAAGCAAGCGCTATTATTTTAGCACATTTACTGCAATGTATGTCCGAAATTTCTAGCGAAATTGTCTGTTTCATGGGCCTAAGATAACGATAGAGTTGATGCCTTTTTAAAGTGACTATTAAACCAATTTTTGATGTTTAAGTAGTTTTTTCACTTTTCTTTTTTCAAAAATTATTTTTAATCAAATTGGATGGTTCGCTAGATTTAAAATTTGTAGACAAAACATATTCAAACCTTACATCTATCAACTATGAAAGTTATACTAATTTCTTTCTCTTCAAAATGAGAAATATGTTTGTTAGTGAAATGCAGGAAATAGATATTATTATGATTATATTTCGAGTTAAGGGATTCCTCACTTTAATAAGATAGTCGACTTTAATAGAGTTGAAGAAATGGTCCTCGGCTGACACAGAGAAAAGCCAATTTCCAGCATCTAGTGTTGATAAATCAAAATCAAAAGTCACATTTGGTGCAAATACACTTTCATTGGACGCTAGATGGTTCTGATTTAGTGTTATTCTAAAATCCTTTAGGTTCATGTCAAATATCTCAATGGTTAGATTGTTTTTCTCACCCAATTTCAACTTTTGTTCATATGTAGGAATTATAGATATCTGAGGAGGGAGAGAGTCTCTTTGTGGTGTTATGTGCATAGTGATATCTAGGGTATCTTCTACTCCAGTTGCATCTATTAGTTCAACTGTAAAATAATGCCAACCAGCTGTTAGATTTGTTAAAGTAAGAGCCTTGATTTGAAAAAATGCTCCCCAGTGTCCACCACATAAATTGTATTCGTCGAATTGTTTCTTGTATATATATGTTGTCCAGTTTGTGTCAGAGTAGACTGAATAAGATAGAAACATATAGTATCCCTCTGCAAATCTATAAAATCTACAACCTGATAAGTAAGAATCCCATGCCGGAGGAGAAATAACTCTCCTATCAGTGATAGAGGCAAACCAAGCGGAATAGTGATTGAATGTATCAAATATAACTAAAGTGATTATGATATAGTATTCTTCTTTATGAAGAGATGAATGATTAATCTGAAGATTAAGAATACCAGAAGTAAGATTTGAAAATGATGAATAGAGTTCATTATTTACGTAACACTGGATAGTTATATTATCTGAAGAATCATGAAGAGATATAGGAATGTTTATTGAATCGTTTCCGTCATATAGATTCATATCTGTTTCTAAAAAGATAGCTAATGGAAGATCAGCATCTTCTGTTGAATTATAGCCTGAATTGCATTCAAATAATGTGTAAGACGAATTACGAATCCTGTTTACGAAACGGTAACCTTCAACATCACAACCAAAATCCTCACTATATTGAGTCCAATTATCCCAATTGCATATGTCTGAGTGAATGAGATTATACTTAAGTAAGAAACCAGATGAACTATCAACAAAATACTGCCTAGTTATTGTAGAATGAGTAGTATATTCGAAGTATATATCATGAATCTGGTTTGAAACAACTCCTGTACGTGAAGAAATACTCTCGTATAAATCCACATCTATTAGATGGTTTTTCCCATTTATGAAAAAATGGTCTTGAAAAGATAATTTATAATCAGTATAGGAAAAATAACGGTCACCACTTGATGAGATGTCAAGATTAATTACTTCATCATAATAATCAAGGCATATTCTTTCATTATATTCATTCCAGAAATTCTTTTCAGGAACATCACTTATGTTTACATCTTCTATTAAATTCCAATCCTGGATATCATAATCATAATGCCATTCTCTTTCTGTTCGATGAAAATCAGTAATATTTATAGAAATAATTTCATCAAGAAAAACTTGTTCAGGAGTATTGAAGCTAATCTGATAATTCTCAAAATACTCTGTACATTTACTATAATTTATGAATTGTTTAAAAGATCGAATAGCAGAATCTGTAGGGATAGGATTGTTTTCAAAGAATCGCATTTGTTTGACAATAAATTGATCAGTATGGTTTTGCTTGTAAATTAGACTATCGTTTTGATCTAACTTATAAAATCCATTTTCTATATCAACATTCTGTTGTGAAATACCTTTTGACAAACTAGATTTATTATAATCTATATTAGCAGTTCTTATTGATTCCGTAGTGATTAGATAACATGAACTTAGAGTAAGATAGAAAATAATTAGAATAATAATATCTCTATTCTCATGTTTCATCTAATCGACCACATTCTTATAAAACTAAGGTAAAAACACCTATAAACATCTTGGTGACGTGTAGAAAAATCTTTGAAAAAATTGAAAATACATTAGATTTAAATTTTGGAACGATATATGCATGTTATGTCATCTGAAAAATCTTTTCAGTATTTGAAGAAATTTTGGAAACTTGAAATGGTAGCTTCTTCTTTATATGATTTTCTTGCAAAAAGGACTACAAAAAAAAGAAAAAGAGGTATAGAGAAAATAGCGAAAATGGAGAGAGGACATGCAAATGTTTGGAACAATATCTCTCAGAAGGGTTTTGACTATTCATTCCAACCAAATATCACATTAAAAATCCGAATCTTAATCATGAAATTTATTTCTTTCCTCTTTCCGAAAACAATATTTATTCATTATATGGAATTGGGAGAACGTAATGCTATTATAGAATACACAAAAATTCGTGAAGCATTTCGAGAAGATAAGAAAGCACTAGAAATGATTGAGAATATAATAAGAGATGAAGTTCGTCATGAATGGGAAATGATGGAACTAGTAGCCGACAAATCTGGTTACATAAGAAAAGCAAAGGAAGCTGTTCATGGACTAATAGCAGGAATTCTAGAAACTATAGCAGTCTTAGTAGGTTTTATTGCTGCAGATCTAGATATTCTATTTGTAGGTCTCGCAACTCTAATTGCAACAATTACAGGATTGATAACAATATTGACAATATCATATTTATCTGTAAAAAGTGAATATGATATACACGTGGGTGAAATTGCAACAATAGAGGCAAAGCATGGTATAGAACCTAGAGCACTAAGAACTGATTTAGAACATCTTTTAGTTGATCACGGAATAGCATTTGAAATGGCACAAGAAGTTGTAGAAGTTATTGGTGATGATCCAGACGTTTTAAGAAATCTAGTTAGAACAATGAAACTTCTAGAAGTTGGACATATAACACCAAGAGAAGCTTTAATTACAACAGGGTTATTCTTTCTACTAGGAACATTACCTACCGTTATACCATTCTTCATATATGCTTTTCTTGGATATGAAAACCTCCTTTATCCAGCAATCATAGCTACTGTTCTTGCAGTGATTGTCATTGCTGTAGCAGGTGTTTATAAGGGTGTACTCTCAAATAAAAGACCAATCTTTGAAATTTTAAAATTTCTAGGAGTGATGATAGGTACTTCTGCTATTACTTATTTGATAGGTTTCCTAGCACGTCTTGTTTTAGGAACAGGCATTCTACATTAGAAATGAAGACAACAATGATTTAATCTTGTATCTCATAGGAGACGTCAAGATTTCCAGTGAAGATATTCAAAAATTGCGTACTTCGTTTCTCTTCAGGAACGTTTTCTTTATTCATTTCTTCTTCTATTTCTTTCTTCAATTCATCAATATTCCTTATAAATTTGAAAATAATATCGTTTATTTTAAACAAATGTTTCCATTTACTAAGCTTAATATGATTAACGTAAATACTGATATCCATTGGAGATATCTTTATTTTGTCTATTACATTTTCTCTTCCTTTTTTTTCAATGACATCAGTAATATCGTCTATTTTGCTTATAACCTCATTAATCATAACATTCTGAAGATTGGTAACGAAATTAAAGTAGTGTCTTGTCAAAGGAATTTCTTCTAATTTATCTGCGGAAAGAATTTCACCAGCAATATATCTATTCAATTCTTCTTCTGAGTATTTCTCGATATCTCGAAGATCATCTGTGATTCTATCAGTTCGATCAGCCATGGCTTGCATATGATCATCATATAATTTTTTTGTAATAGATGAAAGTTTGTAGAATTTACCCCAACTATCCTCTGATTTCTTACTATCAAAAGCAATTATTCCATCATTTTTTAGTTTCCTGATATACCTCAGGGTTGTACTTTCAGGTTTATTTATCATAATGGCGATTTTCTTAAGATTGAGTGATTCATACCAATTAAGAGCAGTTACTATCCCAAACTCAATTTCATCATCAACTAGAGTTAAGTACTTGTTCTTAGTTTTTTTATTTTCTTTATTTTTACTCATTCTTATTCACAAATACACATATACTTGTTCGTTTTAAAAGTTTTTCCATTTTGAAATAAATTTCACAATGAGAGAAATGTTTATAAAACTTATGTCACAAAGTATTTCAAATAGGAATTTCTTTTATTTTGGAAGAAGTTCTAAAACGGAAGTAATAAAAATGGATGAAAAACAATCGGAAATTTTGGTTGAAGGCGAAAAGAAGAAACCTAATGCTATTGTCTTGTTAAGGAATAGAGATTTTTCAGCTTTATTCTTTGGAGGATTCATTTCCAACATTGGATCTTGGTTCACAATGGTTGCAATATTCTTTTTAGCGCTTCAATTCACAGAACATTTAACACCAACTGAATCAACTCAAGCTGTAGCACTATTAACAACCTGTTCTTTAATACCTATGTTAGCTCTTGGTCCATTGGCTGGGGCTTTAGTTGATAAATTTGATAGAAAGAAAGTAATGGTTCTCGCCGACTTTCTAGGAGCTGGAGCTGCGATAGCTTTATTCTTCTCAACTCAAATGTGGCACCTATATTTGTTTATGATATTTAACAGCAGCGTTAGGCAGTTCTTTTATCCTGCAAGAATGGCAAGTATCCCTAGAATTGCTAAACAAGATCAGCTATTAACAGCTAATGGGATTATCCAGACAACTAACCAAATAGCAAGAATGTTAGGACCATTGATAGCAGGATTTATAGCAGCAAGTCTTGGATTAAAAATTGCATTTCTCTTTGATGCTGGAACCTACATTGCTTCAGCAATTCTTATAGTAATTATTAAAACTGATCTCAAGCCAGCTAAAAATAGTGAAGGAGTAAATGTGAAAAGCGTCCTTATAGGAATGAGAGATGGATTTAGGATAACATTTAGGGATAAAATCATTAGATTTGTAGTTATAACATTTGGTATTACAATCTTAGCAATAGGCGCAATAGATCCAGTAGGAATCCCATATTTGAACTTCGAGTTTGGTTTAGGAGAAAAGGATTTTGGATTAATGATGAGTTTCTCAGCTATAAGTGGAGTAATAGCTGCAGTAATCCTATCAGTTAAAGGACAGCTGAAGAACAAGCTTACTTTCATGTCAATTGCAATTGTTGCCTTAGGAGTTTCAGTAGCTATACTTTCATTCTCCCCATTTGTAGTAAGTCCAGTTGTTTGGTTATATTTAGGGATGTGTTTGATAGGATTTACAAATGTAGGTTTCAGCATACCATTCTCAACATTATTGCAAACAATAGTAAAAAATGAAAACTTGGGAAAAGTAAGTGGAGTTATAGATACAATTATGACTGCTTCATCTTTGATCGCATCCTTATTAGCAGTTGCACTCACTGGTTATATCTCAATAAGCTTACTATTAGGTATTGTAGCTGCAGTAGTTTTAATGGCAGGCATAGTATCACTTGTTATAATCAAAGCGAAAGGCCTTGAGGAACTAACTCAAAGAAAAGAAGAAAAGATGAAATCCGATCTAAAAGATATAGAAGAAGAATTTGCAGAAATATCTTTAGAAGAACAAAAATCTAAAGAGATACGCGCTGCAATTCTCCTCTGATTAAACTTTTTTTTTTATTTTTCAAATTTTTATTAGTTAAAATAATAACCAAAGTATACACTATATATCGCGTTTTAGATCATTATCTAAAAATAAATACAACGAAAATTTAGAAGTTTCTATTCATGATTAGCTAATGAGTTTGATAATTAATCCATTCAATTTACTACGTAAAATTTTCAGTTTTTTCCCTTGACTAATTAGTTTAATAATTTAGTTGATTGTATTAAAATATTCTTAAATAAAACGATAAGAGAGAGTTGTTTGATTGTAAAATTGATTGGAATTGAAAAAAAATCTGATAAGAAAAAACTGTTGGTCACTTAGTGGACACAGTTGTTCAGTGTTTTCTTAAAGGGTGACCAATCAAAATAGTATTAGAAAAACTAAGGTGATGTTAATGAAAGGAAATGCAGACAAATCAAGAAGAAAAATAGAAATGGAAGGAGCATACTGGTTGTTATTTGGGCAAGCATGTTCAGTATTACCACAAAGGGAAAATTCCCTAAGAAAGTATAGAGTAAGCAAAGTGTGATCTAATATGAATGATCAATACGAGGATCTCACAACACTTTCTCAAATTGAGGGAAAGAAACCTAATGTTTTGTCCTTATTGAAAAGCTGGGATTTTTCTGCATTATTTCTTGGAGGTTTAATAAGTAACATAGGATCATATTTCACAACTATTGCAATCTTTTTCTTTGCATTGCAATTAACAGAAAATCTAGGACCAGCTGAAGCAACAAGGTTAATTGCTTTAGTGACTACTTTCTCATTAATTCCAATTCTTGTTTTAGGACCTATAGCAGGAGTCTTGGTTGATAAATTTGATAGAAAAAAAGTTATGATTTTTGCAGATTTATTTGCAGCAGTAGCTGTAATATCACTTATTTTTTCATCAAAGATGTGGCATTTATATTTAATTTTCTTCTTAAACTCATCAGTGAGACAATTCTTCTATCCTGCAAAAACTGCTTCAATTCCAAGAATTGTTAAACAAGAGCAATTACTCTCAGCTAATGGGTTTATTCAAACCTCATCAAATATTTCAAGATTGATTGGACCTTTATTAGCAGGATTTCTAATAGAATTCTTTGGATTAAGAGCAGCTTTTATTGTGGATGCAAGTACATTCGTCTTCTCAGCGATTATGATTCTTGTTATAAGAAGAGATTTGAAACCAAAAGATGATGGAGAAAAGATTTCCATAAGAAACGTAACTACAGGCCTCAGAGAAGGATTTAAGATATCTTTTGGGGACAAGATTATTTCTTATGTATTGATATTATTTTCCTTTACTATCCTATTGATAGGAATGGTAGATCCTCTTATTGTTCCGTATATGAGTTTCGAATTTGGTTTAGGAGAAAGAGAATTTGGTATGTTAATGAGCTTTTCAGCGATAAGTGGGATAATCGCTGCAGTAATTTTATCAATAAAGGGACAACTCAAGAAGAAACTTACATTTATGACTGCAAGTATATTGGTTGCTAGCTTTTGTCTAGCATTTATAGCAGCTGCTACAATTCTTCCAAGAGGATTCATTTGGCTTTATGTTGGATTTGCATTAATCGGAATGATTAATGTTGGATTTAGTATCCCATTTTCTACATTGCTTCAATCTACAATAAAGAATGAGAATTTGGGTAAAGTAAGCGGTGTTGTTGATACAGTAATTACTGGTGCTTCTCTTATTGCAGCAACTCTTGCTGCAGCCTTAGCTGGATTTGCTTCAATAAGCTTAATTTTCGGAATAATAGCGGTTTTGATTGCAGTTGCAGGGATTTTGGGACTTCTTTACATTAAAGCGACAAAGTTAGATAAACAAGCTCAAATCCGCGAAGAAGAGATGAAACATCTCAAAGAGCTTGAAGAGATAGAGCAAAAATCTGCTAAAAAAATAGTCGATTTTGATGAAATCGCTGAGATCACCTTAAAGCAGATTGAAGTTGAGGAGAATATTATTTCTCCTCAATCCTCTATCGATTAAGAATGCTATCTCTTTTTTTTTATTCTTCTGCTTTTTCGGTAGTTACCTTGTGCATTAAATGTCTTTCCCAATCAAGAGTAATTTGACCGTCACTATGCTTAGTAAATGGAACGTTCATAGTCCCAGAATCTTCCATAATGTAGAAATCCATTACTTCTGGATCATCATTCCTAGGAATTAAAGGAGTAGTAAACTTGGAAAACCAATTATCTGAGGTCAGATATAGAAGAGAATCCTTTTGTATAATTTCCATTGAAATTGTTTTTTTGTAAGCTTCATATTTACCGCAAAGAGATTTGTAGTGTTTACGTCGTTTATAATAAGGCATTACTTCTTCAGGATCTTCTCCTATAAGTAAAGCGAATGCGGTTAACATTAGATGTGATGGAGTCCAGTTAACATTTTGTAATTGAGCATAAGTTATATTCAGTTCAGGAGCAAAGCCGATATAACCTCCTGAAACACCAGATTGACCGCCATGAGTTATTAAACGGTGTCCAAAGAAATTGTCATAGATTCTCCATCCATACCCATATGATGCTGAGACATTAGGACAAAATTCATCATATGTTCTTGCAAAATTAGTATTATGTTCTTTCCACATTTCTTTTGTTAGTGTCTCATCTAAAACTCTTGTACCTTTGAACTCACCCCCATTCAAATTACAGAGAAGATAATTAGTTATTTCTTTTACGCTAGATATTAACCCTCCAGAACCAGCAATAAATGGCCCAGTCAATAAATCTCTTTCTTGTCTTTCAAATTCCTCGTTTCTTACACTAGTATTGTACCCTCTAGAAACATCTTGATCATCCTTTAAATCTTTAAGGAAGAACGTGCTTCTGTTCATATTAAGAGGTTTAAGAATATTCTCTGTAATATAATCTTCGAATTTCTTACCACTAATTTTCTCTATTATTTGCCCAAGAAGAGAAAAACCTGCATTCCAATAATAATACTTAGTTTTAGGAGGTCTTAAAACTTCACTCTGAGCATTGTTGATGTGAAAATAAAAATCATCCCAATTCCCCATTGGAAATGTGGGAGCTTTAGCTTTGTATAGCTGCTGATTCATTTGAGAGAAATAAAAAGTCATAAGTGAGGGGATTCCTGATGAATGACTCATGAGATGATGAATCCTTATAGGATCATCTTCTAGACCTAAACTGAAAGGAATATACTTTGAAACCGGATCGTTAATGTTTAGTTTTCCTTCCTGATGTAGCTGTAAAATCCCCATACAAGTTACTGATTTTGTTATTGAAGAAACTCCATACAGAGTATCTGCTGTTGCAGGTTTAACATCAACTTTTTTTACTATCCCAAAAGACCTTTGATAGAGTGTTTTTCCGTCCTTTGTTATGAGCACAGATATCCCAGGTATTTTAAGATCTCTCATAATTTTAACTGCTTCATGCTCAAATTTGCTCTTGAAATTTTTTAAATCCATATAATCACAGTTTTTTTTGGATAAACACTTATAATTATTATGTATAGTTTATAATGATTTTGCTAAACATTAATTTTTTTCCCGAAAATCTTATATATATTTGAGGAATCATAAATATAATCTTTGACTTTTTCAGTCAAAGGAAAAAAAAAAGGAATGATAAAATTTGAATAAAAAATTGTTAATAAGTGCAACAATTTTAATGTTAGTTTTAATGGGAATGTCTCCTAGCTTAATGGTTATGGGACAAGAACCTATTTACGGAGGAATAATGCACACTCCACTCTCAGCAGATGCACACGCATTAAATCCTTTCTCGTGGACAACAACATACGAAGCATATGTTATATGGCACATCTATGACCCCTTAGTACGACTGGATTTAGAGAATCAAGCATACGCATGTATTGCTGAAAGCTGGTCTCATAGCACCGATTTTTCTGAATGGACTTTTGTAATAAGAGATGACGTATATTGGCATGACGGTGAAAAATTAACCATTGACGACGTTTTCTACACATACAATTTGAATTGGAACGATCCTGATATTCCACGTAGAAGCTGGCTTTTTGATGAGATTACTGAACTAGAAGTAGTAGATAACACAATTGTTATTACTTTTGGTTGGGGACCAAAACCCGCAGATGTTCTATATGATTTAGCAACTACTCTAATAGTTCCAGAACACATATGGGCAGACATAGATCTCCATGACTATGCTAATGATGTAAATCCAATCGGAAGTGGACCTTTCAAATTTGTAGAATGGGAAAGAGCACAATTCTTTAGATTGGAAAAACATGATCAATACCAATTCCCAATTTATATTGATGGTAAAACAATACCTATTATTAGCGAAGTAGAAGCCGCGTTTTACGCTCTAGCTGGTGGAGATATTGAAGTTATGGCTAATCCTCCACCTGAATTAGAAAGTGCAGCAGAGTTCTATAATGCTTCAGTACACACTTCTCTTAATGACTACTGGGTTTACTTAGGAATGAATCAAAGACGCTATCCAAATAACGTTACAGAATTCAGACAAGCAATAATGTATGGTATAGACCGTCAAGAAATTGTAGATGTTATCAAATATGGACGTGGTGCAATAATGCCAGCATCCTGCAATCTTCCTTGGGGAACATACTACAACGAAGAAGCTAAAACATATGACTACAATATAACCAAGACAATCGAGATGCTAGATGATTTAGGATGGGTAGATACAGATGAAGACGATATCCGTGAAGATGGACTTGGTAATCCATTAGAATTTGATGTAATTGTAAGTGCTGATGCTCAAGAATCTGTTGACACAGTTAAATTCATTAAAACATACCTAGAACCTGCAGGAATACAAGTAAACGTAGTTCCAATAATCTGGGATGTTCTTTGGACAACTGTTGGAGGTACTGGTGATGAAGCTAATACCTGGGATTACGATTGGGCAGTTCTAGGTTGGGTAGGCTTTTGGAGTGATTTCCATCCAAGCTCATTCTACTGGTTATTAAGTGCAGATAATTGGTGGGGATCTAATGCAGTCAATATTCCTGGCTGGAACAGTACAGTTCGTACTCAAGTGACCGATCTCTGTGAACTAGTACTCTATGAAACAGATGAAGCAGTAGTTGCTGATTTGATTGATCAAATTCAAGTACTAGTTGCAGAAGACTTACCTTACTTACCACTACAAGTCAATGGCGGAACTTACCTCTACAAAACAGATGAATACAAGGGATGGCAATTAGGTCCAACAGATGGTCCAGATAACTATTTCACTTGGTTAAGCATCCAACTAATATCACCACCAGAAAGTGGACCAGGATACTTAGCATTAGGTGCAATACTTGCATTAGTCATCACTGTAGGATTAATCAAATTCAGAAGAAGAAGAGATTAAAAATCTAACATAAATATTAAATCAAAGAAACGAGGGCCCATAAAACCCTCCGATTTTTATTTTTTTTTATAAAAAAATAATTATGAATAATGTTTAGTCAGTAATATTTTTTCTAAACATATAGTTATACCCGAAATATTTAAAAATATTTCAGATTATCAAGTTTCAAGCACGGTGTAAAATCAATGGGTTTGAGAGGATATATAGCTAAAAAAATCTTTTTTGCTTTAATTGCATTTGTTATTGCAATTACAGTTGTTTTCTTTCTTTATCATGTGATACCTGGTAATCCAGCGAATATATTTGCTACAGATCGAACTGTAAATCCTGAACAAAGAGAAAATTTACTTGAAAGATGGGGATTGAATGAACCCTTATGGAAGCAGTATGGTATATTTCTAAGGAATTTATTACAGGGAGATCTTGGTTTTTCATATCTTCATAAATTACCAGTATCAGAAGTCATTGGAATATCTCTACCTTGGACGCTTCTACTTCTAGGTACTTCATTTGTTCTAAATGCAGTCATTGGAATCTTTCTAGGAGCCTTTGTAGCTTGGAGAAGAGGATCTAAATTAGATACAGGTTTTGTGTTAACTTACAATTTTTATAACGCTATTCCTTTATTTTTTGTAGGAATGCTTTTCATTGCGTTATTTAGCTTCTACTCTAGAAAATGGGGATGGCCATTTTATTTTCCAGCGTATGGAGCTCAAACAGCAGGATCCTCAGAGTGGGGATTCTTTCCTCATTTAGTTGATATTCTCTGGCATTTAGTTCTACCGTTAACGGTACTAACTATAGCAGGGATTTTAGGATGGTCATGGTTTATGAGAGGAAATCTGATCAATATTCTAACTGAAGATTATATTAAAACAGCAAGAGCTAAAGGATTAAACGAGAATCAAGTTCTATATAGACATGCATTCAGAAATGCAATACTCCCAGTTGTAACTAATATCGGAATGAGTATAGGAGGATTAATAGGAGGAGCTGTTTTAATAGAAACGGTATTTTCCTATCCAGGTACTGGCAGGATGCTCTATGAAGCACTCATCAGACATGATTATCCACTAGTTCAAGGTGCGTTTATAATCATATCAGGTTTGACTTTGCTTGGATTATTACTAGCAGAAATTGTCTATGGATTCATTGATCCAAGGATAAGAACATCGTAAGGTGAGTGAAGATGGCAGCAATATTTAATAGAGATAATATTAAACGTCGATTTAAGAGATTAAATAAGACATGGAAAGTGTACAGAAGCAATTGGATGGGAGTTGTAGGCTTAATCATAATAATAACTCTGGTGACACTTGCAATTTTTGCAAAACAAATTTCTAGATACGATCCTGATGACAGAGATAATGATAACATTTTTCAGCCCCCAGTGCCTGGACACATCTTAGGTACAAACCGTCATGGTAATGATATATTTTCAATACTTTTGAATAGTCTTGGAATTTCATTAGCAGTAGGTGTAGTTGCAGGGAGTTTAACTGTAATTCTAGGAACGACGATAGGTGTAGCTAGTGCATATATCGGTGGAAGAGTTGACACCGTTATTATGCGTATAACTGATGTAGTTCTAGTAATACCTGCATTGCCTTTAATGCTTCTACTAGCCTCATTAGTTCCCCTGATAGTTGATAAGCTGAATTGGCTTGATACTATTCCTTGGTGGTTTATTATAGCATTTGTTTACGTCGTCGTATTCTGGCCAGTTTCAGCAAGATTGATTAGAGGACAGGCTCTTTCGCTCAAACAGAGAGCATTTGTTACTAGTGCAAAATCTGCTGGAGCAGGAAATGGATACGTAATAAGAAAACACTTGCTTCCTAATGTTTTTCCATTAATGCTTACAATGATTATAACTTCAATGAGACAAGCAATTCTATATGAAGCTTTCTTGTCATTTCTAGGATTAGGTGATCCTAGTAATTGGAGTCTTGGGAAAATGTTAAGCATAGCTCAACAACAAGCATCGCTTGCCACGGGTGCATGGTGGATGTATCTTCCTGCAGGTATTGCTATTGCACTTACAACCCTTAGTTTCGCTTTCATTGGAATGGCTTTCGACGAGATAGTTAACCCACGTTTAAGGAGGAAATGATCATATGACATTGCTTGAAGTAAAAAATCTTAAAACATACTTCCATACAAAGGGAGGTTCAGTAAAAGCTGTAGATAACGTAAGTTTTAAACTAGGAAAGGGAGAAGTACTTGGACTTGCAGGTGAATCAGGCTGTGGAAAAACTACAACTTGTTTATCGATTATGCAAATGGTTGACTTTCCAGGTGAAATTATGGAAGGTCAGATCATGTACGAAAATGCGTTCGAAGTTATCGATGAAGATAGAAAAAAGAGTCTTCGGGACAGAATTCTTAATAGAAATCCTGGTAATGAAAAACGAACCAGAAACCTTCTCGAGTTTTCAGAAGCTGAGATGCGAAGGATCAGAGGTAATCATATCTCTATGGTTTTTCAAGGAGCAATGAATGCATTAAATCCAGTCCATAGAGTAGGTAATCAGATTTTAGAGGTTCTAAATATTCATGAACCTGAATTGGAAAAAGAGGATGCTTGGGATAAAGTGATTGACATTCTTGAAACAGTAGGAATTGACTCTGCGAGAGCTAGAGATTATCCTCATCAACTCAGTGGAGGTATGAAACAGAGAGCTCTTATAGCAATGGCTTTAGTCAATAATCCTGATATTGTTATAGCAGATGAACCTGTAACTGCTTTAGATGTCATAGTACAATCTCAAGTTCTTAAGGCAACTAAGGAACTACAAAGAAAGTTTGATTTATCAATGATAATGATTACTCATGATTTATCTGTAATAGCGGAAGTATGTGAAACGCTAGCTATAATGTATGCAGGAAAATTAGTTGAATATGGTGATCTCAGAACTTTATTTAAAGAACCATTTCATCCTTATACTCAAGCTCTAATCAACGCCTTTCCAAGCATAACGGGTCCTAAGAAAGATTTGTTTGATATCGGAGGTTCTCCTCCAGATTTGCGTAATCCACCCGAAGGGTGTCGATTCCACCCACGATGTCCTAAAGTTATGCCAATATGTAGTAAAAAAATACCTTCAGAAACTCCAATAAAGAATGGATTTGTAGCTTGTTGGCTCTATGAAGAGGAGGAGAAGTGATAATATGATAGAAGATGAAATAACAGTAGAGGCAGTTCATTTACAAAAACTTTTCCCAGTTGTATCAGGATTTTTTGAGAGTATTTTTTCAATTGAAACAATGAAAAGAACTGGAAGAGCAACGAAACAATTTTTTTCTAGTGTTTTTTCTAAAGACCGAAAGAAAACATTTAAAGAACTAACAAAAGAATATTTCGGGGTAGTATTTCAAAGAAGTGAAAAACACTATGTTCATGCTGTAGATGACATCTCTTTCAAAATTCATAAAGGAGAAACATTCGGATTAGTTGGAGAAAGTGGTTGTGGAAAATCTACAACAGGAATGCTTTTGCTTAACCTTCTAGAAACTACTGGAGGTCATATATACTTTAAATCTCCTGACTCAATTACACTCACTAGAAAACAGATAAGAGGTGTACGAATAAAAAAAGAAAAAGAAAAACTCACTCTTACAAGAAGACAAAAGAAACTTTTAAGAGGAAAAGAAGAGCGAGAGAATATAATTCTTAATGAAGAGCAAATAAACAATATAATAGCAACAGAAGGATTTGATCAACATGAAACTTCTTCTCGTTGGGAAAAAATGCTAGTTCGGATTACAAACTTTTTGAATTCACTCCTTTTGAAGCCGAATAGAATATTTCTCACAGAGGAGCAATTACTTTCTATAGGAACTGTAAGTAGAGTGGACATAAGTAATTTCACCAATCGGGAATTGAAAAATCTAAGAAAAGACATACAGATAATTTTTCAAAACCCATATGAATCCTTAAGTCCTAGATTTAGTATATTAGACATCATTGCAGAACCTCTAAGACTTCTACGTATTTATACTGATGAAGCTACAATTGAAAAGAAAGTTAAAGAAGAATTGGAAAGTGTGGGATTGATTCCTGCTGAAGACTTTATCGATAGATATCCACATGAGTTAAGTGGTGGTCAGAGACAAAGAGTTGGGGTTGCAAGAGCTTTCATTCTTGATCCTGAATTCATTGTTGCTGATGAACCAGTATCTATGCTTGACGTGTCTATCAGAGTTGGAGTTTTGAAAATTATGCGACAACTAACAATTGAAAGAGGCACAGCATTTCTTTTCATCACACACGACCTTGCACTCGCGAGAGTAATGTGTGATAGAATTGCAGTAATGTATCTTGGAAGGATTGTTGAACAAGGTCCAACCGAAGAGCTAATACAGAAACCTCTTCATCCATATGCTAAAGCCCTCATTGCCGGAGTACCTAAACCTGATCCTGATGCTAGAAGAACAGAGGATTTGCCAATAATAGGCGAAGTACCTAGTGGAATTGATGTCCCTTTTGGGTGCCGATTCAATCCTCGATGTCCTTATGTGATTGAGAAATGTACGAAGGTTGACCCTCAACTAGAGGAGGTAGGTAATAATCACCTTGTAGCGTGTATAAGGTATAATGAGATTAACAATAAGTGATATTCTTCACTTTTTGTTTCTTTAACCAGAGATGATTATATGGTCAAAATAGTTTTCAAAGAGATTGAAAATCTCATGTTGTTGGGAGATTATGAAGAAGCTTTAGATGTGATTGCTAAGCATCAATTGAATAAACAATTAACTGATGACGAATTATTTCATCTATTATCCTGCAAATGCATCTCTTTAAACTGCCTAGGTGATTATGAAGAAACTATTAAAACGGCACAAGGATTTCAAATCGAAGCTAAATCTAAGCAGAGAACGATATTTGAGGTTGATGCAAGATTATTTTCTATATTTGCTTTTTACAGGTTAAATAAAATTGAACAAGCTCTAAAAAATGTTGAACAAGCAGAAAAAATAATAGATAGTTGCTCAGAAGAAGAGATAGATCAAAGAAAATCAAGATTACTTGCAGATAAAGCACTTCTTTACGCAAGTAAAGGAGAAGTTAACCAAGCTTTAGCTTTATCGCAAGAAAACCATATACTATGTCAAAAAATGAAAGTTCCTCACTTATTAGCAAGAGCTCAATACATTTGTGGTATTGTACATAATGACATGGGAGAAAACGAAGAAGCTATAGATTACTTTGAAAAAAGCTTGGAAATAAGAGAGAAATTGGAGAATCAATATGATTTAGCACATTCACTATTTCGATTAGGATATTCTTGGAGAAATTTAGGTGTATTTGATACTGCTTACGAATATTTTAACAGAAGCTTGAAAATTAGAAAGAAAATAAGAAACCAACAAGATATTTCATGGACTCTTTTGAACATCGGAGATATCCATTTTGCAAGAAAAGAACTAAAAAAAGCTCAACAATATTTTGATGAATCACTTTTAATAAACCAAACTAATAATTTCGATTTTGGTACAGTATTCTCTTTAAGAAGATTAAGTATGATATATGAAGAGATGGGAAATCCACAGTTAGTTATAGATACATTAGAAAAAGCTCTCAATTATGCACAGGTTTTGGAAATGGTTGATCCTGAAGCTTATGCTCTGTTCGATATTATTAATTTTATAACATGTTTGAATGATGAATTATCAAAGGATATACAAAACAACAATAAATTGATAGAGAAAGAAACAAGAGAATACATTAAAGAAAAATATAGTATGTTAGATGTCTATTTAAACAGACTTTCAATCATCAATTATCTTCACAAAACTAAATTATATAATCAAATTTATCGTCTTGCTCGAGCGTTAATACTTAAATCAAGCGATAAAGCTAAAGATAAGCAAAAAGCTCGAAGGATATTAGAAGAAATTACTGAAGAGGATATTATCTATTATATTTATACAATAGTTGCCATGTCAAATTATAGTGATCTACTTGCGGATGAACTAAAAAAACACCTAGGAGAAGAGGGACTTGTCAGTGAGTTGACAGATCTCTCACATATGCTTTCTCCTGAACAATCTCAAAGAACATATGCAATAGCAGCAGAGAGTTTTCTCCATCAAACTAAAACTGCTCTTGAAGAAATAGATATAGCTAAAGCGAGAGAATTACTTAGAAGGGCTCAAAATTTAAATAATTTTTTGGTATTGTATAACAAGGGTCCTACACCTTTTAGAATCTTATACATTCTTTACATAAAAGAAACCAATCTAAATGAATTAAGTAACAAACTTGGAATAACAAAAGGTGCATTAACGAATCATCTAAAGCTTTTAACGAGTTTGAATTTAGTAAAAATATCTAAAGAGAAACAAATCCGTTCAGCTACCATGCTTAAAAAATATTATTCCTTGGGAGAAAAAGGAATGGAATTAATCCAGAGGTTCAACCTGAATATTATAGAATCAATTTCAGAAGGAGAAAAAGAGGGTAAATCCATTCTTGATACTCAAATGACACCCAGACTATTAACTAAAATGATAAGAGATGTAACATATCTGATAGATAAAGGACAAAATTTTGTTGAGGAACATATTTTAACACAGTCTTTTGATAATCATTCTGAAAGGATTTATATTGATAGTTTATTCTTAACAAAAAAACAATATAAAATATACATTAAATTATGGGATGAGTTTAGAGAAAAAGTTCAAAATGAAGTAATCAGTGAAAACACAGATTCACCTATGTACCATTCTATTGAAAAACCGACTTATATTGCACATCTAGCTCTACCTCTAAGAGATCTCATAGATCTTGAAAGATTCTTAGAAGAGAGAAGAAGAAAAAATGAAAAAAACAGAAAGAATATTTAATCATTTTCTCTTGTGTTTTTGATGAATTTCCGCTTCCTAAGTTTTACAGTATTTCTTACAGCAATAACAACCTCTGAGAATGCGAAAATTCCAAACGAATATACAATGAAAACTATTACAACAATTCTTACAAAAGGAGAAAATGACTTATCAAATCTCAGATATAGATAAATCAAACCAGTGCCAAGTTCATAGAAAGGTTGAAAGATGTCATAAACCAGATTATCCTTATATCTTCCTAGGATTTCAACTCCAAATGAATCTATAATAAATTCCGTTTTTCCTTCTCTTAATTGATCCATCAATGCTTCTTTAGTGAATTCAGTTACATTGATAGCAGTCCATGCATTAACTTTTCCTCCATCGGATCTATCAGGTGAGTGTATATCTGTTCCAGTAATCAGACTTATCGAAACATTATGTTCTAAATAATAATCATATGATAAGTGATCAAAGTCTTGTCCATTCACTATTTCAAAAAAATCTACTCCCCATGATACTAATTGATTTCTTGAAGGAGTAATATCCCCAAATGATCTTTCACTGTATAATAAATGATTAGCAGTTACAACCCCTCCTTGATTATGAACTTCATTTATTGCTTCAATAATATCTTCTGTAGTTGGATTTAGAGGTATCTTCAGGTTCCATTCCTCAATACCTAAAAAATTTAGATGTAATCGTCTAGTTGTCCATTCCATTCCTTGAAGAACTATTATCTCATTTTTGTATTCATTTGCTAAATCAGCGATCTCCTCAGAGTTTTTTAGTGTGTTATGATCTGTTATAGCGAAAGCATTGAATCCCAAAGCTTTATGCCATTCAATACTCTGTCTTATAGTTAATTTTCCATCACTATATTTTGTATGTGAATGCTGATCAAATAATATATCATAAGTTACATTTGTATTAGGAACAAACGGCTGAAGATCCTCCCAGCTGTCGTCAAAATAATTTCTTTCAGCTGGTCCAAATTTCGCTAAAAGTACGCTTATAATCATTATGGAACCTATAATTAGGAAGAACACTAATAGATGTTTTACTATTTTCGGTAACTTCCTAGGGAGTTTCATTTTTACTACATCTATGTTTTTTTATAATAGATTTAAATTTCATCTAAGAGTCCTATTACTTTCCTCATTTAATTGTATCTGAATTCTTATAGTGATCTGCTGATATATCATCAAATAGAGTAGCTACTTCACTGAGAAATGCTATCTTCTTAGCTGCTTCACTGTAAAAATCACCTATTGTTCTTTCTATTTTCTTTCCGATTATACTCAATGAAAAGCTTTTCACGTTTTCCTCGATTTGTTGAGCTATTTGATATAGATTTGGACTAAAATCCTTTATGGGTTCGAGGATCATTTCAGTAGTATTTTCTCTTCGAACTCTTATCAGCTTTTTGATTCTTTTTTCATACTGAGGAAGCAAGTTCTTGAAATCTTCACAATCTATGTTGTTTTCATAAAATTCCTTAGCTTGGTCTTCTATTTTCACAGCAAATTTCAATACAGCCCCTAATGTTACTAAACTCATTAATTCACCTTTTAGAACCATCTTGTAATAACTACTTTCTCTTCAGTGAAGAAATCAACAGCATTTTTCCCTTGACCATGAAGATCTCCTTTGAAGCTGTCTTTCATTCCTGAGAAAGGAAAAGTAGCAATTGGAGCAGCTACACCTACATTTATTCCAATATTTCCTGCTCTTACATTATATTGATATTCTCTTGCTGTTTTCCCATCAGAAGTGAATATTGAAGAAGCATTACCATAAGGATTAGCATGAATTATATCTATAGCATTGTTTAGATTTTTAACTTGTATTATAGGTATCACTGGACCAAAAATTTCATCCTTAGCTATTGTCATTTCAGGAGTAACTTTATCGAAAATTGTAGGACCAATAAAGAATCCTTTTGAAAGCTTATCCTCAACTTCAACATTTCTTCCATCAAGAATAAGTTCAGCTCCTTCATCTATACCTGTCTCAATAATTCTAAGAACATTTTTCATCCCAGCTTCTGATGCGAGTGGTCCCAGATGTACGCTTTCATCTAATCCATCACCAACTTTAATTTTCTTAGCTGATTCAAGAATTGCATCTTTTAAGGATTCATAGATATCTCCAACAGCTAGAAGAACACCACCCGCAAGACATCTTTGACCAGTGTTACCTAAGAAAGATGTTATTAGATTAGGAACTGTTCTTTCGAGGTTTGCATCTGGCATAACTGTGATGAAGTTTTTAGCCCCTCCTTGTACTTGAACTCTTTTTCCTGCTTCCCCACATTTCTTGTACAAGAGTTTTCCAACTTTTGTTGAACCTACAAAAGACATACCAATTGTATCAGGACTCTCAATGAGTGTATTGACTGCTTCAGCTCCTCCATGAACTAGATTAATTACCCCTTTAGGTAATCCTATCTCATCTAGAAGCTCGAATTGTTTTACCATAGTTAAAGGGCATTGATCTGAGGGTTTGACAATATATGTATTTCCTGTTGCAATTGCATAGGGCCAAAACCATGAAGGTACCATTGCAGGAAAATTAAAAGGAGCTACGCAGAAGAACACACCTAGAGGTTGTTTGATTACCATCTCATCTATACCTGAAGCTACATCCTCAAAATTATACCCCAGTTGAAGAGATGGGATACTAGTTGCTACTTCAACATTTTCTATAGTTCTACGATATTCTCCTATAGACTCATCTATGATTTTTCCATGCTCGAGAGTAGTAATTTCTGCTAGCTCCTCAAAGTTCTCTTCCAAAGCATCACGAAAATCAAAAAGATAACGGATTCTAGATTGAGCTGGAGTTGTCCTCCACTTCCAGAAAGCTTCTTTAGCAGCTTCAATTGCTTGGTTAACTTCTCGACTTGTACTCATAGGTGTCTTTGCAAGCAATTCTCCAATTGCAGGATTAATAACATCTCTCGTCTTTTCTGATTCTGATTCAACCCACTTCCCGTTTACATAATTTTTAAGAATTTCTCCTTTCATATCATCACTTCAAGATAAAGAACCATTTTTCAACTCTAATCAATGAAAGATTATTTGCTTATAAGTTTTTTACATTCATAAACTCGAATATTTTAGAGGAGAAATTTTAAATACAATTTATCATATCAAAATCAAATTAAGTGAAGTGAACGAATTGGATTCTAAAGAAATAATGAAAAAAGACAAAGAATTCTATGTTCAAGGATATAACAGAGTCCCTATAGTCTTAACAGAAGGGAAAGGAGCGATACTCAAAGATATAGATGGGGAGGAATATATAGATTGTTTTGCTGGAATAGCAGTATCGAATGTTGGACATGCTCACAAAAGATTAGTAAAAGCTGCTTCAGAACAAATGTCCAAGCTAATCCACACTTCAGGTCGGTTTTTTAACATACCTCAAACGCTCTTAGTTGAAAAACTTGCTGAAATTACTCCAGAGAATCTGAAGTATACATATCTTTGTAACAGTGGTACTGAAGCTGTTGAAAATGCAGTTAAACTTGTGAAGAAGTATGCCTACTCTAAAGGTAAAGCTGGAGCTGAGTTAATAGCATTGGAATGTTCTTTCCATGGTAGATTAGGTTATTCATTAAGTCTAACTGGGCAAGCTAAATACAAGAAAGGTTTTGGAACTTATGCTAATGCCCCAGGTGTTGTTCATGCTCCTGTTCCATATAGTTATCGATCCAAATTACCTGAAGATGAGTTTGGTGTGGAAGTAGCTCTAGCTATAGGAGAAACAATTGATAGGCACACTACTGGTGATGTTGCAGCGTTTATTATGGAACCAATCCTAGGAGAAGGAGGGATAATTGTCCCACCAGATTCATATTTCCGAACACTTACTAAAATTCTAAAGGAGAGAGAAATTCCATTCATCTTAGATGAAGTCCAAACTGGATTTGGTAGAACAGGAAAATTGTTTGCAAGCAAATACTGGAATCTCAAACCAGATATAATGACACTTGCAAAAGGAATGGGTGGAGGAATGCCAATTGGAGCTGCAATTGCAACTAGCAAGATTGCTGAAAACGTAGAATCTGGTGATTTCTTTTCCACATATGGAGGGAATCCTGTTTGTAGTGCAGTTGCTCTTGAGAACATAGCAATCTTACATGAAGAAAATCTTATTCAAAATGCATCAAAAATAGGAAAAATCTTCTTTGAAGGATTGGAAGATCTACAATCTAAATATCCTGTCATAGGGGATGTGAGGGGTAAAGGATTAATGATAGGAATAGAACTAGTAAAAGATCTTGGGACTAAAAAACCAGCAACAGATGAAGCAAAGCTAATAGTTTCTTTTCTGAAAAACGAAGGAATTATAATAGGCTTAGGTGGAGTCTTCGGAAATGTTTTACGACTTCAACCCCCATTATGTATTAATGAGGAACAAGCAAATCAGGTTCTAAGTAAGATAAGCCAAGGGATGAACATACTCTAATAATAATGATGGAATATTGTATTAAAGCTGTATTCCGGAAAGACTTTTTAACTAGTATTTTTCAAATCCACTTGTGATTTTATATGACAAATGGGAATATTCATCGAATAACAATGAAAGATGTAGTTTACAATGCAGATAAGAATAATCCTCCTGTTTTAACTATCGAATCAGGGGAAACAGTTATTTTCGAATGCAAGGATGCTTTCAATCAAGTTATTCAGAAACCAGAGGATTTACCAATAGATTTTGATATGGAACACATTAATCCTGCAACTGGACCAGTTTTTATTAAAGGAGCTGAACCAGGAGATACGTTGGAAGTACATATTGAAAAAATCGTTGTTGCTGAGCAAGGATCCTGTTGTATCATTCCAGATTTTGGATACTTAGCTCCAGAGTATACTGAACCATGGACAAGAATTGTACCAATAAAAAACGGTATAGCAGAATTCAGTGATAAAGTAAAGATACCCATCGATCCTTTTCCAGGAACGTTAATTGTAGCACCAACAGAAGTAACTCATGACCATGGGACTCTAATTCCAAAAGAGTATGGTGGAAATATGGATAGCAGAGCATGCACAGAAGGAACAACTGTTTATCTACCTATATTTGTAGAAGGAGCTTTATTTGGCGTGGGTGATGTTCATGCTGTTCAAGGCGATGGAGAAGTATGTGGAACTGCTATTGAAGTTGATGCTGATGTTACAATAAAATTCATTGTTAATAAAACAAAGAAAATTGAAAGACCACAATATGAAACTAAAGAACATTTCATGACTACAGCTTGGGGAGAAACAATTGACGAAGCCTGTAAAATAGCGTTAAGAGATATGATAGATTGGATTGTGAAAGAAAAGGGCTTAACTAGAGAAGAAGCATATACGTTGTGTAGTTGTGTTGTTGATATGCGAATAAGCCAAGTAGTGGATATCACTCCAGGTGTAAGAGCTGTATTACCAAAATCAGTCTTTATCTAATTTCAATTACGTCGATTGATATAAAGAGTAAAGAAGAAGAAAGGAAAAGTGTGAATCTAATGTCTAGATTCTATTTTCGCTTTCTATTTTGAAGTCTTTTTCCGCTAGCGAAAATACAGATTACTACTAGAACAGCAAGGATTCCAGCAAGATTCATGTATTCGTAAACAGTTGGAACTCCTATCAGATGCACTGTTAACCAGGAATCCCAGCTGTCAGGTCCTTTAGCATATCCCATTGTCCAATCTTCGAATTCATCAATTCTATAGAGAATTTTTTCTCCTAGAATGTTAATCGGTAAATAAGGAAGATCATTAGCTACTAATTCTTGAATAAAATCTAGTTTTTGTTTAATGATTATATCATCTGTTTCATATGATATTTCTTCTGTAAGGTCTGATACTTCGTTTCTAACAATATTATTCCATCCAGGAATGTTTACGTTATCTGAACCCCACCAAAGATTTTTGCTAAACAACCATTGTGCCCAGTGTGGATGGAAGTCACTCCAAAAACCAACCCATCCAGCGTAACACCAATCATAATCATACTTTCCTGGGTAATTGTAGTCTCCTCCAACTTGACCAACTCCACCAATTGCTTGCCATAGAACAGAGAATAGAACTGGTGAAACAGATACGTTGATTCCCATTTCACTCATAAATCCTTTAATCAAGTTGACTGAATCAACAGATTCTTGTGATTCAGAGCTAACTAGAATTTCAAAAGATATTTCCGTACCATTAGCTTCTCTCCAACCATCAGCGTCAGAATCTATCACTCCTATACTATCAAGTGTGGAATTAGCTAAAACAGTATTATAATTGTAGATTGGGATAGCAGGATTGTAGTAAGGTCCATAAGGAAGACTACATGATGCAAGACAGACTTCACCAATTCCAAATCTTGCAATATCAATAACCTCAACTTGATTTATTCCATAAAGTATTGCTCTTCTGAATTCAGTAATATTATTCGGATAACGTCGTTGATTCAAAGCTAGGTACATCCAATAATCTTGGTAAGTTGAATGAACGTTGATATCTGGATCTATATCAGCATAATCTACTTGAGAAGGTGTACATTCTTCCACAACGTCAACAGTACTAGAATTAAGATAATGAAATGCCATTGATTGAACAGGGATTATTTTAATGATTTTTTGATTAACCCAAGGACCACTTAAGTGATAGTTTTCATGTCTTGCTAGTTCAATCTCAACTCCATTAGTCATGCTTGCAAATTTAAATGGTCCACATCCTACTGGATTATCGTTAGTGAAATCATAGTAGTCGATATTTTTCCAAATATGTTCTGGGAGAATCCAGTCTGTACCAATATCAACTAGAACATCTACTGCTTTAAATCCATAGTCAAGTACTATTTCAACACTAAATTGACTTAATTTAGTTATTGATACAACGTTATCATATAACCAGTTTCGTCGAGGAATACCTGGATCATCAGCTAATGTTTGCCAAGTCCAAACCACGTCGTCTGCGTCGACAACCTGTCCATCATGCCAAAAAGCGTTAGATTTTATAGTAAAGGTATAAGTTGTTAGATCTGTCGAAATTTGCCAATCAGTACACAAAGCAGGTGTAGGTGAATTATTGACATCATAACGTACATAGGTTCATAGATGTGATCAATGATATAACCTTCATTAGACATTCCCCAAAACCAAGGATTCAAGGTTAGAATATCAGAATCTATAACTGTTGTGAGAGTTCCCGCATAATCCATTTTTTGAGCGAGAGTGGATAGTGTTGTAGAAACTGATAAACTTGAAATGATTATTATAGTTATTAGAATATTTTTCCATTTTTTCATATTCATCTTTCCATCTTTGTAAACTGCAGTTTATTCTTTTATAGATTTAAAAAAATTTCTCGGTTAATATAGATTTCTTCAACTATCACGTTTTTTTGAATGTTAGGTTTTTTAAGTGTGTATTTCCAAATATACGATAATAATAGGGTATTTGATTTGAAAAGAAGGAAGAATTTACTTGTTATGATTGTTTTTATTTTTTTAATTTTGTGCAGCTTTTATTCATTTACAATATCACTTTCTAGAGCAATAGAAAGAGATTACTGGCCTACTGAAGAATGGCAGGGTTCTACACCTCACAAACAAAAGATGGATGGTACACGACTTGATGAAATGGTTGAATATATTGATGAAAATTCGTTGCCAGTTGATTCAATAACTATTATTAGAAATGGATATATAATCTTCGAAGAACACTTTAGAGCTAGTTTCCCCGAGTTTAAACACGTGGTTTGGTCAGTAACAAAGAGCTTTACATCAGCGATATTTGGTATAGCTTTTTTTGAAGGTTACATAGAGGATGTAAATTCAAAGGTAGTTGACTACTTTCCTGAGATTGAAATAGATGATTATTCTCTTGGAAAGGAAAATATCACTTTAGCCAATTTACTTACAATGACAGCTGGTTTTGATTGGACTGATGATATAAATTGGATGCTTATGGTTAGCTCTGAGAATCAAATTGATTACATACTCAATTTACCTATGATTTTCGAACCTTGGTCAGGTTGGAATTATGATACAGGAGGGACTCATCTGTTGTCTGCAATAATTCAGAAAGCAGTAGGGAATACTACATTAGAATATGCAAAAGAAAAATTGTTTGAACCAATTGGAATTAGTGATTACACTTGGGACCTAGATAATCAAGGATATTACTATGGAGGACACGGAATTTATATGACACCAAGAGACATGGCAAGATTTGGGTATTTGTATCTCAATAATGGTATGTGGGATGGAGAGATGATAATTCATCCAGATTGGGTAGGTAATTCTACCCTTCCAGTCATCGATTTCAGTGGTGGAGAAGGTTATGGAGGTCTGTGGTGGATCAGTTATGGAGATGAATACTATGCTGCAAGAGGGAGACATGGACAGATGATATATGTAGTTCCTGAGCACGATATTGTTGCTGTAGTTACAGCATATTTTACTCCAACAGAAGGAGGATACATTCCAGATCAACTGTTTGAAAATTACGTTCTTCAAGCTATAGAAGGTCCAATAGATGAGACATCAATTTCTTTCTTTTTACCTTTGGTAGTTGGTATAGCTTCATTAGTCGTTGCAGAAAAAAAGAGAAAGAGATGAAAAGAAAAAAACTAAAACTACATCTTTGTTTTCTTTCTTTTTTTTCTAATAACAACAAAACCAGCTAAAATAATAACAGCAGTTGTATAGTAAATAAAACTTGTATTTGTTTTATCAGTTTCTACTTCTAATACGGATGGATCTAAAACTGCCATTACTGCTTTTGTAGCGTTCAGAAGACCATAACCGAAGTAGATGTCTTTTCCCGGGTCACCTATGTCAGTAGCAGATTTTCGTAAAATGTTTCTAATTTCACTTACTGACAAAGAATTATTGAGTGATTTCATTAAAGCAACAACAGCTGCGACTTGAGGACAAGCATAAGATGTTCCCCAACCCCAACCATATGTATTGTCAAGTGTAGTGCTATCAAGTCTATTACCAACAGGAGCGACAATTTCGGTCCAAGGAAGCCCGTAATTACTATATGATGCTTTCAGATTATTAGCAGTTGAAGCTCCTACAGCAATCACTTCATCATAACCACCTGGGTAGGTTCGAAATTCTAGGCCACCATCATCTGTATTGCCAGTTATAGCAACAACCACAACATTATTTTCAACAGCATAAAGAATGTCATCATGATATATATCATCAGGAGACATGTTGTGAATACTTATGCTTAGCACATCAGCTCCATTGTCAACTGCATATCTAATTGCATCACCAAAACCTAGGTATGAGACTCCAAGATAGTTATCCGAAGATAAAACTCGAACATCCATTATGGAAACATTCTGTGCTATACCAACTGGACCTTTACCGTTCAAAGGTGCTGCTATTAATCCTGTGATAAAAGTTCCATGACGATTAATGAGATCACCTGTTTCTGGTCCAGGATTGTTATCATCGTTAACAAAATCCCAACCTCTTATATCATCAACATAACCATTTCCATCATCATCTATGGAATTGTTACTTATCTCGTTTTCATTAATCCATGCAACATTTTGCAATTCAGAATGAAAAAAGTCTATTCCTGAATCTATTACAGCTACTGTTATATCTTTTGTACCATTTGTGATAGCCCAAGCTCCTTGACTTCCTATCAGATTATGATGATATGAATTTTCGAAATTTTGAGCTAAACCCAATTCCAATATTGTATTGTTTGAATTGAATAAGCTTAAGGAAAATAATAACAGCATATTCGATGCTATAAAAACGATTTTTCTTCTTTTCATAACAAAAACTAGATTAAGATATTCAAAAACATTACTAATTTCCTAAAATAAAGTGATGATAGTGGAAAATTAGAGGAGGAAAATATATTATTTTCTACGTTTAAGAAGAATTACTGTTGATGCAATAATTATCAAAGAAACAAATAATGACTTATACTCTAAATCTGTTCCGTTAGTTGATGAATCTGTTGGTTCTTCTGTTTGCTGAAGTAACATTGCTTCAAGAGCTGCAGAAGCATTAAGAAGTCCATAACCAAAGTAAATATCTTTACCAGGATCACCTAAATCCGTTGCTGTATTCTGAAGTATTGTTTTCATTTCACTTATTGGCATTGAGTTATTATAAGACTTCATTAAAGCAATTACAGCAGCAACTTGAGGGCAGGCAAAAGAAGTACCATACCCCCAGCCGTAAAATGAATTATAGGTATAAAAGGGAACTGTACTATAGAGATGAGTTATATCATCTTCACTCCCAACAGGAGCAACAATTTCAGTCCACTCGCCAAAATTACTATAGTCTGCCAAACCACCTGAGGAATTTGTAGCACCAACTGTAATTACTTCTTCATAACCACCAGGATAGGATTTGTATTCCTGACCTCCATCAGGTAAGTAGGTGTTTCCAGTTATTGAGACAACTGCTACATTCTGTGAAACTGCATAGAGAATATCATCATAATAAGTGTCGTTTGCTGGGTAATAATTGAGACTCAAGTTAATAACATCAGCACCATTGTCAACAGCATAACGAATGGCATTCCCTAAACCTTCGTAGCTAGTTCCTCTAAGGTTTGAAACATCTAATACCCGAACATCCATAATTGTAACATTAGGAGCTACTCCTACGGGACCTATCGAATTTAGAGGTGCAGCAATGATTCCTGCAATAAATGTTGCATGCCAATGAACTTCATCTCCTCCCTCAGGACCTGGATTACTGTCATTAAATACGAAATCCCAACCATTGATGTCATCAACATAGCCATTTCCGTCATCGTCTATGGCATTATCTGAAATCTCATCTTCATTTTCCCACGCAGTATTTTGCAATTCAGAGTGAGAGAAATCTATACCTGAATCAAGGACTGCAACAGTGATATCCTTTGATCCATTAGTTATAGCCCAAGCACCCTTGCTGTGAATTAAGCGGTGATGAAAAGAACTCTCATAATGAGCAAAAACTGTATCTACTGAATGATTTGAAGGATCAATTTGACTAAAGATAAGAAAAGATAAAAATAACACTAATATGAATACAGTTTTTCTTTTATGCATAAGAGAGAATATTAGAGAAATTCATAAAGATTGCTGATTTACTAAAATATTGATGAAAAATCAGATAAACGAACTTATTTTACAACTACCACATTTTGGACAAAAGGAATATTTTTTGGTGAAACTTTTTCCACAACTTAAACAATAAGAAACAGAATATTCATCAATTTTAATTGATTCTTTAGGTGAAGAAGAAGAGTTGTGGGTGAGGGTAGAGGGAGCGCTACTAGGATGTGAATTAGTGTTAAGCTTGCTATCCATAAAGTTGTTACGTCTAATGAAAAAAAGGATAATCTGACCCAAGATGATTATAATTGCAATAATAAGATAAAAAAGATAATTCCGAAGAGAAGAAAATCCTTTACTGAGATAATATGTGAAAATAACCCCTCCTATAAACAACGGAAGAGAAATAATTAATACTTTGAATATTTCCAAATAGAGAGTACGTTTCTCTGAGGAGGATATTAGCATTAAACAGAACATGTAAGAAGCATTTATCTTTCTTTTGCTTATTTCAAGGGCATTAGTTTTACTAAAGAAGCTCATTTTTGAAGAGAATTTCAAATGAAAACTGTGTTGCTTACATGTTAGAACTTGGTGATTAAAAATATCAGAAGAAAATGAAAAATAGATTTCAAAAATAAAAAGAGAATTATGAAATAATAAGAGAATAGTCTTAGGTTTAATCTTCGAATGGTTCAAAATCTGCTTTTTCAGCTCCACATTCAGGGCAAACCCAATCATCTGGGACATCTTCCCAAACTGTTCCTGGTTCAATTCCTGCATCTGGATCCCCTAAAGCTGGATCATATACATAACCACACAAAGTGCATATCCATTTTCCGCTCATTGTTTTTCCTCTATTGATTTTAGCTACCTTTTTTTAGTAGCTATTTATGTTTTCCCCCTCTTGCTAGTCTAAGTTAATCCAGATGCTAGAATTTCTCTCAGCTGTTGAATAGTCATATTCTCAAAATTCCAGCTAAAATCATCATCTTCCCTAAAAATATCAAATAGATTTCTAATTCCAACTATATTTTCCTTTTTATCCATTAAAACCAATTGATAACTTGTCCAAAAACCACACGCTGAACAAAAATATTCAGGATGTTTGTTGATATCTTTTCTCACATTTAACAAGAAATCTGCTAAATTATCGATTGTTTGTATATCATACTTTTCCACTTCTTCTTTCCTTTGCTGATTTGTTTTTGGATCAATGTAATGATCATACTCAACAATCATCATTTGCCACATAATTTCTTACCTTGTACTAGTTGTATGAAATTCCAAATCTACTTTGATTCCTTCTTACACAATACTTATCCATAAAACAGTTTATAAAATCGGGAAATTTTCTCAATATTTTCTAGTAAGGTCATTCTTCCTTTGATTTATCTTTATGATTTTCCAAAACATCAAGCACATCCAGAACATCTTCAGAGCTCACTTCTATTTCTGGCATCTCTGTTTTCTTTTTAGCTTTCTTTTCTTCCTTATCTTTTCTAATCGTTACTGGCTCCAATTCCTTTACAAAATCAGGTTCAGGGATTGTTTCTATTTGCTCCTCTTCTTCTGTTTTCTTTTCTTTTTCTGTGATTACGATTTCTTTTATTTCAACATCCGCAGACTCTTCTCCTTCATCTACCATTTTTGGAATTCCATCTCCTAGCTCATCAACTAACTCTGGTTCTGGAATTTCCTCTAGGTCAGTTTCCTTTGCAGTTTTTTTAATTTCTTCTTCTAGTTCTTCTTCAGGTTCTACTTCTAGTTCCTCTTCAGGTTCTACTTCTAGTTCCTCTTCAGGTTCTACTTCTAGTTCCTCTTCAGGTTCTACTTCTAGTTCCTCTTCAGATTCCTCTTCAGGTTTCTTTTCTTCCTCTTCTTCAGGTTCCTTTTCTTCTACTTTAGGTTCTTCATCTTCAGTTTCAGGTTCTTCTTCGGGTTTTTCGTCCTTCTCTAGGGCTTCTTCAAGTTCTTCTAATTCTTCTTCAATTTCCTCTAATTCTTCAACCACATCTTCAACTAAATCTTCAAGTTTTCTAGACTGTATTTTTTCTTCAAGAAGTTCCTCTTCTTGATCTTCTAAAGCTTCTTTTAGTTCATCAAGCTCCTCAGAAAAATCTTCAACTAAATCTACAAGTTTAGATGCTTTGGGTATCTTTGGAATTTCTGAGATTTCTGAAGTTAACCTATCTGCTTCTTTCTCCTCTTCTACTGTTTCTTTCTGTTCTTCTTTTTCCTCATCAGTTCCTTCCTCAATAGCTATTAATTCTGCTTCAACATCATCTAATATCCTATCCAAATCTTCTGGTTTTTCAGGTTCTCCCATAACTGTCTTTACAGGTAATTCAATGATTTTGGATAGATCGTCTTCTAGTAGAAAATCAGAATCAACTGTTATTTCATCTATATCTATAATTTTACTTGGTTCTGGAATAGGTTCTGCAATACCTGCTCGAAAAGTGATATCTTCAAAATATCTTGTTGTGATTTCAGTTAATATTTTATTTGTTATCTCATCTGTTTTTAGAGGCATCATTTGAGGGAGCTTAAGTTTCAATTCTGCCACATATTTCTCAAATTGCATTTTCATACTGAAAGTCACTTTTTCAGCAATTGCAACGACAATATGGTCGTTAATTGCTTCAATCAATAATTCAGTACCCTCCTCTTTTACTTCATCAACTATCATAGCTTCTTCTAACACAGTTTTAGAGAAAAGATTGACAGCTGCGACTATAGAAGGTACTATAGAAGCTGCTTCTTCAACTTCATGTTCAGTAATAAATCTATATTTAATTAGAGCTGTTTCAGCTTCTACAATTGCAATTCCTTGTAATCTTGTTTCTACTTGTTTAGGTGATTTAATAAATTTGAAACTTTCATATCTCTCCAAAACACCAGCCATTTTTTCTATATCTTCGAATCCTTTTTCTTCTAATTCTTTTAATTCATCATACTCTGTTTTCTTTTCTTTCTCTACTGCTTTGAGCAGATTGTTAGCTTCTTTCTGCATATGTTTATAATTGAATTTACTTGCTAAATTATAAGCTTTCAATATATCTTCTATCGCTCTTTCTCTCTTTCCTCCTTGAGCTAGAATCATTCCTCTTAGCAAGTGCATATCGCACATTAATCGAGGAATAAACTGTTCTTGAGAGATAAAACTTAAGTTATCTAAATATCGCAAAATAGAGGAGTAATCTGCTAATTCCTTGGTTTCATTAAAACGTTGCATGAAGATATTCACTAGTTGAAACTGTGTTTTGATTACTAACTCAATATTTCTAAATTCAGTAGCAGTTTTGTAAGCTTCTTCGAAATAATCTATTGCTGAATCAATATCACCCTTGCGTTTAGAAAGTAATCCCTTAAAGTAATTTATATTTGGTATTTTTCTAGTTTCACCTGTCTCTTCTAATCTTTTTTCGCTAGTTTTGATAAGTGAATCGGCTTCATCAAGCTCACCTCTTTCAATTGAGATCCAAGCTGATAATAGATAAGGTTCTATTAGATTTAGATCATGTCCTTTGTCTAGAAGAAGAGCAGTTTCAATCATGCTCTCCGCTGTTTCATTTTCTTTAAGAAGAATGTTTAATTCAGCGATGTTTATTGCACTAATTGCTTGAGCTCTGGGATTATGCGAAACTAATTCATAAATTTGTTCAAGTAACTTGATACTCTTTTCAAAATCTCCCCTTGCTAGTTCAAGTTTAGCAGAATTGTTTAAGAGACTAGCTCGATCAGCTGATAGTCCTGTTTTTTCTGTGGGTACAAGAGCGGCCCCCATCATTTTTTGAGCTTTTCTGAATTCTCCTTTATTGATAAGAACAGTAGTAATAAGATTCAAAGCAACAGATTGAAAATAAGGATCATCCATTTTAACTGCAGTCTGAAGTATTCTTCTTGCAAGATCATCTACTTTATCAAAATTGTTAATTTGAAGGTAAACTTGAGATCCTAAAGTGAGGATTAACAAAGTAAAAAGCTTATTCTCTAATTCATCAGAATATTTGTCAAGAAGATGTTCTACTTCAGCTAATGTTGCAATTGCCATTTGATAATTGTGTTCTCCATAGAGAAGTAAGAATTCCATACTTGTTGAAATAAATGCATTTCTGGGAAGTTCTAAAGCATCTGTATAATTTTGTTGGAATCTAAGTTTTAGACTAACTATTTTATTTGTCATATTCAGTCTTGCATAAGCATAAGCTCTATAGAGATAAAATTCTGTTTTCTCAAAAGATTCAGTTAAAGACAAGACTGATTGAAAGTCTCTTAAGCATATAGAAGCGTCTACCGCTAAATCTCTAAATTCCTCTGTTATGTTATTATCTGAAGCAAAGGCTATACATTTTTTTGCAAAATTACTTAATGCTTTCGTGTCTCTTGTATCTATATCTGCGATTAAATCTTCTATGATTTTTTCTTTGAATAAGCTTTTGTGTCTATTAGCAAAAGGTGCAAACATTTCAATCACCAGGAATTTGGTTGGAATTCTCCTCTTTTTCTTCTTAGCTCAAATTAAATTCTTAATAGTTTATAGTAGATTCTTGTTATTTAAATCTTTCAGCATTAAAGTTAAATCTTGGATGATTAGATGCGTTCTCCGTTGCTAGAAAGGATTGGAGCTGTTTCACTTTCTTTCTCCTTATTTTTCAAGAATAATTGCATAATTATTGGAATCATAATTGCAATAGGATAACCTAAAGTAGCTATCGGAAAAGTCCATGCACCCAATGCAACATAAATGAATGATCCTGCTTGTGTACCTAGAGATCTAGCTAACCTTCTTCCTGCTCCAACGAATCCAGTTGAAGTTCCCCTATATTTCGGAGGGAGCCATCCATAGAAAAACGAGTTCCATGCAGGTCTAGACATATTTGCAGCTGTACTTCTTGTAACGAAGAAAATTGATACAGTCCACAGCGTTCCACCTAGTGATATGCCTAAAGCTAAAAGTGGAACTAAGAAATGAAGAACTGCTAGAGACTTTTCATTACCAAATCGATTGCTTATCTTAACCATGAGCAAGCTACCAAGAGCAATTCCAACATTTGATGCTGCAAGAATTACACTCCAAAGAATATCACTAGTTTGAAAATCTGTAATAATGTAATATTGAACAAAGGGTATTGCTATACCAGAAGTAAAGCCTATTATTGCTTCACAAACAAAAAAAGCTACTAACTGAAAACCGATAGGTTTTTTGTTTTTATTTTCGTATGATTTCCAAACTTCACCTTTTGCTATTTCACTCGCATCTTCTTTCGATGTTTCAGGTATTGGAAATTTAAAAGCCAATAACATCGTAAGGAACAGAAATGCAGAGACAAAGAGCATTAGTGACATGTACGATTGTTTCTGAGATTGAAACAGATTAAATACTGTGAGGAAGGCTCCGCCTAATAAAGGGGCTATAACTCCTGCAACATTCCAGAAGAATGCCATATAACCAAAGAATCTTGTTTTCTCTTTTTTGGTAGGTGTCACGTCTGCCATAAGTGTTGTTAGAGATATTTGAGCTAATTGTCCAGATACTCCAAAGAGAGAATAAGCTGCTATCATCCATCCCTTGATTTCTGATACACTAGAGAAATAAAATAGCAGCATTGATAAGGCTGAAATTCCAATCCCAACAATCAATGTGTATTTTCTTTTTTTCACATCTGTAATATATCCTAAACCGATAATCACTCCTGTAGCTAAGTATCCAGCAACAGAAAAAAGAAGTCCATAAAAATACTCATTCCATTCAAGGAAGATAAGAAACAAAGGTACGAGATATCGAATTAATCTTGTGTTGAAACCAACCAGAGTTCTAAATAAGATGATGGGGACAACTTTCTGATTCTTAGTATTGCTGAACATGATTCTTAACTCGATTAAACATGAATGAAACTGATTGTTGGATGAGAAAAACTCAAATTAATTAAGCTTGTGTTAGGTAAAAGAAAGAAGATGTTCACTTCTTATCTCTAACTAGGATTTTCTCAATTAGTTCTACTAATGGTTCACTATGAGCTGCAACATTTGTTTCCAAATCAAAATATTCGGAATTTTTAACCGCCTTGTAGACTCTTTTTGTCCATTCAGCTTCATGAGCTTTATCTTTCTCAGCTCCGACCATTATGCATTTTGCATCAACTGTAGCTAGCTCTTCCTCTTTAATTCGGAATTTTCTTATTTTGATTAAGGTTTTTCGGATCTTTTTAACATCATAACTGTCAAAATAGCCATAATATTTCTTCAATTGATCCTTTTGTGTTCTATCCAAATAAAAATATTTAATATAAAATTTTGCAAAAGGTTTAATGAAAAGCTTCCAGACTATTGGATAACAAATATAAACAAAAGGCCAAGACCAATCTGGGATCTCAGTTTTTTGTATAGGTCCAACTAGAAAAGTGTATGTTGGTTTCATAAGTTTCATGCTTAGGGATCTAAGAATAAAAGCAGCACCCATTGAAGAAGCTACCATGAAATACTCATCCAGCATCAGATAATCCATAATCTGAGCAATATCCTTAGCAAATCTATTAAAGGTCAAATCTGGTTTTTTCTTCAATTCTGCAGTATGTTTCTCACGACTCTCAATAATATAAATTCTATAATCATCTTTCATTCTTAAGAGGAGTTTATCCCATGCTGAGGGAAGAGAACCAAACCCTGGAATTAGGACTAAAGTCCCTTTGACTTCTTTTTCAGGTTCATATGAAAGAACACGTAAATTCTCATTCCCTTCTTCCCCTACTTGGACACGTAATACTGATGCGAATTTCTCAAATTCAGAGCTCATAAGCCAAATGAAAATAAGTATTTATTAAATTTATTCCAAAAATCATTATCTAGAAAAGACTAAATATGACCAATATTCAATTCTTATGAGTCAAGTGAGAGAACAATCACTCATAGATGAAGCAATATCAGAATTTAAGAAGAAAGATTCAAACATTATTTCTATTTTTGATAATCGCATGTGCAATTATTGTGGTGCTTGTTATCTTGTTTGTCCCGTTGAAGCAATTTCTTATGAAGATGGGAACATAGAAGTAAGTGAAGATTGCATTTTTTGCGAGAAATGTCTAAATATTTGTTCTCAAAATCAAGAGCACCGATATTCCAAAGATTTTCAGTTGAGAGAAAGAAATGATTCCATTCTCAAGATTGAACCTAAAATGAATAAGATTCCTTTTGGGGAGATAATCAGTTTATACAATTGTAAATCGGGGAGAAGAGATAGGAAAGAATTTGCCATGGTTGGAGGTGCTGTTACATCGATTCTCGAATGCGCAATTAAAGAGGGAATAATTGACGGAGCTATTACCATAGATTTCAGTTCAGGAAGAATTTTTCCAAGTTCTGTTTTAATTACTAATCCTGATGATTTACTAAGAGTAGCTGGGAGTAGATACTTACCAACTTATTCTTTGTACATACTAAAAGAACTGCATATGATGGATAATATATCCTCTGTTGCAATCGTTACATTACCATGCCAAGCTTATGTAATTGATAAAATAAGAAAAGACAATGATACAAAAGAATTGATTAAGAAAATAAAAGTAGTTATAACCCTCTTGTGTGGAAATGGTTTACCTTCAAGAGATGAAGTTGCAGAATTTCTATCTAAACAAGGATTGAACCTCGAAAATCATAATTTTAAAGCATATAGGGAAAAAGCAGTTTCTAAGCCTTATCTAAATCCAATGAATAAAAATAGATACGTTTATGAAGAAAACAGCGGTAAAAAGAAATCTTTTGCCTCTAAAAGGGTATTCCACACAAGAGGAGAGAAGCATTGCGGTCTAATTTGTCCAGATTATACAGGTATAGCAAGTGATATTTCAGTTGGTGGATCTGGGTTATCTAAGAATATTGTTATAACAAGATCCGATGAAGGAGAAAAATTAACAAAACTAGCAATTGATAAAGGATATTTAGTCAAACTTTCAAAATTCTCTAAATTGAACAGAATCGTTGTGAATTTTATGGGAAATCGCAAAAGAGAAAACATAAGAAAAGCATATAAGAGAACATTTACTTAATTAAAGCCTTAATTAAAGAAAAGTTAAATAATATAGACAAACAGCTCCAATAACCAATGATGCCACTAGATCAAATAGGCTACTTAATCATGTCTCTTGGAGCAATTCTAGTCGCGGGATTCATTGGCGCTCATTTTCTGAAAAAAATACACATTCCACAAGTTTTAGGATTTATTTTGATGGGAATAATACTTGGGTTACCAAACAGATATATTAGTGAATTTATATCTCCTACCTTAATTAATCAAATAACACCTATTTTAGTAACGGTAGCTCTTGGAATAATTGGTTTTAATATTGGAGCAGAATTATCATGGAAGGAGCTTAAAAAAATAGATCGAAAACTGTTAGTAGTTTTAATAGCTGA
The DNA here is from genome assembly GCA_013166775.1 of Promethearchaeati archaeon. Classification (GTDB taxonomy): domain Archaea; phylum Asgardarchaeota; class Heimdallarchaeia; order Heimdallarchaeales; family Heimdallarchaeaceae; genus UBA460. Next base: position 68,906 of record JABLTJ010000014.1, read on the forward strand.
TAGTATAGGAACATTTCTAGTTATATCTGTTCTAGTTGGGGTCATTGCAACTCGAATTTATGGTGATCCTATATGGTGGAATTTTGCATTTATTCTCGGAGCTTTAGGTAGCGCAACTGCTCCCGCTGCAACTGCAGATGTGTTATGGGAAAACAAGTCAAAAGGGCCTCTTACACAAGCTATCCTTTTTATTTTAGCAGTTGATGATATAATTTCCATTGTACTTGTTCAAATAACATCAAATGTTACTTATGCTAAACTACCTGGTCAAAAATTAGATGCTTTACATATTTTCACTGAATTTTCCATAGAAGTCTTTGCAGCTTTAGGAATCGGAATTCTTGCAGGAATAATAATCACGTGGGCAATAAATCGAGTCAAAGATCACGGTGAAATATTAGAGGTCATAATTGGTGCTCTTATAATTATAATTGGAACAACTTTAGCTATACATTCCTCAGCAATTTTAGGAGCAATGGCATTTGGAATAATAATAGCAACTTTCACGAAATCCAAGAAAAAAACGGATAGTGTTTTTCATGACATTTTTAAGATTGGAAGTCCTATAGTAGCTCTATTCTTTATTATAGTTGGTTTTAATATAAATCCTGCAAATTTAAGATTAATAGGGATTTTAGGGGCTCTTTACTTAGTTGGAAGAACAATAGGCAAAGTGGGATTCGTAACCATAACAGCAAGAGCAATGAAAACAGAAAGAGTAATAAGCAAATATCTTGGTTTTACTCTTTTTTCGCAAGCAGGTGTAGCTTTAGGACTTGCAGTGAGTATAGATTCAAGATTTCGAGGTACTCTATATGAAGAACAAGCTAACCTTATACTTACAACAATTACCGGGACAATCATCATTGTTCAGATAATAGGACCTTTGCTAGTTAGGTGGGCGATACACAGAGCGGGAGAGGTAGGAGGAAAACTAGAAAAGGATCTGGTTGAGGAAGCTACAATGAGAAACAAAGACGAAGAAGTGGATGAAGAAAAGAATGATAAGGTATACATGAATGATGAAAAATCTGAAGATGATCCAGGTCTTGTCAGCATCAGTGATAGGTTTTCGAAACTAAGATTACCAAGAAAACTCAAAGAGAGAGATTATATTCGGAAGAAACGTAAAAAGCATTAATACGAATTATTCAGCTATCCTCTTTTTTCATTAAGTATCGATCAGCAAAGTGTTGAATAATCTCTTTAGCGGAATCGTAATTTAGGTTAAGTTGTTCTCCCCATATACTTTTTGCTCTTTCAAGTTTATTCATCAATAAACCTAATTTCAATCCTGTTATTGTATTCCGAGTAAATAATTCACTTCCTTGGAAATTTAATACTCCATACTCCTGCATAAGTTTTCCATAATCTTGACATAACTCATTGTATTCTGCACTGATTTGATCTAGATCTGCATTCAATTTCTCTGAATCAGATAGATCTGCGTCTTCTAAATCTTGTATGTAAACATAATAATCTAATAATTGAGTTACCATATCTTCTACATCTGAAACTATGTCAATTGTTGTATCGGGGATTAGTATCCTGTATTTCTTCTTTTTGTACATAATATTACCTAATTTACTTTATTTAATGTTTCAAGTGATTGTCCAAGCTCTACAATTGTCAAATAATCATCTTCGTATTCAATAAGAAGGTCTCTCTGAAGCTTTGTTTTCTTTTTTATTTCTACAATATCATCTGAGCGTTGATTTATTTTTTGTTTTAATAATCTAACATTGAAGAAAGTAAGTATTTTCTCCCAAATTCTTTTATCTTTGTAACCAATAAAATCTTCAAAAAAACTCTCAATATCAGTCAAAATTTCTTCTGGATGTTTATTACTTCTTTCTGATAGCTTGAGTAATATCTGTTTCTGCTTATAATTGAGCTCATATTTAACGTACTTTTTTTTCTCAATATTCGTCATTGAAAATTTCACCATATTTTTTGCTGGATTTTTTTCTCTATAACTAATGTATCGACAGCCGTTAAAGACATAACTTCTAAGGTTTTTGCTATTGTTACACTATCATTAAAATCTGGATCAAGACCAGCAATTCCTACTGCATGAACAATCTCATAAATTGCCAGGTTTTCATCTCCATTATAATCTAGATGTTTTATTAATTTAGCCTCAAAAGAAACGACAGAGTGATTGTAAATAGGAGCGGAAATTTTATTTCCATTTTTTAATAATTTAGATCCCAGTTGATCCTTATTATATGCTGAAATTAAAATTCTATCTTCTCCTTTTCTAAGTAAATTCAATGAGAGTTCCTTTGGTACTCCATTCTTTGTAAGAGCTATTAAAACTCTACACTCACTGAGAGGAAAGTATTTTGTAAGTACATAGAGATCTTGATTTTCTATACTTCCTCCAATACCGAGTAATGGACTAATTGAAACTAAAAAATTGCATAAATCTTGAGGTAATTTTACCAGATCAAACATACAAATATCATTTTGACTACCATTTAAGAAAGTTATCTTTATTTTTACTTTCTCACAAACTATTTCGAAGAAGTTATATTCTATAATGAAATAGATTTATTATGGAAGAGATTAATTTCAACGAATACATGGAAAAATCAAGTTTCATGCTCGAAAAATATAGAAATAATCTTGATCATCTGAGAAGAATAATACATAATATTGAAAAAAGCTTCTTCCTGCCCATAGAAATGGTTGAGTACTTTTATAGTAATAAAAGTGAATACTATACTTGGCTTCAAACACAAGATTCGATCATATCATTAGAAGATGCATATAATGAATTAGTAGGGAGTATGTTAGACGCTATAGCTGCTCCAGATGATTTTAATTATTTCTTAAAAGATCAGAGAATACCAGTTCTGCAAGTTATTGAACCTGAAGAAGAAGAATCAACTGAGAATGATGAGGAATTAACTGTTTAGAGTTAACTTCTTAGTCGTCTAAATAAATCAGTAAGAATACCACCTGTAACTCCCCAAATCTTGTAGCTTTTATACCTATAATATGGAAGATTTAATCCTTCAAAATCTCCCATTACGTTGTTTTCAGGTTTGATTAATTCAGTTATGGGAGCGAGAAAATAGTGTTCAACCTCTAAATTGTTAATCCTTATCTTAGAGTTCTCCTCCACTAAACCAACAAAAGGCAACACATAATAATTGCTAATTGTGATTGATGGATTCAAGCTACCAATTAGGTTAATTTTATCGCTACTTATTCCTACTTCTTCTAATGTTTCTCGAAGAGCTGTGGTTTGAAGGTTCATATCCTCTTCATCAAAACGACCTCCAGGAAATGAGATTTGACCTTGATGGTGTCTTACTATCTGAGTTCTAAGTGTGAATAAAATCCTTTCACTTTCTGAAAAGATTGGGATTAAAACTGCAGCTAATTTTAAATTTTTAATTGGTTCAATAGGAGCATCTAGAGGATCAACAGTGTTTCTAATTTTTTCAAGAATGTTCATTTTACTATCACATAAAAATAAGAAAGAAAAGAAATTAGCTAAAAGTAGCTTTTACATCATCATCTAATTTTGCGACAATTTCTTCTACTTCTGTAAGTTCTTCAAGTTCTTTATACATCTTCTCAGCATAATCTGCATCTTTTTTCTTAATCCATGCAAGATTGATTTCGACGTTATGAACAGCTGATTTGAGACCAGTTAAAGCACATAATGCACCGACACCGATATCAGAAAGGGCTTGAACATTTCCTTTAGTTCCTAATTCATTCAGAATATCTATGACTTCTCTACATGCTTTTACTGTTTCTAAAGGAATTTCAGCTGCAACTTTATATTCTGCTAGAATCTTTTCTGATCTTGCAACTACTTGTTCTTCAGAATCTTTAGGCATTCCAAAAGCAGCTATAACTCCACTGAATGCATTTGCATCCTTATCTACTAATTCAGTGAGTTCTTTGCGAAGTTCTTCTGTTCTTTTAAGTTTCTTATTGAATAAATCTTCAACATCTTCATAACCTTCCTTTCCAATGGTAAGTCGGGCAACCATAGAACCTAAAGCAGCACCCATTGCTCCTGCAATAGCAGCAGCAGCACCACCACCTGGAGCGGGTGTGGATGATGCAAGTTCATCTAGAAAATCTATTATTTTCATATCAACGAGAATTTTGTTTTCCATCAATATAGCCTCTTTTCAATTACTTGTTTTCTATCGAATTTATTTAATTGTAAATAGTATTCTGCAGCATCAAGCAGAGCATCAATTGGTAGCATACCATAGATTTCACTTTCAGTAACATTAACACCGAAACGTTGAGCTTCACGTTTAGCCATATCAAAGACTCTATGGATTGGAGTACTTTTGAAGTCAGTAATATTCATGGAAACTTGTACGCATCCTCTTTCTTCAATGTTCATTGCTCCTGCTTGAATATGTCTTAGTCCTCCACCACTGAAACGTATGTTTCTAGCGATTTCTTTTGCAATTTCCATATCATCTGTATCTAGATAGATATTGTAAGCAATAAGGAATTGTCTTGCTCCAATATTAATTGCACCAGCTTTGGTTAATTCTTTAGGACCATAATCAGGTTCATAAGCTGGATCCGTACCAATAGCTTCTTTCAACTGTTCATATTGGAATGATTTGGTTCTGAACTTCTGTAATACTTCTCTCTCAGGAACCTTAGCTGCAGCTCCATAGAGATAGGTAGGTATTTTTAATTCTTTACCAATTCTTTCTGCAAGTTTATCTGCAAGTTCCACACATTCTTCCAAAGTTATATCAGAAATAGGGATAAAGGGAACAACATCAGTTGCACCAAATCGGTTATGTTCTCCTTCATGTTCATCCATATCGATTAGCTCTGCAGCTTTTTTACATCCAGCAAATGCAGCTTTTACACATTCTTCAGGCTCTCCTATAAATGTTATAACAGCACGATTATGATCAGGATCACATCTACTATCCAAAAGAGTAATTTTTCCTCCTTTCTCAATAGCTTTAACAATTTGGTCAACTATTTTTTGTCGTCTTCCTTCACTAAAATTGGGAACGCACTCTACTAAGGGCATATTTTCACCTTGCTAACTAATCAACTTCATGTTTTAAGTTTAATCATTAGTATTATTTTTTTTATAAAAAAATAGTAAAACGGAAAAAGAGCATTATTAAATCTCTCTAATAATGTCTCGTAAGATAGCGAGTCCTTCATCAATTTCGTTCTTCTGAATATTAAGAGGAGGTCGAAAACGAATTGATTTCACACCACTTGCCAGAATGAGGAGAGATTTATCATATGCAGTTTGTTTTATTTTATCTCTAAGATCTGTTGTTTGGAGATCAAAGGCAATCATGAATCCTTTACCTCTAGCATTTGAAATCTTTTCAGGATAATCGTTTTGAATTTCGATGAGCTGGTTAAGCATATATTCACCATTCTTTGCAGTTTTATCAATGAGATTTTCCTTTTCAATTATTTCTAGATATTTTGTTGCTCGAACCATATCAACAAGATTACCTCCCCAGGTTGAGTTGATTCTAGAACTTTCTTCAAATACATTATTCTTAACTTCCTTTACTCTATCAGAAGCTAAAATTCCACAAACTTGCATCTTCTTTCCGAAACTAATAATATCGGGTTTAGCGTTTTCAAAATGCTCAAAACACCAGAATTTTCCAGTTAAACCAACACCTGTCTGTATTTCATCATAGATTAGCATTATTTCATTCTTATCAGCTATATTACGAAGCTTTGCCATGAATTCTGTTCTGAAATGATTATCTCCTCCCTCTCCTTGTATTGGTTCTATGAGTAGAGCAGCGATATCGTTTCCATATTTGTCAATTGCTTCATCAATTTGTGAGATACTTTGCTCTTCTGATGAAATGACTTGTTCCAAATATTCTTCGACAGGAAATTTCATGGTTGGATTAATTACTCTCGGCCAATCTTTGAACTTGGGGAAGTATTTTGTTTTTCTTGGATCAAATGTATTAGTTAAGGATAACGTATAACCACTTCGTCCGTGGAAGCTCTGTTGAAAGTGGATAACTTTTGTTCCTAATTCACCCTCTACACCCTTAACAAAGTTCTTTCTAACCTTCCAATCAAATGAGGATTTCAAAGCATTTTCTACTGCTAAAGCTCCTCCACTGATTAGGAAAAGATTAGGAAGGAAACCAGGTATACCAATCCTATCAAAAGTATCAACAAATTCAGCCATTTCATCAGTATAAAAATCTGAACAGCTTGGTTTGTTAACAGCTACATAAGCAAGTTTATCCAGAAATTCTTTATTTATCATTTCAGGATGATTCATACCTACGGGAGAAGAAGCAAAAAACGAGAATAAATCTAAGAAAGACTTACCAGTTTTCTTATCAACAATTCGACAACCTTGACTCTTTTGTAAATCAAGAATCAGCGGATATCCATCAACTAACATATGACGAGAGAGAATTTCTAAAGCACCCATTCATACTCACCTTACGTTTGACAGAAACTTCATACCTTTTAAATTGAACTCAACGGACACGAAAATTATTCAAAAATTAAATAATTGAAAAAAATGCCCATCAAGATAGAGGAAGAGTGTGGCGTAGCCTATATACTCAGAGCAAAGCGTAGCCACCTTAGATTCCTCAGATCAGGCAAGGGGTCTCCGTCATCTCTGACGGCGCCTATTGGCATAAAAACATCAATTTTTTCTTTTAAATAGATTCTAATAGTTTCATCCGCAAATAATATTAAGAAATTTACAATCCTTTAAAAGTGTCCATAACAGTTTGTTAGTATCTGTCTCTAGAAGGGGAGATTAATGAGAAAGATTGTTAGGATAGGATTAGCAGTTTTAGCAGTTATTGGATTAGTTCTTTCAATTCTAGTAATTTATCAATATACCAGAGTCAGAGGAGTAGATTACCAATGGTTAGAAGGGGAACCTGAAGATTACGGATTCAAATGGAATAAAATAGCAGCTACTTATCTCGTAGCAGAAAGAATGCCTTTTCTCCGAAGTGTGCTAATAATGCTCCTATGAACCCCCCAGTAACATTGAATCTCAAGATTGGTGCTACAGCATACCATGTTCTTATAAAGAATGTAATTGCAACAGGAATCAAAAGAATAATTGCTATTAGAATGAAATATGGTTTTATAGTTGGAAGATTATTATTCAACTTAATCTTTAATTCTTTTTTCTCTACTGTCATGTTTACTCATCATCTTTGAATGAAATTTGTTCAACATATTTTATCCTTTTGCTGATTTATAAATCTGAGTTTCTGGGAAAAAATGTGCTTTAGCATTATTTTGATTTGAAACAACTACAAAGATGTCTATCTGAAAATGAAAGATTCCATTCTTCTATAGAAAGGGTTTATTAATTGTAAAGATAAAACAGTATCGATTCACGAAAGGGATGTCAATGAAAAACTCAAGTTCATTCTCAAAATTAATTTTTCTTATTTTATTGTATTTTTTGTTTATTTCTACCATTAATGCTTTGTCAGTACAAGATACTTCTCAGAGCTTCAATGACAATTCTATAAGAAGTAATCTGAATGTAAAAGAAAAAGAATCTTTTGCATATTCCTATACTCCTCACGAACCAATTGATATCACATATGATGCAGGTTTTTCCTTCTATGGGTTTCCAGGTTCAGGGACAGAAGCTGACCCCTATATCATTGAAGGTTATAATATTACAACAACAACTACAGAACTCCCAAGACTTGCTATATCGATAACTGATACAACAAAACACTTTGTTATTCGTAATTGTTATGTCAATACTAATGCAACTTATTGGGGTTGGGGAGGGCGTGGAATTAGAATACTCTACACGGCTTATGGAACAGTTTCTATTCTTAACAACCATATAACAGGTAATTCAGATGGCATATTCCTGAGCGGATGTGCAGGTAGCATAGTATCTAACAACTTCTGCTTAGGGAATTCTAACGCAATTGAGTTAACATCTTGCCCTCAATCAATAGTTAACAACAACACATGTAACTTCAATGGAGAGGGAATTGAATTTTCGGAATGTTCTGATACAGTAGTATTTGATAACACATGTGAGAATAATTATGGCCCTGGAATAGAGTTATATGGAGAAATGGAGAATTGTTTGGTTTATGACAATCACATTAAAGGAAGTACACGATTTGCAATAACCATACAGATACAATCATCAAAGAATTTTATTTTTAGGAATACGTTTATTGATAATAATATTGGAGGTACTTCGCAAGCTGAAGATAATGGAAAGAGAAACAAATGGTATAATCCAGAAACGGAAGAAGGGAATTATTGGTCAGATTTAGGAGAGGAATGTAAGTATTCAATAGATGGATATTCCAATTCAAAAGATCTCTATCCTTTGAATAGAGCTGAAACATGTTCAAATCCAAAAGTTGGTTCAACCCTTGCGATTGTTTTACCGATTTTAGCAGGTGCTGCTATTCTTGCATTTATTATCCCCAAGTATATTATTCCATATCATAGAGAGAAAAATCTCTGGAAGAGCTTTAAGAGATTCATCAATAAGTACAAAAAAGTGATTTATGGTTTACTAGTTATTTTATTTATAGTTGGAGGTTTTGTTCTGTTTATAGGATTAATGAAATACTTGTGGACAGCGGATATAGATGCTGCTCTTATTACTGGAGCTACCATTTGCTCTTCAATAGTTGGTATTGTGATAAGTTTAGGGATCACTAAAGCATTAAAACCGAAAAAAGAGGTTGAGATAAAGCAAGATGAATAGAAATAAATCATTCTTTCCATCATGTTTTTTTATTAAAAACTTCTAATCTAGATGATGAGAATATGACTGACACAAAAATCTATGTTGGTTGTACTGGTTTCAACTATGATGATTGGATGGCTAACAAAGGAGGTTTTTATCCCCCCAACATAGAGAAATTTGAACTACTTGGTTTCTATTCTACAGTATTCCCCACTTGTGAAATCAATTCAACTTTCTATGCATTTCCACGTTCTACTAGTACTTCCAGATGGGCAAAATTACTCCCTGTTGATTTTGTTTTAACTGCTAAACTCCCTAAGATGATTTGTCAAGCTCCTGATATCTCTTTAGTAGAAGATAAGTTAACAGATTTTCTCAAAGTAATGAGTCCACTGAAGAAAAACTTAGGTCCTTTTGTTTGTCAGTTTGCTCCAAATTTTGATAAGAGAGAGGAATCCCTATCTCAACTATTGAAGTTCTTAGGTTTCTTTCCATTTGGTGATTATGACATGGTAATGGAATTTAGGCATGATACTTGGTTTAATCAAGAAACCTATGATATACTCAACGATCATAATCTAGGAATGGTTAGCTCTTTCCTACCTTACATAAAATTCAACCTTTACGAAGATGTTAAGCGAGATTATTTTTACATGAGATTGATTGGTTCTCATAAACAAGAAATAGGAGATGGGAAGGAAGTTGTAGACAGAACAAGCCTAATGAAAGAAACAGCTGATACAATGGAAAAAGCTTTCAAAAATAATCCAAATAAGAAATCAGCTTATGTATTCATCAATAATCATTTCAGCGGATATGCCCCTCCTGCAGCCTCAAAATTTAAAGAAATGTTAGAGAAAAGAAGACTCCAAACAGTCACACCAGCAATTACATCTTTCAAAGGTCAACAGAAATTATCTGATTTCTTTGGATAAACTAAGCGTGTTCGGTTCTTCCAGATTCAGAGTTAAAAAATAATACTTCAAACCTATGTAAGAACCAGATAGGAACATACTTAACAAAATTCCTGAAGAAATAAAGAAAATTCGTTTTATTGGGTAATCAGTCAATAATTGTGATTTTACTTCTCTCATATTCTTCACATCAGATATTTTCTATTTATGTGTCAAATACTGATTCTAATTTGAATTGATTTAAGAATTGTGCTTGAAAATAGTGAAAAAGTATGGATTTTAATTAGAGATCTAAGGCAGATAAAATAATGAATATCTTTAAAAAGATTAATGATGAATTCAATCAATTTCTTATGAGTAAACTAGTGCTATGAAAGGATGAATTAATTTGAAGAAAAACAAGGTCTATCTCCATTCAATTGCTACAACTGTTCCAGAAACATACTATACACAAAAATTTGCTTTAAAATATATGAAAAAGATTGTCGCTGATACTCCTTATAAGAAAATATTCTTGAATAAAGTCTACAAAGGTACAGAAATCAGAAAACGACATACTATCATTGATGATTATGGGAAAAAGCCTAGTGAGTTCACTTTCTATCCCAAAAATAAAACTCTTAGACCAGAGCCTACAACTAAACAAAGAAATGATCTTTATGCGAAAGAAGCTTTAAGACTGGGAAAGCAAGCAGTTGAGAAGTTATTCAATGCAAATCCTGGGTTTGATAAGAATAAAATTACTCATATCTTGACGGTAACTTGTACTGGTTTTGATGCTCCAGGACTTGATTATTATATTGTAAAGGATTTTGAATTAAACCCGAAAATGAATCGATACATTCTAGGATTCATGGGTTGTCAAGCTGCTATCAATGCCTTGAAATTAGCTGAGGATCTATGTCTTTCTAATCCAGAGGCAAGAGTTTTGATAGTTAATGTTGAGTTATGCTCTGTACATTTACAGCAAATATGGGAACTAGACCAAGTTATAGCAAATGCTATTTTTGCTGATGGTATTTCAGCAGCCTTGGTTTCTAGTGTTGAAAATGACTGTGATGGAAATAAATTTGTTCTACATGATTTTACTACAAATATTGTACAAGGAACAGAAGAAGATATGGCTTGGAATATAGGTAATACAGGATTTGGAATGAAATTAACAGTAAATGTTCCAAGAGTAGTTAAAGCAAACCTTGCTAGTATTTTAGGTGAGCTTCTTGATAAAACCAATAGAACTAAAGACGAAATAAAAATATGGGCAATTCATCCTGGTGGAAAAACAATTCTAACCAAAGCAGAGCAAGCACTGGATTTAACTTCAGAGGATCTTGATTCTTCGTATCATATTATGAGAGAGTATGGAAATATGAGCTCAGCAACGATAATGTTTGTTCTTGAACATATCTTAAGAGATACTACAAAAAAAGGTTTTACATTCGCCACATCTTTTGGTCCAGGTATGACTATTGAAGCTGCATTATTGGAGAAGATATAATATAGAAAGAGCTGAAAATGAATCTAATTAGTATTTTATTTTTTTCCACATTTTCTTAGCTGATTTATTCCCTCCATAACCGAGTAATCTACCAATGTAAGGCCAAATAGGATTCAAGAAAGGAAGGTTCATAACTATCCAATTAGCGATTTTATGAGGCCATGTATACACATGATTATACTCACAATCTGAGATACAATTTGAGCAATCTCCACCATTTTCTAACCAGAATAGATAGCAAGTTTCAACATCTATATACCACTTCTTCACTCCAGGATTGTTACTTACACTGTAGGTTTTGTAAGATGTTTTTTTATCAAATGGTATAGAAGCACTTGGACACTTATCAGCACAAGTCATGCATGTTTCGCAGAATTTCTCAACGGATTTAGCAAATTTGTAATCTGGTTTATCTGCAACTAAAGGCATGTCGGTTAGTATCTTAGCAACTCTCACTCTTGGTCCATATTTCTTTGTAATCAGCAGTCCATGTCTTCCAAATCCTCCAAGTCCTGCTTCTATAGCTAAAGGTACTGATAATCCAAGAGAATTACCTGCTGGAATTGCTTCATATCCTAGGTTCTTAATAAAACTAGCTACTAGAGTTCTAACAAAAGCTTGTTTTGAATAACCTAAACCAGTCGCTATTCCACTTGGCATTTTTGGTGAAGTATTTATCGCATTGAAATCCATTTCAACTGCAATTACAACAGCGAATTTGATATCTTTTGAAATAACATATTCTCTGTCCATTCTATCATGAGAGTAAATCCACTTTGTGTCAAAAGGTGCAATTCCTACGAGATTAGCTCCATAAAGAATTGCTATTTTCTTAAGGAATTTGGTCATCTCTTCTGGATCTTCAACCTTGTATTTTTGTGGTTTCTGTATATCATAATTTACTAGATCCATTTCTCCTTTCTGCTGCTGCTCTCTCATCTTTTTAGAATCTTCTTTATTGAGAGTCTTGATTCGATCGGTCATAAATTCCCTCATCGAAACCATGTTTTCTATTGACCAAGCTGCATCAACAGCTGCACTTTCTAGTTCAGAGTATCCATCTAAACCTTGAGCAGCTCTTTCAGATGCTTTCTCAAAAATAGGTTTCTTGTATCCTTCAAAATCTTCATCCCACATTCTTCTTGAAAAAATCGTTAATTTTTCATTGAAAGATTCATAAACATCTGCATTTATCTCAAAAATCTCTTTCTTTTTTTCGTTAGTTTTCAAGATCTTTGGTGTGATTCGTTTTTTATCATCTATCTCTACTTCAATTGCTTCAAAAGGGCAAACATAAACACATTGTAAACAGTTAATACAATTCTTATGATTTATTTCTGCGATTTCTTTTTCTATTTTTATCGCTATTTTTCCTTTTTTATTTTGGGGACAAACATCTACGCATTCATGTTCGCATTTATTTGGAGAACAGATTTTCTCTAAAATAAGAAGACTCATCAGTCAAGAACAAAAATTCAGCTAAATATAAGTTTTGGTCAATTTTCGGAATATTGTTATCAAGAATTATTATTCTTTTTCCAGATGTAATCTGAACCTATTTTTGTTATTCTTCCCTTAATAACTAGGTGTTCTAAAACAGAAAGAACAATTCTTTTCATGTAAAATCTCCATTCAACTGTATCTTTAGTTGTAATAATATCAGTTAGAGAGTCAATTTCTGATATTCCTTGTTTAAGAGCTTCTGTTAGTTTCTTTTTAATTTTCTTTATTCTCTGTTTGTTTGAAGAAAGAGTCTTATTTGCATCTGTAATAATATACCCATGTCCTGAAAGGATAAAATTTGCATTTAATTTCTTCATTTTCTTTAAACTTGATAGAAATTCAGAATATGATTCAGGATAAGAAGCATTAGTAGTTGTTAAGCCTTTATGCAAAGAAATTCCTGAAAATAATAATCCTCTAGAATCCCATAATCCTATTGATCCTTCAGAACTTCCAGGGAGATCAATTGTTTCCAGATTCCAGCTCTCTTTGTTTAATTCTGGATTGGATCCTAGATGAATTTTAGTCCCTTCTTCTAGTATTGAATGAAAATCAAAACCTTCTTGTTCTAGTATCTTAGCATTCTTTACTGAAGTGAACATGGGTAAACCAAAAGTATCTTTAAAATAAAGTGCTTGATTACAATGATCCGGAAAAGGATTTGTTATTAGAATACCTTCCATTGTATCTTCGTTTTTTTCTATAAAAATATTCAAATCTTTAGTTGCTTCAAATTCATTAGATCCAGGATCAATTATGTATTTTTTCTCGTTCCCAATTACATAAATATTTGTTGTGTTATATGGAGGGAGTGCTGGTGAAGGAGTAGAAAATCTCCAAGTATATGGGAAAAGTTGAAAGCTAATCCTTGGAGATACTCCTTTCTTTTGTTCCATTTCTCTTGCAGCTTCAAATGGTTTCTTGTATTCTTTGGTAATCTTCTTTGTAAGAATTGCAATAGAAGGACTAAATAGTTTATCTAGATTGTGATACTGTTTTTGAATCTCCTCAGCTTCAAACCATTTTGCTTTCTCTTCCATTAATAAACCTGGATAAACAGAAACACTTGAAGTTCTTTTCAATTTCATATTTCTAAATTTAGAATCAGAAGGAGTAATGAAAAGAAAGTAATTTGTGTTGAAGGTATTTTCCCCACTTTGTAATCTCTGAAATCCACAAGGAACCATTGAATGAAACCAAACATTTAGAATCTCTGGTTCAATTATACTTATTAAATCATGTTCGTTATCGTGGGTTTTCAAATCGATTATTTTCTTTATATTAAAGAGATTTCTTTCAAAAACTAACCTTAAAGCAGTTAGACGGTTTAACATATCAGGAGCCATGTCACCAAATTCACCTCTGAGTACAGAACAAAGTTCTTCATCTTTAGGAGTTACTAAACTTCCAATAGGAGACCATGAAGTGGGAAGAAAAGGCAATTCAGGACCTTTCTTAGTTAAATAGAAATGGCTTTTTCCACCTTTTATTCTGAAGAATATTACAACAACAGTTCTATAATCTGACATGGGTCTGTGATAAAACAATAATGCTTCTATATAACTTCTTTCACTCAAAGTTAGTGAAACTATTATGCAACTAAATAAGTTCAACATCATGACTAGTTGATTCTCTTCTACCAGCTGAGGTAATTCGGATAAATTCAGCTTTTTCTTGCATCTCTTTGATACTTGCAGAACCACAATAAGACATTCCAGAGCGTAATCCACCAACTAATTGGTTAAGAACCTCTGAAGTATTTCCTCTATAAGGAACCATAGCTTCAACTCCTTCAGGTACTATGGAACCAAGATCCATTTCATCAAAAGAACCTTTCTTCTCTCTTTCTTCACGACCAAGAGTTGCGAAAGTAGAAGCCATTCCTCGTACAACTTTGAATCGCCTTCCTTGGCGGAGAATTGAGGTTCCAGGACTCTCTTCTGTACCAGCTAAAAGACCGCCAATCATGACAGTAGAGGCACCTACAGCAATTGCTTTTGCAATATCTCCAGAATTTCTAATTCCCCCATCTGCAATTAAAGGAACTCCATGATCTTTGGAAACGGAAAGAGAGTCTTCTATAGCAGTTAATTGCGGAACACCACAACCAGTAACGATTCTTGTAATACAAATACTTCCAGGACCTACACCTACCTTAATTCCGTCTGCACCTGCGTTAATTAGATCCTTTGTCCCTTCTATTGTTGCAACATTTCCAGCAATGAGTTCAATGTTACCAAAATTCTTTCTTATTTCCTTCATTGCATTTATTCCCAAATCACTGTGACCGTGGGCAATATCTAGAACTAGAACATCTGCATCAACATTAATCAATTCCTCAGCCCTTCGAAGATAATCTCCACGGACTCCAATTGCTGCTCCCACAAGAAGACGACCTTTAGCATCTTTTGATGCGTTGGGAAGTATTTTGCTTTTGATAATATCTTTTGAAGTTATTAAACCTTTTAGATTTTTATTCTCATCTACGAGAGGAAGTTTTTCTATTCTATTCTTCTGAAGAATCTTCTCAGCTTCTTCGATTGTTGTTCTAGGACTTGCAGTAATCAAATCAGTTGACATAAGTTCGGAGATTTTTTTTATTCCATCCTCCTCAAACATGAGATCTCTATTCGTCAATATTCCAACTAGTTTGTTTCCATTTTCGGTGACGAGAATGCCTGAAATACCTTTTTCCTTAATGAGATTTCTAGCATCTTCGATTGTGTGAGAAGGAGATAAACAGTATGGATGATCTATCCTGAACATTTCAGATCGCTTAACTTTGGTTACTTCACTTACCTGATCTTCAACGGTCAGGAAACGATGAATAATCCCTATTCCTCCTTCTTGAGCCATAACTATAGCCATGTTGCTTTCAGTTACAGTATCCATGTTAGATGAGACTATAGGTATGTTTAGTTTAATATTCCTTGAAAGATAAGTAGATGTATCTATATCCTTTCTTGAGGAAACCGATGATCTCTTAGGGACAAGAAGTACGTCATCAAAAGTGATTCCTTCACGCATTTGAACCAATCCAACATTACAGATTTTATTCATTTAAAAATCTTGTTTACCTTTACTTCAAAACATAGTTCTTTTGCAGTATAATGAAAATCTAATTTGAAATCTGTAAATAATTGCATAAAAATCATTGCAAGGATATACTTATATTTCGCACATTCTTCTTTAGAATTATGATTCGCATAGTAACAGATAGTGCTTCAGACATTCCTTGGGATTTTGCAAAGGAAAACAAGATCAAAGTTGTTTCTTTGTATGTAATGGTTCATGATGAAGTGTTAGTGGAAGATGAAAATTTCAATCGAGAGAGCTACTATAAACTCTTCGAGGATGAAAAAGCTTTCTTTAATATTCCAAAACTAAATCTCTATTCATTTGTGCCCAAAACATCTCAACCAAATCCACAGGATTTCACAAAAGCTTATCTTGAGCTGATAGAAGAAGGAATTAAAGAAATAATCGTTATTAACGTAACAGCGGGATTAAGTGGAACAATAAATAGCTCAAATTTAGCTGCAAAACAGATAATGAGAAAGAATAAGGATGTAAAGATTCATATAATTGATGCAAAATCAGCTTCTTATCCTGAAGTTTTACTAATTAGAATAGCTCTAAAATTAATAAAGAAAGGATATAATGGAGAGAAGATTGCAGAGATTCTTCGAGAACAAGCAATTAAAATTAAGACAGTTATTCTCTTACCCACGTTGAGATATCTCTGGAAAGGAGGAAGATTGGGAACTTCAAAATTCGTATTAGGATCGATGCTAAGAAAGAAACCAATTGTCACAATGACTGAAGAAGGAAATGTAATAACTGTAGGATCAGCTAGTGATGTAGAAAGTGGATTAAAAGAATCTTTACGATTGAGTACTGATGATTATACAAAAGAACCAAAAGCAATTACTATTGTCTATGGTAGTAGTTTAGAATACGCAAACCTATGTTCAGAAATAATCAAAGAAAAATATCCAAAGATGCCTATAGAAATTGCTCAAAGTGGAGGTTCAGTCTTATCTCATCTTGGACCTGAATCTATTGGTGTAATTTCAGATTTTACTGATGAATTCTAAATAAAAATCTCTAGCATATTTAACATTTTCTTCTATTATTTCGCTTTTTTCTTTTTTGAATGAGTAAAACTAAAATATTGCTTTGTAATATATTATTCGTTAATAATGAAAAGAGTAGGTTTACCTCGAGCACTAATTCACTATAAGTTTTCTGAATTATGGATACCATTCTTTAAGGAACTTGGTGCTGAGGTAGTTATCTCACCTTTAACAACAAAGAAAATAAAAGATATTGCAGTTAGGTCAGCACCAGATGAAGATTGCTATTCAACTAAACTTTATTTTGGTCATGCTTTGGTTCTAAAAGATAAAGTAGATTATTTATTCATTCCACGTTATGGGGGTTACCATAAAAATAAGGTTGGGTGTCCTAAGTTTATTGGTTTAGCAGAAGTCTTAAAATCAATGATTCCTAATTTACCTCCTATTATTATGCCTCATTTTAATCGAGCGAAAGGTGGAGATCCAAGAAGAATTTTACTAAAACGTGCTTTTGAGGTTGGATTAATATTCACAAAGAATCCTTTCAAGATTTTTCGAGCGATTAAAAAAGCTTTCAAGGCTTTTAAGGAACACAAAAGAATTTTAATTATTGATGAAGAAACTCTTCATAAATGGGAGCTTTCAGAAATAATCCTAAATGATTTTCCTTTATACAAGGATAATGAAAGACAGCTTAAGATAGCTTTGGTTGGGCATTCTTATGTTCTGAATGACCCATATTCCTCACTAGACATAAGATCGATTCTTAAAAACCACGGTATAGATATTATTACTTCTGAACAAATGCCAAGAAGATTGATTGAAGAACAAATGGGAAAATTAGAGAGCGATCTTTATTTTGAATATGAGAGAGAAATTCTTGGGACAATAATGTATTTTCTTGAAAACAAAACTGTTGACGGAATTGTACATCTTATGATATTCAGTTGTGGTCCTGATTCTATTGCAGGTGAACTTGCTGCAAGATTATCCAAAAGACATCCTACTATTCCTCTCTTACAATTGGTATTTGATGAGTTGACAGGAGAAGCTGGAATGAGAACAAGAATAGAAGCGTTTGTTGATATGTTAAGAAGAAGTGAAGCAGAGCAAGCTATTCTTCTAACAACAAAAATTCACATCTAAAGGAGCAAAAAAGAAATGTCACTTTCCTTTCCATATCTGGGAACCTTTAGTTACGTAGTAGAAGCAATAGCGAAAGGAATGAACAGAAAGGATATTATTCTTCCACATGAACCTACATACAAAACCAAGCAACTAGGTTCTCGTCATGCTTCAGAGTTTGTATGTACTCCATTCAAAATGCTTCTTGGATCATTGATTGAGGTATTAGATCGAGGAGCATATCAGATAATTTTTACTTTGTTTGTAGATTTTTGTAGATTAGGTTACTATTCTCCACTTTTCAAGTTAATTTTAGACGATCTTGGATATGATTTTGAATTAATTGATCTAGATTGGCAGAACAAACCTGAATTCTTTAGAAATTTCAAAAAATTGACAGGAGATTTGAGTGCTTGGCAAGCTTTTCAAGCATTTCGAGTTGGTTGGATAAAGAATAGATATATCGACTATACAGAAGAATTACAATTTAGTTATGGGGCAATTGAAGTAAACAAAGGATCAACAAGAAGAGTAGCAAAAAAAGCATTTAGACTAATTGTAGAGACAGAAAGAATGAGCAATATCAGAAAACTCCCTGATGTTGTTAAAAAAATGTTTGAAAATGAAGTTGAAATTGATAAAAAAGCAAATCCACTCAAAATAGGAGTAGTAGGAGAATTATATGCAGTTGTTGAACCTGCAATAAATCTTCACATCATGAAACGTTTGAATGATCTTGGTGTAATCACCTATACCCCAATCACTTTTACTCGATGGATAGATTTGGGAAAAAGATTGAACTTCTTCAAGAAACATCATCATAAAGAAGCAGTAAAGAGAGCAAAACCTTACTTAGAATATCGTCTTGGAGGAAAAGCACAAGAATCTATTGGGAGTGCAATTTTGTATAAGGAAGAGGGATGGGATGGAATGATACACCTATATCCATTTACTTGCATGCCAGAAATCATCTCAAGGAGTATACTACCACAGGTTAGTAAGGAATATGATTTTCCTATTCTATCTCTTGTATTAGATGAACACACTGGTGAAGCTGGTTTACAAACAAGATTAGAAGCTTATGTTGATTTACTTGATCGAAAGAGAAGAGGAGATTTTAAATAAAAAGAAGAATGAGGTTATGAAATGACTCAAAGTGTAGAAAGGTATTATTTGGGAGTAGATGTTGGTTCCATCAGCACAAATTTAGCAGTGATTGATCAATCAAAAGAATTAATAGATTCAGTCTATTTAAGAACAGAGGGTAGGCCTGTAAATTCTGTGCAAAAAGGAATAAAGTTAATGAGAGATAAAATTGGAGAGGATCTCGATATTTCTGGAGCAGGATCAACAGGAAGTGCTAGAAAATTGACCGGAGTAATTGTAGGAGCTGATATAGTAAAGAACGAAATTACCGCTCATGCGTTAGCTTCTTTGCATTACAACCCAGATATTCAGACAGTTATGGAAATAGGGGGGCAAGATAGCAAAATAATAATCATTAGGAATAGCATTGTTGTAGATTTCGCGATGAATACTGTTTGTGCAGCTGGGACAGGTTCATTCTTAGATATGCAAGCAAGTAGATTGGATATTCCAATTGAGAATTTTGGAAGACTGGCATTAAAATCAGAAAATGCTGTTTCTATAGCTGGAAGATGTACTGTATTTGCTGAAAGTGATATGATTCATAAGCAACAACTAGGTCATCCAACAGAAGATATCATCAAAGGTTTATGCGAAGCACTTGCACGAAATTATCTAAATAATGTTGGAAAAGGAAAGGATATCAAACCACCAATCATGTTTCAAGGTGGAGTTGCTGCAAATGCTGGTATGCGAGAAGCTTTCGAAAAATATTTGGAAAAAGAGATTCTAATTCCTGAATATTATGATGTAATGGGAGCTATCGGGGCAGCAATTCTTGCACAGGAAGATAAAGAAAGAAAGAAAAAACATACAGATTCAAAATTCTTTGGATGGGACATTCCAGATATGAAGTTTAATACAACAGGATTTGAGTGTGATGGTTGCCCTAATATCTGCGAAATTGTTGAGATTCGTAAAAATGAGGAGTTAATTGCTAGATGGGGGAGTAGATGTGGAAAATGGGATGTAGCAGATTAGTTTCAATTTTCATAATATTAAAAAAGATAAGTAGAAAATTATCTTTTCTAGTTCTTTTCTACTCTTGAGATTGTAACATTTTCTGAGGATTCCACATCCAAATTTTAAGCAACCATATTGCAGCGATAATTCCAACTAATACTAAACCAAATGCTAAGGCATAAGATTGAGCAAAGGCTACCAGCCATGCAGATTCCCATCCAGGAGCAAAATGCATGGCAAGCCAAGGAACTTTAATTAAAGATACAAGTATGGCAATTTCGACGCAGAGTAAAGCATCGACTATTAAGCCGAAACCCCAGAATTTTCCTGTGGATAGAAGTTTTTTCATTGGTTGTGTTCGCAAAGCCATAGGAAAGTCGCATTTCATTACTGATTGAGCAAAAGGACAAATTTCTGGTAACACTGTTACTTAACCAATTTTGATTCCATTATAACCAAAATGAGCAGCAAAGAAAGCTACTGGACCAGCAGCGATTAAATTCAAGGCAAAGTTACTAGCTAAATGCTCTGTACCATAAACTATGATAGCCATGATAAGAGACATAGGTACAGCGATTAAAACAGTCATGATGATACTAATCCACCAATGCCTGTATTTTGGATTAAGTCTCATTCCAATGAAAGGACTTTTTGTTAATTCAAATCTTGCTTGTGAAACTGTCATTTTTTTTCACCTTTTAGTTGAATTGATTATAGAAGAAAGAAAAGAAATAGAACCTTTGAGAGTAAAATTTTTTTCCTAAGCCAAGTCTTCATTTTCATCAAATCTTTAGTTAGCGTTATATGCTATCCCTGAATCATGTAAATTGCTTTATAAACTCGGAGAAAAAAGGAAAATAGATATTAGAAGGATTTTATTAGTTCTAGAGCTCATCTCCAGTCAAAATAAAATGATTCGATTTCCTCAGGTATTGGAATATTTTTTAAGTTAAATAAATCTAAATTGACTTTGTTTTCAAAAAAGAAGAATTTAGCCTTTTTCAAAGGTTTCATATCAAAGTAAGGAATGTAAGGTGTCTGTAAACCAAACCATCCCTTTTCTTTTGATTTCTGACACAGATAATTTGATAAATTAGTAGCTTCTTTTACATTCAACCTATGAATATGAACCATATCGAGCCAGCCATAGGGAATCTTATTTCCAAGTCCTGCAAGGAGAAATTCCCAAGCTAATATAAAACCTTGAACCTTTCCATTTTTGTCTTCATGTACAACACAAACTACATGTGGATTTTCCAACATCCATTTTAAATCATCAAGTTCGGGAACTATAGATAATTGATTTCGTTCTACTTGCTCTTGGATAATCTCATATATGTCAGGTATGTCTTTCTCTTGAAAAGCTCTTATCTGTTTTGAATCAATGATTTTATACTTTTGAAAGAACTTGAAAACTAGTTTTTCGTACCATCTTAGTCTGACTACTTTAGATACAGTATTTACATCAAAAGCTTTGATAACAAATTTGTTCAGAGTAACTACTCTTTGGAAAGGTAAATTCATCTCCCTGGATACGGAAGTAGAGACATCGACACCATGTTGATCTGGCTCGTGGAAAGAGAAACCTCCATGATAATCACTTGATATTCCAATTTCCCATAGCTTTAAACCCATCCTTTTAGCAAGACCTTTTCTCTGATGATCAGAATGTACACACAACCAAGACGGAATAGCAAAATTGTAAACCTTCCCCATAATTGAGAGATTTCTAGGAATTGAGCCTAAGAATCCAACCATTTTTCCTGTTGGCTTATGGATAGCTCTAATGAAAAGATCCTTGTCAACAGAAGGAGCGCCGTACATAATGTTGAAAGTATCTTCTGAAA
This sequence comes from Promethearchaeati archaeon, assembly GCA_013166775.1. Classification (GTDB taxonomy): domain Archaea; phylum Asgardarchaeota; class Heimdallarchaeia; order Heimdallarchaeales; family Heimdallarchaeaceae; genus UBA460. The sequence continues at coordinate 90,700 of JABLTJ010000014.1, forward strand.
AAGCAACTGTCGCACCTTCTTTTAAGGCATTTTCATCATTTACAAACGCTTGAGTAATTAATTTGGAGAATTCTTCAAATTTCTCTTTCTCAATAGTAAATTGTTCAATGAGATAATCATCAGAGTTTTTACTTATCAAAACATCACTTCTCTATTCAATGTTTGAATAATTTGCTGAATTATAAAGTTTTCATCTATAATTACAACTGTCTACCTGATAAGAAAATTTCATCAATGAATGATGTTATTGATCTTCTTTCTTCGAAATTTAACTGCAGATCTGTTTTACTGATAGTAACTAACTTGTTCCAGATATTACTTGTTTCACTTAAAATATTTGAAAATTCATCTAGTCTTTTTATAGCATGAAAGGATTTTCCTACAAAGAAATAACAGAAGAACAAAGAGTCTAATTGCTTCATAATGTAAGAGTAATCATACAATTTACCACGTTTAACTATGTCAAAATCAGTTGTAATCTCAAGATTTTCTATGATGTAGGGATCTGTTTCTTCTCCTGACCCTGTAAAATTATAGTTAAGAAAATCTTCATTAGAACCAATTTCAATAGGTTCATGGGGTGCTAACTGCAGTAAAATACTGATTTTAGATAGGTTAATTGTGGGAAAGAAATCATTAGTTTTTGGTTGATTATAATATTGAAAAGAATCTAAACTACTATCTTCGATTTGACAGCTATTCTGAGGTAAGATTGAAGAGATTGGTATCATTATAATTAGGAATATTAAAGCAATAATCAAAACAAAAATCTTTGAAGTAATGACTTACTCCTGATGCTTAACATTAATTTAAAGCTAAAGAAGTCTAATATAAAAGGGATGTGCTGAAATAAAAAGAAAGGGAGATTAGTATGTCACGCCTAATCTTTTGCTGATGCCATCAAGCATTACTTTAACCATATCCTCAAACTCAAATTCAGGTTGCCAACCCCATTCTTCTCTAGCGACAGAATCATCTAGTGATTGTGGCCATGTTCGAGCTATCCCATCTCTGAAATCGGGTTCATAAGTAATCTCAAATTCAGGGATATATTTCTTGATTTCATCAGCTAATTCTGCAGGAGTAAAACTCATAGCAGTAACATTGAATGCGCGATGTTTGAGTTTCTCATAAGGAGCTTCAATCAAATCAAAAGTAGACTTCAGACAATCACTCATTAACATCATTGGTAACCTTACATCTGCTCCAAGGAAACAAGTATATTTCTTTTTCTTGAGAGCTTCATAAAAGATCCAAATAGCATAATCAGTAGTTCCTCCACCTGGTTCTTCAGGGCTTAAAACACCAGGATAGCGTAAACTCCTGAAATCCATTCCATACTTTTTATTGTAATAATTTCCCATAAGTTCAGTATAGACTTTTGATATACCATAAATAGAAGTAGGTTCCATTATTGTTGTATTGGGAGTATCCACTAAGGGAGTTGTTGGACCAAAAGCAGCTATTGAGGAAGGAGCAAAAAGTTGTTCAAGATTTAGTTCTCTTGAAGCTTCCAATGCATTATAGAATCCTTCAAAATTAATCGAATGTGCAAGTTGTGGATTCTTTTCTCCAGTTGCTGAAAGCACTGAAGCATTATGAATGAGAATATCAACATCATATTCCACTAACAATGATCTTAATCCATACTGATCTCTAATATCTAATCTATGATAAATAACATCCAACTCTTTGAAGAGAGGGATTCTCTTTTTCCTACCAGTTGCAATAACATTTTCTTTTCCATATTTCTTCATCATAGCAGGTATTAGTGCTTGACCGATCTGACCATATGATCCCGTAATTAAGAATCGTTTTGTCATGATTTTCACCTTAAAGCTAATACCAGAATCAAATGCTTTTTTAAAAATCTATTGCAATGATATCATCAAAGATTATTTGAACACAGTTGTGCTTATCTCCTCTAGAAGTATTACATTAGGTTTTAAATTGTTCAAATTTTCATCTTTTCTTTTTGAAAAACTTTATAATAAGCAAAATTTAGCCTATAATAATTATAACAGAAGACAATGTTATAAGTATCCATACTTGGGATGGGCAAGTGTTGAGTATAGAAGAAAAATCAAAGGCACTAAAATTCGACAAGAAGGGTATCCCACTTGTAGTCATTGGCTTAGCTCAAGCAGGTAAAACATCCTTTGTCCAGCGAATATTAACTGGAGAATTTCAGACAACGACAACTACTATGGGTCTTCAGTTTGAAACTGCAAATGTAGGAGATGCTAGATTCGATATTTTTGATCTTGGAGGTCATATTAGCTATCGAAAATCAATCTGGGAAACTTATGTTAAACTCGCTTTTGGTATTGTGTTTGTTATTGACTCAGCAAATCCAGATAGCTTTAATGAAGCTAAGGAAGAATTCTGGAAAAGTGTCGATCAGAAGGATACTGCAGATGAATTCCTCATTCTATTTCTGTGTAATAAAACTGATCTTGACGATAGTGAAGATTTGGAAATGATCATCAATCACATGGAATTATTCAAATTAGCGGAAAAGGTAAATGCTTCCTATCAATTCTTCAAGACTAGTATGAAAACAGGAGAAAACATTGATAATGCTCTGGAATGGTTGAAGAAAAATACTTCCAAACTTTCTGCAAAACGAGTTGTCGATCCGCTAATGTTTATGTTAGCAGATTTAGAAGGATTTCCTCTCCTTGAGATAGATAAACTTGGACTAAAGGAAGACCCTACACTTCTCGCTGGTTTCCTTGCAGCAATAGAAAGTTTTGGCCAGAGGCTTTTTGGTAAAACCGGAATGTTACAGTACATGGTTTCCGGAGATCACAAGTATATAGTAAAAACAGATGAAAAATATATTTACTCTATGATTATCGCAAAGGAAGAATGCCAAGAGGAAGCAAGAAGACAAATCGATATTCTTAGTGAAGTAATAGCAGGGATGAAGGAATTTGGCATTTTAGAAGGAATTGTATTTCAAATTTTGGGTGTTAATCCTTCTGAATATGTTATGGAAAGAGGATTCAAGTAACCTTCAAACATTTTTAACAACTTAAAGAAAAACATAAAAGCAAAGGTCAAACTTTGTTGTGAGAACAATGGTTAATCAGTTCTTTTATCCTAAAACTATTGCTGTAATTGGCGCTACTGCAGATCCCAAGAAATTTGGAAATGCTGTTACAATGAATCTTTTGGAAAACAAAAATCTGCAAAGTGAAATCTTCCCAATAAATCCTAAATCTGAATTAATCTTAGGTTTGAAAAGTTATCCGTCCATTTTGGAGATAGAACAAAAGATTGATTTAGCTATTCTACTTGTACCTGCAAAAGCAGTTCCAATCGTAGTTGATCAGTGTGTAGAGAAGCAAGTAAAGAGAATTATCATTATCTCTGCAGGCTTTGGAGAGATTAACGAAGAGGGAAAGCAACTGGAGAGAGAGATGGTTAGAAAAGTACAAGAGGTAGGATCGAAGATAATTGGTCCTAATTGTGTAGGTATTATGAATTTAGATATAGGATTGAATGCTTCATTTGTTCTCACACCACTCAAGGGACATGTAAGCATGGTCACACAATCAGGAAGCTTTGGAGCAGCTTGTTTGTATGAGATGTGGTGGCAAGGTTTAGGATTTTCCAAATTTGCGAATCTTGGTAATATGGCAGATGTGAATTTAACTAATCTTCTTGAGTATTTCAAAGATGATAAAGATACTGAAGTAGTTTGTATTTACTTGGAGAGTGTTATTGATGGTAGAGCTTTTTACAACAAAATGAAGGAAGTCGCAAACATCAAGCCGACAGTGATTCTCAAAGGTGGGAGAACTATTGCAGGAATGAAGAGCGCGAGTAGTCATACTGGATCAATAGCTACTGATTATACTTCACTAAAAGCTGCAATCAAACAATCAGGTGCAACTTTATGTGAGAGTTTAATGGATTACATTACTGCAATCAAAGCATTCTCGTTTCTACCATTACCTAAAGGAAAGAGAATTGGAATCTTAACTAACTCTGGAGGAAGTGCAGTTCTTTTCAGTGATAATGCGGAAGAATTTGGTCTAGAAATTGCAGAATTTTCTAAAGATTTTGAAGAAAAAATCAGTCCATTCTTAATCCCTCTTGTAAAGAAAGTTAACCCATTGGATATGATAGCTGGAGCAGATGGAGAAGCTTACTACAACGTTACAAAAGCAATGCTTGAGAATCCAGAAATAGATATAGTTGTTCCATGTGCTGTTATTCCAACATTTCTCGAGATGAAACCAGATGAACACTTCTTAGGTGTTATCAAAGCATGGAATGAAACAGGTAGAAAGAAACCAATATTACCTATATTCATGAGTGGATCTTTGCTGAAGCATGTTAAAGGAATTGCAGAAGATGAGAAAGTTCCTATCTTTATTTCTCCAAAAGAAGCTGCTTTTGCTGCTAAGGTACTATTAGATAGAGCTAAAAAACTTCAGAAATAAATTCGAGTGATTAATTCTTTAATCTTCTCCGCATCATGCGAACGATCTGGATTTAATTCTGCTCTTCTTTTCATAAAAGAATCGAGATCTTCAACTTCTTTTATTAATCCTCTCTCCATTAAACCTAAGGTAGACAGTAGCATGGTAATACTGATTCTTTCTTCTAAGCATTCATGTATCAAAGGTATCGAACGCTCAAAAACTTTAGTTGGGCGTTTTTTGTCGGTAGTTACCATCAAGAAGATATTCAGAAAATGATATTTAAATCTGTGTCAGACTCCTTTATTACTCTCAGAACATCCAGAATAGCAATTTCCCTTAACCGATACACGTAAAAATGTTTATCTTTTTTTTTTCTTAAATGGATCAAGAATTTCGATTAGCAACGTTGGAAGAGAAAGAAATAGTTAAGCAGTTACTTATGGAATACAGCAGAGAGTTGTATAAATACGAGAGAGTACCTTCAAGTAAGTTTGCTTCTGCTCAGTGCTTTGATGATTACTGGATCGAACACAAGAGATTTCCATTTATCGCAATTCAAAAGGAAAATGTTGCAGGTATTTGTCTTCTTAGAGATACATGTGAGAGTTATAGTATAGATGAATTCTACATAAAAACCAAATATCGTAGAATAGGTTTAGGAAGGAAATTTGTTCAGTTTATAGTTGATTTTTGTAGAAAAGATGAGAAACATAAAGAAATATATGCGAACAGCTTAGTTGATAATTTATTAGCTAAATGGTTTTGGAATTCAGCAGGTTTTAGAACCAAAGAGATTCAAGAAGCAGGAAAAGAGCGATTCTTCATCAATATCAAAAAGATAAACTAGAACAAAAAAACTTAGGAGATTAAGTTTCAGTTCCATCAGTTTTTGCGCCATATCTTCCGAGAGACTGATATACGAAACTGTAGATCATTACAATGAAAATTGTGACTATCCCCCATATTTCAAGAGGCCATTCACCTATAGCTCCTTTGATTGCATAAAAAACTAATAAGATTATTGCAAACACAACTATCATAATTACAGCTGATATAAGGTTTAGTTTCAAAGCTTGAAATAATTTTGTTTTATTCATTGATTGCACTCTCTGAAATCTGATCAACAGTTTTGATTTCGTTTTCTTTATTGTATTCTAAAACGTCTCCCATTTTTTCAGTGATTATAACAGGTCTAAACATTTTAAGTATTGTTCGAACACCAATTGCAATAACGATTAAATCAATAGCAATAGCTACTATCCAGAAGAAAATGTCTGAAGTAATTGCTGCTAGAATTAGTATGCAAACCACTAAAGAAACAAAGAATCCTATAATTAAGATAATGTACCATCTTGGATGTTCTTGCGGAGCTTTTATCATCATTTTATACACGTTACACTTTGATTAATCATTTTTACTTGATAAAGGTTGATTTTCACATTCTTGTTTTTCTGTTCTATTCTTGTGCATTAACAGTGAGATTAGCTTCACTGTAATGTAAACAAGAACAACAAAGAAAAACCAGCCAAACAGAACCCATATCGAATAAAGCCCTAGAGGTTTCCAACTACCTAATGAAAGAGTTAGAAAATTCATAATTATTATTGTTCCAATAACCAATACGGAAAAGATAAGAATCAGTTTACCAGCTAAGGATTGTTTCCTGAAATTAATGCTGTTTTTCCACTGTGTCCATAGATTTGGCTTATTTGAACTCATTATTCAAAATAGAATTAGTATAGATGGTTATAAGTGTTTGTAGATTAATAGAAAAGCAGTTTAATCTTGAATTCTTTGCAAAAGCTCGAACAGAATCATTTGTTTTTCCAAAGGTAGTGAGTCCTTAGAATGAGCACGAATCGATAATGATTTCAATGCTTTGAAAATCCAATCCAATTCTGTTCGTAGTAAACTATAAGCTTCCATAGCATTGAGATTAGTTAATTGCTTTGAAATATCTTGGAAATAGGTAGAAGATCTTCCACCAAAAACAACTCCTTCATCAATATTCACAATTATATGGTTTGGAGAAGGCATAAGATTTTGAATATCTCTAGTACCAACTATGTCATATCCAGTTTCATATTTGAAAATCCAGGGTTTAACTTTAAGTAAGCGAGTTGGGGAAAGTAAACGAAGGGATTGAATCATAGATTCAACTATGTTTCTATTCCCCGTTACTACAATTGGGTATCCAACAATTAGGGCATAAAGAATTTTATCTAAACCTTCAGGAATTAATCTTGTAATAAGATCAAAAGAGAGGAAATCTTTAGGTCCATCAAACATTACATCCCTGGCAACATTCTTGAGTTTGATAATTGAGTCATAATCATGTAAATCTGTCTTTTCGTAGATTGAAATCATGTTTTTCTGTATATTAGAAAGATATTCAGCTAATGAAGATTTAATACTGTAAGAAATCTCTTTTTCGAATCGAATAGCTTCAAACAAATGGAATTTGTATCTTTCTTGAGCACTTCGAAATTCAGCTAGAAGTATTGGTAAAATATCTCCATTGAATGGACTATCTATATCAACTAACAAGGCAGCTATTAATTCGTTTTCAGTGTAGAAATAAAGTATCTTTCCTTCGAATTCTATTTCTCTTGGAAAAGAGCTGATAACTTCAGAAGATAGAGCAACAATAGCACTTATGAGTCCAGTAACGAGAGCATTATCGTGAACCTGAGCTTCACTAAAACTATCGTACTGATAAAGTAGTTCCCCATATTTAGATGTAATCAGTATCTTCAAATTATCCACTCTTACATTATTAACAAGAGAGTTCTCTAACACGCTGACCAACGTTTAAGACTTCTGCCTGCCTATAAAGCTAGATAGTACCCAGATATTAACCCCAATTGTTATTTTAACAGTATCATTTTCTTATTATAAATAGTATGTAGGGGGCAAGCTAGATAAAGAACAACAAAAGGCGTAAAAGTGACAATATCTTTGCCTAGAACCCGAATACCAATCCACTGAACACGAAGAAAATTAGGAAGAAAATAAATGGAATACCGAAGAAGAACAGAATCATTAATACCTTAACAGCAGTGGGTAAACCTTGCCTTTGAGGAGTATAAGGTTGTTGAGCTCCGGGTAATACATCATAACTTCCTGACATACTTGATCTAGAATCTTGAGAGCTTGATTGTCCATATGGAGTGAATTGTGAAGTCTGTTGTTGAGTAGGAGAGGTTGTTTTCACATCATCAAATGTTTGTCCACAATTTTCACAGAACTGATTATTATCATTATTTTTTGCACCACAATAAGTGCAGAATTTTCCATTACTCATCATTATCCCAAGCTAGATTCGAACTCACGAATATATAAAACAATCCTTTTAACTTCGCTTTGGAACAAATCAAGATCATTCTTAATCTCTTTCTTATCTTCCTTTAATTTGAGAACACTTATCATAGTCTGTGCAAAAAGATGCACACATGAATGTTGAAAAATATGAAGAATCTGGATTATTACAGAAAATTTCTCGATTAAAATGGTCAATGATTTCCTCTGCAGTTAGTCTAATAATTCTTTCAGCGATTCTTCTACCTTTAGGTTTTCTAGTCAATCAGAACATCCTTCTTTTTGGATGGATACCTGTTGTTAGCTTGATAGTTATTTTTCTTGATGTGTTCATCTTCAGATATCTATTCCTAAAGAACAAACTTAAGGAAGCTAAATCAATCAGATACATAGGTAAGAAGAAAAACCTGACATTTGTTTTGATGTTTTTATTTGCTCTATTATTAATTTATGATTTCATAATAACAATAATTAAAACTGTTGAATTTTACTCCTTCCCTGATAGCTTCTTTTATGGTTTCATTTGCGCAATTTTTATTCTAGCAATAGTTCTGTTCATAACTAGCACTGACTTCTCAGAAATACAAGCAGATTCAATTGTAGCAGGATTTCTGCTAATTACTTATGCGATTCTATTGACCCCTCAAATACTTAGTAAATTTTCATCCCAAGTTTATCCTTATTTACCCTTCAATTTGGTTTTAAGATCCTTGTTAACTTTAGGTTTAACTTCAACTTATTTCATTTTTCAAAGGATGAGAAAATCAAAAATCCTACCTCTTATACTAATATATGCGTGGATATTCATTCCATTTCAAATCATCAATTGGTTTGGATTTACTTCGCACTACCCATTTGAAGCAACTATCGAACTCTTTCATACTAATCCTGTACTTCTAAGAATGATACAAACTTCCTCAGTAGTAATAGCTTCGTGTATGATTATAATGGTCATTGCATTAATTCTGTTCATATTGAAATTGCTTCTAAACAAATCACAAAAGTATGAACATGATACGTAGATATCTAGAATTTAATATCTAGAATCTTTCAAAATTCTTATTTGAGATTTTTCAGAAACCTTTATTTAATTTCGAAATGATCTATTCTTTGTGAATCTTGAAGAAAGCAAATTAGTAACTCAAAAAGATAAACAATCTCGTCTGAAAAAAAAGATAAAAATCTTAGTAATCGCTCTAATTATTTTATCAGCAGTATTTATCCCAACTGCTTTTATTATTCTTTTTACTGTCCCATTTGATGCAGCATTAACCATATATGTAATTCTCATTGGTTTTATTTATATTCCAATTGGAGGAGTAATGGTAATTACAACGGACATTTTTATCTGGTTATATATTCATGAAAAATTTGAAACAAAAGATTACATTGGATTTAACATATTTGAAAATAAAAGAGTAATTTTATCCATAATTATACTTACAATTATCTCATGCTGGTTAGCAAGTGTTATAATAGATATTAGGATCCTAATTTCACCGGAAGAATTTTTTGATTTAACAATAACATCAGACTATGTTTTTCTTTCAGGTATAGTGTTATTAGCATGTTTTATTTATATACTTGGAATAAATGTAAAAGAGATAAAGAAAGCATCAACTACCTCTTCTTTACTACTGTTCTTCTACTGTATAATAAAAATACCTCACTTTAGTGAGATTTTCTTGAGACGATTGAGAGGGTTTCTACCCTTTACATTTGTTGTTTATTCCTTACTAATTTTTGGAACCATATTGATTTTTTATATATTGAAAAAAGTGACTAATTCAAAAATAATCTATTTAATTCTTGGTTTTGGATGGGTTCTAGTTTTAATTGATATAATCTATTATGTTTCAGTATATTTTGCAATAGTCAGATGGCAAGGTTATCATGTGATATTCTTATTCGAGATTTCTTTAATCATACTTAGTATTCTAGTTTTTGTAATCTCACTCATACATATTCTATTTATACTCCTTTTCAAAAGAGAAAAAAAGTTAAGTCCTTCATTAGAGAGCCAAGTGTTAAACACATAAAGTTGGATTTTTAAAGTCTCTTTTTCTGAAAAATACAATTATAGCTGGGATTATGTTTGAATTGGTTTATAATCACAAGTACAAAGTGCAATCTATTGTGCAGATACTGTATGAATGAACCTCATCCTAATCTACCCTTAGAACCAGATTGGAAGGTTAAGGAACTACGGGAGTTTCTAGCTTCTGATGATTCTCCTACTATAGCTTTTTATGGAGGAGAGCCATTATTGAATTGGCAGTTAATACAAGATGTAATCAATCAAATTCCAGCTCAACATTTTACAATTCAATCTAATGGATTATTACTGAAGAAAATTCCTAGTGAATATCTTACTAAATTCTCTTCCATCTTAGTTTCTCTCGATGGTGATAAAGAGATAACAGACTTGAATAGAGGGAAAGGAATTTATGATAAAGTTGCTAATAACATCAAAGATATCAGAGCTAGAGGATTTAAAGGGGATTTAATTTCTAGAATGGCAGTTTCCGAAGACTCAAATATTTTTGATGATGTTCTCCATTTACTAAACGATCCAGATTTATCATTTGATAATGTACATTGGCAGATAGATTGTCAATGGGATGAGGGTATGAATGTTAGATGGAAAGATTTCTCAGGTTGGATCGAAAAGTATAATCAAGGAATATCGAAACTTGTAGACTATTGGCTAGAAGAAATGAAGGAGGGCATAGTGAAAGGAATTGTACCTTTTCTTGGTACCTTTAGACACATTCTCAACAAAACAAAAACAAGTTTGCCTTGTGAGGCTGGGTTAACAAGTTTTGCTATCAGAACCGACTCAAAAATTACTTTTTGTCCTTTACCGCCTGAGTATGAGGAGACAGTAATGGGAGATATTTATAATTCAACTCCAGAGAGTTTAGAAAATTCTGTTAAAGTGAAGAATCCTTGTCCTGACTGTGAAGTATTCAATCTTTGTGGAGGAAGATGTTTGTTCGCTAATCTCTACAAACTCTGGGGTGAAGAAGGATTCAGTCTTGTATGTAAAACAGTTAAACATTTAGTAAATGAGCTCCAAAGAATTGAAGGAGATGTTATAAAATTAATTCAATTAGGAATTATTAAGAGAGAAGATTTTGATTACCCAACCTATAACAATACAACAGAAATAATTCCTTAAACAACCCATAAAATATCAACGATTATCTGATCATCCTCTTCTTGTTTTCGTAATATCCCCTGTTTTACTAAACTATTCACTGTTTGCAAAACAGATTGTTTTGTCTTTTGGAGTTGTTCTGTTAGTAGGTCTAGTGATATTCCTCCACTTCTATGTTCTTTAAGAGCTACTAGAAGTATCTCTCGTTCCAAAATAGGCATTTCAAGAATAGCTTTCATCTCATAATACTCAGGCTCAATATTCTTTTCTAAAATTTCTTGAAGCTGAGAGGATAATTTAGAAAGAGTTTCTTTATTGAAATCACTAATATCAAAAGCCCAGTTACTTAATCGAAGAATGAGTTTTCTAATCTTCTCTTTCACATCTAAGTATTTCTGGTAATAGTCTTGTGAAAGGACTAAATAGACTACAAAAGGAATAGTAGCACCCATTTCATCTGGGATAGGGATGTAGATGGGTATTATCCATCTTTTTTCTTCTTCATCGTAGAAAGGATCAAGGAACTGATACACTCCTTCTTTTCTACGTTGGAAATAATCCTGGACAAAATCAGCAGTAAAAGTATCTAAACGAAATTGAATTGATGATTCCGGCTTTGCAGTAGAGAAATTCATAAGGTAGTCTCCATTTTCAGATTGGTAGCTTACAAGATTAAAATTCAATCCTGCAGAGATAACTTTGTTTACTTTTTCTATGGTAATCTGTAAACGTGGAGGAAGTTGTTTATCAGGAAGAGAACTTCTTACGAAACCAACAGTAATGTGCCTTGTATTAGAAACTTTCTTGATAAAGGGGAAAGTTACATCTTTACCAACAATTTGAACATAACCTTCTACTTCATCTCCTCCTTCAATATAGGATATCCAAGTAGGTATTGTTATTCTGTTAGATGAAGTAACAGCTGCTTCAAAGGATATTGGTAGCTTAATGTTCTTTCGCCTCTACTCTAGTTCGTTTAATAATGAAGAAGATAGTTTTTGAAGATAAAAATCTTTGTACGTAAGTATCATTGGTCTGATTTTGCTTTTTCAGCATCGTAGACATCAAAACCTTCTGCAATGGGTGGAGCTCTTTTTTCGAAAAATTGTTTTTTGGCTAAGTAAATTAATACTATACAATACAGAATGAAGTTGATGAAGGGAATCAACCATCCCCAATAACCAATAGCTACTACTAGACAGAAGACTCCTACTATTAAGAGAAAAACTAGCTCTGCATGTCGAGCTGTCAGTGTTGTGAATGGGAGCATTAAGTCAGAGAAATCTGGCATACCAAAATAAATCAGACAGAAGATTAAGTAAGCAATCATCCACTGTCCATAGATAAAATCTATCGAGATAAAGAAGTCCTTGAAATCACCGTGGAAGTTTATTAGGAGTGCAACAAAAGCGAAATTAAATAGAGGTGCTATACCGATTATAAAAGCATGCCATACGTTCTTCAGTTCTCCTGATAGACTTTGTGAGGTGACATCCCGCAGAGCAAAACTCATATGAAAGTTTACTTTAACTTGGTAACCCAGCATTTTGATAGCTAGAGAATGGAAGAGTTGATGAAAGAAAGCACCAGGAAAAGCTAGGAGATTAAAGTATTTTTTGATATTTTTAAATAGCATATCTGTGAGTAAATCCCATAAGAATTTGGACAAGAACAATGTAAAAACAACCAATATTGTTAGTTTTACAGTTCCATTAAATATTCCTACTAAAGCTTCATACATATTTGTTAATATCGGAGGTATTGGCATTATTTGCACTCTCTTCCATTTTACCCAAACCCAGAAGACCGGCAATATTTTTCTTGCGAATTAAACCTCTATAACGATAAACTTTCCTCTTTAGAAAATCTAATTCGATGTTGAACTCATCTTTAACAATGAGCCAAATTGTGTTGGTAACACTGCGATCAAAGATGAAAAATGGAAGTAAAGAGGACACTATAACTAATGCAGCTAATTCTATGTCAATACGAGGAACTACACGTTCGTCTATTAAGAAGAAAGCTTTATCTTGTAAACGATCTAAATCCTCTTCGAATTCAGGGAAGAGGAGAGCGAGAACATTTATGAATTGAGAAACTCTGTCCTTAAGCAAAGGACTGTAAATATTCTTATGCTTGCGTTGAATGTATCCAGCAGCGATAAGATCACTTTGAGTCTTTTTCACGGAAAAGAAACTGAAAATCTTAGTTTTTCTGATATCAAGCAACTCCCTTACATATTCGATATGTTTGGGAGAAAGTTTACTACCCACAAGTGATAAGCGATAATCGAGAAGTGCTAAGTAGTGGATAGCAATATGATTCTTAGTAAAGTAACGTTTGTCATAGTCATCAATTAAATCAGGTAAAAATCTCTGAAATTGGATTAGAACTCCAGAAACAATCTTATCAGGATAGAATTCTAAGAAGCAATTTGCAACTTTTGTAGCGAAATCCATTATTTTGTTGAAACGTTCTTCCTCAGCATCAACAAAATAACTTTTAACTATACTTGCTTTGCGCAATCCAGGGGAAAGAATTTGCGAGAGATCATGGGGAGATATATATGTCCCCAATTTCTCCTCGGCTTTTACAGCCAGTGATTCAGTTGCCATCTATGGATACACCTTACCATGTCTTCAAATAACAAAAAGGTACCACCTTTTAAGAAACTACTTAGAAAAATTGCAGTTTTTTTGCAGTTTACGTCAAGAAATTTCTTGCGGGGTTTAAATACATCAGATTTTTTGAAGAATGTTTTTATAGTTTTTTCACTATCTAAAAATTGCAGTTTTTTTGCAGTTTACGTCAAGAAATTTCTTGCGGGGTTTAAATACATCAGATTTTTTGAAGAATGTTTTTATAGTTTTTTCACTATCTTAACTCAACGAAATGCCTGCTGATCAAAACAAGAAAAATGGTTACAAGAATAAAAAGAATATCAAGACAAGGATTATAGGAATACTAGTTATATTAGTTATTATAATTGGAACTGTAACAATATCACATTTTTCTTCATTGGAGCCAGAAATAGAATATCCAGAAATAAAACAAGGTGCATATTTAGAAATTGGAAATAGCAGTAATTTCACTGATTATGGATTGCTTGGCAATGGATCTCTTGAGAATCCGTATATAATAGAAAATCTGACTATTAGTAATTATGAACAAGGGATATCTATATGGAACATCATAGAGAATGTAACTATTAGAAATTGCATCATGACTAACAATATAGTTGGTATCAATATACATGGAGTTGAATCAAGTGTTATTAAAATCTTTAACTGCACTATTGAATCACAATGGCAGTTAAGTGATGGGATAGAACTCTGGAGTTCAAATGAACAAATAGCGGGAAATATTATCCTAATTAACAACACTATAGATGTGGATAATAATGCTTTGAAAATTCCTGGTGGTCGTCGTTCTAAAGTTAACTCTACAATCTTAGAGAATCAGTTCATAAATGGATATATATCTGTTGCAGGACAAGTTAATGCAAGAATATACAACAATATATTCGTACAAGGAGGTGTAAGTACTTATCTTACTCCATATATTCATATAGAAAACAATTCCTTTGAGAATGGTACTATCTTTGTGTCGGATTCAGATTTAATAGAAATAAGAAACAACTCTTTCATAAGAGGTGGGATTTCATTCTTTTATATCAAAGAAAATCAATTAGAGAATTGCATAGTAGAGTATAATTATGTTAACAAACGAGAAATAAAGATTTTCAGAAATTTAAATAACACAGAAATTATTGATATGAATTTTGGTGAGATTATCCTTTTTGATTGTGAAAATACTAAAATTAAAGACAATAGTATCACTCATGCATCTGTAGGAATATCGATTCACCATAGTAAAAATATCACACTAGAGAATAATCAATTGACTGAAAATTATGAGTATGGAATTGTATTACTTGATTCTGATTCTTGCGAGATAATAAACAATGAGTTCAAATTCTGTGAGAGAGTTGGTATAGTTTTACAAAATACAAATAATACTCAAATAGTTAACAACACGTTTATAGAAAATAAATGTCATGGAATTTATTTAGTAAATTCTTTTGATTGTTTAATATATAATAATCACTTTATCGATAATAATATAGTTTGTAAAAAACAAGCTTACGATTCCAATGGAAACAATTACTGGTATAATCCAGGAACAAAGAAAGGAAATTATTGGTCAGACTGGTCAGGAATTGGGAGTTATAGAATCAATAATTATAAAGAACATCCAAAAGATCTTTATCCCTTAAGGAATAGTCCATATGGAAAACGAAAGATGTGTTTAGGAGAATGGATGGCAATAACACTATTACCTCCAATAATGTTGATTGCTTATTTCAGAAGAATGAGAATTATAAATAAATTTGGAAAACAGTAAAACTATTGAAATTTATTGTGGAGTTTAAATATGAATTCTTTTCTACACAGATTTTTTTATAGATTAATCCAATAGTGTGTAAGATTTTGATATCAAAGATTCAGAGAGAGGATATGAAGTATGTTCCCAAAAAGAGTTATATGCAAGTTTTCAAAAATAACTGTAGCTATAATTCTTATGGGATAGTTCTAGCTGACATTTCGAACTCAAATATAAACGATAATTTTTGTTTTGATAATCACAAGGGAATATATACAATCAGTTCAGAATGCATAAACATTCTTAGGAATAATTGTACTAAAAGTACTCGTTATGGAATTGAGTTAAGAGAGTAGAAATCTACTAGTCAGAGAGAATTTTTGTAAACAGAATGAAGAAGTAGGGATAACACTTTCTCTTGGATTGGAAGATATCAAAGTACTAAACAACACTTGTTTGAGAAACAAATGGGGTGGGATATATATTCTATCATATGAAAATGTCAGCATAGAATCTAATTATCTGATAGAAGATGGTTTTAGAGTACACTATACTAAAGGACTAGACAAATTAAGAATGAGATGGAATAGTGTCAACAATAAACCAGTTGGTTTTTTTTCAAATATTGGTGAAGAAGAGATTATTAATCGAGAATTTGGACAATTATTTCTAGTCAGTTGTGAATCCTTAATTGTTAAGAATTTAGAATTTAGCAAAGTTCTTGTATCAATCTATGTGATTAACTGTGACTATGTAACTATTCAGAACTGTAAAGTACTAGATAATAAAGCAGACTGTATGGTTGTTCGCAATTCAAGAAACACTATTATTAAAGATAATTTATTTTGGAGTAGATATAGTTGCGATTCAATTGTCTTATTTTCATGCAAAAAGACTGTGATTAGGAATAATACATGTAAATCAAGTACAAAAAATTATGGTCCTGATGGGATTAAATTCTTTAATTCAAATTGGACAGTTATAGAAGGAAATTGGATATTCAAAAACAGTTTTGGAATTTTTGTTGCAGAATCGTCAAATTGTACAATTACATATAATGTAATAGAAAATAATTCTGCATATGGAATATATATGCGAGATCATTCAGACGATAATTTAATTCATCATAACTCTTTCATTCATAATAATTATGGTGGTGACTCTCAAGCACTTGATAAAGGGAGCAATAATACTTGGTTTGATCCATTGACAAAAGAAGGAAACTATTGGTCAGACTATGATGGAGAAGGAAATTATAGTATTGCAAGTTCTGCAAAATCCAAAGATCCTTATCCCCTAAACGAAGATTTAGATAGAATTCACAAAACTGATTTTCAATTTGTCATATTTCCCCTCTTTCTAATAGTTATTTCCTTAACAATTCGAAGGAAAAAAAGGAAAGGAAAACAAATCTATCTTCAAATTCATTAAAACCTATCATTTGTTTAATCTGATAAAGCATATAAGTGTCCAATATTTGCCACATTCTATGACAGAATATGAGATAAGAAAATATGACGAGTCATATATTGAAGACCAAGTAAGAATTGGAACTTTGTTAGCAGAAAGGACTTTCACTTATGGACAATCTTCAGTAGAACAAATAAAACAAGTTTATGCAAGGGAGGACTTCGATCCTGAAACAAGATTATATTGCTTTAAAGGAGACGAATTAGTAGGTTTTATTGGTGCTAGAGTACGAGAAGATGAAGAAGAAAAAATTAAGATTGCACAATCTCGTCTGGCAATTTGTCTTCCTGGTCATGAAAATGCATTTGATTTACTCTATGAAAATCTGGTTGAGGTTCTCAAGAAGAAGGATGTACAAAGAATAGAGACTGGACAAACTGTTGCTGAAGGCTTTTATTATGACCTTACTAAGAAGAAGGGATTCGAGTTAGTACGAGATGGTGTATTTATTTATCAATTTGAGTTTTCCAATTTGAAAGACTTTGAGACTGATGCCGAAGTCGGAGATTTTGACAAAGAAACAGACGCGGAACAAGTTGTTAATAGGCTTTGTGAACTCTATCCCCAAATTCAAAAAGAAAATGTCCAGAATGCAGTTAATAACTATGCAGAAAACGAAAATGTTGTTGCGAATAGATCACTTCGAAAGGATGGTAAAGTCGTTGGATATGGTTGTGTAGCTAAAGGTCAACACCCTGAGGTTGTTAATATTAGACTACTATGCAGTGACAATTCTGAGTATAAGAAACACATTACTGCTGATTTAGTAAAGAAATGCAAGGAGAAAGGTTTCGATAAAGTGAGTGTTTTCCTTAATCCTGAAAATCCAGCTGATGTCCAAGAAGCAAAAGATGTTGAAGCAATTGGTTTTAAGAAAATTGGTTCTTTTGAAACTTTCAGTAAAGAAATTTGAGAAGGTTTCTCTTTTTTATTTTTTCTATGTAGCTTGCTCAAAAACTCGAAACTTTTTTATTTGTGAAAGAGAGCTCACAGTAATTTCGCAATGTGATGTTAAAATGGTGGAAAAAAAGACAATTGGTACAATTATTAGTGTGAGTTGGCTTGTAATCTTAATTGCTTTATGGGTATCATATCAATGGCTTCCAGGAGATATTTTCATGTGGATGTGGATAGCTATTGGTTGGTCTTTCTTAGGTGGTGTTTTTGGAGCTATTTTCTTCGCTGCAAGAAGCAAAAGAAATCTCCTTATTGTCTGTATAATATGGATAATTATCTTAGCAGTTCTGTTGACACATTGGTTTTATCCTTTTATTCCTGGAGTAGAATTACATTGGTACTGGGTTACTATTGCTTGGTTTATTTCTTGTGGAGTTGTAACAGGAGGTATACTCACACTAAAATTATTGAAAAAAACTGAATGGTAAAAATTACCTTTTTTTTCTTTTTCTACGCTTTCTTTCTGATAGGTATACTCAAACCATATCCCATCAATGAGCAGACAAATCCAAAAGCAAGAACTATTGCAGGAGCGTAAGGAAGGAAGCTAAAAACCTCTGTTCCTTTGATAACTGCTAAATTTAAGAGTGCAACTATTAAAGCAAAGATAGAAGATAAAAATAACCAATCTTTTAGATTATCATAAACAGTGAACCCTAAGATAAAACCTCCTATTACAGGAGATAAACATCCAGTGGAAACTGGGAAGAGAATTTGCCATTTGTTAGCACTGTGTGCTATTACTGCAAACAGACTATAGATGATTGCTACAGCTATTAGACTGAAAATCATTGATCTGAGATTCATTATTTTCCTTTCTAATTTTTGTTCTGATAGTTCTAAAGACATACTCTTTGGAGTTTTTTTGGGTATTTATAAGATTTATTTAAGAATTCCATTATTTAGAAAACAATTCAAAAATAGAAAAAAAAGCTAGTCAATCTTGAAAATTTCGTAACTGATTGAGTAATATTCAAAGATTAAGAAAACTATTACTGTCAGAATCAATGATAAGTGAGAAACAACAGCCTGAGCATATTATTCTTTTTGATGGAAGAAAAATATTCTTTAATGAATATGGGGATAGAGAAGGAACTCCTGTTTTATATTTCCATGGGTTTCCAAACTGTAGACTTGAAGCAGGCATGATCCATTCGAAAGCAGAAAGAATTGGAGTAAGGATAATTTCTATTGATCGTCCAGGAATTGGTCTATCGGATTTTCATCAAAAGAGACAGATAATAGATTGGCCTAACGACATCATTGAATTAGCTGATCAACTGGTAATTGAAAAATTCAGTGTCTTAGGTGTTTCTGCAGGGGCTCCTTATGCTTTAGCATGTGCTTCTAAATGCTCTACAAGAATAACAACTGTTGGTATTGTTTCAGCTTTAGGCTCAATTGAACATAAATACTCTCTTCGCAAAGATTATATTATAGCTTTTAAAATTGCTGGAGTTTCTCTGAAAGCATTTCAAAGAATTTTATGGTTGAACAGATTCAGATATATCAAAAAACCAGACAAAGCACATATTTTTACAGAAAAGAAAATGAAAGAGTTAGCTGATTGCGACAGAAAAATAGCTCAGATTCAATCAGTTAATGACTATATTCAAAAGACTCAATGTGAAGCTAGCATAAGAGGTATGAAGGGATTAGCTTACGAAGCTAAATTACTTGGTAAGCCCTGGAATATTAAACTAGAAGAGATTTCTCAAGATTTAGATATCATTATGTGGCATGGAGAGAATGATAATATTTCATCATATTTAGCTACAAAAGCTATAGGAAAAAGAATACCAAATTGTTGTGTTAATTACTATCCAAATGAAGGTCATTATTCGTTAATTATTAACAAGACGAATGACATACTTTTGAAATTAAGATGATTTAAAAAATCTAAAAGATATTTTAATAAGTTTAAAATCTGACTACGATTAAGTTTAAGAATAAGTCGAAATTTCTTAACTTATGGTATTTGCTCTAATACCTGATGTTTTATTGATTATAGAGACTGCTCTATTCTTCAGTTTCTCAATTTTTGCATTTATTAGAGCATATATCATTACTAGAAATATCTCGTACTTTCATTTTATTGTTGGATTGTTTCTATCCTTAGCTGGATATATTTTTGCGAGTATTCCAGGATATTTTGTTCCAGAGGATAATAGATTCAATGTAGTTCTATTATTTATTATCCTCACTAACGTTTTCATAGTTTTAGCATTTCTATTATTCACTATCACATTCATAATGATACGAGAAGATAAATTACCAATTTTTGCTCATTTAATTGCTTTAGTAATAGGAGCTACAATAATATTAATCACAGATTTAGATGAATCCAAAGTGTATTACGACTACACTGCATCATTCTGGAAGGTGGATTATAGTAATCCAGTATTGTTAGGAATTGCTTCAGTAGGGATAGTTATTTTTCTTGTTTATTTTACTCTCTATCTGATTATTAAGTTCAATAAGTTCAAGAATACAAAACAAGTTGATCTTAGTTTTGTTGGATTTGCTATTTTGGCATTATGGATGGTAACTTTCAATGTGAATGTGCTGAAGGTAGCTAGATTATTTTTCTTTCCCCTTGGAATTCTTTTATTTGGTATAGCAGTAATTATAGATCCTTTAAACTTTTTAACAACAAAAAGAATTCCAGATGAAATTATATTATTATCACGATTTGATCAACCAATTATAAAGTACAATTTCAAAGAAAAGAAAATTGAACGAGACCTTGAAGAAATTAAATTGTTCATTGCTAGCGGGAAAATCATCTCTGAAAGCATGAATTCTTACGAGAAACCAAAAGATCTGAAATTGAAGAATATAGAGATTAGATATATCGATCTAAAAGGGTATCAATTAATTTCTATTGGAACAGAAATTGATAGAAACGCAATCGCTGCTCTTTATACAGCATTCAGAAAATTTAGAAAACTGACAGGTTTGGATTATTTTGGTGCATCAACAGTTTTAAGTGATTCAGATGAGACTGCATTTGTTGAAGTATTTACAAAATATCTAAGATGTATTAATGCAACAAAGAAAAATGAAGTTAAGAAAAAGAAAAGAGATTAGCTTCAGGTTTTATCTTTTAACATGCTAAGTAATCATATTCTTCTACGTCTGGAAAACCATATTTCTTACGCACAATGAATTTTCTTACTTCTTCAATGAGTGCAATTGGACTTGCTGTTGCAAAGATTATTCCCCAACCTACTCCAGAAATATTCACTGTTTGGAGGAATGGTTGAAGGAATGGTGTATAGATGGATAAGATGAGTAGGATAAATCCTACAAATATTGCACCAAATAAAGCTCTGTTACGAAGAATTTTTTTGGAAAATATGGAGCGGTTTATGCTTGTGGATAGTGAATTCAAAAGCTGATAAATTACAAGAGCTGCAAAAACCATTGTACGAGCTAGAACAACAGTTTCTTCAGATGTATCAGCTCCCCAATCTGTGATCCAGAAGAAAATGATCATAGTACCAATACCATAGAGTAAACCTGTTAGAAAAACTTTGAAAAGCATCTCTCGATCAAGTAAAGGCTCATCGGGATTCCTAGGGGGACGCTTCATAACATTAGTCTCTGGAGCACTAACACCTAACGCTAGTGCGGGTAAAGTATCTGTTACAAGATTGATGTATAGTAATTGGATAGCGACTATTGGTAAAAGGATTTCATCACGAATGAAGATGAAAGAAAGAATTAAACCAAAGAGAACAGTAAGTATTTCTCCAGCATTAGCTGAAAGAAGATAAGCGATAAATTTCTTCATGTTATCATAAATTATTCTCCCTTCGTAAACCGATTCAATAATATTAGCAAAATTATCATCAACAAGAACCATGTCACTAGCTTCCTTGGCAACATCAGTACCAGAAATGCCCATAGAAACTCCCACATCAGCTCGTTTTAGGGCTGGAGCATCATTAACTCCATCACCAGTCATAATCACAATTTCATGATTCTTCTTTAATGCTTCAACGATTCTTAATTTATGTGATGGGTTTACTCTTGCAAAGATTTCTGTTTCATCCACTTTTGCCTCTAATTCTTCATCACTCATTTCATCTAGTTCTTTCCCTGTAAAAGGTACCATATCTTTACATAGAGTAATAGATTTTCCAATCGCTTTTGCAGTTTCCATGTGATCTCCTGTAATCATCATCACTTTGATACCTGCAGATCTCGCTCTTTCTATTGCTGGTCTTGATTGATCTCTTGGTGGGTCTAACATCGCAACAAAACCTAAGAAAACTAAATTTCTCTCAACTAAATCACTATTTTTTGAGAGAATTAACTCTTCTGCTTCTTTATTATTTAGATCTTTGTATGTTAAAGCTAAAATTCTGTATGCAAATTTAGAGGAATATTGACTACTTAAATCTAGTAATTTTTCTCTTTCAGTATCATCGAGTTCTATAATATTATTATTAATTTCTTTGTGGGTGCATAAATCCAATAAAATATCTATAGCTCCCTTAGCTAAAATCCTATAGTTTTTTGTTTCTTTATTTTGAATGATTACACTCATTCTTTTCCTATTACTGTCAAAAGGGAAAAGATATTTGATTTCATGATTCTCAATAATATCTTCCCTCAGCTTACTTTTCTCTGCTAGTATCAGAAGTGATGCTTCTGTTGGATCGCCAAATATTTCAAAGTATTCTCCATCCTCTTTGAGCTCTATTGCTGCTTCATTAGCTAAGGTGCAGACTTCAATTGCTTTTGCAATATTATCTTCCCTTTCAAGCTCAATTTGATTTCCTGTATGCGGATCGATAATTTCTCCGTCTCTGATATATCCTGTCCCACTTATATCATAGATTTCATCACTCACCCATAGTTTCTCTACTGTCATCTCATTTTTAGTTAATGTTCCAGTTTTATCTGTACAGATAATTGTTGCTGAACCAAGTACTTCTACAGCGGGAAGTTTCCTGATTAGAGATCTCTTTTTAGCCATTCTTGTTATTCCAATAGCAAGTGTTAGAGTTAGGACCGCTGGCAATCCTTCTGGAACAGCTGCAACAGCAAGTCCAATTGAGAAGATGAATAAATCACTAATGGATTCATTCCTCATCAAGATTGAGCCAAGAACTAATATGAGAACTGATAGAATTATAATTCCAATTGTCAGCTGTTTAGCTAATTTAGCTAATTTCTTTTGGATAGGTGTATCTTCTGATTTTATTTCCATCAGAGAGGAAGCTATCTTTCCTAACTCTGTTTCCAAACCAGTCGCTACAACGATAGCTAATCCTGAACCATTTACTACAGTTGTTCCTTTATACAGCATATTTATTCTATCAGCTAGAGCAGATGAATCAGCTAATACTTCATTATCTTTTCTTACTGGAACAGATTCTCCTGTGAGTATACTTTCTAGTGTCCTTACTTCATAACCTTCGATTATACGAAGATCAGCTGCAACTGTATCACCTGATTCAATAACTACGATATCTCCAGGAACAAGAAACTCAGCTTTGATCATTGTTTTCTGATTATCTCTAACTGCTATTACTTCACTAACAGCTAAGCTTCTCAGAGCCGTAATAGCTTTTTCTGCGGAATATTCTTGATAAAATCCCAAAAGAGCATTAAGGGCAACTACAATAAAAATTGCCACTATCTCTACTATTGATCCTTTATCTTGTTCAATTATTCCAATAATAGCTGTAATAATTCCTGCTGCTACAAGTATTAGTACAAGTAAATCTTTGAATTGATTGAGGAGTATTTTCCATGGAGAAACTGCACCCTTAGAAGGGATTTCGTTTTTACCATAGAAATTTAACCTTTTCTCAGCTTCTTCTGAACTGATTCCTCTAAAGTTAGAGTCAATTTTATCATAGATTTCATCTATTGATAGAGAATGAGCATCCATAGTAGTCGCAATAAAAGACTCGTATCCCTTTTAATCTCTTATGCTTTTTCAAAAATTACCAATCTAGAGTTAAAACTTATATTCTTCCTCTAGTTAAATTAAAACTCAGTGACTTCTAAAACACCTATAAAAGAGAAATCAACCATTTATGACGTTTGTATCATTGGAGCTGGCCCTGGAGGTTCTTCAACTGCATACTACCTAGCTAAACAAGGTAAGAATGTAATTCTGTTGGAAAAAGAGAAATTCCCAAGACGGAAGATATGCGGTGATGCTGTTTCTCAAAGAGCACAAATGCATCTAGAGAGAATGGGAGTTCTTCAAGAAATTCTTGAAGAGAAGAAAGGCAGATGGGCAGCTGTAGGAGGATTAGTTAGTCCAAGAAGGATTGAATATATAGGTAATTCAGCTGAAGAGATTGGTAGTCATTTGATGATTTCCATCAAAAGAGAGATTCTTGACGAAAAAATAGCTCAAGCTGCAGTTAGAGAAGGAGCTGAAATGATCGAAGAGTACAATGTCAAAAGCGTTAAGTTTTCTGAGAAGATGAAGGAATGGACTGTAAAAGCTTTTGATGAAGAAAAAGGGGATGTTAAAGCTAAAGTGCTTGTTGCAGCTGATGGAGCAGTTTCAAAAATTGCGAGATCTGTTGGAGTAATTGATACTCCTCCTGATGCTGTTTGCAGTAGTGTTTATGTTGAAGCTGGTACTCATGCTTTTGAGGAAGATGGAGTTTGTATCTATACTCGTTTTCTAGTCCCTGGTTATGCAGCTATTTTCAAGGAAGCTGATGATGATTTAGTATTTTGTTGTTATATTATTCCAGGAGGTTTTGCAAAAACAACTAATCTACAAAATATGCATATCAATCTTTTGCAGGGAGATCCATATGTAGTTAGGGCATTGGGTCCCAATGCTAAGATCGAGAAAATCAAATCTGCCCCTCTAAGACTAGGAGGAGTGAAGAAAAGTTACTCAGACCACTTTTTAGTTGTAGGAGATGCAGCAGGACATATAGATCCTTTGACAGGTGAGGGAATACAATATGCGATGGATGCTGGGGAGATAGCAGCTGATATCTTAAAAGATGCTTTCGAGCAAGGAGACTTTGGAAATGGAACTCTAAAGAATTATCAAAAACTTTGGATGAAATCCTTTGGAAAAGATTTCAAATGGTCTGCAAGAATGGTGAAAGTTCTAGCAAGAATTCCTATTTTTCTAGATGCTTTTGCTTATCTTTGTAAGAAGAAAGGACCAAAATATCTGATAAGGTGGGCAAAGATTATGACTGGTTCTCAACCTAAATTAACTTTCTTCTTACCAAATCTAGCTTTTCCTTTATTATTTGCTGCTATTCGACTATCTTTGAAACAAAAATAGGAAAGAGAAGTTTATCTCTTTCTCCTAAAAGCGAAAACTACCGTGGAAAGACAGACAACTACTGCGACAATCGATGAAGATATAGTTGTAGTTTTAGGAATTACAGTAACAAGGATAGTATCTTCTGCTTTATTACCATAAGCATCATTTACAACAATAGTATAATCATAGTCACCAATAGCAAGAAGATCAACATTTAGTACAATAGTTTCATGAGTAGACTCACTTGTATTGGAATCAACTAAGATATCATTTCTATAGATTGAATAATTGTCTGGATAACTTTCATTAATTGTCCAATTAATATAATTTCCAAGAGAACCTTCAAAATATGTTAAAGTTTCACTACCAAATATAGAAGGTGACACTTTATCTCCTATTATCTGTAAATTCAAGTTATAATTGAGCCTATCTATGAAGTCTGAGATCCACAATTTATGCTTATTATCTAATGTAATTGCACATGGATTGTTGATAGGTATATCAAATGAATCTACAATACTTCCATTAAATGGTGAGATTTGATAGACTTGATTTAGCGAATCATTACAGAGTAAAATATATCCAGCATCATAGTCTAATCCAACCATACCTAAACCAGGTACTGAAAGAGTTCTTTGAAGTTCACCCGTTTCTTTGTCAATCTCGTATAAATTATCATTTAAATGATCTCCTACCCAGAAATCATTACCATCAAATGTTAAACCTCCAATGGAAGAAACTTCCATTGTTAGACTATCAACAAGATTAAAAGAAGTATCATATTTATAGAGAGTTGGACTACCAAATTCAGATATCCAAAAATGAGAACCATCAAAAGTTATACCTGAAGGATTGAATATATCGATACTCCAATTATTCAGAGCTAATCCTGTCATAGGATCATATTGGAAAATTCTCTTTTGATACCAACTCCCACCAGCTACTAGACTCCATAAAGAATCATCGTTCCAGACTAATCCTCTTGGAAGAGAAATTTCTGAGGGAAAGACAGTTTTAATATTATCAGTTATTAAATCATTTTTAGAAACATTATTGAAGATTTTTAGCTCTCTAAACCAGCATTCTCTTTGCCAATTAGCATCGTGCCCATCTCCATATCCTAAGAAGATTATTATGTCATTCATATCATTAAAGAGATGAGTAAATTCAAAAAATATGAAACCAGAATCTAAAGTTCCAGTTCGCCATTTATCCCAGAAATAGATTTGTTCTTTTGTTATATTGTTGTAAATTATCATCTCAAATCCTATAGAATCTACATGATCTCCTATAGCTCTTGCTTCAAATTCAACATGGATTCCATCTCCCAGAAGAGGTACATTTGCGTATGCACCTACGTTTACTTCAAAAGTTCCTGTGGTTTCCGCAAAATGCATAACTGTATCATTAATATCATATGAATATCCACTCCCAGGAAGATAAGTCAAAGGTACAGTTGGACCTCTAGGTTGCTGACCGACCGTCCAGTTTAAATCTGCAATTGTAAAATAAGAAGAACTATATTCTCCTATGCTATTCTCTGAAAAAATTTCAGTTTGAGTAACAGTAGTCGCGTTTTTTGGAACTGTAAACAAACTGAAGGACAAGATCAATGTAATTGCGATTATTTTTTTATTTTCCATTTCATAACCTTTTAAAGACAAACACAATTTAGGGGAATCATAATTATTTATATTTTTTGGAGAGTAAATAGCTTTGGTATTTTATCGTTCACTTTTACCATGTTTATAATGAAACATTGCTAAGAATCTTCTGATAATGGAATTTTTCTTGCTTTGATCCATTCAGGAATTACCTCGATAAGTACTCGAGTTTTTACTTCCTCCATAACAAATTTGAATACTTTTTCTCTAGTTTTTTTATCTAAGAAGTATTTAAGGAAAATTATCATTAGAATTTCCTCAAATTCTTCAAATTCGTTCTTTCTTCTAATCAATGCTTTTCCACCAAAAC
The DNA here is from genome assembly GCA_013166775.1 of Promethearchaeati archaeon. Lineage (GTDB taxonomy): Archaea > Asgardarchaeota > Heimdallarchaeia > Heimdallarchaeales > Heimdallarchaeaceae > UBA460. Next base: position 117,668 of record JABLTJ010000014.1, read on the forward strand.
TGATATATGGAATTTCATTTTCAGAGTAATCCGGATATTGGGATGGATCTGTAACAGAGATTCCTATTTTATCATTTCCTTTTTCAATTGACTTAGTTTTAGCCAAATAATCATCTGATTGAAAGAAATATCTTCCTCTATGAAAAATCCCCCAAACTGGGCACATGTGAGGAATTCCGCTATAAGGTGAAACAAATGCAATCGTAGTAATATTTTCTCTTTTGTTAATATACTCAATTATCTCTTCATCTTCTAAGTCAGGTTTGTTAAACGAAAAATTTTCAGACATTTTTAATCCTCTTTTGATTTTTATATTTCTTCTATATTCTCTTGGAGAACACTGAATAAATCTCCTAGTTGATTTACATGTTCAGGATGAATTGAAACAATATTCTTAAGAAATTCAAATAATAGACTCAAATTCAGATTCTCCTTTTCTATTATTTCTTCATGATCAATTAACCACTTACCAAGAATTTGGTAGTTTTCTTTCTTTTTGTCACTGTATTGCTTTCCTATATCTGTAAGATTTTTTGGAACTTTAATACTAGCAAACTTAGCTAATTTTTCAAACTCTTTAAATTGCAGTTTATAATTCTCACATTCTTCATCAATGTTGTATAAAATTAAATGACGGGAAATTCTTCCATAGTACTTTGTTTTATTACGTCCATGAGGTCCTTCATTTAATGTAACGACAACCTTAATCAAACCTAAATCGGATAGGATATCCAAATGAAAATATAAAGCAGTAATATTAGGAGTTTTATCGTATGATTTTTTAAGCTGATCTCTAATCTCTCTCACGTTTAGTGCATAGCGATTATTAAACTTACCATCAGGTGATTTTTCCTTAATCCCTTCTTTCAATAATTTTACAATTTGTCTTCTAATAGGATGAGAAAAGTATTTCTCTTTGGGAAGCTCTTTGAAAATAAAGGAAGGAATATCTTTCCGATAATCAAAGAGAATTTGTCTGTTTTTTACCATTGGTTTTCATGCCTTATGGAATGAGTTGTTTTTGGACTTATTTGATTAGATTTTGGAAAGCTTGGGATATCATATTTTTAGGTTCTGAAGTATCTCCAACAATGTTTATTCTTTTTATATCTATCTCCCCAAGTCCTCTTTTTGCAGCTTCTTGAAGAATTGGCATTTCTGTTGGCTCAAAACCAACCAAATAAGCTCCTACAGCTTCAACAGCAAACGCATCCTTTCCAACAACAAGAATCTTTGGAGATGTTGTGGTCCTCTCAGTCTCTCTTCCTAAATATACTTGAGTTCCATCAAGAATTGCTAAATCAATACCACCTATTGCTTCATACATGTCTAAAAGTGCATTGGGTAGTTTTTTGTGGAATCGGAATTTCTTTGTGTCAGGGATTAAACCAAGTAAATTCTTAATAATAGAACCCATATTCATCATATCCTCATCACCTGTATTCTCGTATCGTCTTGGTACATGAGTACTAATGAATACATTTGGTTTGAAAAGAACATGCGACAAAGGATTGACTTCTCCAGCTACATTAACATCTCTAGTGATCTCATCATTTGAAAGATTAAAAGGTGTAATTCGATTATTGTAACAAGCTTCCCAAATTTTCAAGCGATCAAGCCCTAGACCTGCACCACTATCTGATTCTACTACTTTGATATCTAATGCTTTGTTAAAAGATTTGATAATAGAATTCAGAGTTTTAACAGTTGTACAAATTTTAGTTTCTGTATTGTAAATACCTACTTTGATAGTGAGGTTTTTATCAGGTAAGTTAAGGTCATTAATTCCTCCTATAATGTTAAGAGCTTCAGAGTATGAGTCAATATCTACAATTGCAACAGTTGGTTTCATTAAATTAATCTCCAAGTGGTCTATTGTGAAATTTTACTTTTCAAGTTATAATTGAAACGTCAAACACTTAAAAGAGTTTTGTTTACTGAGGTAGAAAGAAGTTTCCTTTGTCTATTGATTTTTGTCGAATTTTTTTACCTAGTTTATAAAGCAATTTACTCTATTCATGGTTAGGTGAATATAAACATGGCGTCTACATCCACTGCGAAAAGTTCTGTAGCAAACAAAATCGATCAGATTGATTTCCTTGCAGAATGTGTGAATATAGCAATAGGAGAAGAAACAGGTTCTCCTTATTTGATCAAATTAGCAAAGGAAAAGGGGATAAACAAAGGTGACATCAACGATTGGGTTGATTTAGCAGAAAAACTAGGACCAACAGATCCAAGCGTTTTCAGAGAATTTCCCGTGAATTATACAACAACTAAATGGGCACACGAGTTTTATGCAAAAACTCCTGGAGCTGAACTACAAGTAGCTGAAACAGGAGGAACAACCGGTCTACCAAAGAAGAACATTCTCTTGGCAAATACCACTAGAATAGATTTCGATGATATGGACTACTTTGATTTAGAAACAGATACTTTCAATGTACTTGTAAAACTCTGTTTAGATAATATCAAAGATTTCGGAATCCCAAAAGATCTTACATATCTTGCAACTGTTCCTTCAGGACCTCATACTATCGGAAAATGGACTCTCAAGTCATTTGAGAGAGATATAGCTAAATCAGTTTTCATGATTGATTTAGATCCTCGATTCGTCAAAGTAGCTATGATGACTGATCCCAAAATTGGTGGTCTTTACATGAAGCATATGCAAGATCAAGTTCAGCATTTGGTCAAGCAAGAGTTCCCCTTTATACAAGGATTATTCATTACTGGAGTCCTAATTGAAAAGATGTTTCCACTCCTTCAGAATCTTAGAGAAAAAGGTAATCTTCAAGCGATAGTACATGGAGGAACACCTTTATCCAATGAGACACTTAAAGTCCTAACTGAAGACATGGGGCTCCCAGTTTGCGGATTTTATGGCCAAAGCTTATTTGGTACAGCTTTCCAATCTCCAGATTTCGAAGGTTATCATATCGACTACTATCCTCATCCTCGTATGAATATGTTTGTTGTAGAAAATCCTGCTGACATAACTTCCAGGGTCAACTATGGTGAACAAGGAACAGTTGTTTCTCAAAGGATTAGTCCTGAGACAGTTATTCCAGCTTTAGTTCAAACTGGTGATATTGCTACTTTAATCAAACCTAAAGGAAAATTCGACTATTGTGACGGAGTTAGAGACCCTCATAGAGATCTTTCTCAAGGTCAACAAATGGGTGTCTACTAAAAAATACTTTAATCAACTGGGAGGTTGATTTTTCTTTCTTTTCTTTAATAAAATTCAGCTTATTCTAACAAAACTTCAATTTCTGGGATTCTTATCTGTGTTCTCTCTACTAAAAATTCGTACAAATTCTCTATCCAAAATCTAAAGGAATTCAATCTTTTCTTATATTCTTCACTATCTTCCTCTAGTTTTTCAATTGAAATTACACAAAAGAAAAGAAGTTGAATTGCAGATAGAACCTCATAGAAAGATAATTCACCTATTGGTTCTCCTGATATTTCTTCATAATATTCTAAGAACAAATTTCCAAGTTTCCCTTGCTTTTCCATATTAAAAATGCAAAATGCATTTGCTATATCCATGCGAATATCTGACACATTAGGGTAGCTCCAATCAACAAGAAACAAAGAATCATCCTCTGCTACAATAACATTAGCAAAATGAAAATCTCTATGATTCAATCCCAATCGTTTAGCAGGATAATTCTCTCTCTGTTTTTTGAGCCAATCAAGTGTAGATTTGTATAGAGTAAATCCATGTTTTCTCCAATCAGCGATATATTCGGTGATATATACATCAAATGAGAAAAATGGATTATCTAAGTTTTTTGGTGCTTTATCTATTATTATTTTCTTCCAATCTATCTGATGAAGTTTAACTAATAATTCTGCAAATCTCTTCATCCAATTTTCTTGCTGATCTGGTGTAGTATTTATTACTTTAGTGTAAAACATTTTACTTTCAATATATTCCATCATTAAGAATGGTCCACCTAAAATCGATTTATCTTCCTCATAAAGTATGACTCTAGGAACTGGAAAACCTTCTTTGTAAAGTCTGTCCATTACAGTAAATTCATTCTTTACACCATAACTATCACAGTTTTCGGGAAACATTCTCAAAACGAATTTGTTTGCAATTGTTTTTTTATCAACAGTAGAAAGCTCAGTGAAAGAATATTTCTCTGTCTCAAAACCTAAATTGAGTTTCTCAAGATTCTCAATAGTGATATTGTTATTACCTCTCTTCTCTGAGAGATATTTCTGTAATTTGCTAACTAATTCATTCATTATTTACAATTGAGTACTTAACTGAATCGAATTAAATATCTTTCGCGATTTAACTGGTAATCAATAAATTAAGTTATATGACCAACGATCAAAAAACGTTTAATGTACCATTATTCAGGGTCTAATTTGTCCATTCAAAGTTATTCTGGAGGTCCTTGTTCGATTCTCTTTTGAATTTCCTTCAAAGAACATCGCTCTGACCAGAAAGCTTCTAATAACCAATTAACACCCAAGTCCATGAATTCATGGATATAGGAATCGTGCTCTTTATCTCCAACAGTAAATATGCTTTTTACAAGATCAAATGATTCCAGTGATTCTCTATACTTTCTAATATAACTCATAATTTCTTGATAATCTTGAGGATATATTGAGGGATCAGATCCAGCTTTCAATGGAAAAATTCCGTCGTATTTCGCAGCCCGTCGAAATGGTTTTTTGTTTGGCCAATTACCTCCGACCCAGATTTTTATATTACCTGCAGGTTTAAATGTAACTGGTTCTTTTATTTTGAAGTGTTTTCCATCATAAGTAAAGGATTTTCCAGACCACAAACCTTTTAGAATCTCTAAAGATTCATCAAGCAGCTCTCCCCTAATCTTAGGGTCCACCTCTTCACCTAGAACTTTTAATTCTGCTGTACCTCCTAATCCTACACCAAGAATAAATCTTCCATTAGAAAGTCTATCTATTGTAATTGCTTGTCTTGCTATTACCATTGGCCTTCTTCGTGCTAATGGTGTTACTGTTGTACCAAGAGTGAGTTTATTCGTTTGAGTAGCTATTGCAGACAATATATTCCATGAATCTAAGACGTCCTCATCTGGTGCCCACGGTAGAAAAACGTGATCCCATAAAAAGAATCCTTCCCATCCACATTCTTCCCCAGTCTTAGCTAACTTGATGTAATCTTGTGGATTACTTGTAATTCCATGGTTAGCAATATATATGCCAAATTTTACATTGTTACTCATCTTATCACTTTGAATAACCAATTATTTCGCTTTAAAAAGCTGTTTCCATTCGAAACATGTGTAGGTTAATGATTTATTTGAAACCCATCTATAACATTAAAACTAACTCAGTTCTTAAAAAATATTCTACTAAAATACTTTAATCAACAGAGAGGTTGATTTTTCTTTCTTTTATATTTTCTTTATTAAATCATCTATCATTCTTATAAATTCTCTTACTCTTGGTTTACTTCTCATATATTTATAATCTGGAACATTAACTAAATGACAGTTCTTAATATGATTATTCACTTTTTCTGCTTCTTCCATTGTGTGATATTTATCAGCATCGGTTGAAAAAATAAAAACAGGACAATTGATGTTTTTGTAATCATCTGAAGGATTCCATTTTCTAATTTTAGAACATTTTTTCCATCTTTTTACATTAATTTTCATTATTCTCTCTAAGTATACTTTTCTTTGATAATCTTCCAATACTTTGTTCTTAATATATTTTCTAGCAAGGAATATTCCTACTTTCTCAAAAAGAAAATCAGGTAGAATGAAGGCTAATTTAAATGCTATTTCAGGATAAGTAAGATCTATTGAAGGTCCAACAATAAAGCATCCTCTAGGATGTATCCATCCTTGTCCTACACAATGTGCAACATAAAACGTCCCTAAACTTGTACCAAAGAGAATAACATTCTCCTCTTTGATTTGAAGATAATTAATTACTTCCACAATGTCTAAAGAAATTCTTCGAACACTACATGCTTTGTTTTTTTCTAAATTAACTGTTGGCTTTTCTCTTGAATCTATAACAACAAGATTATATTCTTTGCATAATTCATCCCAGAAATCTGACCATGAATAGATGCCCGGTCCTAAACCTTGTATGAAGAAGATTGTAGGCTTATCGCAATGTTCTTGTTTGATTGAATAGAAACAATAAATCAACTGCTCATCAGACATAAGAATATATTCTTTTTTCGATTCTCTAACAAAAATTAAATTCTGTTGAAATAGGTCTTCCAATTCAGTTTGATTCATTTCAATTATCTCTAAATTACTATCTTAAAAAGTTTAAAAATATATTCCACAATTGACCTTCTTTGTATAGATGGATTTTCCTAACATAAACACTTACCGAAATTACTTTTAGGAATCCCAGGACAATGGGTTTATCAACTGAGAGGTTGATTTTTCTTTGTTTCTTGAGACGTAGTTTTTAGATTGGGATAGAACAAAATAAAACAGGATTAAATTCCATTTTTTAAAAAAAATTATCAACTCCGGATTATAGAAATTTGTATAATAGATATTAAGGTATGTTTCAATTTGCGTAAAGATGTACTTTTTCTATCATAACTCTATCAAATTTCTCTTGCTCTTCATAATTTGGTGAATGAGCCGACTCTTCAAACCATATTAACTCCTTCTTAGGTGCCTCTAATTGCTCATAGAATTCTACTACTAATTCCGAAGGAGAATTATAATCAAACCTTCCAGCAAGGAAAAAAACAGGTACTTTTACTTCCTTTATCCTTCCTATAAAACTTGATTCTTCAATTAATGACTTCCACATGTGATTTAAAGAAAAAAGTGAGCCAAGCAATAATTTTATGCAATCTAATAGACTGTATTCAGGGCTATTAATATAATATTTCAGCAACACCCATGAACTTGTTGAGTGATAGTACCAACCTCGGAATTTTGTTAACCATTTTCTTTGCTTTTGTGTATATCTTGAATCCCAAATTTCTTTTTCTTTTATTCTTTCTAATTGTTTTATCGCTTTTTTGTTATTTTGTTCTCTTGCTGTTCTTAAAACAAATTCATACGATATCCTTTCCCCTTCTGCTAGATGAACAGCTTGCCCTATTCCTACATAAGCGTAAAAATGTTCAGGATGTCGATGAATAAGTTTTATCCCTAGAGCGCTCCCCCATGAATGTCCTGCAATAAAGATCTTTTCTTGGTTGAAACGTTTTTTAAGAAGAAGAACTAGTTCTAGAGCATCAGTAACAAATTGTTCAATTGTCATACTCGTTTTAGGTATTCCAAGTTTGAAAGACTTTCCTGCACCTCTTTGATCCCAATTGACAATGGTAAATTTCTTTTCAAGATTTTTCTGATAAACATGAGCAAGAGCCATCTCGGTACTTCCTGGGCCTCCATGGAGAAATAACAAGATAGGATTAGATCTCTTTTGACCTCTGATGAGAATGGATTGCTCTAATCCTCCCAAAATAACTTTTTCTAATGAAGTTATACTCTCAGGAACTAATTTTCCTTTTGAATCTTTGATTTTTGGTGTTCGTGAATAGAAAATTCTCAATAGAGACATGAGTGGATTATATAATTGTTATAAATAAATTTTATCTTTTAAAATAGACTTCTTCTAAAAAGGAAAATTCTAGCAAGGTAGATTAAGTTATTTTCTAAAATACAAGCTCAAGAACTTGTTTCTCATT
>JABLTJ010000059.1 GCA_013166775.1 Promethearchaeati archaeon
GTTCGATTGGTGCAGATCATGTCATTGATTACACCAAAGAAAATTTCACCAAAAGTGATCTACGTTATGATTTGATTTTTGATATTGCAGTAACTCACTCAATTTCAGATTATAAACGGGCATTAAATCCCAAAGGAGCTTACATTGCGTGCGGATATAACCCGACCTCTCTATTCCTAGGTCCTTTGATTTCAATATTTGGAAGAAAAAAGGTGAAATCATACATGGCAAAAATAAATACTAAGGATCTGACTTTTATGAAAGAGATTATTGAATCTGGTAAGGTCAAACCTGTTATAGACAAGCGTTACCCGTTAAGTAAGGTTCCTGAAGCAATCCTATATTATGAAGAAAAACACACTCAAGGAAAGATTGCTATAACTGTGGTTGAAAAATCATGAAAGCAATAATTCAAACAAAATCGGGTCCACCAGAGGTTCTTCAGCTCAAAGAGATTGAAAAACCTGTTCCCAAGGATAATGAAGTTCTGATTAGAATATATGCAGCATCAGTAACAATAGGTGATGCATTGTTTAGAAACCTCCCATTCATAATGAGAATTCTTTTTCCAATATTTGGATATAAAATGAAAAAAATTCCTGGACATGAATTAGCTGGGGAGGTGGAAGAAGTAGGTAAAGATGTAACACTGTTTAAGAAAGGCGATCAAGTTTTCGGAACAACTTCAGGATTGAGTACTGGTTCCTGTGCTGAATACATATGTCTATCCGAAGAGCGAAAGAAAGGCGTGCTCGCACTTAAACCAACCAACATGACTTATGAGGAAGCAGCCACTGTACCTATCGGGGGAATGACTGCACTGGAAATACTAAGCAAAGCAAACATCCAGAAAGGACAAAAAGTCTTGATTTTTGGAGCTTCTGGAAGTGTTGGTACTTTTGCAGTTCAGCTTGCCAAATACTTTGGTGCAGAAGTTACTGGTGTATGCAGCACCTCGAATTTAGAATTAGTGAAATCTTTAGGGGCTGATAAGGTAATAGATTATACTAAGGAAGATTTTACTGAAAAAGGTCAAATTTATGATGTTGTCTTTGATGCCGTTCGTAAACTATCAAAATCACATGGAAAAGAAGCGTTAAAGAAAGACGGAACCTATCTTTCTGCTAGCGATTCAACAAATGAAACAAATGAAAAACTAATTTTCCTCAGACAACTTATTGAAACAGGAAACCTAAAATCAGCTATAGATAGAAGTTATCCGTTAGAGGAAATCGTAGAAGCTCATCGTTATGTTGACAAAGGACATAAAAAAGGGAATGTAGTTATAACTTTAGACCATCTTTAGATGAAAAATATATGAAAATACTTTGTAAACACTGGTGACTTTTGAATGAATAAAAAATTGTTGTGGAGATTCAGATTTATACATATGGTAGATACCTTCATGAAAATAGGTGTAAATAGAGTCAGAATCGGTGAGTGGCCTGTCCCGGAAATTACACCTGATGAGTTAAATGAGCAAATAAATACGAATCAGTCTCCACTATTACTTTATGTTCTCAGAATTTATGGAGAAGAGGGATTAATTCCAAATGCTAAGACTATCCCTACTATGAAACTAGTATCTTATTTAGATCGTCTTCAACCATATAAAGAAAAGAAAATAGTAACAGTATGTGGTGGTGGGGGAATGTCTTTGGTTGCTGCAGATATTTTGATTCAAGCAGGTTTTAAAGATGTCAAAAGCTTAAATGGTGGCATGGAATTGTGGAAAAAACGCGGATATCCTACAACCAAACCTTGGGAACAAGCTAAAATGAATTAAGTTTTATAAGATAGATAAAATAATCGAGATAAAGGAATTTATTGATGACTGTGTCGATACTAGCTATTCTAAGATAATTGTACATCAGATTCTGGTTTTTGTTATCCGTAAGCAATAACTCTTATAATTTTAGTAGAGAGTAATGAGTTGTGATTAAAATGTCCTTGGAAGTAAATAAGGCAATTATTCGTAAATTAAATAATGTCTATAATACACAAAATTGGGATTTATTAAACGATTTAGTGGCAATAGATTATATTGATCACACCAATAAAATACAAGGTCGGGAACCCCTCAAAACCCTCATGAAGATGGGTAAGCTGGCCTTCCCTGATTGGCATGAAACTATTGAAGATATCATTGCTGAAGGGGATAAGGTGTGGGTTTTTCTAACGTATACAGCGACCCATACTGGTGAATGGTTTGGAGTAGCTCCTACTGGCAACAAGATGGAAACTACTTCTGTTGACGTCCATCGCATAGTTAATGGGAAAGTTGCAGAGTATTGGAACGTCACAAACAATCTGAATATGTTCACAGCATTAGGTCTTGTTAAAAACACAGAAGAAGGAGAGAAATTCTTCAAGAAATTCATACTTGAAGATGTTAAGTAACTGCTTTAGCAAATATTTCAGTAATTCTTTTACAGTTTATTTAGTTTTAAAATGACGAATGGCATTCCTCTCGTATAGGACATGTTGGACATTTTACCTTTATCATATAGATATAATTTCCCACCACAGCAAGTATGAAGGCAACTAATGCTATTATAGCAAGATAATTGAAATTCCTAAAGAACGAAGTGATAATTAGGATTACAGGTAAAATCCATACTACGAACATTACCCAGGCCCAATGTTTTTGACCTACATGCTTGTGTAAGAGCGTTTTACTCCACTTATCTATAGTCATTAGCTTCACTGTAGGTTTTTCTTTCTCTTCATCTGTTGGGGTTTCCTTAGCTTTGAAATAACAGTATCTGCACATCGTAAATGGCATAACCAAGAAGTAAAACAAAATAGAATATATTACATACGCCACAGCAGCCCATCTATGAAGATAATATGATCCCCAAGTGCCAAGAGCTATTATAACTAAAATAATGAAAACAGGTAGAGGTTTATAGAAGGGACACTTTGGATATATCCCCAAAAAATATATTTTGGACTTCTTTTCTTCTGTCATTTTCATTCACAACCAGATTTGCCTAGCTAGTTATTTATCCTTAAAAAGTTATTCTCTCTAGAGTTGATGATATCGTATTTTACTTAGATAAGTAAATATAATTTTAAACTAGATATAGATGAAATTTGTTAGAGTTTAAATTGAAATCATTGGTGTTTAAGAAATGGATGAATCTTATCGAAATAATCCTTCCGTAATGAGTTATTATGTTAGAAGCGTGGTAAGATATTGGCAAATCATGTTTAAAATAATATTAAACAGATCTGTATGGTCAGAAATTACTGTTGATGACTTACTTGAACGCATAAATTCTAACCGACCACCGTTAATACTCGACATACGAACTATTCAGGAATTTAACGGAGTTGATGGACACATTCCATATGCTAAGTCAATCGCCCTTTCGAAAATAAAATCCAATTTAAAGGCTCTTCAAACATTTAAAGAAAAAGAAATTGTCACTGTCTGCCCTGGAGGAGGATTATCTTTGGCAGCTGTTGATATTTTAGTTAAAGTAGGTTTTAATAATGCCAAGAGCTTACATGGGGGCATGGATTTGTGGTCCCAAAAAGAGTATCCCGTCACTAAATCTCAGAATCAAGTTGAAATGAATTAATTATTATAAACTAACTAAATAATCGAGATAAAGCAATCATTGAAGGAATAAAATTGAATGAAGATGTTTTGACACAAAAGAAATCTCTATTGATTGTGTTTTCATATCATCACAAAAATACTGAGAAAATCGCTAACGTTATCGCAAAAGTTCTTGAAGCAGAGATAAAAATACCACAACAAGTTAACCTTGAAGAGCTTCAAGAGTATAGTCTAATAGGTTTTGGCTCAGGGATATATAGTGAAAAACACCATAAAACAATACTTGATCTAGTTGATAACTTACCGCAAACCACCAACAAGAAAGCATTCATTTTCTCAACTAGTGCAATGATTGACAATACAACTAAACACAAAACACTTAGAAAAAAACTAGGGTCTAAAGGTTACAAGATTGTTGACGAATTTAGTTGTAAAGGTTTTAACACTAACAGCTTCATGAAATATTTTGGGGGAATGAACAAGGGTAGACCTAATGAGAAAGACCTTAAACATGCAGAAGAGTTTGCTCTGGGGTTAAAGCAGTATTGTGAATAATATATATCAAAGTAGAAATTGTTGGAAGTTATTTTTTGTAATATTTCTTAGCTTCTTCTTCTTTTCCAGGTTCAAAATTATCCCAGAATTCCTTTGGCGGATGACACAAATCATAATCGATACGAGTATCATGTAATACTCGAGAGCAATAACCGTCTCCTTGAATTATTGTGTGCTCCATTGTTAGAATGATATTTTCATTGGTTGTTCCTCTGAATTTCTGATAGTCACCATAACAAGCAACAAGGTATTTGAGTTCAACATCTGGGAGATCTACCATTACATCATGTAATGTTGGGCAATTCTTGTTTTTGAAAGCATATTTCCCATCATCCAACATAGTGTGAACCAAAACCCACTCAGAGGAGGTGGTATCTCCTGAGGTGCGATCTTCAAATCTTTTTTTAAGACTAATGAAATCACCTCTTGAAGTAGGAGGATGTTCTAAATAATAATTGGTTATGTAGTGCTTGAACAATTTCACAGATTCTTCTCTATCAATAGTTTCAGTCAAAGTTTGCAAGAAGTAATAACTATGGTATACCCACGCTTGTATTTGCGTTTTTCTGGTTAATTTAATTTCAAGTTTTTCTAAAAAGTTTTTCTCTTTTATTTGCTAGAGATGAAAGAAGTAATTGAGTGAAGTTTTGATTAAATCCGGATATTGATTCAGATATTTGTATTTGGCAATTATTGTTTTGATTTCTTTAGAAGGGATCTCAAACAAATCATCTTCCGTTAACCCTTGATATTTCTTAACAAGATTAGCAACATATTCTGTTATTATCTCTGGTTTTTCTTTAGATAAAAATCCGATAAAGCAATCGAGCTTTTCCATATACATAATCTCAATATTTTCTAGCGGTTTAAAATCAACAATTCGCTCTAAATAACTCTCTGGATATGTTCCAGTTTGTGTAAATTTCATTTTTTCCACCTATTTGTTAATTCTGTTATTCTTCTGGTCTAATTCTATCAAACCATTCCCAATTCAATTCAAGATTCTTGGAAATGGTATTTAATCGAGAGATTTCATCTATTGACATTTTCCATTTTGTAGCATGAATATTGCTTTCTATTTGGCTTCTTTTCTTTGCTCCCGGAATCGGGATAACCTCTTTTTCTTTTAATGTCCAATTAATAGCTACTTCAGCAGGAGAAACATCGTGACTCTTAGCTATTTCTCTCAATGCTGTAAATAATTCTCGTGCTCTTTCAAAATTCTCTTTGTGTCTGAAAAGTTCATAACCATTACGAAAATCTTTCTCGGGAAATGTTGAGTTTTCATCATACTTCGTTGTCAAAAATCCACTTGATAATGGACAATACGTTACGGGAACAATCCCTTCTTTTTTAAGAAATGGAAGAATTTCTTTCTCAATATCTCTTACAATAAGATTGTATTCTACTTCATTAAGAATTATCTCACCGTTTTCTAAACAATCATTTGCTTCCTTTACTAGAGCGTTCTGATAATTTGAGACACCTATATAACGTATTTTTCCTTCAGCTAAAAGCTCATCCATTGCCTTCATTGTTTCAGAAATGGGAGAATAGCACCAAGGCCAATGACATAAGTATACATCTATGTAATCCGTTTGTAATTTCTTTAAACTGTTATTGGCTGCTTTTATGACATTTTTATAACTTAAATGATGATGAGAAACTTTAGTAACAATAATTGTTTCTTCTCGATCTCCTCGATCCTTAAGTACATTACCAATATGTTCCTCTGTCAAACCACCAGCGTATTCCTCAGCAGTATCAATTAAATTGATACCACTATCTAATGCGTAATTCAAGCAATCGTAGATTTGTTTCTTATCTTGTATGCCTTTAAATCGATGACCGAAAGCAAGTGTTCCTAAACCTATTCGAGATACTTTTAAATCAGATTTTCCTAGGTTAACTTTTTCCAATTAATTTACCACCATTAATGAACGAATTGTTTTGAAAATATGGATAAAAATATCTCAAAATTGTGCTTTTAAATCTATTATAGCTCTAGTTTTTGTTTTTAATTGAGAAAAAAATGAATTAAAGAAAGAATAACTTACTTCTTTCTTTTTCTTGGTAACAAAATAAACGTTAGAATTAGTATAGAGCTAATTAGTGGATTGAGTGGACCTGTTAAATCTGTTTGAGAGTAAATTTCGGGGAAACTAGTATCTGCTATTTGGTATTCTATATTACCTCCTATCATGGTAAGCATAACTTCTATATCCTTAATATCATCTACTAGACAAGTTAAAGGATCGTCTGTTAATACTATCAAATCTGCGAATTTGCCTATATCTAATGTACCTAGATAATCTTCTTGTTTAACTGCATATGCGCCTTCATAAGTCATTAACTTAAGTGCTTGCTCTCGAGTTAAAAGAAATTCAGCAACCCAAGGATCAGGTTCATGAATTGTTCCGTTCTCATCTATTGCTTTTTTAGTTACCATACTCCACATGTGTAAAAATGGCCTAATATTGGATATACTCGATAAATCCTCTGAATCATAGTATTCCCATCGGAAATCCGTTTCCATGTATGCATGGACTCCTTCATCTGGAAGCGAGTACCTGTTGATATTCCATCCTTCCCACTCATCAGGATAAGCTTCTTGGTAAATATCTTGCCAATATGTTGGGTAATATCCACAAACGGAATGTAATGAATGAAGAGTTTTAGCTTTAGGTATAAGATCATCACGTAAGAAACTATTATGCTCAAGTTGGTGTCGGTAATTATCATTAGTTTCACCATCTACAGCATATTCAATGGCATTTAGAACCGTCTCAATAGCACGATCTCCCATGGAATGAAATGCACAGATGAAACCTTTGTCTTGAATGACTTTTACAGTATCATTCAAAGTAGTTTGATTGAAGTATAATTCCCCATAAGGATCTTTACCACCCCATGCATCGTACAAGTCTTGTGGATAAGACATAGACATAGCAGGTAAACCTCGATTGCCCCAAACACCATCCGCAAAAATTTTGATTCCTGGAACGCGAACTTTTTTGTCATGGTCTAGTATAGGATCATTGGTGGGCCAGAAATTTTCCACTACAATCGTTTGATTATTTTCATCTAAATAAGATAGATTATGAATTGGAAAGAAGTTCAATCGTGTTCGTAAAATACCATCAAATTCAGCTAGTTGAAAAGGTAAAATGAATTCATTGTAGCTATTAGCTATCTTTTCATTGAGGGTAGTGTATCCATAAGATAGCTGAATCTCTTGAGCTTCAACCAAGGTCATAGTTCCACCCCAAATCATAGAACCCATCAAGTGCGTGTGTCCATCTATTATGCCAGGCATTATTGTTCTTCCTTCCATATCAAAGGTAGTATCGTCTGTCGTTTCATAGAGTGCAAGAATCTCACTAGTTGAACCAATATCAATAATCGTTTCATTGCAGATTGCTATTGCTTCAGCAATAGGGTTTGTGTTATTTATAGTAATGATATTGCTGTTCAAGAATATATAGTCAACAGAAGTTCGTGGAGATGCACTAGTCGAGAAAGTTACGGAATTACTGATACTCGATAAAAAAAACATTAAAAAAAATAAAACAAGGATAGATCTTGAAATCACGTTATATTTATATGACTTCTTTATTAGTTTACAAAGAGTCATCATTATCATATACACCTAATCAGAATCCATTCTCAAATATTTAAGAATATTGCTACTTCTCTATGTATATCTAATCTCACCATTAGCAATTACTTTGTAGTATCAATTAAATTGTTAAAGATCATTCATTTATAGAAGGAAATTAAATTAGGCAATTTTTATAATTAGTAAAAATATACTAATTTTATCTAAATATGGGATTATTTTATGAAAAAACGAATCTTATCAATTTTATTACTTGTAACGATTATGATTACTCAAATTTCTTTCATGCCATCGACTGTAGGTTTGGCTGAAAATGTAAATGCTATGAGTCAACAGATCGATACTTCAATTAAATTGATACTCGTAGATTTGTTCTTTATCTTATATTCCCTTAAATTTATAGCCAAACGCAAGTGTTCCCAAACCTATTCTTGATACTTTTAGATCGGTTTTTCCGAATTATATTTTTTCCATTTTCCTCACCAAATAAATTCTAAAATTTAATAACTATATTCGAATCTTTTATGTTCTCCTTTTTTACTGTCTAATAGAATTGTTTCTCCTAATTTATTTTTGATGAATTCGATATTTTCACCAGGTTTTGCAATAGGTGATTCCTTTGTAGGAGTAAATACAAAACCTTTCTTATGTTCTAGAATTTGCATTGAATTTCCTGGATATTTGTTTTCTGGATTGAGTAATACTAATTTTGATTTAATTTGACTGAATAATTCTGGTCCCCAACCCTTTAAGGAATCATATAACCCTGCTATCTCACTAAAATCGAGTGAACTTTCTGAATCTTGTAGGAAGATATTCTTCATTGAATCAAGGGTTTCAACTAAATGACATAAACCATAGAAGAATCCCTCAATGCCAATATTTGTAGCATTACAAAAAACAACAATAATTACCTTCTTATCTTGAAAGAATCCTGATTTAGACCTGAATCCAACCTCTCCTCCTGTATGCCCGGCTATCTTACCTTCTGGATTGTTTGATAATTCGAAACCTAATCCTCTAATATTATTACCCATTTTTACTTGTATTCTTTGCATTTCTCGTTTAAGATCATCTGGTAGGAGAATGTCATTACCAAACAAGTGTGCTTGATAGAATTTGATTAAATCACTAACAGTACTACACAAACCAGCTGCAGGTTGAAAAAGTTTTGAAGGGTATAGTGAAAATCGTTCTCTATCTTCTCTAGGATATTTCGTTCCGTAACCAACAACATGTAAAGATCTGTTCTTTTCAGAGACATCAATATAGGTATTTGACATCTCTAATGGATCAAGAATCTTTGTTTGGATAAATAGACCGAATTCTTGTTGTGAAATAGCTTCAATTATTTGACCTAGTAAAACGTAACCAATGTTAGAATATTTTACTACTTCGTTTGTTTTTGAAACACTTAGTCCTTCTTTTAATTGAATCTTCAGTTCCTCAAGGTTAAGAGTTTCATTCTTACCAACATAGTCCTTTTTACCATCACATGATAATCCACTTGTGTGAGTTAAAAGATGTCGAATAGTGATATCTTGAAGATTCTCATCGTTTTCTGATGTAAACCATGGTAAATACTTTGTGACTTTATCATCAAGAGACAATTTGCCCTCTTTGTATAATATCATAATAGCAGTAGCAGTAAAGAGTTTTGAATGTGAGGCGATTCGAAACAAGTGTTGGTTAGTAAATTTCTTTTTAACTTCTAAATCTGCATAACCATATTTCTTCTGAAATACAATCTCGTTATCAACGAATATACCTACTGCTAATCCTGGTAATTCATTTAAATAAGTTTGATAATCAAGCCATTTATCCATTAATCCTGAAGCTTCTTTAATTATTGACTTTAAACTAATTTTCAGCATTTCTTCCATCTTCAATAAGTTAGATCGACCTTTATGTCATCCGAATCCCAGCAAAAATTAATTTTTGAATAATAAAAACCAACCATCACTCTAGAAAATCAAATGTGGACTTAGATATTAATTAAAAAGAAAACATCTGAGGTTAAATTTAAGATAATTAGTTTCATATAATTAATTTCAAGAAAACTTAATTAGATATTACCAATATACAATGCTTATTTTGGGAAGCGGATGGATTATGAGGATGGTCATCTGATTTGTGAGATATGCAAGGAAAGAATTCCAATTCCTGCATGCTCTGAATGCAACCAAACACTTGGCATTGGAGTTAAAGAATTAGAAAACGATTGAAGGGCTGAATTGAGTAATACCTAAATTTCTGCTGTTCTAGTTTTTCTGGAAGATTCAAATTTTACTTGTAAATTTCTCTATATTATTTTTCTTTAGATTAATGAGAATTCTCTTTTTATCAAAAGTAGCAAGTAGTTATAATTTTATATAACTAAATAGTAAA
>JABLTJ010000060.1 GCA_013166775.1 Promethearchaeati archaeon
GTGAGTATAATTAGACCTCATAAAACACATAGCACCCCTCAAGTAAAAACCGTAATGCTTAGGGGTTCACAACAAAAATTTGGAAGAGGTGATGGTCCGGGTACTATGAATGTAGAACATGTAATAGATGCCACACCTGAAAAATTCAAAACGAATAATCCACAAGTCGCAATAAGAAGAGCAAGAAAAGCAAAAAAGAAAAAAGCAGCAAGAGTTAGAATTTTACCACCTTTACCTCCGGGTCCAAAAACTGTAAATAAAATGATTCTAATTAAAGCACCAAAAAGAAAAATGTCTGAAGCGGCCAGACAACATAAGTTAGCCTATGATAAAAAATACGAGTCTAGTCCTGAAAGAGTGAAATATCGAGTAGAATTGAATCGTGAGCGTAGACGCAGGGGTATTTACGGTTCGAATAATAAAAAAGATATTAGCCATACTCAAGGTGGAAAATTTACTTTAGAAAACCAAAGTAGTAATAGGGCTAGGCATTTTAAAAATCGAGGCACACTTCGTAAGGTTAAGGTGAAAAAATGAGTAATAAATCAAGATATCCAAATGTCCCTATATGTGAATTTTGTTTTGGTAGTGGATTAGAAATTGACCCAACATATCCAGATGAAGAATGTGGTTTCTGTGAAGGAACTGGAATAGAACCTCCACCTTCTCCTCCTTCAAATAGTATGGAATTAGCAGACTCTGAATATAGTTTTAACCCTGAATGGCAAGAAATGAATAAAAGTTTCAGTTGTGAATGTGGCCATTGTGTCGGTATGGACGCAGTTTGGAAAAAACTCTGTCCTGAAGGAAAAGCAGCCGCAAAGAAAAAGTTCAAAGTTTATCCATCTGCTTATGCAAACGGTTGGGCTGTACAATATTGCCGTGGTAAGTTTAAGGGGAAGAAAAAGAAATGAAACTCAAAAAAGACAAATGCTGCTGTGGTGGTACTAAAAAAACACCTTGCGTTTGTATGATTGAGGGTAATCAATGTTCAGCATCTTCTCCTAAGTGTCCTTGTTATGCTTTAATTGACAAACAAAAAAGTATTAAAAAAATGGTTGGAGTAATATGACACGTTGTACTTGTTACGATGTACTCATTGTAAAAGACTTAAACCGTTGGTTTAAGGAAAAGTGGGTAGACGTTTCAAGAAAAGACAAAGATGGAAAACACCCACCTTGTGGAAGGAGCAAAGCAAAACTTTCAGGTAAGGGTTATCCTAAGTGTAGACCTTCTGTAAAAGTTTCAAGTGATACACCAAAAACATCAGGTTCTATGAGTAGTGGACAAAAACAAGCGGCCACAAAAAGAAAACGTGCAAAAAAGCAAGGTGTGGGTGGGAAGCCAACAATTGTTAAAATGGTGGGTGTACTACGATGAACATGGATTTTGACATATGTGATTGTTGTACACCAATGCAACAAGCATCAGTAGCACTGTTAGATTCTGTGTTTGAAAAAGCCTCAAAATATGATTTCCCATGTCCTCATTGTGGGAGTGAAAACCCAATGGTTGCTTACACACCTGATTATACAGGGTATCATGGAAGTTGTGCAAACTGCCATCAAGAAATTACTTCACCAGCAGGTAGCACTAGATATGTCGCTAAAGGTGAAAAGCCATTTCATGGGTACAATCCGAAGAGACATCACAAGAAGGGTGGCCTCAATGCTGCGGGTCGTGCGAAGTTCAAGAGGGAGACAGGTGCTAACCTGAAACCGCCAGTCACGACAAAGCCATCCAAACTCAAACCCGGAAGCAAGAGGGCCAAGAGGCGCAAGTCGTTTTGTGCTAGAATGGGCGGAAGTAAAGGCCCAACTAGTAAAGATGGAAAATTAACACCAAAGGGTGCAGCACTAAAACGCTGGAACTGTTAATCCCATTTGTCTTATTATTAATATAGACTCTATACATATGTATTAATTATTATATATATACTAATAATAGGATAAATAAGACAAATAACCTAAAACACCGGATTTTTACTCAGAAGGGTTTAAGGTGACCCCATCCGTGGCCTTTCACAAGGTGTGTATATGTCTGATACAACAGATTCCGAAATTAGATTGATGGGATTGATAATAAGTCAGTCTGCATTGATTGGGGTTGCGGTTGCTATTTTTGATTCAAAATTGTGGCTAGTAAATGATGAAACGTGGATGAATGGTTTAAATTACGCAATGGGTGCTTTTGCTTTACAAGGGTTAGCGTATTATTTATTCAAAATGTTCTTTGAAAGAAATCTTAGAGAAAGAGCAAGAATATCAGAATTTCAAAGACAACAACAATCTCGTTTTAGAAACATACAGGTTTCATTTGACCAAAGGCGTTCTGATATGGAATTAAGAAGACAAGAAATGGAATTAGAAAAAGAATTAAGATGGATGCAAGAAAATCCTGATAAAGTAATGTCTCCACCTTCATTTTTAACAGAAAACAGAGATGCCAATAATATGGCTAATTTAGGATTAGATTACCATTCTACTTTTAATCCGGGCATTCCTACTCACAGTACAAATGTACAACAACCATTAGGATTAGGGGTGGAATCGGTAAATATGCAAGAAATTTATCGGATGACTGATTCTATAGTAAAAGAACTACCGACTCCTCCTAAAGATGGAAAGCCGACAAAGAGATTGAAAAAGGATGGCACTCCTGACCTTAGATATAAGAGTTGAACTGAATGGGTAAAATATTCAAAACACCAAAAGACGACTCAGTAGAAGAAACTCTTAGAGCAATGCATTTGGCTAATACAGTTGATAACGTATACGAATGGGGTTATGGTTGGATTAGGACAGTTGTTGTTGCTACTATTTCAGTTTTTATTCTTAGTGCTGTTGAAGCAAATAGTGATTTTTCTTTATGGGAATCTACAGTTGAATGGTTTTATTTTAAATTAGAGCAATTAGGAAATTGGTTAGTTGATTTAGGTTAGGTGTTAACTTGAGTATGACGGGTAGCGTTTTAGTAGGCGCTGCGCTGTGGGGTCAAAATATTTACAATGCTTGGAGACCCAGAAGTGTTGGTATTTATGGAACAGCACTGGTAGGAAAAACCACTTTGGATTCTTATATGACAACACCGGGAGAGATGTATGATATTCCCATTGAAGAAAGAACTGAACACTATAAAATATTAACAAGATATATTTTACCTAAATCAACTAAAAAAAGAGTTTCTTGGAAAGGTGAAAAACGAGTTGTAAACTCTGCTGATATAGGTGGACAAGAAAGATATTGGAATCTTTGGATAGAAGATATGGTATATCGTCAAGCGGAAGCAATAATTTACATGTTCGATGGAAGGGCTTTGAAAGGTGGAGCCGAAGGTATGGAACAAGTTGCAGGTTTCAAATATTTATGTGATGTTCTAATTTCTAGAAATTATCGATATAGAAGCATAAGAAGTAGAGTAAAAGGAAGAAAATACTCACCTAAATTGATAATGCTTGTAGCGAATAAAGCGGATAGATTTTTTGATGATGATGCCGCTTTACTTTGGCAACAAGGAAGAATAGGTGAACATAAAGTATTTGACCCATTTAGGGATGATTTAATTCGTTTACAAAAAGCGGGTATTAGAACAAAAAGAAGTTTTATGG
The DNA here is from genome assembly GCA_013166775.1 of Promethearchaeati archaeon. GTDB lineage: Archaea > Asgardarchaeota > Heimdallarchaeia > Heimdallarchaeales > Heimdallarchaeaceae > UBA460. The sequence continues at coordinate 3,608 of JABLTJ010000060.1, forward strand.
CTACTAGAATAGGTTGGAATGTTGAAATTACAATGCTAGATTTATTAACAATGTAATGTTTACCTGCCAAGTGACCTCATCAGTAACCTTTTTGATATGAGTGGTGTTGCGACATCTAATGGCAAGAGTGAATAATGAGACTACTCTTGTGTCAACTGGAGGAGGTTCTAACAGTTTAAGAACAACTGTCCCGATGTGGATAATTGAACAATTTAAACTTACAGCAGGAGAAAAACTAAGTTGGAAGTTTGATGTGGGGGAAGATGGAGAATTATGTGTTAGAGTAACTCCACAACAGAAGTGATAATATGGTTTCTAATTATATTCCCGGTTATAACAATCAACAACAACTTAATTCTCTAGGTCATTCTAACGAAACCGCTTTGATGGCTTTAGCCGCACAAGGAAATCCTCAACTTAATAGAGCAGTTTTAATGGAGCAAGCATCGGCTCAACGTTCGATGCAACAAATTGCTGCTCAAAAAAATCTAGAAGTACCAAAAGTAAATTTTTACCCTTCTACACATGGTAATTCTAGAAAAGCAAGAAAATCAGATATAAGACAAGCATATAGGTTACTAAAACCTGCTAAAAGAAGTTTGATTTCACCTGCTAGGCTTTTTGGAAGTAAATATAGATACAATAAGCAATCTCATATTTGTGTTGTGGATGGTTGTGACTGTAAAGAATTAATTCAATATGATAATCTTTATGAGAAAATATGTGATGATGAAACTGGTAGAAGTCTTTGGGATATGTATTGGCAAAACCCAGTTACAGGACAGGCTGAAGCGTTTTTGGCTATGGATAAGGTAACTAGTGGAAGAAAAATGAGGGGAACTTATTGCCCTGAACATTTACATTTATATCACTTACTTTGTAAATGGGAAGCAGAGGAAGATAAAGAATATGAAATGAATCCCAATCGTTTGAGGGATAAAGTCAAACAAGGCGTTTCAATAGTTACAGTCCCAGTAAGTGTCATGCAAAAAAGTGAAGCAGACACACCTTTGATGCTTTCTAAATATGAGCCATTTTTTGAATTATTAGAAAAAGATGCTAGGGATTATGAAGGGATAAATATTACACACTATAAAAATCCAGAAAGCGGTATAAATGATATTACCACTGTAACATTTGATTTGAGAATTTTCCAAAAAGAATTGATAGAAATGAATAATCCGACCCCTGCTTTCCAACAGATGATTAATCAGCAACCTAATAACGCGCCACCCATACCCAATACCCAAGGAGTGAATCAGTAATGGTAGGAATATTTGGAAATAATCAACAAGTACCACAATCTACATCGTCTCTTAATTTATCTCAAACAGGAGCACCTTTTGGGCAATCAACACAACAACAGTTTGGTTTTGGACAGCAACCTGCGGCACAGGGTTTTATGGCTGGTCTTGGGGTTCAAGACCAATATAATCAATTTAATCAATTTGCTCAACAACCAGTTGCTCCTCCATCTGACACTGAGATTTTAATGGCTATGCTTGAAACATTGAATCCTGTTGAAAAATTTATTGTAAGTTCTCAAATGCCTGTTATGGTTGAAATGCTATCTAACATAACAACATTTTCACTTCTTAATGTACTAAAAAACTCAACATTCAAGTTAGATGAAGAAACTGGTACTCTTAGTTTAGATGTCACATCTCTTCCTTCAGATTTACAAACTTTATCTGCTGAAAATATTATCGCACAATTAAGTAATCTACAGAATCAATCAACTGCACTTATACAGCAAGCAGAAATGAGAAGGCAACAAGTTTTGGCTATGTCTCAACAATCTATGTTACAAGGTGCATTAGGAGCAGCACTTGAAAATCCCGGTATGATGGAAAATGTCGGTAATGCTGTAGGAAGCACCGCACGTTCTTTACTATTCGGAGGTAGAGCATAATGGTAATGTCAGGAATACCAAACCCAATTAATCAAATGAATGAAATGGCGCTAGGAATGTGGAGTCCACAACGTAGTGTGATAATTGATATGATAATGGTTCAGTTGTTGTCTTTGATTGTTATGATGGTAGCGGTATTAATGTTTAGAGGCGGTGAACTAAGCACCAACGAGGCTACCTTTTTCGTCTTTGGTTTGTTTTCTTCGCTTGTGTTCTTAAGTGCAGTTTACGCAAGAATAACACAATAGTGGTAATAATATTGAATAACAAGGTTATCCTACGATAATCAATGGATGAAGCAGCGCGTATAACAAAACGCTCATGTTCTTTCTGTCAACATCCAGATAGAGATGGTCTTGAAGACGATTTACTTGCTGGAAATACCACTCCTAAAGTAATGGACCAAGAGATGGGTTGGAGAGCAAATACCGCAGATAGACATTTTAGAAATCATATGGGAGAATACCACATGGGTGCTAATCCTAGTTGTGTGATTTGTTCTCATGATAATAGGTCTGCTTTAGAGGCTAGATTTTTTACTGACGGAACAGAATCGGAGGCTATTGCTCAGGAATTAGATATTGCTGAGAATACTGTGTATCATCACATGAAGCACCACTTTCAACCGTTGGTTAAAAAATCAGCAGCAGTTGAGGTCGCAATTACGGTTGGTCAAGAACTTGGCATACTTAGAAACAATGTCGAAAAACTAAACGACAAACTTTCAGAACTTCTTTCTGAAGGAAGCGTACATGAAGATGGTTTTGTTAGAGATGCTGTATCATTACATAAAGAAGTAAGAGAGTCAATAAAAGACTTAGTAAAATTCAATGATACTTGGGGTAGTGATACTACAGAAACTACAGTAAATCAAACAATAAATATCCTGAAAGTAGAATTAGCAAAAGAATCACCCGAATCTTGGAAGAGAATAAAATCCCAATTAATAGAATCTGCTGGGGGAGACATAGCGTGATTATAATTGATGAATTATTTGTTTCATCACATCCGGGTTATAGGTTATTACATGATAACATAATCATTGATGAAAAAAGACTACCTGTGTTTTTAGATTACATTTCTTTAGTTTTTCAAAAGTTTAATTTTTACGTTGAAAAAGAAAATCTACAACTAGTCTTTGGTAGTGCTATTTTAGAAGTAATTGATTATCTAAGAACTCTCTGTGAATCTGATGAACCTGAAATTGTTTTTGAAACAAGAAGAAAGTTAAGAGAGATTTTACCAAGAATAAGAGGTGAGTTAAAATTGATGGGGAGTTGTTTTCTTGACCCACCTAGCATCCAACAGTTCTATGAAGACATAGCCTCTGCGTTGCAGCGCTCTAGTGAATATCTTATGGGGGATTACTGATGACTGAAGGAATGATGGGAAGAGGTTCTGACACCAGAATGTACGCTCCTCGTTCAGAATCGTCTATTATGTTCAGAAATAACGATGGAGATGGTAGTTATAATCCCGGTGACCCTCGTTATGAAGATATGGAAAAAGAAAAGAAAAGAAAAGAAAGGGAGAAACACGAGAAAAAACTTAGACAAAGAAAACATATCAAGATAAGACCCGGCACATTAAGAGAAGTAGGTGAGAAAGAAGATGAAGATGAAAGAGGAGACGATTCTGATAAATATGATGCAGACCGAGAAACTCACTTACAGACAGGTGCTGCGGGTAATTTTGGCTTTTTATCTAGTTTAGCAGGTGGAGCAAAAGGACCGGGTGTGGGTAGAGGTGAATTAATTGCTACTGGTGAACCTATGAATGCTGCTTGGTCAGAATTAATAAAAGCAAAAACTAAGAAACAAAGAGAAAAACAAAATAAAAAGGAGGCTAGAAAAAAAGGTCGCCCAAGCACTGGTGAATTCAAAAAACCAAAAGGAGGGTATTCTCCTAAATCTGCTACATCTAGAAGAGCAAAAGCATTGTCAAGAAGTTTAGGTGGTTCTAAGAAAACTGGGTTAGGTAGAGCACACTTAGCAGTTGAGATGTCTCACCGTGGTCTGAAAACAAAACAACCTATGAGATTAGAAGACCCTAGAAAATATGCAAGTTTCATGGCAAGACAAGGGGCTATGGCACAACAAGGTCAAGTAAGAACTCCAGCATCACCTACACCAGCATCAGTAGTTGGTTTTTCAGGAAGAGTACCTAAACCTAAATTAAAACCAATGAGACCTCCACCAATTCAACCACCAAGAATCGCTGGTGCTCCACATTTGGCTATGGGCGGTGGTGCCTCTGGTATGCCAGCACCTCCACCACCAATGCCTGTTATGACAAGTGAAGATATATTCATTGGTTCAGAATTACAAAAAAGAAGAGGTGGTTTTGATTGGGCTACAGTACAAGAATTAAGACAATTACTCAATAGAACTAGAAGAATCCTTAGAGAAAAAGAAAGTAAGAAGAAAGGATATGGAAATGCTGATACAAGTGGTGCTGGAAGTAATCTACCAAAACATCCTAGTAATGCACCT
>JABLTJ010000039.1 GCA_013166775.1 Promethearchaeati archaeon
AATTCTTTTGCTTTTTCTCCAATTAGAAGTTTATCTTCAAAAAATCCCCAAATAGCAGAAAGCCTCTGTTGACCATCAACTACTTCATATTCATACTTTGAGTCTTCTCTTGTTTCTGCTAGATATATTTGAGATATATCAAAACCCCGTAGAATTGAATCAATTAGCATTTGTTTCTTTTCTTTCCCCCAAACTTCAGTTCTTTGATATTTAGGACTTGTATCAATTACTGATTTCAATGTTTGGAATAATGTGATTGGCCAGGTTTGTTGTTTAGTACGATTTATCACAGGATTAAGTTCTTCTTAATTTAATAAACATTTCCGTGATTTCTCCATAACTAGTGAATCTAATCTCTTCTAACAAGCTTTCTTTTGATAAGTAGGTTATTCTAATAAGCTATAGACTTTTTGATAAGTACTCACCTTCCTAGAACATGTCTCATTATTATTTTGCAGAAAGATGAAAAATGCATCTTAATCACGAATTTTTGTGTCTACTTCATTATTTAGGAAATCATTGTCAGCTAGATTATATGTTGAGTTATCGATATAGCATCCATATCTATTATTTTTGAATGTATTAGCAAATATATCAACTTCTAATGAGTTGATGATATAAAGCCCATAATTGTTACTATCAAAGAAATTCCAGATAAGATCTATCCTTTTTGAACCTATCACTGTTATTCCTGAATAATCATCATTCGTAAAAGAATTCCATGAAGCACTGCAATTTGAACAGAATGCAAAATTAATTCCTAGACTACAATTTTCTAGAAAACTATTTTCTACACTTATGAATGAACAGTTTACAAAATATAGTTGTCCGTAATCTGTTAAATAGTAAGTTTCATTTTTTATATTAGTAAAATATCCAAATTCCTTCCCATTTATAACGTTACTCTCTACAATGTGGGATAGATATGTCTCAAGTTCATAATTCAATATAGTTATCCCTATATTAGATAGATTGTTGTTTTTAATCGTTATATTCCCAGTTCTAGCGAAGTAAAATCCTCTTTTCCAATAATCTCCCTCTTCAAATCCTTCATCATACATACATCTATTATTCTCAATAACAGCTTTATTTATCTTGAACAGAAATATAGCATCTTGTGAAATATTGATAAAAGTATTATTTACTATCGTACACTCAATCCAAGTAGTATAACTGGTAAGAGACATAATACCTATCCCTGCACCACAATTCCGGAAGGTATTGTTGATTATTTGACAACCAGACGTATCCCAGATTTTTACACCAATTCCATTTTCTCTACCATCGAATGTATTGTTTGTTATAATTAGTAAATCTGGGGATGAAATAGCTATAAATATTCCATCTCTTGAAGCCTGAAGGTGATTATTTCTTATAATGAAGCTTTTGGATACATTACCAATTGCTATTGCATAAAAATCATCTGTTTTTATCTCATAATTCTCAATAATGAATGGATCTTCAGTAGTTCCTGAACCTAGAAAATTATATTTCAGAAAATCTCCATCGGATTGGATTAGTATCGGCTTATGCTTTCTCCTTACAATAATAGTGGGAATGACAATTGACAAAATAATCATTACTACTAAGAAGCTGAAGAGAAATACTTTTCTCACACTATAAGTTCTCAAATAACTCATTCCTACTTCCTATTTTCGGATTTAATTCTTCTCCTCTGTTGTTTGAATTTAATAAAATATCCCTTTAAATCTCTTTCTAGTAAAAATTGTTGAAAATTTGTCATAAAATTACAATTTTAAGACTTTCTTTTAGTCCTTTTAAGAATATAGAATCTTTTTCTTTCTATGGCAAAAAAATGAATAGAAAAGAAGATTATCTTCTTCTTCTCCAACCAAAAATAACAACTGTACTTACTAAAATTCCACCAAGTCCAAAAATCCAAGAATTTGTAACAGTTAAGCTCTCATCATAAGAATCTATAGAATATTCTAAGATAGTCTTTATCTTTAATTCAAATCTATTATCAATTTTTTCGTAAAATTTGTACTGGCTGTAATAGTCATAAAGTTCTCCTTGTTTATTATAAGAAAACTTCGTTTCTATTTCCTCTTTATAATGCGACTCATCAACCCATTCCCATTCATAATTATACGAAAATTCATAATGATATCCCTCGAAGTTCTTTCTTTGATACTTGAATGTATTTAGAAAACTAATTTTGAAATCTTTGTAATATTGTTCATATTCTTGAAAATTTGTTTTAAAGGAAAAATCTGGGTGATAAATAGGTAGAAATGTAAAACCCACTCCCCCATACCAGCCAAAAAGATAAAAACTAATATCTACTGGATCAAAAGGAATGGGCATTCCAAATCCAAAAGGTATTGATTGAGATTGCACTGGATCTACAAACTGTAGCTTCTGGTTTTCATTATTGTATCTATAGGTAACTTTGAAGCTATCTGTTGCAGCATTATACTCCCAAGCATTACGATATTCATCATAGCATTCCTCACTTTCACAATTAACTAAACCTAAGAAAATCTCCCATTGATCTGTTCTGAAAGATATGTTGTTATTTTCGCATTCCACATCCCACATCTTTACTTCTTTGTTTATCTCAGTTAATGGATCTTCCTTTTCATAGTCATAGTGTTTTAAATCATAAATATACGTATAGGAATCTCTTAAGGTTCCCCAACATTGTACTTCTTGTGTTGTTTCGGAATTAATAGAAAATGATCCACACAACAAAACTAAGACAAATCCACTTAATAAAATACTCTGATAAGACTTCCCAAACTTCATGAGACTCAACTAGAAAATTACACCCCCCTATATTTATAGTTTGGCAAATCATAAAATTAAGTGATACCTCAACCTTAGGACTTTTTTTTATTCCTTTTAAAAATTCGATACTATCTTTTCTTGCGATTAATTTGTGTAATAATAACTCCTATTATTATAGCTAGTAGCAAAAATCATGAAGTTCTTTCAGTTTCCCATCCACTTATTTCTAATATTTCTACAACATCGCTCTCATCTGCACTTCTAGAATAACTAATATACAATTATAAATATTAATTAGAGTACTATCAGTTATATTGATGCTTTTAAATAGGAAATTACTTAATTAATGTGATAAACATAACAGATATCAATGTAAGAATAGTCAGAACAAGCTGAACTCCCAATCTGATAGATCCAATATAGAAGGTTGCATTAGAGGGGAATACATGTGTTTTTTCCATTGATAAACTTATCTTAGAAGTCTTAAAATTGCATTTATCTACTTTCTAACAAAGTGGTTCTTAGAAGTAAGGAAGAAGAAATCAGCTTATTTGGCTTCAATCCTAGTAGTCAAAATTTGCTGTGTTGTACTCGTAGTTATCTGGGACTTTGAACCTTTTATCATTCTCAAATAATTCCTTCAATTTAAAGAATATTTCAGGATCTCCAGAGTTAGCGATATCTTGGGCGAGTTTATCCATCATTTCGTAAAGTTCTGGTGTAAGTTCTTCACTACTTGACCAAATTCCCCAGTGTTCCCAAGCCATAACTTCTATCTTATTTATACTAGCTAGATCCTGAATTAGTTTATATCTAGCAAACTTCTCACCAAGGAATGGACCTACTCCTATTTGTTCAGGTGCAATTCTTCCTTCTCTGATTTTAGTCCACGATAGACCTGCTCCAAGAAACTCATCTCTAGGAACATCACATGTGTCTAATGTAACCTTCATTGCTTTTCTTTGGAAATCGTCAATTTGTGCATCAACTAGAAACCATTTCTGTTCTTCTTCGTTCCAGTACTCACAAACAAAGTGATCTTCAAAGAACTTCTTTGGAGGGGGATGGAGATAACTAGCTGCACCACTTCTTTCTCTTGCTGGAATTCCTTTATGTCTGAGAATAGAAATCAGTAATAATGAGAAATCTCTACAGTTACCTACTGTTCTCTCAATGAGTTCTCGTGGAACAATGATAGGTTCATCCTTTATAGCAACAAACTTAGCTAATCTGTCTGAAATCTTTCTCAGATTGTGTTCTTCATTAGGATCTCTCCCAGTAGATGCAATGTCTTTAAGAGATATACCATAATTCTGATCGGTATATACCCAAAAGAAATGGAGAATAACATTCTGTACAGCTTTAATCAAGCTTGGAATATCATCAGGTAAACCCTCATAGAGATAGTCAAAATCTCCGGGGTCACTCAACTCGCTTTGAGTTCTATAGTACTCTAACATATCTGTTAATTTATCACTCATAATTCACACCTTTGAGCTATGTAGGAACTGCAAGAAAACAGTATTTAAAGTTAAGAGAAAGACGGTTATATGATTTTTACAAGCAATCATTTTCTTACCTAAAACTAATGTTTTTTCTTTTCCTTCTTATTTCTTTTATAGTACATTTATAGCTTTGGATATAGGATTATATTAGCAAGCACAACTCCTACAAATTCTATTATCCCATAATGACAAACGTCCATATATCCTAAAATGTAATTGTAATTTAGTGGTATCATTTTAGATTATTCTCTAATTTATTTGGATTTAATCATTTTGTGAACCTTCCTCTAATTCTTTTAAAAACGTATTTTCTACAAAAAATTCAAATACTAACCTTTGTGTAAGTACAGTTTATGAGTGATAACGAGCAGAAATATGAAAGGGAGAGAGTAATGGAGAGAGTAAAATATTCAAGTGAAAGAATGAAGGAAGTTATTTCTAGATATTATAATCAGGAGGAAACTGATAGGATTATCAATAAATCGTTAGAAGAAGTGGAGAAGTTCATTCCTATTTTACCTTACTTAGGTGAGAAAGAAAATATGTTTGTGGGGGATTTCTTTGATTCACTCTTACATTTAGGCTTATATAATGTACTAGTTAAAGAAGGGTCTACTGCAAGAGATGTGGGTAAATTTGTGTATGAAATTATGGAATTGCGGTATTCGAGGTACTATTCAAATATGTCCAAACTCAAGAAATTCTTATTTACAAGGAAGCTTTTTAGTGCATCCAATAGGGAACGATTTAATGGAATGATTGATGCTATGAATGAAAAGAATTATCCTAATAACTGGATTATGGAATATGTTGATGGGGACAAAAAAACATTCAATTGGGGAATAGATGTACATCAATGTGCAATCCACAAATTCTACCTAGAAAATGGGGGAAAAGAGTTAGCTCCATACATCTGTTTACAAGATTTTGCTATGTATCAAGAAAACAAAAAAATTGGTTTTTGGAGAACAAAAACTTTAGCAGGTGGTGGTGATTTCTGTGACTTTAGACTTAAGAAAGGTGAACCAACTCCAAAAGGTTGGCCTCCTGAAACATTAGAAGAATGGATAGAGTCTACTTGATTAAGTAGCTCCTCACTCAGAATTCTAGATGTTACAGAATGTTGTATCTATAGTTTGATGGCTGTAATAAACCTTCTCGCACCTATGAATAGTCTGAGTCTAAATACTTTCCAGGAATTTCAACACATGCGGAAGGATTATTCCTATCTCAAAATGTACTGTGTGTCCTTTCTTCTCGAAAAGGATAGCTTTAGCATTTTTCATCTTCTTGCTCGTTTCTAGTAGTTGTGGATAGGGATTCCATTCATCATCTTCTCCTGCATAAAAGAGAAAAGGTTCTTCGAGTTCTGGTAAATGATCATCCACTTTGGTGAAAAAATCCGGACTATCTATCCATGCGTTTATTGCCTTAAAATCCATTGCTCTAATGAAATCCTCTACTCCAGGTGTAACATTATCTCCTCTTTCCCTAAGATGATCTAGTAATCCATCTGCTCCTTTTCTTACTTTCTCATCAAGAGTTTTTCTATACTCCTTAACTTCTTCAGTGGGTTCTTGAGGTTGATTTCCACCTATAATGTAACTTAGGAAACGTTCGGGATCATCTCTAGAAAGACAGAAAGCTAAGTAACCACCAAGCGAATATCCCCAACAATGAACCTTATCGATATTCAGCTCATCTAAGACTGCTATGATGTCAGATGTGTAATTAGTTGTTCGATATGCTTCGGGATCATGAGGTTTATCACTCTGACCATTTCCCCTTAGATCAAAGCGGATGAGTTGATATTTGTCCCTCAGATATTGCACATAACCATTCCACTCATGATGTGTTCCTGGACCGCCATGAATCATGATCATAGGTTCTCCTTGACCCTCAACAACATAGTAAATTTTCACTCCTTCATTATTAACATAGGGCATGACAAATACCTATCTTGTAGCACTTATATAGATATGGAATTGAAGAACCAGTAGTTTCCTTTTATTCAAATATCTTGAAATACCACTTGCATTTACAGTACTCTTCAAAACCTGTCTTTTTGTAGATATACTAATCTCAAATCATTGAACACGTGAAAAATTGGACAGATAGTGTTTGAACTTGATAGAACTTTTATTCTTTTTTATCTTGAGTTTCTCCGTTCTGTGAGTTTATCTTTCCAGTAAATTTTCCAGGATTAACACCGACTAATATTGAGAGAATGTGTTTACTGATTGGTTTAGGAAGTAATTTTAACAGATTGTTGCCTTCTTGTATGTTGTGAATGATTTTTTGCAGAAGAATGTAAAGATATGAATGGTCGAGTAATTATGTTAACTTTCTTGCTCGATTTTAACTTCAGTTTTGATGTCTTCTATTACATTCATCTTTTTTGCTACTAATGAACCTAGAATAATTAGCAAGGATGGTAGGATAAACAATACAATGATGTAGAATATTGTTGTAAGTGTCTCATTACCTTGATCGATATTGAAATCTATGATAAATAGGGTTACATCAATTGAGTAGTGTATGAGTATTGCAGGTAGAATACTATTAAATTTGATCACTAGATAAGATAATGACATTCCTACAAATATAGCTGCAACAGATTGCAATAACACTGTTACCAAATCTTGACCAAGAAGAAGATAGTTATACAAATGAAAAACAGCAAACAGTAGTCCGTTAAAGACAATCGCTTTTCTTACCGAATATTTAGTTCTTAAACTGGAGAGAATAAAGCCACGAAAAGATACTTCTTCCCATATTCCAGGGATTAAAGCAAATACGAAAATAAACCAAGCAACTCCTCCTTCATATTCTGGAGAATTAAGCAATGAGAAATTAGGAGTAAAAGTCCCTATAAGAAATGCAGTAAAAACAACAAGTCCAAAAAAAGTTAAACCTGTTACCAGTCCTACCAAAATATTTCTCCAGCTAATTTGGCTAGGTTTTAGACGAAGAGTATGGAAAAAATCACGAAATGTTACTTTCTTTCTGAAAAATAACACTAGTGGAAGAAAAACTAACCAAATTAATGCACTTAAGACAAATCTATAACTGAAAACTAGGAAGATGCTCCAAAAAGGCGATAAAGAGTTTTGAAAAAGCACCTGTTCTAGATTAAAAAAATCTGGAAGGTAAATAATTCCATATAATATCGTTAATATAAAACTGAAAAGCAGAGGGAATTTAGATTTAATAGATAGAGTTTCGTTCTTGTCAGAGGAATCAACAGAACTATTCTTCATGTTTCTTCAATTAGCTTTAAGCACTTAAAAAACTAACTTATTATTTTTAATGTGTGTGTGAAAGAAATTTACCTATCATTAAGATTTGTAAAAAACTCTTTCTAGATTTTTTCATCCTTCTATCTATTTCAACAAGATAAAGATAAGCCAAAAACGAATGGACATTTTGTGGTTGTTTAATGTTGTTTACCTACTTCATAGTAGTTGAAAAACAAATAATTAAATTTTTAAATTAACGTCTTCAAGAGTTGATTCCATCACTACTGTTAGAAATATAAGGTTAGGAACAAGAACTTTTATTCTTTTTTATCCTGCTTTTCTCCATTCTGTGAGTTTATCTTTCCTATAAATTTTCCCGGATCAACACCCGCTAATGTAGCGAGAATATGCTTACTGAATGGTTTTGAAAGCACTTTTAACACTTTGTCTATTTTATCCTCTTGTTCCTCTTCACTCATTTTCCTTCTCCTTCATGTTAATTCTCCTCTTTATCAAGAAGAACAGCACAATTGTAAGTATTGTAAAAACAGCACAACCAATTCCTAGTGCTAACCATGGTGCTGGCTTGAAAGAGAATGTTATAACGCCTAGACATGCTATGGCTCCAATACTGGTAATTGACAGAATGAAATATCTCCCCCTGTTTGGAGATCGGATAAGGAACCACTCTCGTCCTAGAAACAAGAATAAGGATAGACCCACTTTATGTAATTTCAGTTTCATAATTATTCTAATAAAGTATACAAGAGATACTATGAACAGTAGTAGACCAATAGCAAGAACAATACCTCCTATCCAAACAACGTTGTCCCCTATCTTTTCATGAAGCATCCTTGTTATCATATTTAGCTTAACTATTCCGAAGACGCCAATAAAAGAAATGACCATAGCTAAGAGCATACCCATTTGACTAATGAATAGGTTCAACTCAGATGCTGGTTGAATTGCTAATACAGCGGAGAACACACCAAATCTGTCAGCTCGTGCTTCTTCCTTAGTTTCTCTAGCTATCTCATCAACAAAAATCAAAGCTTTCTTTCCAGCATCTGTGATGGTATAATCCCCATTAGTTCTCTCTATCAATCCTGCCTCATTCAGTTCTTTCAGGTGGTAATTGAAAGTACCACTCATGGATTGATCAAAACCTAATACCTCCATTAATTCAGTATAAGTAGCACTGCCTTTCTCAGAGATGTGATTCATCATTTCTCTACGTTTTGAGCTTGACAAGGCTTTCATAACGTTTTCAGATTCAGAACTCATTTGCAATATGTTTTTATCACGGGACTATTTAAGGCATTTCGACTAATTTTTTCGTGTAGAAAATTAAGGTAAGTAAATAAAAAAAAAATCCTTCCCTCCTTACTGGATTCATTCAATAATTTCTTCATATATGATGAATCGTTTACTTATGTTGAAATATAACATTATACTCATCCCTACTACAAATACACCTAAGAGTAACCAAAGGTAATAAGATTCAAAGATATCAGGTACTGCAAGTCCTATTATAGCTCCAATAGTAATTGGTACTCCTGTTACAAAGAACATTATTGAATAGTATTTCGATAATTTTTTTCTTTCTGCACTTTTCATGTTTTTTCTGATTGATTTATGAAACCACTCATATCTAGCTAGTAAGATACTAGGTTGTCCAAATATCATTAAAACACCAAGCACACTTAAAACGATCCCAGCAATTAAGTAAATGTATGTTATCTCCAATTTTTTCACTAAGAATTGTTGATTACTATACTATTTAAGACATTTCGACTAACTTTTTCGTGTAGACGATTTTAGCATTAACGAGATTTTTCGTTCTTGTGATAATATATAGTTTTCACATATTGGTTCAAGGAAAACTGTTAGGTTTTCTCCTTCTTCTTCCTCATCTGTGTAATAATTATTGTTATTATTACGATTGGTAACAAAAATCCAGAAGTTCTTTTTGGATTCCAACCACTTATTTCTAATATTTCTATCGCATCGTTTTCATCTGCAACAAATAATAGATTGTCTTTCAATACAAAGCTGTATGAAGATCCACCATCGTAGAAACTAGCTACTTCTACGGGATTGGTTTTGTTGGTAATATCTAATATCTTCATCCCAGCAATATCATTGGATATAATCAAGATGTCTTCTTCTACATGTAAGCGCCAGATACTATTTCCATTCTCGTATGTATATACTTCCACTGGATTAGCTATATCGCTAAAATCTATAATCATAAATCCATTATTTGCTAGTGCATAAAATGCCAGATCGTTTTCTACATAGATATCATAAACATATATCTCTTCACTAGAATTGTACTCACTGATTAATTCTGGATTACTAGGGTTACTAATATCATATACACGAAAATGGGTTTGAGTTTGAGATAAACTTCTTACACCAAAGTAAGCGAAATCACCACTGATAAAAGGTTTAGCTCCTTGTCCTTTACAGAATTCTTTTACTTTCTCTGGCTGGGTGGGATCACTTATATCAATGATTTCATAAAATGAATCACTTGTATTGTGTTTACTTGCATAGATATAATCCTCAACTACTTTAACATGAGAAATCGAATCTGAAACATATTCACTGATTTTCGTAGGATTGGAAGGATTTGAAATATCAACTATTTCCATTCCATACTCCCAAGTACTCAAGTAAGCAATGTCTTCTTGGATTTCAAAATCGTGTCCATCAGTTACAGAGTAGTTAGCTAGTGATATAGGTCTTGTTGGATCTTGCACATCTAATGAACAAAATCTCTTTGTGTCATATTCAGTAAAGTATACTATTTCATCTTTTACATCTACATGATAATACAACGCTCCTGTGGTAAATTCACCAATCTTTGTTATAGTTATATCTTGATAATCAGCTGAAGCAGAATTAACTAATAAATTGTAGCAACATAAGACATACAACAAAACAACAAAATATCCTTTACTTTTCACATTCCTTTTCATTCTTGATAAATTACCAAGAACACTTATTAATTATACAGTTGAGAAAGATTTCAAATCTTTACCCAACTAGAAGTAATAACCTATCCGATAAAAATCATCGCATTTTTTTTAATTTCTATGGGATATTTTGTGATGCCTCAAAATTGAAAAGAGGTGACTATTGTTCGCTGCTATGAGTTCATTGCTTTTTGCATGAAAGAAGGAATAGCTGTAGAGCTAATTAATAGAGTTATCATAGAAAACCAAAGTAGAACACTTTCAATCAAACACATCAAGAAGTAAAAATCTTAATCCTTCATAGGTAATGGTCAATTAGGCTGTGCAATAGTTAAGCAACTTATTCTGAAGGGAACCTTCGTTAGAGCTTTGGATTTAGATGAATATGAAGATGAAGAATCTGTTGAAATCATTGTTGGTGATTTGTGTGACGAAAAATTATGACTGATGCTTTCAAAGATATTGACACTGTTTCAAATACTGCATCTGTTGTATATGACTCTTCACCGCCAGATTGGCTTCTTTATAATGTGAATACTGATGGTAATCGCAATGTCATATAATAGAAATGGAATATCTAGATCAAGAAGGTGTTTCTGTTAGATAACTAATTATTATAACATCTATTTAGATTGAAGAGGGAAAAAGTTTTATTTGTTATATACAATTTTATTCGATTCACATGAACAAGAAACTTATCTTTTGTATTTCATTCTTCTCAATTTTATTTTTTAGTCAAATGAATATTCAAGCTAATATCGATAGCGATAGCGTGATATTTTCTGAATCAATAAGCGAAAATACTACTTTTGAATGGACAGTTGAAAAATTTGATGTAAAACTGAGACCAACACCCGAAACTTATACTTTTTTCAAAGAAGGTGATACTATTAAAGCGAAAATAATTGCAGAGCCACCTGCTGATTTAGAAAGTTGGAAATCTTATGTACCACGTGCAAATTTCAGTGATTGGATACAATTTTACAAAAATGATGTGATTTTTGAAATTGATATGGCAGGGAATCTTTCCTTTCTCTTCAAATATGGTTTTATATATCCTATCTCTTGGGTTGAAGATAATTCTACAATCAGTTACTTCGAGCAATATGCTAATGCAGCTGAAGCTGCTTTTGCTTTTTCTCTAATGGATTTTAAATTGACCACAGACTTAGGTAAAGATCACTTCAAAGTAAAATACGATTTTACCTGCAAAAGATGTCTCGGTAAAACCTTAAACTACAGAATATATAATATACACACAGGAATTATAAGTAGATATCAATACATGTATAATAACGAGTACAATGATCATTATGAAATTATAATCTCAAATCCAGAAGACAAAGTGGATTCTTACTCTCTAGTAATTCCGATAGTTACTCTCCTAGTAATTGTTACTGTTCGCTTCGTAAGAAGAAATCGGAAAAAATATTCAACAACCAGATAAGAGCTACACTGATAGATGAAAATAATTGAATTAGATACTCTCTTGTAAGATGAAATGAAATCTAGTCACGAATATCAGTGTCTTCATCGTTATTTAGAAAATCATTGTCAGCTAGATTATATGTTGAGTTGTCGATATAACATCCATATCTATTATTTTTGAATGTAGTAATATATATCAACATCTAGATGAGAATATAATTACTATCAATGAATTCCCTGAACTACTCCAATATATCTAGTAATCTATATCTATAACCTGTAAACTACTTTTTCAGAGAGAGTTCTCTTTTTATTTCAGTAAGATAGCAAGAACTGCGAACTTTATATAATTTAATTTTACTATAATTTGTATGGAAAAAACTCTGAATCTATCTGATGTTTTAGACGAAATTCAAAGGAATAAAAATGTAATCTTGTCTTTTGGTGTAAAAAACATTGGTGTTTTTGGTTCTTTTGTTAAAAACGAACAAAAGATTTCCAGTGATTTAGACATATTAATTGAATTTAAAAAAGGAATGAAAAGTTTTGATAATTATATGGGTTTACTTTTCTTTCTTGAAGATTTA
This sequence comes from Promethearchaeati archaeon, assembly GCA_013166775.1. Taxonomy (GTDB): domain Archaea; phylum Asgardarchaeota; class Heimdallarchaeia; order Heimdallarchaeales; family Heimdallarchaeaceae; genus UBA460. Next base: position 12,492 of record JABLTJ010000039.1, read on the forward strand.
TTCCAAGTGAAAATTGATTTAGTTATAAAAGAAGCTATTAAACCCAGATTAAAATCACACATCTTAGAAAGTGTTACTTATGCAAAGGGACTATAAACTATACTTAGAAGATATTCTGAATTCAATCTCAAAAATAAGTCAATACATTAAGGATTTAGTTTTTGAAGAATTCTCTTCTAATTCTCTGGTTCAAGATGCAGTTGTTAGAAACCTTGAAATTATTGGAGAAGCTGCCAAAAACATTCCACAGGAAATTAGAGATTTAAATGAAGAGATTGAATGGAGACACATAGCTGGAATAAGGGATATAATGATTCATGCGTACTTTACAATAGATCTTGAAATTCTTTGGGAAATCATTACTGATAAATTACATAAACTAAAAAAATCTGTAACAGAGTTGTTTAACATTTTATGAAGATTTACTCTTTCAGCAAATATAACTAAAGTAAAGATTAGAAGGAGAGATACTTCTCAACTAATAGCTGTAGTATTCCTTCTGTTTATTGCATTTAATCAATACTCATTTATTTTTCATTGATTTTCAAGAAATTCTAGTACATGTGGAAGAACCACTCCTGGAATGAATTGTACTTCATGTCCTTTATTCTCAAAAAGAATCGCTTTTGCATTTTTCATTTCTTTACTTACTTCCGCAAGATGGGGGTAGGGATTCCATTCATCTTTTTCTCCTGCATAAAATAGAAATGGTTCTTTAAGCTCTGGAAGGTGTTCATCTACTTTATGGAACAGATCCAAGCTGTTTATCCATGCGTTTATCGCTTCAAAGTCCATTGCTCTAAAACGTTTCTCAGTGTCAGGAGTCACCTCTTCTCCCTTCTCTTTCACATGAGCGATTAGACCATCAGCTCCATCTTTGAGTTTTTCTTTAGCATTTTTTAGATTTTCTTTTGTTTCCTTTGTTAATCCTCTAGGTTGCATTCCACCAATTATGTAACTATGGAAACGTTCGGGATAATCTCTTGAAAGACAAAATGCTATGTAACCGCCATATGAATATCCCCAACAATGTGCTTTATCTATCTTCAGCTCATCTAAAACTGCGATGATATCTGATGTAAATATCTTTGTCAAATATGATTCCGAATCATGAGGTTTGTCACTCTGTCCATTTCCTCTGAGATCTATTAAAATAAGTTGATAGTCCTCCATTAAAGTTTGAATATGATCACAAGCATACCACTCTAAGTGACTTCCAGGACCACCATGTAACAAAACTAAAGGTGTTCCATGCCCTTCAACCTTATAAAAAATCTTAACTCCTTGATTATTTACAAATGGCATAAGAAATAAAGAAGAACAGTCCCTCTTAAATGTAATTAATCACAAAATCAATGCCTTTGACTGTCTTCATATTGAAGTTAACATAGTATTTACAAACATATATAACTGTCTGAATGTATCCTACTGATGGTATAATGAAAAGAAATTCTCTTCTTCTTATGTTTGTTCTTAGTTTAATATCCGTTTCATTCCTTTCTTCTTCCAATGTTAATAATATTGACAATTCAATTAGTAATGATTTTGTTCCTCATACGAATTCCTTTTCTCCAAAACTCGCTGGAAATCCTCATAATGAAACAGAATTACAATTGTTTTTTGACGACCTATTAGAAAATCAATTGATTGATTATACACTTCCTGGTATCACTTTATCAGTTGTTAATGCTACAGATATATTGTACCTCAAAGGATATGGTTATGCAAACATAGAGGAATCTAAAGCTGTTTCTCCTACTTCCACAATGTTTCGAATAGCATCAACTTCTAAACTCTTTACTTGGACAGCAGTTATGCAGCTCTATGAACAGAGTCTTCTCGATCTTGATGAGAATATTAACAACTATCTTACAGAATTCAAAATCCCAATGAAATATGGCCCCATAACTATGTATGATCTTATGAGTCATAGTCCTGGTTTTGAAGATTATTTCTTTCTAACCGGATCGATAAACAAAAAGATAACACTCTCTTTAGAAGATTACCTCATAGAGTACATGCCTAAATGTGTTCGGTCACCAGGAGAAGTTTCTTCTTATTCCAATTATGGTGTTTCTCTAGCTGGATATATTGTTGGGGAAATATCAGGAAAACCTTTTCCTCAATATGTAGAAGAAGAAATATTAATCCCTCTTGGAATGGATTATTCAACATTTTTAAACTCTCTTCCTTCAGTTTTGGAAGAAAACCTTGTTACAGAGTATTCGATAGATAAACAATCAAATTTGCTTCCTGCAACATCACTCGATCCGTATAATTTAGAATATGATCCAGCAGGATCATTGAAAACAACAGCACTTGATATTAGTTATTTTATGCGCGCTCATCTTAATAATGGAAGTTTTGGTTCTAACCGTATACTAGAGGAAGCAACAGTTCAAGAAATGCACAATCGTCATTTCTCACATCATCCAAATCTTGATGGATTCGCTCATGGATTTTTTGAGTTAACGATAAATGGCAAAAGAATATTGACGCATGGTGGATCTGTTTCATATACACGTTCAGAATTAATGCTTATTCCTGAAGAACAAATAGGATTCTTTATCAGTTATAATGCTTATCACATCGATCCTGTATATACTGTATTTTACGAATTCATGGACCATTTCTATCCTGGTGTTCCTGTTTCGAGGTTGGAACCTGATCCCAATTTCAAGCAAACTGGAAAGAAATTTACTGGTAATTTCAGATATACTCGTGGTCCTTATAATACCCCCGCAGTGATTAATTATCTTATAGAATACAAACATGTAAGTATTGATAAAGAAGGATATCTAGTTGTTTCAGGATTTAAATATGTGCAAGTAGAAGAGTTACTATTCCGAGAACCGGAGTATGATTTCTACTTAGCGTTTAAAGAGGATGCTGAAGGAAAGATTACTCACATGTTTTATAGTCATGTTTCAGCGAATGCATTAGAGAAATTAACTGGAGCTGATAATCCTCCTATTGCTTGGAGTATTTGTATAACTATTGTTGTCATTATATTAGCTTCATTGATTTATATTCCAATAAGAAGGAAGATTAAGAGAGAAGAAAAATATATTCCAGATACAGAAATTGAGAGATATACAAAACTCGCTACTCAATATACTGGATGGGGAATCATTGGTTTTGTAGTCCTGTATGGAGGATTTTCTGTAATACTATTAGTATCAGAGGCTGTTTTCCCAGTTACTAGAGCTCTTCTTGTTATACCTTATATTTTAGTATTCAGTCTTCTAGTTCTGATTGGTTTAACGGCATTTCTTTGGATAAATAAGCAAGGATCAATTAATATCCGAGTAAACGCTACTATAATAGCTATCGTAGCAATTGTTTTCATGTGGTGGATGGTTCATTGGCGCTTGATAGGATTTTTCTATGCCTAAATATTCGCTAACTGGTTAATATTCTAGTCAAGTAAAATCGTTATGAATGATGGCTATTCTTTTTTTTTCCTAAACATTCCTTTTATAGTTTCCACTGCTTTTGAATCTTCTTTCATTAGTCCTATTATTGCTGCTAGTAAAATCAAACCAATTACTAGAAAGAATAAAAGTCCCAATCCAACTGCTACACTTGCACTAATCCATATTGGAGAAAATACCCATAACCATCTCCAACCAATTACGTTCGTTAGTTTTAATATAAGGAAAATAATTGTGAGAAGAATTGCTGTACCCGTTCCTCCGCTAGAAGTTTTACGTCCTCTTCTGTCTGTCATCATATCGCTATTGGTTACCCTTGTATTTAATAGTTATCAAATAAAATAATCAAATCTGATTTAAGTTAGTATTTTCTAGTTTGAAGGAGAATTAAATCTCACTTAACTTTCCCATGTTTTCTATTTTGTCATACTTTTTCCTTTTCGATTTGAAGTGAACAATGATTGAAGCATCATTCAGAAATTTGTTAGAATCAATCAAATCCCTCTCAGCATACTTTAGGATCTTAAAAACAAGAGGTAAATGACTCCTTATTATATTATTTCTGAATTTAGCTCCACCCAAAATACATCCTCCTGAGATGTGAGTATAGATGTGTAATTCATACTTGTCGTTTTTTCCCTTCCATTCAGCAAGTACTTCATCTCTCATAAATCGTACATAAAGTTTATTCAGTTTCTTGTAATCGTAATCATTACCTATAGAAAGGAAAAGTTCTCCAGTAAAATCTGAGTGTGTAAGTGTATATTTTCTGGAAAGAATATCAAGATTCTCTGAATGAAGATACTTCACGCTCAGCTTGTTTGGATTGAAATTTACCATTTTAATATTAATATAAATAGCAAAATAAAAATTTAACTGATGAATATTTTCAATCAAATTTTTTATAGTACCATTTGAATTTACAATATTCTTCAAATCCTATTTTTCTATAATATTATCTAATCACAAATATTTGTATCTTGATAATTTTCTAAGAAATCATTATCAATTAGATTATATGTTGAGTTAGAAATATAACAACCACACCTGCAATTCTTGAATGTATTGTCAGCTATATCTATATCTATTGAGTCAATTATATAAACTCCATAAAAATTTCTATCAAAGAAATTCCAACATAATCTACTTTTTGAACAGGATCAGCAGAAGGAATATTCATACTAAAAGTCTTATTTTGATGAATACCTTGATTTGTAAAATTAGATTGCTTCGAAGAAATGTAGACAATAGCTGGATTTCGAGAAATAATTCCACTATATTCTATAACATTGAAATTAGGTTTACCATCAACATTAGCTCCTACTAAAACAACAGGAAGGGGAGTAGGATAAACTTTGGGAGAGTATATTTTTTTGAACTGAAAGGAAATACATTCCGGTATTTATTTTTGTTTGAACTACTCTAAAATTAAACAAAACCTACACTTTAGAACTCATTAATTCCTTTTGTACTTTTTTTCTTTTATATTTTATAAATGATTGAGTTATGAAACTTTTGTAAAATCTTACAAGCAAACGATTTTTTAGTCCTGGAATCACAATTACCTTATTTTTCTCTAGTTTTGCTAAGGAAGTTGAAACTACGTCAGTTGCATACAGCCACAATTTTTTTGGAATGACTGAAGAATCAAAGTTAGAAAAATGTCCAACATGATGAAATTCAGTTTTGGTAAAACCCGGACATAAAGCTTGAACAATTATATTCGTTTTTTCCAACTCTAAATTTATATGCTCAGAAAAAGTAACAAGGAACGATTTAGTAGCACTGTATATCGAATTTCCCTTAGTTGTAACAAGTGCACCTTGTGAAGCTACATTAATGATGATACCTCGGTTTTGCTCTTGCATTTTTGGTATCAAAAAATAGCATAATGATACTGCTGCATTAATATGAAGATTAATCATCTGAGAATGAGTTTCTAAAGACACTGATGAAAATTCTCCTAAAGTAGCAAAACCTGCACAATTGATTAAAATATCAATAGGAGCTATCTTTAGAATTTCTTGACATACTCTCTGAACTTCCTCAATTTTAGATAAATCTGCTGAAATAAAAGTTGCAGAAATATCATAAGCATTTGATAATTCCTGACATGTTTCTTCCAATCTATCTTTTCTACGAGCTATTAGAATCAAATTTATTTTCTTTGTAGCAAGTTGTTTTGCATATTCTAATCCTATACCACTTGATGCTCCAGTTATAACAGCATTTTTACAATTTTGGAGAACAGAGAAATTCTTATCATTCATAGTATTTTGAGCAAGTACACAGACTTTTATATGTTTTTCAATATACATGTTTTTTGTGTTGAAAAAAAAGAAAATAGAAAAAAAGATTATTTTTTCCTTTTTCTGCTCATGATAATTGGTGTGGCAATAAGAATAGTACTAAGTAAGACTAAGGATGGAACTGAATATTCTGATATGAGTGGAATAATACCAACAACTTTTGTTGCATTGAAATAATAGTAAAGATCTGCTGTAGAATTGTATTCAATCCAATGTAAGACAATACCAGTTTGCTTTTCGTAAAAAAAGGTTGTTTCACCTATTGTGTATGGTTCTGGAGATCCTAATCCTGAAATGTCAACCATTATCACTGCTTCTTCATGATGCACCTCAATAACTTCATATTTTTCTGTCTCACTGATTTCATATTCCTTGAATCCCATAACTTCTCCTGTATATGTACCGTAGTCAATCTCTTGACCTATTGTTGCTTGAGGAGAAATTGCATATCTAGTTAAAGGCATTAGTTGCAGTTCAAAAGCATTTCCAAGTACAAAACTTAAATACCAAATACTAATATTTGAGTATAATTCTGACTCAGTGTCTATGTCTATTAAAGTGTAATTCACTCCATGATATGTGACTATTAGATCTTCCTCTGCAATGTCCATTGAATCTGTTATGTTGAGGAAGAATAATACTGCGTCTTCTACAGTCTCTGTGTAAAATCTGGAAGCTGGTAAGAGTACTGTTCTATTATCTTCCATAATTAAAGAAGTTACAATTTGTCTCTTAACATAATAGGGTGGGTTAGGTGGTGTATCTGTCATATTTCTAATCATTTCTACTAGATTTTCATCAGTGAAAGGGTCATACCAAATCTTGTCTATACCAAACTCCATTGTCCCAGAAATTTCATATTGATTAAGGTCTCCAGATACACTTATTCCTTCAGTAAGTTCGAGCAGATTAGGTGCTGTTTCGCTTCTCACAGTTAGTGACGTAAGTAAGAATACTATGAATATTAATACCAAAACTTTATTGTGCTTATTCATAGGCATCAAATAGAAGCTACTTTATTTTTATATAAAAAGTCTACGCACAAGAATTAATAATCTAAATTTATTTAAATCATTACCATTACATTATCTCGAAACTATTGATTAAACTCAAGAATTAATAAGAGAAAAAAAAAGAGAAGATATTCTATATGTTAAATTTAGAGTATATTCAATAGAATTTAATAAGTTGAAGCTTGAAAAGTTAAATTAGGAAGGATTTGATTATTGTGATTAATACTGTTTTAGGACCTATTTCTGAAGATGAATTAGTTGTTACACTAATGCATGAACACATTGTTGTGAATATAGTGGGTGAAGAAAGTTCTGAAAAAACTTATACAACAGAGGATGTATTAGCTTATGTTTTACCTTACTTGATGGAAGCTAAAGAAAAAAATCTTCAGACTATTGTAGAAGCTACACCTCTTGGTCTTGGAAGAGATCTAGATGTTTTAGTACAGTGCTCTATGAAATCTGGGATCAATATTGTCACCTGTACTGGTGCTTGGGAGGGAATGGATTACAGGGGAAAATGTGTTCCCGCAACTATTAAAGAAATGTCCATTGATGAAATAGCTGATGTCTGGATTAAAGAATTTGAAGAAGGCATCGATAGTACTGGAATAAAACCAGGTTTCATTAAACTCGCATTAGGTGATGAAGGAAAAATCTTTCCTTTACAAGAAAAACTGCTTCGAGCTGCAGTTAGAACTAGTAACAAAACAGGAATGGTTATTCAGTGCCATATCTTTGAATCATCATCCTTACCTAGTGCTATTAGAATTATCGAGGAAGAAAAATTGCCTTATGATAGATTCATCTGGGTACATGCTGATGGACAAATGGACATGGAGAAGATTCTCGAATCTGGAAAGAAAGGAATTTGGATGGAATTTGATTGCATAGGTTCAGCTGAAGATTTCTCTAAATACCCCCCAGCTATAAAGATATTACTTGAAGAAGATTTGATTGAACAACTACTTTTTGGACAAGATTCTGGTTCCTATTGGATTAAAGAGGAAGAGGAAGAATGGCCAATGAGACCCTATGCGCGATTTTTCAATGAATTCATTCCGTTTTGTGAGAAAGAAGGAATTGATACTGAACTAATCAACAAAGTTATCATAGAAAACTCAAAGCGAGCCCTTTCAATCAAACACATAAATAAGTAATTAAAATGAGAAAATCAAGAATAGAATAAGCTTTTTTACATTTCTAACCAATAAGTCCGGTAATTTTCTATATTTGGATAATAAAGTGGGTTGTTCCAACTTACTGACTGAATTGTAAAGAATACAACTGATGGAATTTTCCGTTTTTCTTGAGTAATTCTCGAAACGTTCCTTCTTCGATAATTTTTCCAGCTTCTAGGACAATTATTCGATTCACATTTTTAATTGTACTTAATCTATGAGCAATAATTATTGTAATTCTGTTTTCTATCATCTTATTAAGTGATTATTTTGAAAGAGTATGATTTAATTGTAATTGGAACAGGTTCTGCAATGAATACTCCTTATTTAATGAATTAATTTTGTCATGCTGTAAAAAAATCTTTTTCTTCGATTTCTTTGATATATTTTTCTATCTTTTTGATAGGTATATCCGATAGCTAATTGCAATAAACACTAATCCCACAAATCCAAATATCCATTGTAGACTTACAGCTAATTCCTCATCTATCTCATCAATTGTATAAGTCATTTCGTGATTCAAGTAAAGTTTGTATTTACCATTAACTTCTCTATATTCCTCATTTTTTCCTTCATAATTGTAGAGGACTCCCTGATTGTTGTATTGAAATAAAGCTTTGTTGAAGATTTTCTTTCCTGGAAAATCAACTATCTCGATAAAGAATGTATATTCGTAATTGTAGGAATATCCCTCAAATTTCTTCCTTTGCATTCTAAAACTATTTTTAAATTCAAGTTCAAAATCAGTATAGATTAATTCATAAACTGTATAATTTGTTTCGAAACTGAAACTGGGCGATAAAACTGGAAGGAATAAACATCCTATATAGTCCCACATACCCATTGGCATAGGAAGATCGATTGGATCTATTGGAATATTTGCTTCGAATCCTAGAAACTCGTTGTTTCTTGGGTCAACAAATCCTACTTTTTGTTCGGTATCATTGTAAACATATGTCGCTTTAACACTCTCTGTTTCATCATCATACTCGAGGGCTTCTAAAAATTCATCATAACATTCTTCACTCTCACAATGAATATAACCAAGAAATGTCACCCATTTTGTAGTCCTAAAGGTTATGATATTTTCATTACTTACCACATCCCAAATCATTACTTCTTCTGTTGTTGTATTCGAATATTCCAATCCACCACTACCTTCAATATCATATCTAGTTCTTTCAGAAACCTGAGAATATGTATATGTGTCTCTAGATATTCCCCAATAATTTTCTGCTTGTGATGTGAATGATAAAGGACAAAAGACTAATAGCAGCATCAAAGAAATAAAAATTAGTTTGTTTTGTTTTTTCCTAACTCCTCTTTTTAGCATTGGTTATCAAAGAAATAATTCTATAACCTTCTATATATACATTACTAAGTTATTTAATCTGGATTAGTAAAAGATCCTAGGAACCTATTAAGATATTTCATCTGTAGCTCCTACATATTGCTTAAATAGATTAGACTAATTATGCTATCTTATAATGTCAAATAATGAATTCTCTCAAATCGGTATTCATGGAAGGAACAGAAACATTCACTATAAAATTGAAACTTAATCCAACAGTTGCTAATCATTCTATGTTTAGGTTAGCTATGTTGAAAGGAATGTTATAGTTTTCAGCTTTTGATAGAGAACAAATAAAAATCTGTTTGACTACAAATAATATTATGCTTTTCATGATCAATATAGAAACTTTCTTTTCTCTTTCACTATAATTTTTCTTCTATTTTTTTAATTTCTATTTTCATTAAATATTCTGACATATGTTTTTTGTATCCCATTTTTTTATTAATAGCTAGCATTGGTAAATTGTTATTTGCATTCCCTGTTTCGATATAATCTATCTTGGGATAATTTTCTTTAATATAGAGAAACATATCTGCTTTTAGCCATTTTCCTAATCCTCTACCTCGATATTTAGGTAAAACTCCTGTCATTTCTTGTTCTATCATGTGAGGCATATGTTTGTTATAGAATATTTCAGTCAAACCACATATAGTTCCATCTTCTTCTCTGGTTATTTTTGTTATCCAAGTATAGCCTTTTTCTGTGTAAAACTGTTCGTAATATCTTCTACTCTCTGGAGTTACTTTTAATCCTTGATAATCACCCGATTCATAATCAGGAGCTTGGTTTTCTGTTATTGTATATATTTTCGTGAATTCTTCTATATCTTCTTCTGGAACATCTTGGAAGGTTTCAATTCTTACTCCTTTTGCTCTTTCTTTTCCTTCTTCACACCATTTTTCCATTTCTTTCCATTTAATCTCCCTGTAGTATAATCTGTTTCTTGATCTATCTGCTGCAATAATCCCTCCAAAATGCTCAATAAATTTTCTCCCCGATTCTAGATTTGTGACAGTTTGAAAAGTTTTTTTTCCCAATTCTTTTGCTTTATCTACTAATACTTTCAATAGTTCCGAGCCAATTTTCTTCCTTCTGAATTCTTTTGTTACAATAATAGTAATATCTGCTATGGATTTGTTTGTTTCAAACATTGGAGATTTTTTATTGGGGTAACTTAAACGAGCATAACCAAGAATTTCCTTTAATTCTGAAAAAACAATCCAACGAAAAATTTCCTCTTGAGAACTATCTTCCAGAATAGCTTTTCTTATCAATTCTGGTGGAGCAGGTGGATCATCAGGATTTACTTCTCTCTGAAATTCTATATTGAAATCAATATATTTATTCAAAATTGATTCATTCGTTTTATTAGGTATGAAGAGCTCTATTCCCATTTGATTTATTCTGTTTTTTAAGTTCTATAAATTTATCTAAGCATTCTCTCTAATTTGAAAATCACTGGTCTTATACTATCTGGATAAACTCCATAGATAGTATTCTCTCCTGTCCAATCTTGATACCTTCCTCCAAATCTAAGAAATTCAACACTCTTGTATATACCATACCAAGCATGATAACAGAATCCCTCAGGCATGTCACCTGTCTCTTTCACTTCAAATTCTTGATTTTCCTTCATGAAGCTTTTAGTTATTGGCTTTCCTGACTCACGAATAAAATCTTCTCCAATGATATCTTTGGGCTCAAATTGCTTTACTACTGTAACTTTTACATTATATGACATAATATTCTCCTCCATAAATTACTGCTATTTATCTTCAAAATATACTGTTTTTAGCAGTTAGAAATTACCTGATGCCCTTATAAGATTACCTTAAAATAAATTATAGTGGAATTAGAAATGATGAGCGTTAGAATTACTTAAGTAGATTAAATCGATTTTATTTTTCCCATATTTTCTATCTTATCGTATTTTTTCTTTTTTGATTGAAAGTGAACAATTATTGAAGCTTCCTCTAAAAATTTGTTAGAATCAATCAAATCTCTTTCCGCATATTTCAGAAGTTCAAAAACAAGTTGTAAATAACTTCTTATTATAGCATCTCTGAATTTCGCACTACCAAAAACGAATCCACCAGAAATATGAGTATAAATGTGTAATTCATACTTTTCATTATTTCTTTTCCATTCAGCAAGAACCTCGTCTCTCATTAAACGTACATAGAATTTTTCAGTTTCTGATAATCATAATCTTTATCGATGGATAGAAAAAGTTCTCCAGTAAAATCTGAATGTGTAAGTGTATACTTTCTGGAAAGTAAGTCAATATCACCTGAATAAAGATATTTTACTTGTAATTTATTAGGATTGAAATTAACCATTCTAATTCTAGTAAGATTAAATAAATAAAAATTTGTCTCAAAGTAGTAATATACTAATTATTCCTTCTGTTTTTATTTCCGCCTTATTTTTTTGATTTTTTATAAAAAGAATATAATAATTAACACCAATCTTTTTGAATATTATTGAGTTCTTTTATTATGGAATCTTATAGTTTTACTCACAAGGAAACTGTTTCAATTGTCTTAGCTGGTGCAGCAGGACAAGGAATTCAAACTTTAGAAAAAATTCTGGTTGATACATTAAGAAAACGATATCATATTTACGCTACTAAGGAGTATATGAGTAGGGTTAGAGGTGGAGTAAATTCTACTCAAATCAGAATCTCAAAACACAGAATTGCTGCTTTTGTTAACGAGATTGACATCTTAATCCCCATACATAAAGATGTTATGAAACGTAAGAGTATTTTAAAAAGAGTAAATGAAAGAACTCTTATTATTGGCGATAAAACCGATCTTGATGAAGAGGATCTTAAAGATTATACTTTTGTTGATATTCCTTTTAACGCATTAGCCAAGGAGATGGGAGGAAAAATCTATTCTAATGTTATAGCAACAGGTATGTTGGTTGGTATATTGGATATTGAAGATGATCTAGCTATTGATAAAGTTAGAACTCAATTTAGTCGTAAATCCCAGGAAATTATTGATAATAATATCAAAGCTATGAAAAAAGGTCTCGAAATTGGAAAGGATTTAGAAGTTAGAAAAGTAATTGAGGTTGAAATAGAACCAGAGGATGATCTTTCAAATAATATTATTCTAGATGGATCTGAAGCAATTAGTATCGGAGCTATAGCTGGGGGATGTAACTTTATTGCTAGTTATCCAATGAGTCCTTCTACTGGTGTTCTTACTTATCTAAGTAGTGTATCACATAAGTTTGGAATTGTTGTTGATCAAGCAGAGGATGAGATATCCGCACTTAATATGGCTCTTGGTGCTTCATATGCAGGAGCACGAGCGATGGTAACAACTAGCGGTGGAGGTTTTGCTCTCATGAATGAAGCTTTGAGTCTTGCAGGAATGACAGAAACTCCTGTAGTAATCCATGTTGCCCAACGTCCAGGTCCAGCTACTGGACTCCCAACTAGAACTGAACAAGGAGATCTTGAATATGTCTTATATGCAGGTCATGGGTATTTTCCCCGAATAATATTAGCTGCAGGAACAATTGAGGAAGGTATTGAATTAACTCACAAAGCATTCAATTTAGCTGATAAGTATCAAGTTCCAATTTTTATTCTCACAGACCAATATTACGTCGATTCATTTTATGATTTAGAAAAAGTGAATCTTGACAATCTCAAAAACGAATATCATATAATTGAGACTAAAGAAGATTATAAGAGGTACAAATTAACTGAAAACGGAATCTCCCCAAGAGGAATTCCTGGTTTTGGTAAAGGATTTGTTGCAGTTGATAGTGATGAACATGATGAGATGGGAAGAATAACGGAAAATCATGATATGAGAAACAAAATGGTTGCTAAAAGAAAAGAGAAACTGAATCAGATTAAAAAAGAAATTCTTCATCCTGTTTTTATTGGTGAAGACGATTATGAAGGTTTGATAATAGGTTGGGGATCAACTTTCAATATCATTTATGAAGCTCTTGAACATCTCAAAGAGAATAGAATTGCTTTTCTTCATTTCAAACAAATTTATCCCTTACACCCAATAATTGAAGAATATTTCACAAAAGCTAAATTTACTGTTGTAAT
>JABLTJ010000040.1 GCA_013166775.1 Promethearchaeati archaeon
TCAGCTTTGAACAAAATTAGTTTCGAATTTGGAGATATTTCTTTAATCCTATCTGCTAATTTTTTCGTTGGTTGTAGTTTTAATTCCAGCGATTCTGAGGAAGATACTTTCTTATCCAATACATTCTCTAATTCAAAATCATTCATAGCTGCTGCTAGTATAACATAATCATATTGCTCTGTTTCTAATAGATTTATCACTTCATCGTACATCTCTTTTACTGTATCCACATTTACGGTATTCTCAAGAATTAGTGGATGTTCCAATAGCGAAGAACCATAAACTAGTTTTACTTCCGCACTTCTCCTCCAAGCTTCTAAAGCAATTGAATACCCCATCTTTCCGCTTGATGGATTACTTATGAATCTGATCCCATCAATATATGCTCTAGTTGGTCCTGCAGTAACTAGAATCTTCTTGTTTTTCAGAGATTTATTGTATAGTTGTCTTAAACATACCTCTACTATTTCTTCATCTTCTGGGATTTTAGCTTTCTCTTCCTCTACTCTCGGAGAGATAAATGTTACTTTCATTTCTTTTAGCTTTGTTATATTTTCAATTATAGCAGGATTGTTCATCATAACCTCATGCATAGTAGGAACCATAATCATTGGGATTTTGTTTCCTAAAGCAGTTCCTGCAATTAATGTTACAGTTGTATCCATGATTCCATTAGCTATTTTTGACAGAGAATTCGCAGTAATTGGCGCTAATAATACAAGATCAACTTTATCCTCAGAAAGACCTGCATATTTTACGTGCTCAACCTGCCCTTCAATTACTGTGATTGGTTTCTCTCCAGTAGCCCACTCAAAGATCATAGGATCAATAAACTTTGCAGCTTCTGTAGATAAGACTGGTATGACTTTAGCTCCGTATCTCATAAGTTTTCGAGAAATTTGGGGAGCTAAAAAGCATGAAATTGAACTAGTAACACAATGAAGAATTACTTTACCTTCTAGTTCATTACCTAATGTACCTACTATACCTTGTGAAGGATGAGACATGTAAAAAGGAAAATATAGATAAAAATAAATTTATGGCTATAAGATATTTTTTACAAATGTGTGTGAAAAAGATGCACATACGCATAACTTTTTAAATTTAGGAGATGAGTTAGATGTAATTACTATTTAGAGGGATTCTAAATGGCACAAATTGGAGAAAAACTAAACAAAGAATTTAATGATCAAGTAAGAGAAGAACTTGATTCAGCATATATTTACCTTGCAATGAGCGCATGGTTTGCAGAACGAACTCTGAACAATCTTGCAAATTGGTTCAATAAACAAGCTGGAGAAGAATACGAACATGCAATGAAGTTTGTAAATTATATACTTGAGACAGGTGGTTCAGTGAATTATGAAGCACTAAAAGAACCAAAAAGAGATTATGAAAATATCCTAGAAATCATTGAAGCTGCATATGAACATGAAAAATACATTACTAAAAGAATTCATCATTTATACCAAGTAGCTCAAGAAGAAAAGGAATTAAGTGCTTATCCACTTTTACTCTGGTTCCTAGAAGAGCAAGTTGAAGAAGAAGATCAAACAGCCGCTTTAATTGATAAATATAAGGGTTACAAAAATGATTTCAATTTCGATCATCATGTAAAAAGAGACTAATAATATCATATTTTCTCTCTTTTTCCTTTTATTTTTCCATTTTTTCGAAAAAACCTTTTAATTACTATATTCTCATTTTAACTGTGAGTAAAGATTCATCTATTCTTCTAGTTGGATTGGGAGCAATTGGTTCAGTAATGCTAGCTAGGTTCAACAAGAAGAAATACACAGTAACTTGTCTATCAACAGAAAAGGGTACAAAACTAATCCAGAACCAAGGTTTATCCGTAAAATTAGCAGATGAAGAGATTCCTCAATTACAGAACTGTGAGATTTACTCTATCTTACCAGAAGATATGGAATTCGATATTTGTATCATTACAGCTAAATCCTGGGCTAACAGAGAAATTGTTGAAGAGATAGGTTCCAATCTCTCTTTTAATTCATCTATTCTTTTGTTTCAAAATGGTATTAAAATTGAAGAACCTTTCTTGAAAAACGATAACCAATTTATAGTGACTAGAGCTTTAACTTCACTTGCAGCTATCAGAGAAAAAGAGAATTTAGCAGTCGAAGCTAATATTGGTGAAACAAGAATCGGAGGAGTAAATCATCAAAATGATCAAGTGATCAAGTTTTGGAACAACATTCTGACAGATATTGGTTTGAATATTAAAATTTCAAATGATATTCTAAAGGATATTTGGTTAAAAAGTATAGTTAATTGTGCAGTATTACCTTTAGGAGCAATCACAGGTTTGAAAAACGGAGAAATAATACAAGATAGAATCTTGAATACAATTATACATAATATTATTTATGAGATATTGACGACAATCAAAGATGAAATTGCAATTACTTTTGATGAAGCGTATGATTTAGTTGATGCAATTGTAAAGCAAACATCGGATCATAAGTGCTCTATGCTTCAAGATATTGAAAAAGGAGTTAAAACAGAAATAGATACACTCAATAGAAAAATTGTTGAGATAGGAAGAGAGAAAAACATTGCTACTCCAATAAACAGAAAACTAACTGAAATAATCAAGCAGATGTCTGAAGAAAGTATGCCTAGAGAATTAGCGATAATAGAATTAAGGACTTTGACTTAGGGTGATTTTATGTCTAAATATTGGGTAGCATCTCACATTTCAGGAATTTTTACAATTCATGATGAACATCCAGATCCTCTTTATCGAGGTTCTCAAGGTGCAGGCTTTTCAATATCGAGAGGAGCAAAAACCTTAATTGAATATTCCGATGACAAAAAACATCACTTCTATTTTAATGAAGAAGAAGTGGAAAAAGAGAAAGCGAATGTAACAAATAACGTTCTTAATCAAATTCTAGTTTTACAAAAAAATAGGGGAGAATCAGATTTTGGTATTTCTATTTACCATGATTTTGATGTGCCTCTTTCTTGTGGATTTGGAGCTAGTGCCTCAGGAGCTCTTGGATGTTCCTTTGCTTTAAGAGAATTCCTTGATTTAGAAATAACTGATAAGTATCTGTATGGAGTAGCTCATATAGCTGAAATCAATGAAGGAGGGGGACTTGGTGATATCCTTGCACTATATCAGGGAGGGTATGAAATAAGAACTCGAGAAGGAGCGCCTTTTATCGGAGATGCTAAAAATCTAATCACAAATGGATATAAAATAGCTACTCTTTCTTTTGGTGAAATAGCTACTAAATCAGTAATCAGAAATCCTAATTGGAAGGAGAAGATTAACAATGTTGGTAGAGTGCTAATCGAGAATTTAATTGCTGAACCAACGATAAGAAATTTCGCTACTGTCTCACAACAGTTTTCTATTTCCTCCTTTCTTGCAACTCCTCAGATAATTGAATACATGAAAAATCTGGAAACGGAAGATATCTTAGTTGGGCAGATAATGCTAGGAAATGGAATTTTTCTCCTTTACAAAGATGATTCGAATCTTCCGAAAATAGATGGTTTAATCAAGGAAGAATTATGTTTTTCTGCAGTTAGAAAATTATAGATTAATCATATCTTTGATCTTCAGAAGGAAAAACACCTTCTTTCACTTCTTTGTTGTACTCTTGAACTGATTTTCTGATAACTTCTTGAACATTAGAATATTTTTTTACAAATTTGGGTTTTAAAATAGGAGTTAATCCAATTAAATCATCAACGACAAGAACTTGGCCATCGCAGAATTCTCCAGCTCCAATTCCAATAGTAGGTATCGAGAGATTCTCAGATATTTCTTTTGCTAGTTTCCAAGGTATAGATTCAAGAACAACACCAAAAATACCAGCTTCCTCTAGCATTTTTGCATCTTCTATAAGTCGTTTCGCAGCTGCTTCTTCTTTTCCTTGAACCTTGAAACCACCAAACATGTTTATGTATGTAGGAGTTAATCCGATGTGACCAAGAACTGGGATACCAATTGCTTTGATTGCTTTAACATCCTCAATTCTTTCTCTCCCACCTTCTAATTTCACTGCTTCACATCTACCTTCTTTAACTAATCTTCCTGCATTAATTGTTGTCTCTTTAATGCTAACACCAAATGATAAGAAAGGCATGTCACCAATTATCAAAGATCTTTTAGATCCTCTAGATACTGCTTGACTGTGTCTTATTATGTCCTCTACAGTAACTTCCAAAGTATTTTCATACCCTAGTACAGTCATTCCTAGAGAATCTCCTACCAAAATAGAGTCTATACCAACCTCATCTAGTATCCTGGCTATTGGGAATGTATAGGCTGAAATCATAGTTATCTTTTCTCCCTCATCCTTCATCTTCTGAAATTCTTTGATTGTTATTTTATTTCTGACTACCATTGTCTCATCTCTAATCGATATTTTTCAGTTTTTTTAGCTCATCCTTTGCTAGTTTCTCTAATCTCTCTGAAATGAAAGTCAAAGTGATTTTTAATGATTCGCTGTTATCAAAAACATTGATTATCTTTTCTAATTCAGCTTGTTTTTGTTCTTTCAATTCCTTTGCAATTTCAATCATTTCTGGAATTGCCCTAATTACGTTATTTACAATAGCTACATTTGCCCAGAGAGAAGTTCTAGATAAAGGATTCAAATCGACTGTAATAACTTTTTTTCCCATTTTTCTCAAAGCTGTGGTTCTATCTCCATCTTCTAAAGGTACAAAAACTACATCAGCTGAATAAATTCCTCTTCTATCGACAACTCTTCTTGAATGGGTTAGTTCAGGGATTGAAGTTTGATATTCCGCGTCTATTCCAAGGATTTGTTCTGCTCCTAAATTTAGTAGTTTATTTGCAACAATTTTCTCTCTTTCAGCTCTATTATAAAACAAATTAACCTCTAAAGGAGCTCCAGTTAGTTCAGAGAGAAGTATCAAATCCTCTGGACATAAAACCGCAACATTTCCATTTATACTAATCACTGGATTTTCTGCAAGAAGAATCATTGCTACTGCTGCTTTTTCTTGGTTTAAAGCATTAGAGGGTGTTTTTTCACCTATTAAATAATCAAAGGCCTCTCCTCTACCATGCGCAATTAAACCAGCTTCTGCTACAATTTTGGCATGCATTCCTTCTATTACTTTTTCTCTGGTTTTAAGAGAATTAGCTCTTGGGTGATCATCAGGGATTGTCATTCTGCTCTAAGATAAAATTTTTCCAACATTAATAACTTTAGTCTTGGTAGTTCTAGTTTAATCTATTTATCAAAGTTTAAATAAACATACAATGAATTAGAAACTAATGCAGAAAAGAATCATTTGGAGTAAAATTAATCATATTGTTGGTTATATTTTCTATGGTTTTATTATAACCTATTTTATTTGGTCAATTATCAATATAGCGGATAGAGGGAGCATTAATTATATTGGAACAGACAAACTAAATGCATCGGGATTAGCCTTTAACGTCATAGCTCTAATCCTTGAAGTTGTAGGATTCTTTTTTGCTCTGTATTTTGCTATACAATTAATTGATGGTGTATTAAGAGTAGGAGAAGTTCCATATGATTTAGGGAAAATCTCTGGAAAAACAAAGATATCTGTAATTGTTCCAATCCACAACGTGCAAGCATTTGTTCTTGAAGAAACTCTAGTTGGTTTCAAGGAACAAACTTACAAGAATTTTGATCTCTGGGTAGCTGATGATAGTAAGGATGAGGAATTAAGAGCAGCATGTAAAGATGTGACAGAGAAACATAATTTCACCTACTATTTTGAAACAAATGACAATTTCAAATCTGGAATGTTAAATATTGTAATTCCAAAAACGGATGGAGAATTACTTGCTTTCTTCGACGTAGATCATATCCCAAAACCAGATATTTTAGAGAAATTTGTAGCAATTATGGAACAATATCCAGAATTTGCATTTATCCAAGCGAAGTTTGGTTTCAGAAATGTGACTAATCTTTTACATGTTTGGGAAGCAATGAGTTTAATGCAAACCTTCTGTTCATCGAATGCTAGAAGAGAGATAGGTACAGTTCTTTATTGTGGTTCCTCAGTTGTGTTTAGACGAGAGTATGCTTATCCTATACCTGAAGGACAAATGACTGAAGACTTTGATCAATCAGTGCATATAATCAAAGCAGGGAAGAAAGGTTATTTCCTTGATGAAGTAGGAGCTATGTCTTTAGTACCTGAAACTATCTCTCATCAAATTAGTCAACTTTTTAGATGGTTTACAGGTCAATCTGGAGCAATTTATGATCATGGTTGGTCTCTGTTTAAAGGAGTCATAAAAAGAAGAATCCGATTTAGACAAGCAATCGATATTATCTTTTCGTCTTTGTTGGTAGTAGCTGCTACATCTTTTTATTTTCTAGGAATCATTTATTCGATTCTATATTTCGCAAAGATTCCATTGGTTAGAGCATGGTGGTTGGGACAGCTTTGGCTAATAGTAATTTTATCATTAACATTCATAATTTATTTTGCTACAATTACAGCAACAACACTATACTCAATGAAATCAGCAACTTTTCCATTAAAGTTATATCATGTTCCATTTTTCCTAACTTTCGGAAGTCTGACAGCACCATTCTTCCTAATTCCTGCATTTAAAGGCTTAATAGGAAAAAACAAATTGATTCCTGGTAAAACACAATGGAATAAGAAAATACCAATATATAGGAATGCAACTATCTTCTCTATTATTGGATTATTTTTCATGTATTTGACTGTTGATTCAATACTACAACAATTGTGCGGAAACAATTTAATAATTTGTCATTTCTATGCTGATCCATATCTTAATTATTTCTTCATCCTCTTTGGTATGATCGCCTTAACACTGACATTTTCTTTACCATTTATGTTCTTCGCTTCAAAAATATTTAAACCTCAAATTTATGAAGAAAAACATATTTATCACTAATTGGAGAAAATTAACAAAATGAATGATGTAAATATCCAAGATGTGGAAAATTATGTTCAATCTGAACTGTTCTGGAAAGAATCACAGAAAGAATATATAAAAATGCGAGATGGAGCTGAGCTTCTCTGTTTTTTTACCAAAAATAGCATTGATTCAGAAAAACCAAAAATCCTATTTATACCGGGATATGGAACTGGGATATTCAGTTGGTCAGATCTCTGGGATGAACTCTATCTAGATTATGATTTCTATGTTCTTGATTCAAGGGAAAAGGATACTTCTAAAGTAAAATGGAAACACAAAGGAGATATGAATACTTTAGGTTATGATATTAAGGAAGTAATAGATCATTTCAATTTCGATCAAAAAAAATTATTCATAATAAGTGCAAGTTTTGGTTGTAGCATGGAAGGGAGAGCTCTTGCTCAAGGTTGGATTAATCCAGCAGGAACTCTTTTAATAGGTCCATCTCTAAAATTTATTCTGCCAAGGAAAGTTTTGTGGTTAGCTTATATCTTACCCTCAATTATGATGAGATTTCCTGGAAAACTGATTGTGAAAACATGGGTGAAAATGATGGTTCCTCCAGGATTTCAACGAAAAGCATATCTCGACTTTATTGAAAGGGCTAATGGTATGAGATGGAAGAAAACTCTCAGTACATCTAGATGGGATGCATCTGAAGATTATTCAAAAATAAAATGTCCCACTTGGGTAACAAAAGATCCAAACGATAAATTGCATTTAATCGAATTTTCAGAAACAATCAAAAAACTACTCCCTCATGCAACTATAGTAGATGTCCCTGATTATTTGTTTATGCATCATCCGCCTGGTGTAGAGAAATTCAGTGAAATGATTAAAGGATATATTGAGGAGACATTTTTTAAGAAGTAATTATATGAAAATAGAAATTGAGCAATGTTTTTTATGAAACTCATTTCCGATTATTTTGAGAAGAGTATTTGTCAAGTCTTTTAAAAATCCATTTTTGTTACGACACATGAAAGTGAAGATAGTTACAGATTCACATGCATGTCTTCCAATGGAATTCATGAAGAAAGAAAATATTGGTTATCTAGAGAGTTTAATGATAATCGATGAGAAAGATTACAAAGAATTAAGCGAAATAGATAGAAATGATTTCATTAAGCAAATACCTCTTTTTAATCCTTACCCAAAAACATCAATTGGTAGTCCACAACATGCTTTGGATATCTTTGAACAAGCAATAAAGGAAGGATATAAAGAAATATTCTACATCGGTGTTTCTCCTACAATATCAAATCAATACAATTCTGCGAAAGTAGCTGCGAAAAAAATTAATGATAAAATTAATGTTACACTCTATGAATGTGGATTAAGCACAGCAAGTCAAGGAGCTCTTGTCTTAAATGCAGTAAAACTACTTAAGAAGGGAAGAAACGTTTCAGAAGTTATAGAGGAATTAAATAAACTAAAACAACATACACATACATTGGGAATGTCCCAATCTTTTGAAGCTCTATTCAAAACTGGAAAAATCCAGAAAAAAATGTCTTTAAATGTGATATCAAAATTGATGAAACTAAAACCTATGTTTGAGGTTATCCTCGATGAAGGAGTCCAAAGCCGAGGAGCAGGAAAAGGAAACAAAAGTGCTTTACAAAAAGTATATGAAAGACTAGAAGAATTAGCTCAAGAGGGAACTGAGTATGATTTGTTTTTGAGTGATGTAAATAATACTCATCATTTTAAGACAATAGAAGAGGAACTTGGGAAAGTTATGTCAATCAAAGATGTTCATTATTGGAAAATACCTCCGGTAGTAATTCACTCATTAGGAACAGAAAGTGTTCAAGTTACTATCTCCCCGCATGTCAATTAACTTTATTAAAAAGCGATACAGAATTCACTATACATTGCTGTAAGATGTTGAAATCCTTGACGTTCGAAGATGAATATCCACAAGAAATGCTTTTCCTAGAAAATGCAACTAAAGAATACATTCTGATGTCTGATGAACAGGAAATATTCTGTTATCATTCTATTGATAAGAAAGATTCTAATAAATTTACAATCCTTTTTATTCAAGGATTTGGATCTGGTGTCTACTCCTGGACAGATTTGTGGGATGAGTTGAATAAAGAGTTTAATTTAATCGTTTTAGATCCAAGAGATAAAGAAACTGTGAAACTAAACAAAAAGAAAAAGTGCACTGTTCAAAGGATAGCTCTGGACATAGCTGAAGTTGCGCATTATTTCAAAATTGATAAAGAAAAACTGATACTTTTCGGATCAAGCATCGGAGCTTCTTATATTGCTAATAGTTTAAGAAGAAGATTAATTGACCCAAAATGCTGTTTTTTTGCTGGACCATCAGTAAAACCTAGAAATCCAAAGTTTTTACTTAAACTAGCAATAATTCTTCCATCCAACATTGTAGATATAGTTGGTAAATTTGTAGGAAGAAAGTATCTAAGAAACAAAGTAGCTGAGGGATTTCAGAGAAAAGTATTCTATAAAAGACTTGAGAAAATTGATGTTAGGAGATGGAAAAGATGTATTAGAATCCATAATTATATTGCAGATGAGGACTTTAACGCAATAGAATGTCCAGTTTATATAATAACTACAAAGGGAGATAAATATCATCACTTAGAATCAGTTCAAGAAGTACATGAACTAATTGAGAACAGTACGATTGTGGACGTACCTAGTTATGAATATTATCACACAAAACCAGGAGTGATGGAATTTACAGAACGTATTTCTAAACTAATTTATGAACGATAAATATTCCAATTTAAGCATTTTTTACAAGTAAATTTATAAGATAGTCTGTGAGTAACGGAACGTTAATCATGAGTTTGGTTGAAAAAACAAGTAAAAAAAATGTTTTACTCTTTTCGTTCTATGATATTGCAAATACTGTTTATTCGCAAATTATTCAATCAACGATTATACTTAGGTATATCCAAATTATAGGACAAAAAGAACGGGGAATGAGTTATGATCAAGCTTATATGGTTTTTACTACAATCCAAGCATTAAGCCAAATTCTAGTAATTGCTCTAATACCCTTAATAGGAGCTATGATAGATAGAACAGGAAGGAAAAAACCATTTGTTATAACTATCACAGGTGTTACACTAATTTCTACAGCTTTATTCTGGATACGGAAAAATATAGCAATCGTTATGACGTTATTTATCTTAGCAAATCTTGCTTACTGGGCTGCATTATCAGCTTATGATGCAATGATACCTGCATTATCCGCTGAAAAAGATATAGGAAAAACGTCAGGTGTCGCAATGGGATTAGGTTGGATAAGTATAATCCCTGCATTAGGCATAACACTCTTAGCAGCATGGAAATGGGGAGAACCAAACGCAGATCCAAATGCTGTAAATGAATTTGGTGAAGCAATTCCATTGGAATATGGATATTATGATGTTCCTTGGACATACATACTGACGGTACTACTTTTCATAGTATTTATGATACCGTTCTTTTTCTCAAAAGAGAAAACAAGAAAAGGTAAAATGCCTAAATTCAAGGAACTCATGAGTGATTCTTTTGGACAGCTTTATCGAACTTTTAGAGATGTTCGAAAACACAAAGAGATGTTCAAATTCATAATAGGTTACTTCTTCATAGTAGATGTTGCTAACACGGCAAATCTGGTACTACTTAATGTACTGCGGGATGCAGTTGGTTTTGGTGAATCTCAATCATTGATTCTTGAGATACCAGTAGTAGCGCTTGCAATTTTCATTATCCCATTAATAGGCTGGTTAGGAGATAAAATTGGACCAAAGTCAACTATATGGTCTGTTGCAGGATTATATTTTGTAGGTTTCATCTGTGGTATTTGCGCTATTTGGTTTGGAGGAAAGAACATTGATGTTGGCTTCAATCTGCTATTCATCCTGTGTTTATTCATGATGATTGGAGTTGGAGTTGGATTAGGTTCCACTTGGGTTGTGCAAAGAGTAATGATATTGAAACTTGCACCGCCAGACAAAGTAGGAGAATATGTAGGTTTTTCATACATAGCTGGTCGGATGAATGCTGCTGCTGCTATTTTCATATGGGGAGGTATAATTGCTATCTTCTATCCAATATTTGATGCTAGAGGAACTGATTACAGAACATATTCCGTAGGTCTGATGTTCTTATTAGTTTTGTTAATTATAGGACTGATTATAGTCTACTTCGTAAAAGTACCAAAAGATGAAGAAAGGAAAAAATGGGCTGAAGAATACCTGCGAGATGGTATGAGAACTCAAACAGAGAGAGAAAAAGGAAAAATAGCACCAACTGATGATTCAACTACGGGTGACTAAACATAAAAATTACTCTTTTTTTCTTTTATTTCTACTATCCTCGATAATATGGAAATTCTTTTTTAGTTGAATGTCAAAAGACCTATATCTTGAAATCCAGCATTGCTTTAAAGAGAGTTCTACAACTTATTTTTATTTTATCTCTAATATTATCCTTAATCTCAGGAATGATTAATGCAAAAACTTCTGATACAAATGAAAAGATACAACCATCTCAATCTAATGATTTACTAGTAAGATCTCATCAAACTGAAATTGATATTTACTCTCCTCAATCATTAATAGTAACTGAAACTTTTTCGATTCAGAATTTGAACACAACAATTACATCCTCTGTAGATCTGTGGCTAAATCATTCGCTAAATACACTAGTTGTTGAGGATGTTGAAGGAGCGTTGGATTATGACTGGATTCCTGTTTCTAATGAAACACATTTTGTATCTGTAGACTTTCGAACACCATTGGAGCAAAACGATACATCCATCTTCAGCATAAGCTACAATCTTGACACAGAATTGATTTTAACTGAAAGTGAACCTTCCTTTTATTCATTCGAGTTTTACTCAACTATATCTCACTATACAAGAAAATATGCAATGTCAATGATTTTACCCGAACTAAGTTTTATTCATGAGAGTGAAGGAATTTCACCATTTTATCCTGCTAATGCAACTCAAATTCTAATAAAGAATAGAATTGTTATATCATGGATTTATAATAATATAAGTCAAGCTTCTGAACCATTTTTCTTACTAAGATTCGATGAGCCTATAATTCCAGAAACTGATGAACCCTTCTTTAAATCATCTTTCAATGTGTTCTTAATGGGAATATTTACAGGTATATTTCTAGGAATAAGTGGAACTTCATGGCTGATTAGGTACAGAGAAAAGAAAGCTATGAAAAAACTGGGAAGAACTCTTTTAACAGATACACAGAAAGCTCTGATAAAGATAGTTTATGAGAAAGAAGGAAAAATTTCACAAAGAGATCTATGTGACACAACAGGTTTCTCAAAATCAAAAGTTTCTCGTAATCTTGTACCTCTCGAAATGCGAGGATTGATTAGACGAGAAAAATGGGGGAGAACTTATGTAGTTTATCTAACCGATGATGGTAGAACAGTTATAGAGTAAAAGAAAGAAAAGATTTTTTTTAAAAGAAACTCCTATTGGATGCTATTTGTTATTAATTGAGCGTTCCTATCAAAGTAATCAAGCTCTAGATAAGTTTCAACTTGTCCTCGATCATCAACCCGCTAAATCAGGTTTGATATCGAAGTTGGAAGTTTTTCAAATCGTTGCCAACTGTTGCCAACTCGTCTCAAACCGCCGCAAAACCGATTCTTCATTAATAACCCTCTGCACTAATAGTATGGTGATAAAATGAAAACAACATACAAGTTTTTCATAGTCGGACTGATTGCAATATTCGTTTTGTCTTCCCTTCCCCCAACAATTGCACAACCACCAGAAGGGAAAATAGAAAATAGAGAAGGATCAGTCTTCATTGAGACTCCAGATATTAAAGTAAAATTACTAGCTGGTAAACCTGATATATTTTTCTGGTCAACACAAATGAATCAGAAAAGAAGACAAACAGCGCTATTTCATGTGGGCTTTTATTATTTAGCTGAATTATTCGGTGATGACTTAGTAATAGATAATAGACAAGAACTTGGTGGTAAGATATATAATCTTGCTTCAAGTGCGGTTGAATGGACATTAGAAATAGAAGAAGATACAGGAGATCCAAATCATATTATGGCCACTCAAACATCATCAGCTCTTGCAGATGGTGCAACAATTACATTTGTTTATCATATCTATCTTGAAGATACAATAATAACTGAAACTCTAGATGATGAAACTGTTACTTATGAAGCTAAGGCATTATCTGAAATTAAATTCGATATTATAGTTAATAATTGGGTTTTCTCCCCTGAAGCAACAGGATTAGCTTTGCATGTTAAAATTCATGAAATGCAATATAGGCATAGAGTAAGAAAAGGAGAAAGAGTCAACGCTCCAGAAGAAGGTTACAAAATAAATGAAACTGAATCAGATAGAACAAATCGTTCAACTGAACCTGGGAGATATGGTGTAGAATTTCTTGATGGTGATGATAGAAGAGCTTATTTTGCCTGGACCCCAGAAGCTGATGTTTTCGATGAAAATGGTACATATATTGAGACTGTACAATGCACTGCTTCGTCTGCAAGTTACGGTTTTGACAATGATTTTGGAAAAGGTAAAGAATTTGCAAAAGAATTCATCAATTTATTCTTAGTATATCCTAATTATGGTGATGAAAACAAGCTTGTTCATGATCCTGTTATAGGAATAGATGATGCAAGTGGTGTTAATTCTTCTTGGTTTGCTCTATTTGCACTTCCAATTATTGCATTTGTAGTTTTGGTAAGGAAAAGAAAGAGAGCTTAATAACTCTCTTCTATTTCTTTTCTATTTAATGAGTATAGGATATTGTCTAGTAGTGTTATAGTAAAATTCTTAACCATATAGAATAAAATTCCTTAATTGTAAAGAAGAGGGAATCAATAATATGAGAAGTAAATCAATAAAATTAATGATACTAGTTCTGGTTGTAACTTCGTTCTCATCTTTTGTACAATCAGGAGAATTCAATGTAAAAGCACAAAATGAGTCAATAGATCCATGGTATTTTATCGCTTTAGGTGATTCTAGAAATTGGTATGAAAATGAATCAAATCCCTTTAGAGAAGCTATAATAGATGATGTTGTGGAAAACAATCCAAACATGGAATTCATTCTACACTCAGGTGATATGGTTCAAAGTGGAGGGGAACAATTAGATTGGGATCGTTATTATGAAGATATAGATTTAGCAGTTCAGAATGATGTTAAATTCTACTATGCGGTAGGGAATCATGAAATATATACTTATAGGCTTGAAGATGGTTCTTATGGTCCGTCTCAAACTAATTTCTCAACTTACATGGCAAATGTAGAAATGCCTGGAAATGAAAGATATTACAGTTTCGATTTTAATCAAATACACTTTATTGTAATAAATACAGAAGAATTCTGGGATGATGATGATTACTTCTTCGATATTACTACAGAACAAAAAAACTGGATAATTGATGATTTATCTAATGATAACTCTAACTTCACAATTGCTCTATTTCATCGACCGATGTATTCTATACGAAGCACTTATAGAGTAGAGAATGCTCAAGAAATAAGTAAAGTTTTAGAACCTATTTTTATAGAATATGGAGTAGATTTAGTCTTTTCTGGACATGATCATTATTACTATAGGACAACAAGAGACGATATAACACATGTAGTTACAGGAGGATCAGGAGCACCTTTGTATGATCCTGAAAAAACTGGTCTAGCAATAGAAGGTGATGTTTATTTCGATAAATACCATTATGTGAATGTATCAGTTAAAGATGATGTAATTAAACTTGAAACTTTGACTTATACAGGAGACAATATTGAATCTCCATCAATTCAAGATTCTTTTGAAATCAATCTTAATGAAACAGATAAAACAATTTTCTTCCCAATATTCATCTCTGTAATAATGATCGCACTCTTCAGAAAAAGAAAGTAGCATTTTCTTCCTTCTCCTTTATTTTTGAACACTTAGCACTATATGCAACAATATCAAATTAGTATCAACCAACTCTTCAATAAAGATGATTCTATGAAAATATCTATTGAACACTGTTGAAGGAAGCTTTTTTATACTTCAACATGCTGAAAAATAATTCTAAAGCACTTAGGAAAGTTTCTAAGAATGTTAGTAGTATAATTTTTATCTCAAGAATAAACTGGAATTGAATCACATATCATTTGAGGGAATCGGAGTTCCGTGATTAAATGCCCCATGATATTGGCATACTTCTGCAGCTGATATAGCCGCTCGTTTTAAGGCTTCTTTGATATTTGTTTTCCTAAGATATTCTACTAAAAATCTAGCAATAAAACCATCACCAGCTCCTAAAGTATCTATTATTTCTGCTTCAACTATTGGTTGAAAGTAAAATCGACCATCATATAAATATGATCCGGAACTACCTTCAGTACAGATCACAATTTTAAGGCCCTTAGAGTAAAGTTTCTCCATAAATGATTTCATATCATTAATTTTCTTATCTGAAATTGAAAAAGTCCCAATGTCAACATATTGTATATTCTCGTTTATATAATTTGTAGTAAATTCATCTGTAAAATCAAAGGAAATTACAGAATCTAGTTTTGAAAGCTTATCTAAGTATGGTTCCATTCTACTATAATAACTTGTATGAATGAGATTATGTTTTGATAAAAATTCCACATCAGAACTACTAAGCTTAAACATTGAACTAGCTCCTTGTCTTACTTTACCAAATTTTCTATCCCCATCACTAAGATAAATTTCAGTATAGTTAGTAACATCTTCTTTAACATGTGTATAAGTGGTATCAACACCTTCTTCTTCTAAAGAATTAAGAATTAACTTACCATAAATATCATTACCAAGCCATCCAACATAACTAGTTTCTAATCCGTATCTTCTCGCAAGAACTGCGACATTAACTGCATTTCCACCTGGGTACATCATCCCTTGATTTACATACTTATCCACGGTATTATTCCCTAGTCCTGCTATTTTTAACATCAGTACTCAACTTCTCCCATATACCTTCTAATGGATTTATCATGACCTGTAGCTTCTGCGAAGTAATCCATTAATCTTCTAGTAGCTGCATCTAGAACAATAACTGAGAAATAAGGTCTAATTACAGCATCTATACCTTTTAATTCATAATCTTTAGAGTCAAAATTGATGAATCCTCCACAGTAATTTTCTCCAAATCTCTTCACTCTCTCTGCTTCTTCTCTATGATCTGTTTCATCAATAAGATTGATAACAGGAAAAGAAACATCTACAAGTTCAAATGGTCCATGAAAAAATTCAGCAGCGTGTATAGGTGTGACATGAATCCATTGCATTTCCATGAAAGAATTAAAAGCTAGAATATATGCAGAATGAAACATTGGACCTGCTCCAATGACGAACATCGATTTCTTTGAAGCAATCTGTTTTGTAACTTCGATAATCTGTTGTTTAGATTGCTTTATTACTGAAAACAGAGCTTCTGGCAAATTCTGTAAAGAAGAGAGTAGTTTATCATGAATATCCCAGTTTTCAGGTTCAAAAACTACTAGAAATCCACTCACTAAAGCACTTGTAACAATAAATCTAGAATAATCACCAAGTTTTGTGTCTCCAAAAAGTAATGCTCTCTGTACATTCAAACTTAAAGGGGAATCAGCTAGTCTAGTAATTCCTAGTGTATAACATGTTTTCTTACTGCAAAATTTGGCAGCTTCAACAATTTCTTGAGTTGTTCCAGAATATGATCCCAAGATTACAACAGTATGATCATCTATGAAGCTAGGATCTTGATTTATTAACTCTGCGGGATAATAAGAAAAAGCACGAGTTTGAATGCACTTCTTCTCGATCCAATAAGTAATAGATGACATAATACGATAAGGAGCTCCACAACCAACAAAAACGAGTTTGTTAAAATTTTTTTCAGCTAATTCTTTACCTAATGTTACAGCTTCATCTATAAGATTTATAGCATCTTTAAGATAGGAGATAAATTGATCTTTATCCAATACTTCCATTTGAAATCTGTATGAATCTAAACTGGTCAGACATATAATTTTGTTGCTAGCCCCTACAAAATGATTCTATATCAGAAGTAAATAAATTAACGAAATTTCTTCTCCTTTATACCTTTTTTTCTTAGACTTTCTTATCCTTTGAATTAATTATATACTAAATTCTTATAATAGTTTTAACTGTAAAAACAGTTGAATTAAGGATTTGATAATATGAAGAAAATAGAAGCTAAGGGCTCTTATTATGAGATAGGTCTTCAATTAGGGAAAGCGCTGGAAAAAGATAAAAGCTATCCTCCAAAATTCACTGAAGAAGTACTCAAGAAGTCTCTTGTATATGAGGAAATTGCTAAGAAATATGCACCAGATTTACTTGATGAATTCAAAGGAATTACAGATCATTTGGGCATAGATTATTATGTACCTATAACTCTTGAACTAACTCCACACAGATTTGAAACTTCATGTTTAGTTTTTGCAATCTCAGGAGAACATACTACCAGTGGTAATCCTATACTAGCTCGCAGTCATGAATGGAAGGAGGAAGAGAGTGAGAATCTGCGATTATGCTATATAGAACCAGAAGGGAAGTTAAAGAGTATGGGTTTCACTTTTAGCTGGCCATTAGTTTCAAGATATGGAGGAATAAATGAAGCTGGAGTAGCTTTAGCATCAGCATCATCAAGTTTCGAGAATAACGGACCTGGGATAATTCTAAATATAGCAACTAGATGGATACTAGATAATTGTAGAACAACAAAAGAAGCTGTTACTTTCTTAGAGAAGATACCCAAAGTTTGGGGAGAAACTTATGTTATTGTTGACAATGAGAACACTATTGCAAAAGTGGAATCACACGCAAAGAAGACAAATGTGACTTATCCAGAATCAGGTTTTACATTTAATTCTCTACACTATGATTCACCTGAGATGCAAGATTTCGTTACAAAGGAGGATAGAGAATTCTTCAAAGTTCCCTTTAACAAGAGAATGGTCTTCATGGATAACTGGTTTGAGAAGAACAAAGGTCAAATAGTTGATTCCCTGATTCAAGAAGCTCTAAAGAGTCATGAACACGATATGTGTTATCATGGACCTGTGGGACTTGAAATATGTTGGTCATACTTACTCAAACCTACAGAGAAGAAGGCTTTGGTGTGTGCAGGAAGACCGTGTAAGAATGAATTCAAAGAGTTTCATACTTACTAACTCTTATTTTTGATTAAGGACATATGAATCATTAATTTCAGATATTTCAATGATTTCAAAATAGACAAATATCAAGTTTGAAGAAATTTCAGAAAGCATCTTATCTAGATTTTATTTTTTCCATCATTTTCTTCGCAATTTCATTCTCTTTATCTATTTTTAGTAAGGTTTCGAAACAAATTGATGATTCTTCTAATTTCCCAAGAGCATAAGTCCTTCTACCCAATATGCTGTAGATTTCTTTGAATTCTTTGTCAATTTCGACCACCTTAGATATTAAGCCAAGAGCTGTTTCAAAACTTTCAGTTACATATAAAATATTTACAATTGATGATATAGCTCCACGATATTTATCATGTTTTACTTCTGCAAGTTTTATCTTCTCAACAATCATATCTAAATTTAATTCTACCTTTCTTGTTGGAATATTTCGATTTATTATTCTATTCTTTTCCAAAATTACAACTTCGCCATCCACCGTAAAATAGATATTATCTTTATAGTGATGTAGTTTTAGACAGTCATTATTAATTAAGTAGAGATGATCATTAATTATGGTTAGAGCTACATAGTACTCTCTTCCATAACTCTTTTGAATATAGATTCCAATAGATTCTTTCCATTCTTCCTTTTTATAGCCTTGTTCATCTCTTTCACTATCATTGTATTTTACCTGTGAAGGAAAAAGTGGATGGTCGTAATAGAAGGATTTGGGATTTCCTTTCATATCTAGTTCAAAACTGATTGACTCTCCACCCTTCGTAACAAAATTGATAGCATCTTGAGTAAATAATTCTATTTCAGAATAGGTTGTTGGATATATGATTAATCTATCTTTCTTAAAAACCACATTGAAAAGAGGCATTCTATAAGTTTTGTATGTTCCTTCTAACCTTTGTAATAATTTAGCTTCAATTAATTTGTTGTGTGGAAGATTATTTTGTTCGATATATAGTTCAAGAGTTTTTTTAGCAATTTTCCCGACAGAAGAGTGGTTCATATCATTTGTTAATACCACTACACCAATATTGTAATCAGGTACCCATTTCATAATTGTCTGATATCCATAACCACCACCACCATGCTCGAAGGCTTGAGAATCTTTGATGTGTTCTAAAGAATAAATTCCTAATCCGTATCCATATTCTTTAGTTTCTTTGTATTGAATTTTGTACATATCAGCAAATAATTCAGGTTTTATGAATTCTTTATTACCTATTTTTCCTTTATTGAGATGAAATGAGACAAACAGTGCAACCTCTTTAGCACTGATATAAAGACCTCCTGCAGGTAACATGGGAACTTGTTCATCTGGTGTGGAGTATAAACCACTATGTCCATGTGCAAAAGATGATTGTAAGGCTTTCTTAATGTTGTAAGTGGCGTTATTTATTCCTAAAGGGGTAAATAATTCATCTTTAATCACTTCCTCAAATGATTTATTTACTGTCAACCCCATAGCATAACCTGTTAAATCTACGCCAATGTTAGAATAAGAATGTTCAGAACCAACTGGATTTTTTAACCAGCTTTTATTTATACTTTCTATATGCTCTTCGAATGAACATGGTGTATCATCGAAATTGTTTCCTAGAGGTGCTTCATGTGTAAAACCAGCCCAATGACTTAACATTCTTCTGAAAGTGAGTTTTCTAATTTCTTCCTCAGGATTACCAAATTTTGTGTTTATACTGAAATCTGGATAGTATTTCCGTATCGGATCATCCAAATTAATGATTCCTCTAGTTGCTAGAATCAAGAAAGTAGTTGCAGTAAAGCACTTACCCATAGACTGAGTACTAAATAAGGTATCTGCAGTCACTTCTTCCTTTTTCTCAAGATCAGTATATCCAAAACCTTTAGACCAAATAATCTCTTCATCGTTAACTAGAGCAAAAGACAAACCAAGGATGTTATTTGTATCTATTTCTTTTTCTATAAAAGCTGTTATCTCTTTTTCTAATTCATTATTTGATTTGATAATGTTTACCTTTTTTTTCATTTCATTCATTATAGGAACAATATCGATATTTATAAACTAGTGTCACAATATGTAATTCAATTTTTCAGATTAGTGGAATAAGTTGGAAAAGTATAATAGCCATGATATGTCTTTTTATGGACCAGCAGGTTAGGAAATCTGTTGAACATACTTCCTCAAATTAAGCTAGAAGAAAGCTCTAGTTAGAGCTGGAAGACCAAGTAAAAATGAATATAGAGCATTTGAAATATATTTGATTATTATATAACTTAATATTGTTCTTCTATTTCTTTATTTTTTCGAATAATTTGGATACAAAATCAGTTTTGATCTCTGTATCATTCCATAAATCATAAATTTTGAATTTATTCTTCTTCCACCCTAAAACCTTTGGAGATATTTTAGGATCCCAGTACTTCGAAGAAAATAAACTCCATAATTTTCCATCAAAGAATTTTGAATATCCATCATCGTATCTACTATGTGCTCTAATTATAGTTTCAATATCCGATTTTGTACAGAATTCTTCTACAGCTCTTCTTCCGAATACTCTAGTTTTTGTCATTCTCAATCCCCTACCAAAGAATTTGTGTTCATCATCAAAATCTTCGGAAGGATCATTCCAAAGTACTTGAAACATATCTCCTTCTAAATCGTCATTTTTCTTGAAATTTCTTATCTCCGGAAGTTGCACAACTTCTCCGTTTTCCTTACTTCCAATCCCTCCATGAGTGCAAAAAACCCTATCATCTATAACAGCTGCAATAGGCATTTCCTTGAACATCTTTAAGGAGATATCATAAATCTCCTTGCTGTGACGTAAATGAGTTTCTATAGCGAAACCATAGAAACTAGAGATAGTTTTAGTTTCATGATTTCCCCTAAGTACATGTACTTTTTCAGGAAATTCTAGCATAAGATTTGTAATTAAAGTAAGACATTCCAATTGCTGATTTCCATAATCAACTATATCTCCTATGAAAATTATGTGTTCATAGTTTTTCTTCCAAATTGAAAGAGTTCGTACTAATGCTTCTAAATCTCCATGAATATCTCCAACAAACAAATAAGAATCAGATGGTAAATCTAAAACAATTGGTTGACTAGCAAACTTCTTTGTTGATTCTTTCAAAATTTCAATAACTTTTTCTAAATCGAGATTGAATTCTTCTATTATTTTGGGAGTTATTGAGGATCGTTTATAGGAAGAAAACATTTCTTTATAGGTTTCTCTTGCTTTATCATACTGCTCAGCTAAGATTTGAATTCTTACTAAATTCCTATAGTGAATGCGAATATTATCTCCAATATCGAGTTCATGTGCGATTGTTATAACTTCCTCAGCTATTCTCAATAAATCTGATTGATTCTCTTTGTATCTTAAAGCAAATAGAATTGTATACCCTGCTCTTATTCTATGCCAATGATAATCCTGCATAAATGGTGAATTATAAATGAATTCAAAATATTCCGAGGATTTTTGGAATTCAGCTAATCCAAGATACGAGGAAGCAAATATAATAAGGACTAATATTTTCAAGCTTTCAACTTCGATATTCTTCTCTGAATCTTGTTTGGATATAATGCTATTTGCTATTTCAGTTAATTCCAAACTTTCCTGGAATTTATGTATCTTCATCATACTGAATGCTTGGGCACATAATGAACCAACAGATAATAATTCGTCATCTACCTCTCTTGCAGTTTCATGCAATTTCTTTGCTTCTGTTAAAACCTCCTCTTTTCCTTGTTCTGAAAGGATAATAAGTTTCCACATATCGATTTTATTTTTTGGTAGATCAGATATAGTATTCAGAATTTCTAGTCCTTCTTCGAATTTTCTTAGAAAATAATAGTTAATAGCTTTCAAAACAATTGATTCTGAATTATCACTTACATCCATAAGCTGAGTTAAATTTCGCTTATAAAAAGCTTATATAATTTTCTGAAAAAAAAAGAAGATACGATTCTAATAATCTCTTATGTCTTGAATTCTTACACCTTCTTCAGCTTTTTTTTCTTCCTCTTCAAGAAATTTATCAAATCCTTCTTTTTCGATGAATTTGATGTGATCAAATAGATAGGAGTATCTATTTCTTTGATAGTCTGTATAAGGACAATTAGCAAATTCATCACATACAAGGCAGTTATCAACAATGTCTTGTTGTATTTTTTCACATTTCTTAACATCACACCAACTTTCTGATGAATTTCTACAACCTGGACATGTTGAGTTAATGAACCATTCCAAACCTTTTAGAAAATTCTCATAATCAAACGATTCTTCTACATCTTTCAACCAACTATAATCTTGCTCTACCCATTGTTTGAATTGTTTAGCTAGGTCAGTAACCTCCTCAGTGAATCCTCTACACTGACCACAGTATACTCCACATCTTGCTAATTTTTGATTAAAAGACATAATGGAACATCGAGAAATTCTTATTTAAAGTTAACTTGCTTTTTTGCTTGAAATCTTGCGTTTCAAGCGGAAATATTGATAGATTAAGAATAAAACGAATACTGTGAATCATTTCTTTTTGCATAATGAGAAATAGATTAACCATTTGACAAACTTTTAAAATAGGTTTTTTCTTTTCAATTTATCTTTAATCGAGGAATGGGTATGGATAAAGGAGAAAAACCTAAGGTAAAGAATCCTTATGTAAAATGGTTCTTTGTTCATACCTTGAATCATAAAGTACTTTTTATTATTAATTTCATAGGGATAGTTGCAGTAACCTACACACGGACGATTATACCAATTCGCATTGGAGCCTTAACTGATGATATTGTACTCAAGCAAGCTACTCAGAATCTATTAATAACTATGGGAATTCTGTTAACATTCTATTTCCTCAGAAACATAGTTGAGTACGCTACTTGGATGATAGGGCACCAATTGGGTTCAAAAACTGAACAATCGATGCGAAGAGAATTTTTCGAAAATGTTCAGAACAAACCTTTGAGTTTTCATGATAGGATTAAAACAGGTGATTTGTTAGCTTTAGCAACAAATGATTTACGAGTAGTAAATACGCTAATAGCACATGGTTCATTTTACGTTTACCCCTTTATTCAAACCGTTGTTACTCTCATACAGATTCAAACATTTAATTATAGAATGGCTTTACTTACTATACCTTTTTTGGGATTGTATGTCTATTTTGTACTTAGATATCGTAAGCATTTACTTCCTTATTCGAAAGCATCTCTAACAAAACATGCAGATATTGCAGTTTCTTTACAAGAGAGTTTAAACAGTGTTCAAGTTGCAAAATCTTTTTGTGCGGAAGAAGTGGAATATAGTAAATTTAAGAAAACTGTTCAAGCATTCAGAAACAATAGATTAGGGGAAATTAGAATTCAAGCACGATTTTATCCCTTACTAACTCTATATGCTGCAATCGGAGTTTCAATAGTTTTTGGAGTAATACTAATCAGAAATAATGGTATGACTATAGGAGAATTGACAGCTGTTCTGCTCTTATTAATCGCTCTCATTCATCCCACACAAATGATTTTCTGGGCTACAAGAGATATGATTAGAGGATTTGGGGCAAGTGAGAGACTGTTCTCTATTATTGATGTTGGTGAAGTCGAGCTTCTACCCTCTAAAAGAACTGCTTACTCTAATGTCTTTGAAGGTTCACTTGAATTTCAAAATGTTTCATTTACATATCCCAACGATAATCCTAAAAATCCACAAATTTTAAAGAATTTAAACTTCAAAATTAAACCTAATCAAACTGTAGCTTTAGTAGGTCCAACAGGTTGTGGGAAAACAACTTTAGCTAAGCTTTTGTTAAGATTATATGATCCTCAAGAAGGAACTATTTTGTTAGATGGAAAACCAATTTATGAATATCCTTTAGAAATGGTTAGACAACAAGTTTCCTTAGTTGAGCAAGATATCTATCTATTCTCTCAAACAATAGAGGAAAATATTAAGTTTGGCTTTCCTGAAGCATCAAAAGAGAATGTTATAGACGTTGCTAAACTGGCTAATGCACATGATTTCATCGACGGTTTTGAGAAAGGTTACGATACTCTTGTAGGAGAAAGAGGAATGACTCTTTCTGGAGGAGAAAAGCAACGCATTGCAATAGCACGAGCTTTTCTTACAGATCCTGATGTTCTGATTCTTGATGATTCAATGAGTTCTATAGACAGTGAAACTGAGGAAAGAATAGGCAAAGCTATCAAGAATATTTTGAAAGGTCGAACCAATTTAATAATCACTCACCGGTTACATAGTATTCGAACTTCTGATTTGATTTTAGTTATGAAAAATGGTGAAATAGTAGCTCAAGGAGAACACGAAGAACTACTGATAAGTTCCGAAGATTATAGAAAAGTATTCGGAAAGCAATTAGAAGACAGTTTTATTTCACAGGGGGTAAATTAAATGGGACTATTCAGAAGCTCAATGAGACAAGAAGATGAACGTCAGTATAAAGATAGAGAACTATTCAAAAGGTTCATAGATCGAATCGCACCTTATCGAAAAAATATCATGTTAATCGCTTTATTCATAGTTTTTCAAGCAATAGCAGCAATTACAGCTCCTCTACTAGTTGGTTTTGTTACTGATGAATTAATTCGAGCTACTCCTCGTTATGTTTTAACCATAATAGCATCTGTAGGATTTCTGTTACTATACTTACTTAACTGGGGTGCATTTTCTATGCAACAAGTACAATCAGGAAAATATGTTCCATATTTCTTAGAGGATTTACGTCTTGATCTATTCACTAAATTACAAGAACAAGATATGACTTTCTTCGACGAACATATGAGTGGGAAACTCAATAGTATTGTAGTCAATGATACTTTAGATTTTAGTAACACAGCTGTACTCATTAGCAATACAGTTGGCAGTCTTGTGATAGGAGTCGGTACTCTTGGTATACTTTTTTACTTCAATTACATTCTCGCCTTGATTACTCTTGCTGCAATCCCTGTTCTGTTCTTGTTAATGTTTGCTCTCCGTAATCTTGCTAAACGAGTGAGTAAATCTTACAGAGAAGCAATTGGTAGTGTAAATTCAGCTATGGTTGAAGCAATAGAAGGGATTCAAATATCCAAAAGTTTCGGTCAAGAAATCAACGTTGCTCATCAATTTGAAGAAATTAATGAAAACTATTTCCGTGCATGGATGCG
>JABLTJ010000103.1 GCA_013166775.1 Promethearchaeati archaeon
TGCTGATAGATACGGAATCTATGATTCAGAATTACCAATGGAAGAACGAACACCTGCAGAAGAATATCTTGGGGAATTCCTGCAAGGACAAAGTCGAGATGATTTAGTTATTAGCACGAAAGTATTCCATAAAATGAGGGAAAGTCCAAACAGTGGAGGATTAAGTCGAAAACACATTCATGAAGCTGTCAAACGATCGTTGAGCTTGTTGCAAACAGACTATATTGACATTTATTATTGTCACCGATCGGATAGAGACACACCTCTAGAAGAAACCATCCTAGCAATGAGTGACTTGATAGAAGAAGGAACCATTCATCACTGGGGAACCAGCTGGTGGCCACCAATAATGGTGGAAAGAGCAGTCTGGATAGCGAAAAAACTAGGAGCACATCCACCACACGCAGAGCAACCACCTTATCATATGTATGCGAGATTCATAGAAGAAGACCTAATAGAAGTCGCTAGATATCATGGATTAGGATTAGTGACTTTCGAAGCATTAGCAACAGGCTTGATAACAGACAAGTATCTTAAAGGAACACCAGAAGGCTCTCGAGCAAGTAGATTCGATAATTACACTGAAGAATTAATGGAAAGATACCAAAATAGGTTAAGTAAATTGGTGCCAATTGCTAAGGAACTAGATGTCCCATTAAGTCAAATGGCTATAGCATGGACACTACGACTACCTGAAATTTCTAATGCTCAAGCAAGTGATGTTTTATTAAGTAGAGAAATTCTTGAAAAAATCGAAGAAGCATTGAAAGATAATTAGTTTTTATATTAAGGATAAATCTAGAGAACCATTCTCTGAGAAAAAGATTTATCCTCACACCTTTATCTTATAGTAGGGGGAATTATTTCTGACTTTATCAATTCAAAAACAACTTGAAGAGGTTAGACATCAAATTAATCAAGTTAAACTGCTTAAGGCATTTAAACAAGTTGAAAATATAATAAAATCTAATGATTTGAAAAATGAAGAGAAACTTGCTACATTAGTTATAAAAGGCGAAATCCTATTTCAACTTGGTGAATTTGAGGAAGCATTAGAGGTTCTAGATGGAGTAACCAATTCACTTTCTGGTAAAGAACCGTTGATTATTAATTTGGATGCAATCATCCTGAAGCTTTATGCTAAATTATTTCTTTTTAGATATGACGACTTCCCAGCACTTATCAAAGAAGGTGAACGACTCTTAAAGAGAATAAACAATCTATCTGATAAGAAAGTAGCAAAATACAAATCAATATTTGTACTCGCAAAATATTCTCAAATGGCTATAAAAGAAAGGGATTATGAAAAGGTTTTGGAATTTGCACAAGAAGCATTAAAGCAGGCAGAGATAAGTGAAGATAAATCAACCATAATTATGGCACAAATGGCTATGATAAGACCTTATTTATTTGCTGGAAAACTGGAGGAAGCCATTAAGCAAATTGATAAAGCTGCTGAAATAGCAGAAAAGTATGGTAATAAAATGGATAAATTACATGTAAATTACGCTCTGGCAAATAAGCACTTGTTTTTAGGTGATCGCAAAAAAGCATTAAACATATTACTTGATTTAGAGAATGAAGCTAAGAAGATTGGTACAAAGAAGTTTTTAGCGCAAACATATCTTGATTGTGCAATAATATATCATCGATTATTTGATTATGATAAGGCATTGCATTACATGCAAAAAGCAGAAGAACTTGGTGGATATAGATTACAAGTTAGAGAATATTACTCTAATTTCGGGCAACTCTATCAAATTAAGGGAGAGTTTGAGCTTGCGATTGAAAATTACAAGAAAGCATTGGAATGGCAAAAAGATGTAACTCCAACATTAGTTCCTGAACTTCTTTATAATCTTTTAATTCTCTCTCTAGAGTTGAAGAAAACAAAACAAGCTAAGGATTATTTGGAACAATTAAAACAGGTGAATCAAGAACTAGATAATAAATTTGAAAATCTTGTTCTATATTCAGAAGTATCAATAAATAAGGCAAGTTCTCGTATGCGAGATTGGACGAAAGCAAATGAAATATTAGATCAATTACTTGAAAAGAATGATTTAGATTTAAATTTTCAAATATTAATTACACTTGACCAATCCGAACTATTGTTGAAAGAATTACAGCTTTCTGGAGACGAAGAACTCTGGGAAGAAGTAACCAGTAACATCACGCGATTATATGATATAGCTCAAGATAAGCAGTATATTGTGTTACTAATTGAAATTTATAGATTACAATCACAGTTAGAGCTTGTTGAATTGAATCCTAAGAAAGCAATTAGTTTGTTAGATCAAGCATATGTTCTTGCGAAAGAGAAAGGAATGCATAATCTGGCAACTGAAATAGAAAATACTCAGCAAGAAATAAAGAAACGACTTGGTTTTTGGGAAGAATTAAGCACACAAAAGAAATCTATAGATGAACGATTGAAACACGTTCCATTAATTAATTCAGTTCAAAGAGTTTCACATGAAGCTGTTGTCGAAGAACGTGATGAAAAAACTGGGGAAGTCATTGAGTA
>JABLTJ010000015.1 GCA_013166775.1 Promethearchaeati archaeon
TGGAGAGTATGGTCAATTTAGTGAACCAGCAAAGAAATTTACCACTGTTTTAAACCAATTAGAGTTAAGAGTAAATGCACAAAATCTCAATGCCATATCTAATTCATTGTACTATTTATTCTGGTCAATGGAAGACTTGAATAGTATACAGCAAGATATATGGGATGGCTATGAAGCTTTTAATAACACCGACTATCTTACAGCCCACAGCCACTTCTCTGCTGCGGAAGCATCACTTGACTCAGCTATGCCAAAAATGTGGAATGCCAGTTATTATATTAATCAAACAGAAACTGGTGGAATGATCCAGTTAGAACTTCAATCTACAAGGGCTTCAATAGCAACAATATACTTTGGGCTAGTCCACATACAAGAAGATGTAAACTATATAACAACGATTGCAGATGGTGGTGCTCCGTCTGGTCCTGAGATTACAGAAGTTGGTAACAGAATCACTAACATTTTCGCTACACTTGCAGACGTAAATACACAACTCCTGTCGATAAATGTACAACCGGGATGACAAAAATCCTCTTTCCCTCTTTTTTCTCTTTATTTTTCATTTTTTAGACGTTAAAAGAAAAAAAAACTTTATTGCCTAAAGAGAATACCTTTTTTAACAAATCGTTGGTATTCTAGCTAATGCAAATAGGGGTAAAATTATGACTCCATCGAATGTATTTCTAGGTTATCATCATAATACTGGCGAGTTCAAAGAAGTAAAAGAACAAGCTAAGTTTCAACAAGTAATGGATTCAGATCCATCGGAAATCGGAAATAAATTAAGCACTCTAGGAATGGATGGTGTTTTGATCTTTAATAGAGATAAAGACGAATGGCATCTTATTTTTGGAACCCATCTAGGACTTGTAGCCCAACGTACAGCAAGAAGAATGGCAGACAATATAAGCAGGTCTGGCTTTCTACTCTCTTCAGGAGAGAGAACTGGAGTAAACTGCCGGTTAGAACAAGTTTCTGAGGACAATATTGGAGATTTGTCAAAAACTGTGCAAGAAAAATATATTGAAACAGATTTAGGTGGTTTTCAAGGTGATTCTAGAGCAGATGCTTTTCCCAAAACAGTTCATGCAAGGACAGAAGTAGCGGAAGAACCAATATCAGTGGAAAAGCCAGAGGAAGAGCAAAAGCTCTTACCCCCAAGAGAATATCCTCCTCCTGGACCTGTGGTTGAATCTACACCAGAACCTGATTTTACTGCTCCTGCCGAACCTGAACCTCTTGAACCAAGTACACTTACAATCGAAACTGAACCTTCAGTTGACGAGATAACAAAACCCGAACCAAAAATTAGAGCAATTCCAGAAGTACCACCTCAATCTGTTGTCGAAGAGGTAGTAGACGAAGTCGTTGACGAAGTCGTTGAACAAGTGGTTGAAGAACCAGTTTCAGAAGAAATCATTAGCGAGATCGTTGAAGAGGTCGTTGAAGAGCAACCAGTAGAAACTATTGAACGAGTTGTCGAAGAGATAGTAGACGAAGTCGTTGATGAAGTCGTTGACGAAGTTGCCAAAAAAGTTGCGGAAGCAGTTGTACAAGAACTAGGAGACGAATCTCTAAGAGGTACAGTAATGGAAGCTGTTGAAGAAAAAGTTGGGGAAGCTGTTGAAGAAAAGATAGATGAAGTTGTCAAAGAAGTCGTTGACGAATCCTATGAAGAAATGGAAGAAGAAATAGAAGAGGGTATCGAAGAAGCTGAAACAGTAGAAAAAATCGTCGAAGAAGTCGTTGACGAAGTCGTTGAAGAGATAAAAGAAGAAGTTACCGAAGCTATTGAAGAGATAATCGAAGATGTTATCGAAGACGTAGTCGAGGACGTAATCGAAGATGTTACTGAAGGAATTAGCGAGGATGTAGCAGAAGAAATTGCTGAAACAGTCGTTGAAGAAGTTGTCGAAGATATTTCGGAAACAATTGAAGAGGTTGTTGAGGAAAAAGTAGAAGAAATTGCTGAAGCTGTCGAAGAAGCTGTTGAAGAAGAATCTAAAGATGCTTTTATTGGTATTTCTGAAGCTATAGAGGAAACAATTACCGAAACCGAAGAATCAGAAGAAGAATCCAAAGAAGATTACTTCTAAAATTTTTTTCTTTTTTATTTTCTTTTTTTAGACAAAAGTAATTTATAGAAATAATATAATTCTGAGATAATGCATGATTCGGTTTTGACTATTTTGGCTGGAGGGTCTTCAAGAAGATTCCAATTAAGAAATAGT
Source organism: Promethearchaeati archaeon (assembly GCA_013166775.1). Lineage (GTDB taxonomy): Archaea > Asgardarchaeota > Heimdallarchaeia > Heimdallarchaeales > Heimdallarchaeaceae > UBA460. Next base: position 2,232 of record JABLTJ010000015.1, read on the forward strand.
CAATGGCAAGATAAAGCTTTGCTTGAAATAAATCAAATCCCTTTGCTAATTCATTTATTGGAAAAAAGCAGTTCACATTATCAGGACATCTGCATTTCAGTGAATTCATCAGACAGAAAAAGAAATTATCTAAATATAATAAAATCTCATGTTCCTCTAAAGATACCGAATTTTATAATAGATCATCAAAATACACAATTTAAAGGAGTTTTTTTGGGCATTTATTCCGTTTTAAATAATTACTTTGATAAGAACGTACAACTTATCCCATCGGATAGGCCCTTTCTTGATTTTCTAGTTCTAAGCAAAATGAAAACTGAAAAATCTGGAATTAGTGTTTTACAATATGAAAATGGAATGATAGAGCCTTTACTTACTTTGTATGGATCAGACATTTACTTTCCCAAGGAATTTGAAAAATTATCTTTAACCAGAGCTGATGTATTGATTAGACTCTCGCTACATCTGCAAGTATACAATGCAACTTCAATACTCGAGAAAAACAATCTCCCTTCCTACATTTTCGATAATATAAACGTTCAAGATGATTTTACTAAAACAAGAAAAACAACGTACAATATAGGAGAAATACACATTCCTTCTCCTAAAAAAATAAAGAGAAGTAAATATTCTGTTCCTGACTCTTCAACCAATGTGAATGATTTCTTAGAAAATCTTATAGAAAACGATAATTTCTATTTAGCTTTTCTCTGGAGTCAGTACTTTATTAAGAGATTATCAGAACCAGTTAGGGGCATTAGTAGTATAGGAAAAGAATGCTTAAGGAAAGAATACAATTACTGGTTGAATAATAATATGCCTTTTCTTGCTTTACACGCTTTGCAAGATTTAGTTCATTTTTTCCCAGAGGAAGAAAACAAAGCAACTATTCAAGAAATTATTAAATTGAAAACTAAAATAAAAGTAAAATCTAGAAAAATGTGATTAAACACATTTTTCAGAGAAACTTATTTTTTAGAAACTTTAATCGCGCATACTTTAAATTCAGGTATTTTAGCATAAGGATCCAAAGCATCATTTGTTAGTATATTTGCTGCCGATTCTTTGAAATGGAAAGTCATGAAAACAACACCTTCCTGTATCTGGTCGGTGACATTTGCAACAGTTGAGACTTTTCCTCGCCTTGATTCAATGAAAATCTCATCACCATCTTTAATCCCTAATTTCTGTGCGTCCTTAACATTGATTTGACTTCTTTCAATTGGTTTTCTCTTGTGAATACCTTCTACCCTGCGTGTCATTTCACCTGTATGGAAGTGATATAAGCTTCTGCCGGTAGTTAAAATCAATGGATATTTTTTGTCTGGTAGTTCAGCAGGTTCTAGATATTTGATAGTATGAACTTTACCTTTTCCACGAGTGAATTTTTCTGTATGAAGGATTTTTGTACCTGGGTGATTTTCATCTGTACAAGGCCATTGTAAACCAATTTTATCTATTCTGTCATAGGTGATACCAGCATAAATGGGGGAAATTGTTGATATTTCATCCATTATGTCGCTTGGAGTCTCATAAGTTGTATCGTGTCCAAATCTGTGTAACATTTCTTCAATAATCTTCCAATCTTGCATTCGATTGCCCTTGGGTTCAATTGCTTTTCTTACTCTTTGTACTCTTCTTTCTGTATTTGTAAATGTACCATCTTTTTCAGCAAACGATACTCCAGGTAAAACAACATCTGCATATTTAGCAGTTTCAGTGAGAAATATATCTTGAACAACTAGAAATTCAACTTTATCAAGAGCTTCTCTAACATGATTAAGATTAGGGTCACTCATTGCAGGATTTTCTCCCATAATATATATTCCACGAACATCACCCTTGTGGGCAGAATCCATAATTTCAACGACAGTTAGGCCTGTTTTACCATCTAGGCTGCAACTCCAGGAGTTTTCAAATTTACTTTGAACATCTGAATCATCAATTCTTTGATATCCTGGATAAACATTAGGCAATCCTCCTAAATCACAAGCTCCTTGAACGTTATTCTGTCCTCTAAGTGGATTGACTCCAGCACCAGGTCGTCCTATGTTTCCAGTAATCATAGCAAGATTTGCAAGAGATAAAACATTATCAGTACCAGTGGTGTGCTGAGTAATTCCCATTGAATAAACAATAGAGGCTGTTTTTGCGTTAGCAAATATTCTTGCTGCATTCTTCAAATCTTTAACGTTAATATTAGCGATTTTGCACAAAACATTAAGAGCTGTGTTTTCCAGATTCTCTTTAAATTCATCAAATCCCTCAGTTCTACTTTGTATAAATTTTTCATCATGAAGGTTTTCTTCAAGAATAACTTTCATCATGGCATTAATTAGAGCAACATCTGAGCCTGGTTTGTGCTGTAAATAAATTTCTGCATAATCTGCTAATTCTATCTTTCTTGGATCTGCAACTATTAATTTGGTTTTTTCCGTTATAACAGCTTGTTTAATTTTTATTCCAATTATAGGGTGAGCTTCGGTCGTATTGCTTCCAATAATGAAAATAACTTCAGCATCATTTGTTAAGTCAGAAATACTGTTAGTCATTGCACCTGATCCAAATGCGCGGACTAATCCTGTAACTGTGGAAGCATGACACAAACGAGCACAATGGTCAACATTATTTGTCCCTATACCTGCTCTTGCGAATTTCTGCATAAGATAATTTTCTTCATTAGTACATTTCGCTGAGGTTAAAACTGCTAAAGAATCAGGACCACTTTCTTCTCGAATCTTTTTTAGTGTACTTTCAATTAAATCAAACGCTTCTTTCCAAGATGCTTCAACAAACTCTCCATCTTTTTTGATTAATGGAGTATCTAATCTATCCTGATGATTTACAAAATCCCAACCATAGCGTCCTTTAACACATAAAGTCATGCCATTAACTACATTATCATGATTTGAATCAACATAAGCTAGGCGATTTGTTCCTACATCTGAATAAAGATCAAAGCTACAACCTACCCCACAATAAGTGCATATAGTAGTAGTACAATGTAATTCTGCATCAACTTCGATATTCTTTAAGCTATGACTAACAAGGGCATCAGTAGGACAAAAAGCAACACAATTACCACAAGATACGCATCCTGATTTTTCAAAACTCTCACCATCTACAGTACTTGGATACCCCTCAAATTTTCCTTTTTCTAAGGATATAACGTTACAAACTTGCAATTCATGGGTAACTCTCTCACAACGTCCACACTTAATGCAGTTTTCGTATATAAGAGAAAAGAATTCATTTGTTTCAGATAGTTCTATTGTTTTTTTTTCTCTTTCAATCTCTTCAATTGCAAATTTTTTTGCTAGTTTTGCAACTTCACATCCATCTGTGTTTTTACAAACATAGCAGTCTGGGGAATGCGATTCCCACATTTTAGTGATTAAAGCAGTTCTTGTCTTTCTTACTCTTTCTGAATTTGTATTAACTATGACATTAGCTTTTACAAGTTCCTTACAAGAAGCATTAATTCTAGTTTTTTCTCCATCGTCAACTTCCACAACACAAACTCTACATTTACCAACAGGTTTCAATTCTGGATGATGACATAAAACAGGTATTTCTATACCATTCTCTTTTGCAACCTCATAGTATGTTTTCTCAGGGCTACATTCTATTTTTTTACCATCCATTGTTATTGTAATTTTCTCTATTTCTGACATTTTATTCACTTAATTTTGCAATTGTGTGATAATGGTTGTGATAACTAGGTATGAAATAAAAAAGTCTTTCGATTTGCTTTTCGATAAGATTTGTTTCTTTAAAGTCATAAAAATAAAAAAAGTTGATGTAGTCTAAGCAAATTATTTATCTAGACAATTATTCTAAACAATTATATATGCATCTAGATTTTATGTGATTAAGTAGCCTGCATTCAAGCTAAAAAGAGGAAGAAAATGTTAACAACACTTCATCAATTATACTTCAAAAACTCACAAAATATAAAAGAAGTTGAGGATGAATCAGTTGATCTTGTTGTTACAAGTGGACCTTACCCTATGATTGAAATGTGGGATCAGCTTTTCTGTGATCAGAATCCTGAAATCGCTGCATCATTGGAAAAAGGAAAGGGTTTTGAAGCTTTTGAATTAATGCATAAGGAATTAGATTTGGTTTGGAATGAGGTGTGGAGAGTTTTAAAATCAGGGGGAATAGCTTGCATAAACATAGGGGATGCAACTAGACGAATAAATAATGAATTTAATTTATATCCTTCTCATTCTAGAGTCTTGAACCATTGTATGAAAATAGGTTTTAGCTGTTTACCTTCAATTATTTGGTCTAAACAAACAAATGCCCCCACTAAGTTTATGGGTTCAGGTATGATGCCACCTGGTGCCTATGTTACTCTAGAACATGAACATATCATTGTACTAAGAAAAGGAGGAAAAAGAGTATTCAAAACTGATTCTGAGAAAAAAGTTAGAATTAAAAGTGCTTATTTCTGGGAGGAACGAAATATTTGGTTTTCAAATGTATGGGAATTGATGGGTAAACACCAATCTTTGAATAATAATAATGTTAGAAAAAGAAGTGCTGCTTTCCCCTTTGAATTAGCTTACCGTCTCATTAACATGTTTTCAGTAAAAAGTGATGTTGTTTTTGATCCCTTTTTAGGTACAGGAACTACAATTTTAGCTGCAATGGCATCCATGAGAAATAGTATAGGCATCGAAATAGAAGAGAATTTTAGAGAAATAATTCTCAAAGGAATAGACGAGATAATAGAATTCGCGAATAAATATAATAAAGATAGGATTGGAAAGCATAGGAGTTTCATGAAAAAATACAAAGAAAAACAAGGAGTTCCTAAATACATAAACGAATTTTATAACACTCCTGTAAAAACAAAACAAGAAACTGAAATAGTGATTAATAAACTAAAAAAAATTAATCAGATAGAAGATAATCTTTTCCAAATCACTTACAATGCTTAACAATATAAGATGTTTTCTTGTTCGCATCCTCTAAATTTATAAAAATACTCCTAGTTGTAATCTTAGTATTAAGCAGATTTGAATGATGTGTCAATTAAAACTAAAGTTGCTGTTATAGTACCAAAAAAGGATCTTGCAGCAACAACAATATGGAAAATGTTAGAAGACATGTCATATTTTAGAGAATCTGGGAACACATTTGACAACAATATAGTTTTTGAGTTTGAGAATGCACCAAATGATATCAAACTAATTCATTCAAATAAAGATGGAGTTGAGAGCAATCATTTAGATAATTATGTTGATGCTGAGCTTTACATTTTTGCAAGTAGGCATCGTGCTGCTTCAGGTACTCCAGCATTATTAATTCACCCAACAGGCAACTGGTCGAAAATCACATTAGGAGGAAGAGAAAAACAGCTTGCACATACATCAGGTTGGGTTTTGAAAGAAGGATTAACCTTTTTACAAGAAAAAAAAGATGAATACAATTTAGAAGACTTCAAAGTGGATCTGGAGGTAACTCACCACGGTCCAACAGAATTGAAAACACCACTAATTTTCATGGAATTAGGCAGCAGTGAACAGTTTTGGAAGAATGAAGCAGCAGCTTCTGCTGTGGGAGAAGCTATAATAAAAACAGCAAAAGCATTTACAAAAGAATCATCTTTCTCAGGAGAATACTTCGTAGGTTTGGGTGGAAATCATTATGCATATAGATTTCATAAATATGTTAAGGAAACTGAACATGCATTCATGAGCCATATGGCTGCAAAGCATACTCTTGATGATTTAACAAAGGAAATGCTTTTACAAGCTTTTGAAAAAACTATTGAAGATCCTAAAGCTGCATTAATAGATAAAAAGGGTGCAAGATCTGAGCAGAGAAAACATGCTATTAGTTTATTAGAAAGTATAGATAAAGAATATGTTCTAGTATAATCGAATAAATAGAATTTAGAAAAATCTCAGAACTCCTGAAAATACTCGTCGACTTCTATTAACTACTTCTTCATTTCTTCTGATATTTCTTGATCAAATTTAGGTTCAATAACATCATGAAAATCAAAAGTAAATAATAATTATTGTGGTTTTTATACCATGGTTTAGTTGATTTTGTGATAGTATGAGTAAGACTATTACAAATAAGAGTAAAGGTTTACTCAAAAACATAACAATAGTGATTACAGGAGCATCGTCTGGGATAGGTAAATCTCTTTCTTTAGCACTAGCTCCTCTTAAACCTAATCTAGTCATAGTGGCAAGACGAGAAAATAAACTACAACAAACAGCGTATCACCTAAAAAAACAGAAAATTAAACACATTTCGATTGTTGGCGATGTACGAAACAGAGAAGATAGAGAAAGTATGATCAAAAAGACTTTGAATACTTTTGGTAGGATAGATGTATTAGTTAATAATGCTGGACTAGGAAAAGTGAATTTATTTCTAGAACAACCAGAACAAGAAATAGATGAGCTAATTGAAACCAACGTTTTATCATTAATAAAATTAACACACAGCGTTTTACCAATAATGAAAGAACAAGAAGAAGGACATATCATAAATCTTTCATCAACATTAGCTCTTTTACCCGCATATCCTTTCGCTGTTTATTGTGCAACAAAATCTGCAGTAAAGACATTTAGTGATTGCATTAGAGAAGAAGTTAAAGAGTATGGTATTAAGGTTTCAACAGTTTTACCGGGACCATATAACACTGAATTTAATCAAGTAGCCAATATTGGAAAATCAGATTTCAGGGGTTATAATGTAGAAAAACTAGTTAAGAAGATTGTTAAATTGATTATGAAACCTAAAGATAATTTAATACAACCATGGCATTTTGTCCCAGTTGCGTGGTTGGCTAAGATTTCTGAAAGATTCAAGAACAAAGTAACATTTTCGATTGCTGAGTCAATATTAAAAGCTAAAAAAGAGACTTCTTTGGAACTTGAAAATAAAGTGGAGAAAAAAGAAGAAATAAAATTTTTAACTCATTAAACATTTTAGAACGGCCATAACTGTATGAAGTCTGTTTTCAGCTTCATCAAAAACAACACTGTGTTCGCTCTCAAAAACTTCCTCAGTAGCTTCTTTATGTTTATACGGTAAGCAATGCATGAATATGTAATCTGATTTTGCATTTGAACAAAGCTCTTCAGTAACTACATAGTTCTTGAATGCCTCTAGTTTTTCTTTCTCTTTGTCTTCTTCACCCATAGATACAAATGTATCAGTTACAACTATATCAGCATCAGTTACTGCTGCGGGAGAATCATTAGTTATGACAATCTTTGCACCAGTGTCTTCAGCATAATCCTTAGCTAACGCTACAATATCATTGGGCGGTTCATACCCTTTTGGTGTAGCTACAGACATATGCAAACCCATCTTTGCACAACCGATCAGCAATGAATTACAAACGTTGTTTCCATCACCAACCCATGCTAGCTTTAATCCTGCTAATTTTCCTTTGTGTTCTTCGATTGTTAACAAATCAGCAAGGATTTGAAGAGGGTGATATTTGTCAGATAATGCATTGATTATTGGAATTGTAGAGTACTTTGCTAATTCCTCTACATCTTCATGTGCAAAAACTCTTGCTAATACTCCGTCAACCATTCTAGACAGAACACGGGATGTATCTTTGACAGTTTCACCAGCACCAAGCTGGATATCAGAAGCACCTAAGAAGAGTGCATGACCACCAAGAAAATACATAGCAACCTCTGTGGAAACTCTAGTACGTGTTGAAGGTTTTTGAAAAATCATTCCAAGTGTTAAACCTGCAAGTGGTTTATCTCGCTTGTAAGCTTTAAAATTAGCTTTCAATCGTTTTGACTCCTCAAGAAGATGACGTATTTCTTCTGCTGTATAATCATTTAAGGAAAGAAGAGATCTACCTTTTAGATTCATTTATCTCACAATTCGAAAAATCGAAAAGAGATTTAAAAAATGTTCGATATGAATTTGAGCTGTTTAATATTAATAGTTTTGAGAAAAACCAAGTTTTAAAAGCAAGGCAGTAGAATAGAATTTTGATAATAATGGTAAATTACAAACGACTTGGATTATCAACATTAACTGGTGCAATACTGGGAGTCGTCTGCATTCTTGGTGCAGTCCAAAGAATTCCTGGGAATTTCAATGATAATCTTGCATATTTAATGGGTATTTGGACTATGAGAGTCATACTGGGTATAGTTATCGGTTTAGCTGGGGGTGTAGTAATCTTCAAAGGAGAACAATGGCAACCTTGGGTTAATGCAGTGATTCGAGGTATACTATTTGGTCTAATCTTTTCAGTAGCTATCTTATTGATAGATCCTTTCAAGGATTATTCAACATTTGCAGCGGGAATAGCATACGGACCAGTAACAGATTTAATTACAACGTTCTTTATTTTCCTTATTCAAAAGAAGAACCATAATTGAATTTACTTTAGAGAATAACTCGCATTCATGTTAGAGGTGCTAGTTATTTCATTTCCATTATTTCTGCGACCTCAATTGTACCTATAACAAGGAATGGACATTCTATAGCAATTTCAAGAGCATCATCCATACTATCAGCTTTAATGATAGAGTATCCTGTCAAAAGATCTGACTCATGACTGTCTTTTACACTATCAGCACTTACTGTTTTTGAATTTCTTAGGGGATTACCAGGATTAACAACAGCATCTCCTAGATTACTTATCCAAGTTTGCCATTCTTCCTTATGTTTTGCTCCTTCCTCAGGATTTTCAAACTTCTTTCCACCGTGATAGGCGATTATAAAGTTAGGCATAATTGTATGTTTGGAAATTAAATGATAAATATTCACTTCTATCAAAATTGGTTAATATAGTATTTAATGAGAAGTAGAAAAGATAAAAGAAAAAAAAGATTAGAAGAAGGTGGGTTGTCCTTCATATTGTATTTTAGGAGATTCCATTTTCATGGTCTCTTCGGGAGAAAGAATTTCTATTAATTCGTACTCGGATGTACCCATACCCATTTTTTCAGCGAAAACAACGACTTCATATGGATCTTTGTAAGGACCATGGACTCGAGTAAAGGGATGAATATCCTCTTCAGGATTAAGATTAACGTGTTTAAGAAAGGGAGGAATATTTTTCTCTATCAGACCTTCCTTCTTAATGAGATCTAAGGTTGCCGTTTCAACAGCAACAATATCCTTACTTCCAACAACACCTATGTCATTAATTATAGGGGCCATACCTAGACCCATGCAATCACACCAAACTGTCATTTGTATCAAGAAATTCAAATACATGATCTTCTTTGGTTCAAAAGTTTCTAGTACTTTTTGTGTTGCAATAGCCATCATTTCAGAGAACGCAGTATAGCTTTCTCTCGGAAGCTTAATCACCCCTGCACCATGATCCATTTCCAGACATGTCATACATTGACGACAATCGTGATAGTTTCTTCTGAGCTCATCTTTTTCTTCATCATAATTTAACGCGCCATATGGACATGCTTCAACAAATTTCTTTGCTAGTTCGGGTGTACCTTTCTCTTTATCCCAATATTCATCTGCATGAGCTGCACCATGAATTTTTCTCCATCTAGATGGTCCTGAATAAGCTCCTAGTGCTAGATTCTTAATCGCCCCTCCATAACCGCATGATCCGTGTCCTTTTGCATGTGATAAGTCAATCAAAACATCAGCATCCTTAAGAGCTCCACCTAGATCAATGGATTCGATTCCCCTATAATTAACTTCAACTGATGTAACATAACCATCTTTTACACCTGCTACAGGTATTAAAGGACATCCACATGTTTCTTGAGTATACCCCCTGTTTACAGCGTTATAAACTGCAGTAGGATTATCTGTGATAAATGGATACCCTCCTTTCTTCTTTATAGCTTCTACTAATCTTCTAACGAAAAACACAGGTATAGTTTGATATCCATCATTAAAACCAAGATGCATTTTAATGGCAACTTTATCCTTCTCTTCTATAGAAATCTCCTCTAATAACAATTCTACAATCTTATCAAACTTTGCAGCAAAGGAAGCAAATCTAGATGCTTTTCCGTGCTGAACAGATCCGAAATAAACTTTAGCTTTATCAGAAGTCATGATTTTGCATAAACTTCGTCTGATTTTAAAGTATTTGGTTGGATTTTTTACTTAAATAACCATTATTTAATACAGAAATAAACCATGTATCATAATGCAGAATGATTCTTGGATAAAAGGGAAGACATGTATAATTACTGGAGCAAATACAGGCATCGGTAAAGAAATAGCAAGACAGTTAGCTGATTTAGGTGCAAAAGTAATAATGGTTTGTCGAAATCAAGAGAGAGGGAAAAAAGCTCAAAAAGAAATTATTCAAACAACAAAAAACAGGAATATAGAACTTTCGATCTGTGATTTAGCATCATTGAAAGATGTAAAACGCTTTGTTGAGGAATTTATTAAAAATCACTCTGAATTACATGTCTTGATTAACAATGCTGGTGTCTTTAGTATGAAAAGAACTGTAACTAAAGATGGATATGAGAGTGCTTTTGCAGTTAATTACTTGGCACACTTCTATTTAACTAGATTACTTCTCCCCTTGTTAAAGAAGAGTTTCCCTTCAAGAATAATTAACCTCTCATCCAATATTCATAGATTTTACAAGATTAAATTGAAGGATCCAATGCTTGAAAAGAGATATAATGGACAACAAGCTTACAGCAATTCTAAAGCAGCAATGATTCTTTTTACATACAAACTTGCAAGAGAACTGGGTGAATCAGAAGTAACTGTCAACGCAGTGAATCCAGGTCACGTTGAAACACAAATGACTACAATTGGTTTACCAAAATGGTTTACAAAGGTTCGAGATTTAGTAGTAGAGCATCAAACTCCCGAAGAAGGAGCAAGAAGCTCTGTATATGTAGCTTCCACAAACAGTTTACGAAATATAACTGGAAAATATTTTAACAAAAGTGAAGAGAGAAAGTCCGGAAAATTTACCTATGACATAATTAAACAAAACTTTCTTTGGGAATTAAGTGAGAAATTAATAGAAAGAGTTATTGGAAAAGAAAACTAATAAACGTTCATACAAGAAAAACAAAAATAACTAGGTTTTACAAATGCCCAAACCTTACAGTGTGATTACTGAAGAGATCAAAAATGCTTTGAAAGGAAAAGTGGGAGAAGAAAGAGCTAGAGAAATCAAGCGTTTGCTAAAGGAAATACACTGGGATGTTGGAGATTACAAGAGATTAAAAGACAAATTAAGAAGAGAATTAGCTGAAATTGAGAAGGTAGAGCAAGCTAGAAAAGCTTCTCGAAGTCGCACAAAAACGAAAAAATCTACACCTCAATTTTGTGTAATTGGAGCAGTTAATAGTGGAAAGAGTACCTTAATTAATGATCTAGCAGGTACAAAAATCGCTGTAGAACTATATCCATTTACCACAACTGAACCACAATATGGAGCACTAGAATATGACTCGATTAGTTTTCAGCTTGTTGAAATTCCTGCAATTTATGATGGTTGTTGGAACGGTGATAAGTCAACCCTTGGTATGATTTACTCAACTGATTGCCTTATAATTATAGGCCGTACTCTTGAAGATTTTGAACTAGTTTTGAAAGAATTGGCTGACCAGAATATAGATCTAATAGGTGAAAGAATTCCTGATGGTTTTACTCAAACAATACCAAGAAAGATTCCAGCTTTCATAGTTTTTGATAAAAACACTGAAATTTTGCCTTCATCTCATCTGAGGAAGATTGCAACAGATAATCTAGAGGAAATTAAACAAAATATGATTAAGCTTGTAAGACCTGTAAGAATTTACACCATGAATACTTTTAATGAGATAGAAGAACAACCCATAGTTTTCTACAAAGATCAAGTTACAGTAAAAGAAGCTATTCAGAAAGTATACAGAGGAAAAGAAGAGTTATTCAAGGATGCTGTTATATTAGAAGGCGGTCCAAATGGAAGAAGAAAAAGAGTAGGAATAGCTTACGAACTTTCTGACAAGGATGTTATACATCTAACTTTTCATAAATAAAAATAATAAAGGAGTAAAATTACTCAAGATTAGAACCACAACTTTCACAGAACTTCGATCCTGCTGGTGGTTTGTGTCCACAGTAGTGGCAGTATTTTATTTCTCCTGCTGGGAAGATGACTTCAGCCTGCTTCTTAGACATTGGTTCAGTAAATTGAGCTGCTTGCTCATACTTGATTTCTTCTCCAAAGATGATTTCTCCTGAAGTACTATCATAACTGTATTGAAGACCTCTATTAGTGCGAAGGTCAACAAGAATACGAAGCATATTTTTTGGTTTGTACCCAACTTCTTGAGCAAGGTCCTCGACTTTTACTCTTCCTTTGCGGTTTAAACCAGCAGCATAAACTGAATCTCTCATTTTTTTATCCCAATAAAGGCTACTAAAGCCCCCTATGAAACTAAAGAAGGCAGGGATGAATAACCAATATCCCCAATAAGCTAAACCTATGAAGTCAATATTGTAAGCTCGGAAAATTAGTGCTAAAACACCTACTATTGTGAAAGCTATTGCTGCTCCGAAGGCAGAAAAATCTCCCTTATAATCTTTTTTCTGATAATATCTATCTCGAGACATTGAATAACCTCAAATAAGTGCGTTCATGGGCTTTTTTAAACTTAAGCATTCAATGTGAAACAAAGAAGAGGAAACGCAACAAAAAACTTTTAATGCAAAGAAGAACAAAAAGGATAGAACAAAGATGCCCAGATAGCTTAGCAGGGAGAGCGCTGGACTGAAGATCCAGTTGTCGCGAGTTCAAGTCTTGTTTCAGATGCGCTCTGAAACAGTGAAAATCTCGCTCTGGGCTCCATTTTCTAAATTAATTTTGACATCCTCCCTTCTTACTCATTTAGTACTGTTATTTATTATTATATCACTAACATGTAAAAAGGGAAACCACACAAGTATGACAAAAAATAATTCGTATATATTTATACTTAAAACAAGCTATTACTGAAATGGAAAGCGGAGCCAGTCTACCTCAAAATCAATCACAATCGGTGAAGATGCAAATGAAAGGAGTATCGACTAGCTCCAACAAATGGTGAGATTACTGATATAAAAGTTTTCTAGTCAAACAAGCGAGGAAGGATTCTTTCAGTAGTTTTCTTAGATACTTTCACCACTTTGGCACTTCTCTCCCTTTGAATTTATATGCTATTTTCTATCTAAGTATATTGCCTTAAAATGGCAATACACAATCGGTGAAAAACATGCGAAAAAAAAGCAATAAAGTACTGATTATACTGCAAGGAAGGCAACGTGCTTATCCAATTAATGCAGTAAAGGCAAAACTGAATAAAGGAGGGTGCGAAGAATGAGAAAAGCTTCAGCACTACTCTTTGTAGCAATAGTAACATTAGGAATGATGTTAGGATTCTCTACCTACACAGCGAAAGCAACTTCACCAGGTACTGTTACAATTAATGAACCTACAGGCTCTGAAGAAGTCTTATTCTATGAGAAAATAACTGTGAATTTTGATGTAGATTCTAATCCAGGTTGGATCTATCATGATTCTAAAATTTCCTTTGGTGGAGTACAAATTGATTATGTTACAGGTGGGGAAGGCTCATCATTTGAAGAAGACTACTTTCCAGAAACATATGTAGGAGTACAAACTGTTACAGTCAAAGCTTATTTCGTAAACTATTTCTTAGAAGAAGATACTGCTTCTGATAGTGCACAGTTCACTATTAACATTTGTAGCAATAACACAGACCTTACAGATTTAAGAATCGATAAACTTCATAAGGCTGAAAGTGGAAAAAAAGCCTTGTATGGTAACGGAGTAACTATTTGTATTGTTGATGATTTCCTTGGATGTAAAACCATTGCGAATGAATCTTTCCACATGTCTTTATTTAGAACTTGTAAAAATGAAATCAATGGTAATGAAAATAGACAATATGTAGACATAGAATACTATGAATGGAATAGTGAAACTGATGAATTTGAAGAACAGTGGGAACCAGGTGTAGATACAAGACAAGAGAAATGGCAAGAGCTATATGATGAAGGAGCAGGAAATTATGATTCCATTGATGATGTTCATGGAACATATTGTTTAGCGACATTGAGAAAAATAGCACCTGCAGCGAAGATTATATTCATAGCTACTGAAGATGATCGAGATGTAGCAAGAGAATCTGTATATTGGTTATATGATAATTATTTCGACTTAGAATTTGATATTCTAAGTTTGTCAATTGAAGGTTTCGAAGTTTGGAATAGCGACATAGAAAACTTAGCTGTATTCGATGTCACTGTAATAGCTGCGGCTGGTAACGATGGTAACATAATGACTCCTTTGGACTATAGAACATTCCCATGTACTTATGAGTATGCAATAGGTGTTACTGGAGTAGTAGATAGTTCTCATGGTTCGTCATCAGATCGGTGGAAAATTGAAAATGGAGTAAACTCTGGCTATGGAGTTGAAATAGCAGCTATTTCTAGTGCAGCGGAACTTGACTGGGCTCCAGTGCCAACTTTCAATTACTTTATTGGAACTAGCAATGCCTGTCCTATGGTAGCAGGAATCATAGCATTAGTTGAACAATATCAGAAGACCTATAAAGGAAACACAAACCTAAATGTTACTATAATTCAAAAACTGTTTCGAAAAACTGGTGATGCCCTAGAATTCCCTCCAAGCCATTGGGGAGATGAAATGGGTGGAACCATGGAGTGGTATAAAGATATACACCCGCAATTTCCTTATGCGACGCTTGCAGATTATGAAGAATATAATTTTGGTTGGGGAATAATAGACGGTTATGAGATGTATAAGTATTTCAGGGAAAACTACTAATACGTCCTCTCTATCTCTCCCTTCCTTTTTTTTATTCTCTTTTACTTAAGTTGGTGAATAGCTATTCGATTTTCAACGTATAATTCCAGTTTCTGATGACTTTAGCTTAATTTTGTAACACTAAAGAACAGATTCCAGAGAAATAACCTCTGCAAAGAAGAATATTATCAAGTTACCAAGAAACATAATCTTGTTTTATAGAAGCAGATTAATCAGGACTGTCTTTATTTGTAGATCTTATTTTAGTAGCTAGTGATGTTCCAATGATAGATATCAGTCCAATAATAATGAAAATCCAAAAATAGTTAGAGATAAATGAACCAGTCCTAAGAGTTAGAAAACTGACCCAGTCAGTGGTCATCACTATATTAGATAAAGGATCTGTTTTATCAACAAAAAAAAGAGTTTAAGTTCGAGTCTAACTTTTCCCCAGGTACTGTTATAACGGACTATTGTAGATTCTTTCCGTATTAGATTTTGTTCCAGATTAGCAAAACCTATTGTTTTCTTTATATGAACTTTAGAACTAGTATCTATCAGTCTAATTCTCATTCCTACTTCAAAAAGCTTAACTACATCAGCAGGTTGTTTTGAAAGTTCAATTGAGAGATTAAGTAAGAAATCTGAAGAGATAAAACTTGAATTAACTGCACACTTAATTGTAATTTCCATCCCATTTTTATCTTGCACAGTTCTGCTTTTCTCTGCTGCTTGCGTTGGGTAAGAACTTAAAATCAGTATAAAAGCTAATAGTATAAGAAAACACTTTTTGTTTGAAATAGTTTTCATCGAAGTCCCTCGACTGTTTTAATGATTATAATGATCAACTTTCTTTTTCTTTAAGTTACAACTTTTTATTACAAGTGATACTAGGAAGAATGTGGTTATTAAAGAAGTGAGAAGATAGTTAACCTCTAATGTAATTTTTGGAGAAACAATTCTAGATGTATTATTCCAATCGAAGTAATAGGTTACACTTGTCTCAGTAACATCAATATACATCTTTTCCGTGATTACAGGAACAGGAGATAAACTGCAATTGGTGTAATCAAACCACATCTTGTAGTTGCCTATTGGAAGACTATCGTTTACATAATTGTCTATTTCGAAATAGAACTTGTAGGTTTCATTCTTGATACCTGATTGAACTGCATATTCACCTGCAACCCATTCAATATAAATAGATTGAAACACTTTCAAGCTTTTATCCCTTAGATTTGTTCTTAGATAAGGAAAGGGAAAAGGGGCGCAAACAAAAGGAACTATAATGGGTGATGAACTCGGATTCTCAATCTGAATATCCATAGTTACTGTAAAACCTGTAAGATTCTCATCCTCATGCATATTTGCTCTTATAGGATAATCAGCATCCATGATTCTAACGATGAGATACTCATCCTCTGCTGTACTCCTAATTGGAGCAAGTACAATTAAGGACACAATAGCAAGAAGAATTACTTTTCTTTTTAGACATTGAAGCATTCGCATATAAGCAACATACCTTTCATTTTTGTAATTATAAATTTTCTTCCAATTCGTATTATCTGATTTTTATTACTGTAATTACTATAAAAAGGGAGAGGAAAAACAATACTATTCAGATTCAAACTATATCAGGAATGTAAATACCGCATTTAACGAGATTGAATTAGAAAAGATTCTTTTTTACCAATTTCTAGAAGAGTTTGAAAGAATAAAGGCAATGAATAAAGAAAAATTCGATTATATGTGGCCTTACTCTGAACCTTTAACAAACAAATCCTTCTTCAAATACTATTCGTTTGGCATCATTAATAAAACAACATGGTATAACTCGAAATCCAGAATTGTTTATGAAGTTTTATCAACAGATTATATAAATTATCTATCTAAAATCTGTGAAAGATTAATATTGATGTATTTATGGTCAGAAGAATTTCCTTGGATTAAACCTATTAAGAATCTGATTGTTGAAATGAATAGTATTATAGAGAAATTTCAAAGAAATTGAGAAAAAACACAATTAAAAGTGGGCTCCATATCTTTTCTTTCTTTTCTTTTTCAGCAAATTGTTTGTTAAAAAGTTTTAAAGACACAGAATGGTTTGTTGTAGTATGGATTACACAAGATTAGGACGTACTGGAATAAAAATATCAAAAATTGTTTTAGGTACAATGCAGATGGGATGGAGAGTCGAGGAAGAGGAATCCTTCAAAGTAATGGATAAAGCTATTGAACTTGGAATCAATTGTTTTGATACCGCTGATGTTTATACTTATTGGGCTGATAACAGTTATCCTGGAAAAACAGAAGAAATAATTGGTCGTTGGATAAAAGATAGAGAAACAAGGGACGATTTAATTCTAGCAACTAAACTTCGCGGAGCTATGAGTGAGGATATAAATGACAGAGGGTTGTCTCGCAGACATGTGCATCAAGCAATTCAAAACTCTCTGAAACGATTACAAACTAGTTGGATAGATCTGTACCAAATACATAGTTTCGACAGTGATACTCCTATTGAAGAGACACTTCATGCATTAAATCTCTTAGTGGATAAGGGATTAGTAAACTATATTGGTGCATCTAATATCCATCCTTGGATGCTAGTAGAATCATTCTGGATAAGTAAATTGAATGGATATGTTCGTTTTGAAACTGTTCAACCCCCTTATAGTATTATTAGGAGAATGCTAGTCGAACACCAAATGGAACACGTAATCAAGAAATATGGTCTTGGAGTTATTCCCTATAGTCCCTTAGCTGGAGGTTTCTTAACAGATAGATATTCTTCTGAGGGTCCTCTTCCAGATACACCTAGAAGTGTAGGAGCACAAAAGAGATACTTTACTGAAAAGAGATGGAAAATACATGAAACTGTAAAGGAAATAGCTCAGAGCAAAGATGTAAAAATGACTCAGATTGCAATTGCTTGGATTTTAACAAAGGAGTTCATAACTGCTCCAATTATTGGTGCTAATTCTGTCGAGCAATTGGAAGAAAATTTTGTTTCTATAGATATAAAACTAGATGAGGATGAAATAAAAAGATTAGATGAAGTTTCCAACTGGGTTGATGATTACGAAGCAATCAGGTAATTATTTCCAGAACTGCCACCATTTCTTTCCTTCTTTTTCTTTCTTACTTACAGTAGTCCTGAGTTCTATTACTCCATCTTTAATACCTAATTTGAAAACCATATCGCGAAATCCTTCTGGTTCATTTTCTTCTTCAATAACATAAACTAAAGGAGCGAATTTTCTTTCAACCTCAAGCTTTCTTGATATTCTACCAGCTTCATATTTTTCTTTGATTTGACTATCTTTTCCTATCCAGATGTAAATATCCAATTGAGCATCTAGTAAAAATGCATCATCAGATTTGAAATATTGATATCCTATGGGTAAATCTATGATATCAACATCTCCTTTATCATCCTCTCTTAACTGTAGCAATCGCATATCTTTCTGAATTTGCTTTTCGAAGTGCTTTAGAAAACCTGGAGTATCACCTTCAACAACCTCAAAATCAATAATCTCAGTGAATTTAGCGGGTTCCTCACTTTCCAAGATTGTTTTAATTTTCAAGTTTTGGTTCTTCTGTTCTAAAATTCTAGCCATCCAAGCCCCAACAGTCTTGTCATCAACATAGGATTTTGAACCTACCCAGATCCACATTTCTGTGTCTGTTTCAACAACATACACATCACCATTAAGAAATTTGTAAGGTTCTTTGATGGGTATTAGATTTTTTTTCGAAACGTGATATACCTTCATGCAGCAGTTAATGCACTTAAAGAATATAATGGTTTCCATACAAAGTGACTGAAATCCTGAAGAAAATCAACTCACTTCTTTTAGTTCTTCTATCTTTCCTCCAATATCTAGACCTGCGTTTCTACCGTTTCCGTCAAAGAGTATTTCTTCTTTATTTTTAGATATTTTAACAAACTTTGCATGAATTTTTGCAGTAATACACTCTATTATCCTACCTGTCATTGAACCTTCTATAGGTGAATGTAGATCTACGCTTGCTGATTTTGCAGCTTCAAGTTCAAGTCTGTATTTTTTATCTTGAAAATGAACTGTAACTAGATTGTCTGTTAATTGAAGTTTAGTTATTTTTGCTCCTGTATAAGTAGTAAATCTGTAGACTTTTCCATTGAAAAGAAATCCTACAACAAATCCATCAAACGAACTACCTAACCAAGGTATTTTTGCTACTGATGCCATTACAGAAATTCCCTCAGTTTCAAAATGATTAGACTGCATCCAAATATAATAACTGGGAAAGCTTTTCCCATAATCCTTTTCGATATACCCCCTACCTTCTGTGAAATCGATTTCTTTTTCATTAATGCTAATTTTACCATCTAGAGGATGATCAAATCCAATAACTGCGTGGTAGCATTCCATAAAGGGAACGAAAGCATACCCGCCCATTGCTCCTGGTGAAAGAAATTTTACAGGCCAAGGTTTGAGATTTTTAATACTTATTTTTCCGCTAATTTTCTGATCATCATTATCAATATTTAATTCAAATCCATTCTGATGAAATGAGTTTTTACCAATCCTTACTTGAAATCGTTTCTTGGAGTAATGAAATTCTGAGATGTCAAACCTAAAATAATTCATTGAAGCTTTGATTCCATCAAAAAACATTATGAACGCATGTGTATTTCCTTCCTTATCAAAAGAGACACCTGGGATAATAGCATAGACATTATTTTCGCTTTTATCTACTATCTTGAAATACCAACCTTCGAAATAACGCTTCATATCCCCTTTTCCTTGATAAACCTCAGGTTTCCAAATCCGTTTTCCTTTTCTAAATTGCATCAATGCTCTCTGAACCTTATGATTCTTTTACTTATATTATTTTGTTACTCACAAAAGATAATTTGGTCAGTTAATGGTCACTTTTACTCGTCATGTTAAAATGAAGTGACCTGTGCATAGTATATATTAGTGAAAAAAAATGAGTTCAAAACGAAGTCGAAATAAAAAGGAAAGAATGGTAAAGGAATGGAAAATCAATTCCGAAGGTAGGAAAGAACAGAAGAAAGAATTTGATTACGTTGCTGGTCAAATGATCTACTACTGAATTCTCCTTTATTTTTTAATAACTCATATAAACTCTCTCTGTTTTATGAGTGCTCTAAAAATTCCTCTCCCAAAGTTTAAATTTATGAATAATTCTTGCGTATTAGGTGTCTTATTGTTTGAATAAAGCAGAGAGTAAAATCAGAATAGGAATAGATACAGGGGGTACGTTTACTGATTTTGTAATAGTCTCAGAAGGATTCGTAAAAGCATGGAAAATCCCCACAACTCCTGTTGATCCAAGCGAAGGGATAATTCTTGGACTAAAGGAAGCAGCAGAACGATTTGAATTCCACCTAAGCGATATCGAACTTCTAATTCATGGTACCACAATCGGAACTAATGCTTTTCTTGAAGATAAGTGCCCACCAATTTGCTTTATTACAACAAAAGGATTTCGCGATATTGTAGAAATTGGAAGACAACAAAGATCAGAATTGTATAACTTAAAATTCGCACAAAAGTATCCAATTTCGTTTTCAAATGATCTGATACTGGAAGTAGAAGAAAGACTTGATAGCGAAGGTAAGGAGATAAAATCACTTGATATTAACAATCTAGATAGTATCACAGCTTCTATTAAATCCAAATCGATAGAGAACATAGCTGTATCTCTATTATTCTCTTTCCTCAATCCAACTAACGAAAAGAAAGTATCAGAATTTCTATCAGCAAAGGGATTTAACATTTTTACATCGCATGAAATAAGTCCTCAAATACGTGAATATGAACGTGCAGTTACTACTATCGTGAACGCCAAAGTAAGTCCAGTAGTAAATGATTATTTATATCGCTTAAAATCAAAACTTGTTTCTGAAGGAACAAGCTCCCCTCTGTTAATTATGCAATCAAATACAGGTATGTCAGATGTTGCTTCCATTGGGAAATCTGGTGTTCAAACTCTTTATTCAGGTTTAGCGGGAGGAGTAATGGCAGCCGCAGATAGTTTGAAACATCTTAATAAATCACATCTAGTTTCCTTAGATATTGGAGGAACATCAACAGATGTTTCCGCTATTATAGATGGTCCCATTGTTTTACGTTCCAGAATGTTTAGCGGTTTTCCTCTAGTTGCAAGTATGGTTGATGTGGAAACTATAGGAAGTGGTGGAGGTTCAATTGCAAAGTTCAAGGATGGATTGTTATCGGTTGGACCTGAATCTCAAGGAGCAAATCCTGGGCCTGCATGTTATTCCTTAGGTGGGAAACAAGCTACTTTAACTGATGCTAATCTATTCCTAGGCTATGTTCATGAGGATAATTTTGCTGGAAATTTGAACATCGACAAAGGGAAGTCTGTTTCTTTTTTGAAAAAACTACTAGAAGAAATAAAATCATCAGAACTACCTCTAGAAATAAAATCAATTGATGAACTAGCAATATCTATAAGACAAATTTTAAACGATAATATAGCTAACGCAATTCGTGTAGTAACTGTTCAAAGAGGATTAGATCCTAGAGATTTTGCGCTACTTGGCTTTGGCGGAGCGGGACCTTTACAGGCTTGGGAAATAGCGCAAGAACTTGAAATGAATGGAGTAATTATACCTCCTTTTCCAGGTGTATGGTCAGCTTTCGGTCTTGTATGCTCTGATATTAAGCATATGGTAACAAAATCCTATTTACAAACAACAGCAGAATTAAATCTAGACGAGATAAATTCCAAATTTTATGAAATCAAAGAAGAGTTAGTTAGTATTCTAACAAATGAAGCCATAGATAAGAAAGATCAGTTCTTCAACTATTCAATAGATATGAGGTATGTAGGACAATCAGATGCTCTGACACTTCAAATCAATTTTCCTTTTGAAAGAAAACAACTTGATAAAACAGTTGAGAAATTTCATCCCCTTCACAATCAGAATTATTCTTGGTTTGACAAAGGGTTAACGGTTGAAATAGTAAATGTTTCAGTAGAAGCTATAGGTCGTGTTCCTCGAATTGAACTTACAAAATTACAATCAGGATCAAGAAATCCTTCAGAGGAAGCGCATAAGAAAAGCCGAAAAATAAATTTTGAGGGAGAATGGATTGAGACACCTGTATTTGAAAAATCTCTTTTATTAAACGGAAATGTGCTTGAAGGACCTTGCATAATTGACCAATTAGATACAACAACGGTTATCCCGCCAAATGTAATCGGAAAAATCAATGAACTGGGTTATGTTATAATGGAGGAAAAGAAATGAATGCTAAATTCAGTTTAATAGAAGCTCAAGTAATTAATCAAGCTCTCAAGAATGTGGCATTAGAGACAGGAATAGTGCTTCAACGTTCAGCATTTTCTCCGAACATCAAGGATAGATTAGATTTTTCAAGTGCTATAATGGATCAAGATGGTCAATTAATCGCTCAAGCGGAGCACATTCCAGTTCATCTTGGAGCTATGCCAAAAGGTGTTCAAGCTATTATTGATTACTTTGGAAAAGAAAATATCTTGGACGGGGATATCTACATAGCAAACAATCCTTACTTAGGAGGAACTCATTTACCTGATATAGCTGTTATAAAACCGATTTTCTATGATGAGAAGCTAGTTGGATATATTGCAAACAGATGTCATCATGCCGATGTTGGAGGTGTAGTCCCCGGCTCTATGCCAAGTGGTAAGTACACCTTAGAGGAAGAAGGATATGTTATAGATCCCACGATTTTTGAAAGAAAAGGTGTTTTGAATCAAGAGTGGTTTGATGATTTTCTTTCAAACATACGTGTCCCTGTAGAAAGAAAAGGTGACATTCAAGCTCAAATAGCTTCTACAAAGATCGGGGAGAAGAAATTCCACTCACTCCTTCAGAAATATTCTCTAGATAGAGTTCAACAAGTGATTGATTTTCTTAATGAAAGATCAAAAAATGCATCTTTAGAACTAATAGAACAAATACCAGAAAATCAAACTTTTAGCTTTACTGATTGTATGGATAATGATGGAGTGAAGGATGAATCTATTAACATAACAGCTGAAGTAGAAAGAAAAGATGACAAACTGATTGTAGATTATAGCAAAACTGATTCGCAAGTAGAAGGTAATATTAATGCAACTTATGCAGTAACGCTTTCAGCGACATACTATATTTTGCGATGTCTAATCTCAAGAGAATATGCAACAAATTACGGTCTCTACGCACCTCTAGATGTAATTACAAAAAAGGGGACTTTAGTAGACCCTCTACCTCCTGCAGGAGTAGCAGCAGGAAATGTGGAAACTAGTCAAAGAATTACTGATGTTATGTTAGGAGTATTTTCAAAGTTGTTCCCCGATGATGTTCCTGCGGCAAGCAGTGGGACAATGAACAATACCATAATAGGTGGATTGGATTCAACTGGAAAAGAATTCACATATTACGAAACAATAGCAGGAGGAATAGGAGCAGGAAAGAATTATTCTCCACCAAATGCAAAACATAGTCACATGACAAATACCAGGAACACTTCAATCGAAGTTCTAGAACGATACTATCCCTTACGTGTAGAAGAATACTCTATAATACCTGATACTGGAGGAATAGGAAAATGGTCTGGGAGTAATGGTGTTCGTCGATCAATTCAATTATTAGCTGAAGAAGGCGTCCTTTCAATTCAAAGTGAAAGAAGAGTACATTCTCCTTTCGGATTGTTTGGCGGAAAAGAAGGAGGAAAAGGAAAGAACCTTTTGAAAACATCTAACAAGATTATGCAACTCCCTTCAAAAATAACAAAGAAAATTATGAAAGGAGACATTGTTGTGATTGAAACTCCTGGTGGTGGAGGATACGGAAAGAAATGAATGTAAATAGCTGAAACACATCGTATTCGTACCGTATTATTCGGGTATTTCCGTTTTTGTCGTTTTATTGTTAGAAGCTCTGAGGAGAAAGAAATCCATACTTTTCTCTTTTTCTTAGGTTTTGTTGAATTATAACCTAAAAATTTAGATATTACTAAGCACAGTTCACTTCATGGCTGAAGAAGAATCTTTAGTGTTTGTTGATAAAGTAGGAAAAAAAGAGGACATTGCATTAATCACACTTAATCGTCAAAAAGTTTTGAATAGCTTAAACGAATCAATGTTAAATCAATTAGAGAAAACATTCAAAATTCTAAGAAATGATAAGATGGTTCGTGCAGTAATTATCTATGCTGAAGGAAAGAGTTGGAGTGCAGGTGTCGATTTAAAATGGGCAGCATCCTTGGGGTGGAGAATCATGAAAGCAATTAAAATGGGTCAGAAGGTTTTTGCTAAAATTGAAAAGCATCCTGCTCCTGTTATTGCAGCTATTAATGGTTACGCTATAGGTGGAGGGATGGAACTTGCGCTTTCTTGTGATATTCGTATTGCTTCTGCTTCTGCTACATTTGGACAATCAGAAACTGCAGTAGGTTTACTACCTGGATGGGGAGGAACTTACCGTCTTCCAAAAACAGTAGGATTATCCATAGCTAAGGATCTTATTTTTACTAGTCGTAGATTCTCAGCAGAAGAAGCGCTCAAAATGAATCTAGTTAGTAAAATAGTTTCTGCAGATGAATTGAAGAATCAAGCTATTGAGATAGCTGAAAATGTCTCTGAAAATGCTCCAATAGCAGTAAGAGAAGCTAAGAAAGCAATAAGAAAAGGTCTTCATAGATCGTTAAAGATAGGGTATTGTGCAGAAGTTAAAGGGATTCGGAAATGCATTAGAACCAAAGATATAAGAGAAGGAATTAAAGCTGTTTTCGAGAAAAGAAAGCCGGAATTCAAAGGGAAATAATCTCCAAATAAACTCTTGAGGTTTTTTATATGTCTCAATTATCTATATCGGAAGCTGAGGAAGAATATCTAGAAACGTTTTTTTGGTTTCTTGAATATGGAAATAGACACGTTAAGACAAATCAAATAGCAGAAATGATGAATGTGGATCCAAGCACTGTCACATCAATGCTCAAAAAATTATATAAAAAAGAATTAATTGACTATAAACCATATTATGGAGCTCAACTCACTGCTAAAGGGGAAAAAATAGCTCGCAAAGTTGTTAGGAAACATAGATTATCAGAGAGTTTTCTAGAATGGTTAGGTGTTCCATGGTCTAAAATACATGAAGAAGCTTGTAAATGGGAACATGTGCTAACAGATGAGATTTCTGAAATGATTGAAAAGAAGATTCAACCCTCTAAGACTCCTTATGGTGCTTTTATTCCTCAGAAAGATGGATCATTATCTGTAATTCCAGAAAGTAAACCCCTAGCCCTTTTCAGTGAGGGTCATCTGATTGAAATTGTTGAAATTATCGAAAGAGCAATAGCTAGACATTTCCCGCAAGAAGCAACATTGCAGGAAGTTTACGCAGAACTTGAAAAGAAAGGATTGAAACCAGAAGAAAAGTTTTTGATAATATCAACACATGTTAGAGAAGATGTTCGTATCGAAAAATGGTCGCTCTCTTATGATCTAGATATGATTCTTAAAAACAAGGAAGAAGAAGTAATAGAGATACCCTATTATCTTATAAATATGATTTTTGCAAAAGAAATAGAAAGAGAATGAAAATTTCATTCTGTTTGTGTCAGTTTCCAAAGAATTCGTTTAGGTGTATCTTCTAAAGTTATCCCTGCTTCCTTCAAATCATCTCTGATTTTGTCACCCATTTCCCAATTCTTCTCTTTTCTGAATTCTCCTCGGAGTTCAATTAAGAGTTTGATTAATTTCTCTACTAAATCTATTGAGAGATAACTATTGAAGTCTTCAAAAAATCCAAAAACATCTCTTAACTCGTCGAAGAAGTTATCTGCTTCATTGATTACAGAACCATTGACATTTTCAGCCTTTCTTAGGTAGTCATTCACTTCTCTAGAAAAATCAAAAACTACTGCTAAACCGTTAGATGTATTGAAGTCTTCATCCATAGCTTCAACAAAGTTTTCTCTTGCTTTCTTTATTTTTTCAAGCAAGTCTTTGTCTAAATCAGAATGTTTTGCATCATCTACTTCTTTTGTCTCATCAGCGTAGTTTTTAGTTAATAGGATAACATCAAAGAGTCTATCTACAGTAACTTGAGTTTGATCCATCGCATCTTCTGTAAATACGATTGGGCTACGATAATGTGTTTGGAGAACAAACAATCTAACCGCGTCAGGAGAGTAATACTTCAACAAATCATAGATGTTGACAAAGTTACCTAGTGACTTACTCATTTTCGTTTTGTCGATGTTAATGAATCCATTGTGTAACCAGTAATTTACAAATTGTTTACCTGTAAGGGATTCTGATTGAGCGATTTCGTTTTCATGATGTGGAAAGATAAGATCTTGACCACCACTATGAATATCCAAAGTTTCTCCAAGATAAAGCATGGACATTGTCGAACATTCACTGTGCCATCCAATTCTTCCCTTTCCCCAAGGTGATGGCCAATAAGGTTCTCCTGGTTTCATTTTCTTCCATAGTGCAAAATCTGCTGGGAACTTTTTCTTTGGATTATCTGCATCTTCTGTTCCTTCTTGTAGAATGTTGTCAAGTTTTTGATTTGAAAGTTTACCATATTCGTCGAATTTTCTCACATCGAAATAAACATCCCCATCGCTTTCGTAAGCAACACCTTTCTTAATCAATTTTTCAATGGATTCTATCATTTGGTTCATATGAAGCATTGCTCTAGGATGTATTGTAGCAGGTTTCAGATTTAAACTAGCCATATCTCTTCTGAAATAACTTAGATACTCTTCTGCAACCTCTAATACTGGTCTCTGTTCTTGATTCGAAACCTCGATCATTCTGTCCTCAATATCTGTAAAGTTCATAATATACTCTACTTTGTAATCTCTGTACTCTAAATATCTACGAATGGTATCGAAAGCTATTGCTGAACGAGCATGACCTAGATGCATTAGACCATTAACTGTTGGTCCACAGTTATACCACTTTACAACATCGGGTTCAATTGTCTTGAACTCTTCTAGTTTTCGTGTAAGTGTGCTGTAGATTTTTATCATAGGACAAGTTCAAAATTGTCTTAAAAAAGCGTTTCGCTTGGTAAGAAGTTAAAATAACTTAACTTCAAAGCGTTTTTGCTCTAAAACATTATATAGAACCATACTTTTTTTCACAAGAGGAAAATGACTATTTTAGTAACAGGAGCAACCAGTGCTGTAGGTTACTTCATTGCAAAGGAATTAAGAGAAAAATATCCTAAGACAGAGATTAAAGCCTTAACCCGTTCTGACAAGAAAGCTCCAGAATTAGAAGAATTAGGTATTAGTTTTGTTAAGGGTGATTTAACTGACAAACCATCTCTTGAAAAAGCCCTCAATGGAATAGATGATGTCTATAACGCAGCTGGAGAAGCAAGAGATTACATCCCTTCCAGAATTTACTATGAAGTTAATGTGGATGGTACAAGGAACATATTGGATGCTTTTATCAAAAATAATGGAAGCAGGTTCTTACATGTAAGCACTGTAGGTATCTATGGGTACAAGGTCAAAAATCACCCCATAAAAGAAGATTATCCTAAAAAATCTGATCATCCTTATCATGAGAGCAAGTGGGTTGCAGAACAGTTGGTTTTTGAGTATGCAAAAGAGCATGGTTTCTTTGCTTCGACTGTACGACCTCCATACATTGTTGGACCTCGTGATAGACAAGTTGCTCCCAAAATATTTGATTATCTTCTTAATGATAAGAAAATTCCATTGGTAGGAAAAGGAAAGGCAACTATATCTTTTGTTCATCATGAAGATGTAGCTAGAGCTTTAGTTATGTGTGGAGAAGCAGAAAAAGCAAACGGAGAAGCATTTCATGTTATTGGTTCGTCTTGTACAGCAAAAGAATTATTTGAATTAGCAGGAGAGATTAGTGGAAAAAAACCTATATTCTCAGAAATAAGTTTTCCACTGGCTATTTCTGTAGCTGTTATAAGTGAAGCAATTGCAAAGATGAAAGGATCGAAGCCTAAAATTTCCCGAAGAAGAATAAATCAATTTAGTAGAACTCGTGTTTATGATTTTACTAAAATAAAAGATTTTGTTGGTTTTAAACCACAGTATGATGTCAAACAAGCTTTTCAAGATGCTTTCAATTGGATGAAAGAACAGAAGCTAGTTTAGAGTTGTTTCTCAAATCCATATCTTTCTTTTATTTCATAAAGAGATTGAGTGGATAAGTCTACTTTCGATGTTAAAGAACGAAATTTGAATAAGTCAAAGAAACCTGAAAATAATCTTTTGAGCCCATATTTGGATTTTCCACTCAATCTAGGTCTGTGAGTTACACAAATTTCTGTAATGTTAAATCCTCTATTTTCAAGAATCACAGGCAAATATCGGTGTGCTCTCTTTGGTAGTATTAAATCCTTAACTGTTTTTCTTCTATAAACTCTCAACGTACAATTATTATCGTGCAAGTTGCTTCCGGTAAATCTTCTGTTCAGAATATTGTAGATTCTAGAAGGAACCTTCTTTGTCAACAAAGAATCATGGCGTTTCTTACGCCATCCGCATACAACATCATATTCTTGTGTCAGAGCTGAAAGAAGCTTAGGGATATTACTCGGATCATCCTGTCCATCTCCATCTAAAGTTACAATTATGTCTCCTATGATTGATTGGAAACCAGCTGTAAGAGCTGCACTTTTACCAAACCTTTT
Organism: Promethearchaeati archaeon; assembly: GCA_013166775.1. Lineage (GTDB taxonomy): Archaea > Asgardarchaeota > Heimdallarchaeia > Heimdallarchaeales > Heimdallarchaeaceae > UBA460. The sequence goes on from JABLTJ010000015.1 coordinate 30,722, forward strand.
ACTTAATTGTATTATCCGTAAATATTGTTCTTCATTAGAAAAGAGGGAGAGAAGATTTGATAATGTGTTATCTTTCGAACCGTCATCAACATAGATGATTTCAAAATTGTTCGTTATTTCTTGTATTATCCCTTTGAGTTCACTAAAGAGTGGAAGAATATTATCCTCTTCATTAAAAACAGGAATAACAACAGATAGCATCATTTCAATTTCATTTAACAATATGAAACAAAAGTCTTTCTTTAAACTTGAATTATGAAAGCAAATTGTGATTTAGAAATGGTGGACCGGTCGGGACTTGAACCCGAGGCCTTCTCGGTGCAAGCGAGACGATCTTCCAGCTGATCTACCGGCCCATTGGTTATACCAGACTGTCATCTTTTTCCCCCGTTTTTTAAAGTTTCGATACCAAGAGATTTTCTGTTTAAGAACATATACAAACATAATAAACACGTGAGAAATACTGCTTATAATGTATATTACTTTGGTATTACACCTGCCGACAAAAATAACTCTCTCAGAATCCGACAAAAAGCCCTAAGCTTCAAATTTCCAAGTAATAAACCGTAAAACAGCCCCTCCCCCCTATTTCCAATGGAGAAACACGTTTTTTGGTAATTAGGGCTCTGTAGATTAAGAATCTCTGCTTAATGCGAAAAATTCGTTTTTAATTAGATTTCCATTGGAAAAACAAAACGTTAACTAAATATATTAGATGGTTTTAAAAGCAAATATTATCTCAGTATAAATAGTAAAAACTTGAAAAATAAGTGATGAAGATGGTAACAATAAACGAAGCACAAAGAAAACTGCTCGAACTCATCAATAGTAGAAATAGTGTAAAACAATTAGATGTTATGAATATTCCAAAAACACCAAGCAGAATAATGGGAGAAAAAATGTTAAATGCTTTTGCTAGTCAGATATTGGATGATTGTGAAGGTTTAGAATGTGATCCAACTATTGAAGACGAATTAATTGAAAGTCTATTAAGTACACTAGCATTAGCAGGAATAGTGGGAGTAGATTTAGAAAGAAAACTGCTTGAAATTTTAGGATTAATGGAAATTGTAACAGCAGATAGTGCTTAAAACTACGCTAAACGGAGGGAAAAATTCCTCTTGGGTTCTGGAGAGTTAATATAGCTTTCCACCTAGAGGAACATCATTATCAGGTTTGATAAGAATACACTCTCCATTCTTATCTGGAATCCCAACCACTAATACTTCTGACATTACGGGTCCAATCTGTCGGGAAGGAAAGTTTACTACAGCAAGAACTAATCTGTTTCTTAGATCTTCTTTTGTATAATTCGATACTAGTTGAGCGCTTGATTTTTTTACCCCAATCTTTTCTCCAAAATCAATCTTTAATTTGTAAGAAGGTTTTCTAGCTTTGGGAAAATCTTCAACTTCAATAACTCGCCCAACCCTTATGTCCACTTTTTCAAAATCTCCAAAGTTTATCATTACAATTGTGAAATAATGCTTTAATATAAATATTATACAGTGAAATCAAGTAAGGCGCCAGTTTCATCCTTTATTGATGATGGATCTTAAACGTGGTGTTGTTTAAAAGACTTCTAAGTCATTGATAAGTAATATACTGCTGAATGGCTTGAGGTATCTATGAATTCAATACTAAAATCATTGTTATTTATTATTTTCTTCAAATTATCAGGATTAATAAATTCCCTTGTATTTCTATAAATTTGCCTTTCTTTTAGTTTGTAATCTCGAGTTAGTCTGTTGTATGAGGAATAAGTGATTGCTTGCATTCCATAGTCTTTTTTGATTGCTGGAAATTGATAATGTTCTCCAGCGATAATATCTTTAACTAGTTCTATTAATAACTCTCCACTGTAATTTTTCCTTAAATTTTTTGCATTGTACTTGTTATCAGTTGCTTTTGGTTTGTAGGTTGAAAAAATCCAGGATCCATTAGGATTCAAGTGTTTCCTAACAGCTGAGAATAAATTTTCCAACATTGAAAAAGGAAAACTGGGAAATGTATTCATTGATAAAACTATTACATCAAATTGCTTTTGATGCACATTACTGCCTTTCAAGAAATCATCAAAAAGAATATTACATTTTTCTAACAGTGGGTGTTTTTTTGAATAAGCTTGAAAATATTTCTTACAGTGTTTACATATTTCAATTCCAAACAAATTTGCCTTTTTAGTTTGTTTTTCGTTTTCAACAGCGATCTTGTTTAGAACGCGTCCATATGCTGTACCAATCTCTAATATAGTTTTTGGATTATTATCAAATATGAATTGAATCTCCGGGTCAAATCTTTTAGAATGATTTTCTCTTCGTCTCCAGAAAACATCTGCCCAAATCTCTGAAGAATGTAAATTGTTCCTTATATCTGAAATTGTCTCGTTTTCCATCAAAAATCCAAAATCGTTTAATTTCTGTAATTCAAGTTCAATTTCATCCTTTGAATACATTTAGTTCTAATGATTGTGATAATATATTAAATCATCCTATCTAAAGCTCTGTTTTGCACATAATCTTCTTTCTAGTAATATTTGATTTTTAGGCAATCTATATGATTTCATATAGCTGTTGTATTGCAATGTTTCCATTTTTTAGAGCTAAAGGATAAAAATATAAACAGAATTTGGTTTCTTTGTTTCGATGTTATGATTGGTTTAAAACGTGGTGTTGTCAAACTCAAAAACCATGATAAGGGATGGAGTAAGTTATTTGAAAAAGAAGCTAAACTCATTTCATCACAAATTTCTGACTACATAGTAGATATTCAACATATCGGCAGCACTGCAATTCCCAATACCATTGCTAAACCTATAATAGACATAGCCGTTGCAATAGATGACTTATCCAATATTAAGCAAGTTATTACTCTCCTAGAAGAAGCAGGATTTGAGTATAGGGGAGAACAAGGTATTCCAGATAGGCATATGTTTGTGAAAGGAGATGAAGAAAGTAGAACACACCATATACATGTGATGGTTAATACTTCTTTTGAGTGGAAAAAACATATTTTATTCAGAGACTACTTAATACACCATCCTTCAGAAGCAAAACAGTATTCAGAACTGAAAAAGAAACTAGCTACTGAGTTCGAGTTTGATAGGGAGAAGTATACTGATGGCAAAGAAGAGTTTATACTAGGAATAATTGAAAAAGCAAAAACGAATGGCTAGACCATTTTATTTCTCTTTAGAAAATAATCGCTTTAGTAATTGTATTTGACCTATGTGCATGGCTTCATGCTCAATAAGATGGAAAAGAATCCACTCTATACTGTATTTTTCACCCTCTGATTCAACTATCCTATCTAGATCTTCATCTTTGAATTTCTTTAGTCTTTGATAAACTTCTTGTCTAATTTTTTCCAATTTATTCACATAGAATTGTAATCTTTGATTCTTTAACTGAGGAATATTAACTTCTGGATTTAAGGCAAAACCGTGCTTAAATTCCTCGAAATCCATTTTTTGTTCATCGATGTCTTCAAAAATCCAACTCCATTCAACAGCTGCGATGTGAAAAAGGAGTGTTCCTATGGTCTCAAATTTTCTTTCATCTGGAGTATAATCTAATTCTTCTTGTGTTAAATCCCTTAAAACTCTAAATAACCTCTCCCTTGTTTCATACATTAAACTGTACCACAAAGCAACTCTTGGAGATAGTTCTTCAAATTCAGTTTTTCTAAGAGCTTTCTCACTTTTTCCATCCATATTATACTTCAAATAACTGCATTATAATGGTTTTTCTATGAACAAAAACAAAAATTCGAATGGAGCCTCGGGGGGGACTTGAACCCCCGACTAATTGATTACAAGTCAATCACTCTACCGCTGAGTTACCGAGGCTGTCTTCTGCAAAGAGTTTGAAGGTAATCTAATAAAAAGTATTTTGATTGTCACTAAATTGTTGGATAAATTCAAGGGAAAAAGATTATAAAAAAAGGAATTGACTTCTTCTTTGATGAAAATTGAAGAAATAACTCCTAGTTCTTTTAACAAACTAACTCAATATTTTCAAAATTTTATAGAAATTGAAGAAACAGGAAGTATTTTATTTGCAGCTTATCATAAAGGAAAATTAGCATACTGCAACAAATTTGGTTTGAGGGATAGAGAGGAAAAAATTCCTATTGAATTTGATGATATTTTCAGATTTTATTCAATGACCAAACCCATAGTTTGCCTAGCTGCTCTAACACTCTACGAAGATGGTAAATTTAATCTAGATGACCCTATAGAGAATTTCTTACCTGAGTTCAAAAATATGAAGGTTTTGAAATCATATGATCAAAAAACGGATGGTTTTGAATTAATCGATACTAAAAATAGAATAACTATAAAGCACCTCTTTACACATACTTCAGGATTAAGTTATGGTTTCTACCCTGGCGTTCCTATTGATAAGCTATATGGAAAAGAGTTTGGATATGTGGAAGATAATAGAGCGAAAGAAGTAATTGAAGCAATACCTAAAATGGAAATTTTAGAGAAGTTCAGTAGGAGGTTGTCAACACTACCTTTATTTTTCGAACCTGGAACTCGCTGGTGGTATGGTTACAATCATGAAATTCTAGGCTTGCTCATTGAGAAATTGTCAGGTAAGAAATTGGATGTCTTTCTTAGAGAGCAGATTTTCGATAAACTTGGTATGAATGATACTGATTTTTATGTACCTGAAGAGAAGAGAAAACGTTTAGCAAAACCATACATGAAAAAGCTTGATGAAGTGCTAATTGAAGTTAAAGGGCCTATATCTGAAGGATTTAACTCTAAACCTAAGTTCTTATCAGGTGGAGGTGGGTTGTTATCAACTCTAGAAGATTATCTCAAATTCTGTATAATGATGATGAATGGAGGGGAATGGAATGGAATACGAATTGTTTCCAGTAAAACCATAGAGATGATGACATCTAATCAATTTTCAGATAGGAAAACAACCTTGGATATGCAATATTACGAAATCGAAGACCCTGAAATAAGAAAACATAATGAAGGATATGGTTTTGGATTGGGTGTGATTGTTAAAATTGCTGATAATATGACTAGAGGTGGGATTGGTGAATATGGTTGGGGTGGAGCTGCTGATACTGTATTTAAAATCGATCCATCAAAACAAACAATCACTATTATGCTAAGTCAACATATACCACCTGATAACAATTGGATACACCCAATACCACAAGATAATATCAAAATTAGTAAGTTAGTCTATGATGCGCTAGGAATATAAAAACAACAAGACAAAGTAGAGACTGAAAAAAAGATTTAAAAACCAAGCAAGAGTAAGAAAGACGAAAGGAACAAATACGCCGTGCCGTTGTAGCTCAGTCTGGTGGAGCAGTCGGCTGTTAACCGACCGGTCGTAGGTTCAAAAATATTGACTTGAGGGTCAATAATTGAAAATCCTACCAGCGGCGCCACCTTTTACTTAGTTTGTTTTACATATCTCATTCAAGGTTTTTAAGAAGATTTTAACTTCCTCAAGAGTATTATAATGAACCAAACTTATTCTAACGATTTTTTGTTTATTGTAAACATCCTGAGCTAGGGAATAGTAATGTCCAGATCGCGCTGCTATCCCACCTTCTTTCCACAAACGAAGTTCTACTTCTTCTTCAGGTACATTTTCAACTTCAAATGAAAAGGTAGGATCTCTTTCATCTAATCTCTTTAAATCAGTTAAACCATAAACTGTAACTTCTGGTATATCCAGTAAACCAGGAACATTATCAACTCCTGTGAGGACAGCTGATGACAATCCCGTCTCATATTGTTCTATAGCATCCATTACTATTTTTAGAGAACGTTTGTTATCTTCAAATTCCAAGTATTGTCCTTCGTAATTGGATTGAACTTCTTCTGAAAGCCAAAGAAGATGTTCCATTACACCATTAATGGCAGCAAACATCGCTTGATTCCTAGTTCCCCACTCGAATTTACCTGGTGGGGTGGTTGGAGCTGTTCTAACTTTGAATGGTTGAAGAGCTTCAAGAAGTTCTTTTTTACCATAAAGGAAACTACCGTGAGAAGTAAAAAGTTTGTAACCTGAGAAGACAAGAAAATCACAATCTAAAGCTTGTACATCAGTTGGACCATGAGGAATATGATGTACTGCATCCACAACAAAATATGCACCAACATCTCGAGCTAATTTACCAATCTCTTTTAGAGGGCTTTTTGTTCCCAACATATTTGAAGCAGCAGTAATTGTCACTATCTTAGTTTTAGAATCAATCAATTCTTGTAAATGATCCATATCAAGCGTACCTTCTTCCATGTTTAGTTTAGCGAATCGTACTTGGTTGACTTTACCACGATTCTCTAATTCTACCCAAGGATCAACATTGGTATAGTGTTCATAATCTGTTGTAACAATATTCTCACTGCCTGTGAGTTCTTTACCAAAGGCATAGCTTAAATTGAAAAGTAAAGATGTTGCAGATTCTCCAGAAACAATTGTTGATGGATCTGATGCATTTAGGAAATCAGCTACTGCTTGTCTTCCTGAGCGTATAGTATCAGTTGCTTGTTTAGATTCATCAAAAATTCCACCCACATTAGCACTCCAGTTTATACGAGCTTCAGCTTCAGCAGTAGCAGCTTTTTCAACAACAAGTGTTGCTGTACCATTATCGAAGAAAGCACGCTTCCGTTCATTGAAATCTGCTGCAGCTCTAGGAAAGGTTAAACGAATTCGATCAATTAATTTTTTATCAAACATTAATGTCACACTTTATCTCCTCTTTAAATTCATATCGATGGGAAATTGATGAATTTCAATTAATTCTGCTTGTTATTTAACAAGATAAAATGAAAATCTTCTTATGGAGACCATCAAAAGCAAGATAGAGATCAATGAATGAAAATCAAGAATTAAATGTTTTATGCATTTGGCAACCTGATGAACGATTGCACGATTATTTGCTTGATGGACTCAAAGATTATCCACAAGTCAACTTAATTGTTCCTTCAAACACATCTCATGAAACATTTTTGAAGTTAGTAAAAGAATATGATCCTGAGATCATAATGGGATGGAGGCCAACAAAGGAATTGTTGGAAACTGCAAGAAATTTAAGATTGTTCATTAACCCAGGAGCTGGAGTTCAACATCTAATTCCTTTGTTCAAAGATGTAACAAAGAATAGGAAAATAACGTTAGTAAATGGTCATGGAAATGCCTATTTCACAGCTCAACACACTGTAACTCTTCTGCTTTCTTTAACGAACAAGGTTATTCTACATCATAATTGGATGATGGAAGGTAAATGGCGTAGAGGTGATGATTATGCAACTTCTATTCCCTTACGTAACAGCAAAATCGGCTTTTTAGGTTATGGAGCAGTAAACCAAAAAGTTCATCGCTTTCTTTCAGGTTTTGATGTGGAATTCGCTGTTTTGCGAAATAATTGGAATAAACAAGAAATTCCCTTGCCTACCCCAGTCAACAAGTATACTTTTGATCAACTGAATGAATTCCTAAAAGCTATTGATATTCTTATTATAGCTGTACCTCTAACATCAAAAACAGAAGGAATGATTGGAAAAACAGAACTTGAACTACTAGGAAACAAGGGTTTCTTAGTTAACATAGGAAGAGGACAAGTAATAAAAGAAGAAAGTTTGTATTCTTCTTTGAAAAATAAAACTATTTCTGGAGCAGCAATAGATGTTTGGTACAATTATCAACCTGAACCTGATATAGATGGGAAAAAATATCCTTTTAAATATCCTTTTTATGAGCTGGAAAATGTTGTTCTATCACCCCATCGAGGTGCTTCGCCTATGAATAATCTCAAAAGATGGGATGAACAAATAGAAAATATTAGTAGATATGCCAGAGGAGAAAAATATTTTCTAAATATGGTTAATTTAGATGAAGAGTACTAATAAAATAAAAAATGAAAGAAGGAAAATTCTATTTTTCTGGGAAATGGCAAGAAACGTAATGGTTTGGATCCATTAATTCAAGCTGTGGTGTAACCTGAGAGCAAATTTCTTGTGCTTTATAGCATCTTGGATGAAATGGACATCCTGTTGGGGGATCTATCGGACTAGGAACGTCTCCTTCCAAGATTATTCTATCCATTTTTATCCTTGGATCAGGACGAGGAATTGCTGAAAGTAAAGAAACTGAATAAGGATGAGCTGTTCTTCTGAAGAGTTCACCTGTAGGACACATTTCCATTATTTTACCTAAGTACATAACTGCAACTCGATCAGAAACATGCTTAATAACACTGAGATCATGTGCGATGAACATAAAAGTTAGGTTGAAATCTATTTGAAGATCATGCAGTAGATTAAGAATCTGAGCTTGCACAGAAACATCTAATGCTGAAACAGGTTCATCTAACAAAATTACTTCAGGATTTATTGCTAAAGCTCTAGCAATTCCTAACCTTTGTCTTTGACCTCCACTAAATTCATGGGGATACCGTAATGCATGATAATCCTCCAATCCTACTTTAGCAAGAATTTCCAATACTCTGGATTCTTTTTCCTCATAAGTCATATCAGGGAAATGAATATCGTAAGGCTCTTTAATAATATCAAGAATCATTCTTCTGGGATTCAAGCTTGAATATGGATCTTGAAAAACCATTTGCAGTTGTCGTTTTATTGCAAGTTCTTCTTCTCGTGTCATGGGACGAAATATATCTATGCCTTTGAAATAAACCGACCCTTCAGTTGGTTCTTCTAACTTTACTGCTACTCTTGCAGTTGTACTTTTTCCACACCCAGATTCTCCAACAAGACCAAGTGTTTCACCCTTATTAAGAAATAAATTAACACCATCAACTGCTTTAATATTAGCTACCACTTTTGAGAATAGAAGTGCTTGTTGACTCACTGGAAACCATTTCTTAAGGTTAATTAGGTTAACGATTGGCTGAGTTTTAGCATCCCAATCAGAGAAAAGATCTACAGTTTCAAATTTTTCGAAAGAATCACTCGCCATTTTCATACCTCCTCTTTAACTTGATCTCTTTGAACAGTTTTTTCACGTAAAACATCTTTACCTATATATAAATTAAGTTCTTCAAAATGATGACATGCGACACGACGTCCTCTACCAAATTCAATTTCTGGAGGGCGAATACGACTACAAACTTCTGTTGCAAATTTGCATCTAGGATGGAAACGACAACCTTTTGGAGGATTAATTAATCTTGGAACCATTCCAGGAATGGTTTCAAGTCTGGTTTTATCAACTTCTAAACTAGGAATACTTTCGAATAATGCGTAAGTGTATGGATGCTTTGGATTAAGAAAAATATCTTCTGTTAGTCCTGATTCTACAACTCTTCCACCATAAAATATGTGTACTCTCTTAGTTATTTCTGCTACCACTCCTAAGTTATGGGTTATGAGCATCATAGCTAATCCAAGTTTTTTCTGCATTTCCTTTATGATCTCTAAAACCTGTGCTTGAATAGTTACATCTAAGGCAGTTGTAGGCTCATCTGCTATAAGCAAACTAGGTTGAAGTGATAATGCTCTTGCTATAAGGATACGTTGTCTCATACCTCCGCTGAACTGATGTGGATAATCTATTATTCTTTTCTCAGCATCTGGAATACCCACTTGATCAAGCATTTCAATAGCTATTTCTTTTGCTTCCTTCTTTCCACACTTTCTATGTAAAGAAATAACTTCTGTCATTTGATCTTCAATTCTGAAGATTGGATTTAAACTAGTCATAGGATCTTGGAATATCATTGCGATTTCCTTTCCTCTTATTCTCCTCATTTGCATATCAGGGAGTTTAAGAAGATCCACTCCTTTGTATATGATTTCACCTGAAATTGTTCTTCCGTTTTTATCAAGTATTCGAAGTGCTGATTTTGCAGTAACTGTTTTTCCACACCCAGATTCACCTACAATACCGACAGGCTCTCTAGGCATAACATCAAAAGAAACCCCATCAAGTGCTTCTACTATTCCTGATTCAGTGTAGAAATAAGTGTAAATATTTTTTACGTCTAATATCGGGTCCATTTTCATTACTCTCTTAATCTTGGATCTAAAGCGTCCCTTAAAGCATCACCTAGCAGATTGAATGCTAGTACTACGAAAAATATCGCAAATCCCGGTAGTAAAGCTAACTCAGGAGAGATTTTTAGCACCGTTTGTGCTTCATTAACCATTTGTCCCCAGGAAATTGTCGTTGGGCTTCCTAAACCTAAAAACGTAAGTCCTGCTTCAGCAAGAATACCACCTGCAATTGCTAGAGTCCCTATAACAATTATTGGTGCTAGAATATTTGGGAGAATATGAATCATAATAATCCTTCTATTACTAGCTCCTAAGACTCTTGCAGCATTTACATAATCCAAATTATATATCTGCCGTGTATTTGCACTGACTAGTCTACATAAACCCGCCCAACCAAAAATACCTAGAACAAGAATAATTACTACTGACTGAGGTATTTGTCTTAGAAAAACTAATCTTCCTCTTCTTATAAATGCAACTGCTAGGATGGCTATTACTAGAAATGGCAAAGCAAGAAACATATCTGTTAATCTCATGATTATTTCTTCTGTCCATCCTCTAAAATATCCAGCTAACGCACCTAGAGTTACTCCTATTATTACAGAAAGTATAGTTGAGAAAATACCTACAGTGAGAGAAACCTCACTTCCTGCTAGAATCCTTGAAAACTCATCTCTTCCCAGAATATCAGTCCCTCCAGGATATTTGAGATTTGGATTTGAGAGCGCACCTCCTCCATTCCATGAATCATATAATGGAGTGATTCCTATAGGACTAAATGGTACAATTAAAGGATAAATAATCGCTAAAATTGTAATAACAATTATGATTGCGCCTGATATGAGTGCTATCTTATTTTTCCTATATCTTCTCCAGACAAGAGACCATTGTGAAGGGCTTCTTTCTCTAAGAGTTCCATCTTTAGCTATAATAATCTCTTGTTTCGTTACTGATTCTCTGAATAATTTCCAACCGATTCTTAGAACGATCCACACTGCAGCTATTATAATAGCATACACAATTGCGAAGTTTCTTACTTTTGTTGATCCTGTGAGAAAGAAGATAACAAAGAGGGTAACTAGGATAGCTAAAAATTCAATAACATATTTAAAGTAATAATGCTTCCAAGATACTACTAACGCTCCAGACCATCTCATGGAGTTCGGAAGTCTTTTCTCTTTCATGTAATTGTCTACTCTTTTAGAAAAGATTTCACGCATATTTTTACTCGTTTTCTGCAATTCATATCACACCTTTTGTTATAATTCTAATCTTGGATCTACTGCAACATAGAGTATGTCTGTAATTAGATTTCCTATCAATATCAGTATCGTTAGTACTGCCGTCGTTCCTAAAATCATCGGAAAGTCGAGAAAACCTATTGCTATTATATATTTTTGACCTAATCCTGGCCATGTGAATAAGGATTCGGTAATTGGTGCTCCTGCTAAAGCTGTTGCTAAGAATAATCCAATAAATGTTATTACAGGAATCAAGGTATTCCTGAAAGCATGTTTCCATGTAATTATTCTTTCTGATAATCCATTGGCTCTAGCCGCTAGAATATAGTCTTGCTGTAGTACTTCTAACATAGTTGATCGTACTAATCTTGTGTATAATGCCATGAAAGCAAATGTAAGAGTTACTGTTGGCAGAACCATGTGTACCAAAGAATCTAGTAATCTATCTGATACATTGCCCCACCAAGCTGACCATCCTAAACCCGTTTTCCATCCACCGCCTCCAAGGAATGCCCATGTTTCACCACTAAATACTTTTGTCGGTGCCGGAACTCGATGCGCTTTTGCAGCTGGGAACCAACCTAAGCCATATCCACTAAAGATGTATATTAATAATAAACCAAAGACGAAAATTGGCATTGATTGTCCTAAAAGTGCAAGTGCACTTGCTGAAGAATCAATCCATGTGTTCTGGTTTTTAGCTGCTATTATTCCCAGAGGAATAGAAATTAAGAGTGCAATAGCGAATGCAGCTAATTGAAGTTTTAGTGTTTCCCAAACTAATCCCCCAATGATATTACTAATCGATTGACCTGAAGTGAAACTGTTTCCCATGTCGCCATGCAGTAAATTGTAAAACCACATAATAAATTGAACATAAATTGGTTGATCTAAACCTAATTTTCGCGTAAGATTAATCCTATCTTGTTCCGTTACTCTTTGTTTTCCAAGTAAAAGCAAAGAAACAGGATCTCCCATCCCACTTACCATCACAAATGTCATGATGCTAATGGCAATGAAGAGCGGAATTAAGGTCAAGAGACGACGCATAATATAAGTTGTTACTCTTAATGAAGTAACGTGTTTTATCCATTTAAAGAAGCCAAAACCTCCCATTTTTCTAGCCATTTGAGAACCAGTTGGTTGTTGCCAATTGACGGGTAGAAATATACCAGTAACCATTAACAAAATACCAATGACAAATATATAGAAACCTGGTTGAATCATGCCTAATAACTCAATATTGAAATAAGATGGCGTTGAATCAAGTGGATTGAAAGTTATCGGATTAAGAATATCCGTTGTTGAGAATTGACCTGCAACAACTGCATTATACTTATCCGATGCAATATGCAGAGTTTGATTCATTGCAATGATTGCTGAAACTAACCCCACCAACAGTAGAAGCGATGCAGAAATGTCCGCTACAAGACCTCTCCTTTTGAAACCACCGCTTTGGAAGACTTGTCCCAATACTGTTGCTAGAATTGCAAAAATCATTACAAACCATAATGTTGCGGATAAGACAATTATACTACTTGGAACTTCTTCAACCAAATATCTTGCAGTAAGTTTGTGATCCTCACCTACAAAGGTTAGAAGCCTATAATCAACTTTGAAAGCTAAAACTCTTACAAGATTCCCACTATTGACTAATAACCCACTAGGATTATCTGGTATGATTTCTGTGTCCGCAGGTTCAGAATCAAAATCTATTGCATATAATGGTATAAACGCAGAAGTAAATATAAGAATAAAACCAATAATTTTTAGCGATATTGCTACACTTTTATCCATAATGAATCAATCCAATATATGGTGACATTACTAATCTTATGTTTTAAAAAATGCTGAAGTTTTTATAAATGTTGCCTCAAATACCTCAAATACAAAACAATAATTGGAATGAAAAACAATTCTTCTAAAATACAATCATCAAACTGTGATAAATAAGAGAACCAACGATAACAAAAAATATTTAAAGAAAACCAGAAAGAAAGAAACGAAGGAGAATTTAAAAAGAAGAAATCGATGGGGCAGTGATCTAGCCTGGAATGATACCTCCTTGACGTGGAGGAAGTCGGTGGTTCAAATCCGCCCTGCCCCACCACTAATTTTCCTAATTTTTCATATATTTCCTGTTATTGGTTTTGTTAATATTGTAATAAATAATAAGAGGATCTTCTTAGAATTTTAAAATGTATTAGAAGAAAAGAAAAAAAAGAGGTTAAAGATAGAAATTTAAGCTTGCGGGTGTAAAAACAAAAGCAAAAGCAAAAAAAGCAACAGTTATTACAGCTCCAATTATAGAAAGCACCAAAGCAATTGTGTTTTTCTTGTTAATTCCTTCCTTCTTCCTAGCTTTGATTGACATGGGAAGTGTTACTACAGAAAATGCGAAAAATATTGGTATAGCTAAACAACAAATAGAAAGAATCATAGAAATTTTAGAATCAGTTTTGGCTTTGTGATAAGCTTCATTCTCTTCAACAATGTTTATCCATGCACCCTTATTGGAAAAAACGTCCATATTAATATCCCCTTTCTGATACCATTTCTTTTCTTTTAGAAAACTAATTCTTCGAATTGGAAGTAGGATATAACCAATCGATTTCATGAACCATTCGAATGAAAATTTATAATTCACCATTCCCCACAAATAAAGAATTATTGTATAAAAGGCAAGCGTTGTTAAAATCGAAAGAATTGTTCCTCCCCATAACATTTTGCTGCCATTAGTTAGTCCAAATAATAGAGGGATAAATAAAGGTGGAAGCCAGTTTAACCATTGATTATTATAATTTGAAAATGCGATTATTCCATAACGTCTAATGTAGCCTGTTTTTTTTGCAAAGTGAGAACCGCGACCACGAAATTCAACTAAGAAAATAACTATCATGCACAACATAATACTAAAGCCGTTTGTGATTAATGTTTGCCACAGCCATGCAAACGAAGATATATATGGTGCATATATCATGGGAGCATCAGGATACCAATGACGATGAAATGAAATAAATCTGTAGAATGTTATCCCTCCATCGAAACCCGTATTATTCATAACATTAACTAATTCAATAACAGTACCAATGGCTCCAGCAACAAACATCACAAAACCAGTTAAGAGAATTGTTTTAGTGAATCCTTTGAAAAGAACTTTCTTGGGCTGAGAGATAGCTATACCAATTATACTACCGATAAAGGATACAGCTAAGTACGGAAAAATTGGTTCCATTGGAGCAGCAAGAGGATTTATAAAAATACCAATGAGTACAGCGACAAATCCTGCTGTACGAAGATCAGGCAAATCCATTCTGGATCCATCCGTATTAATTCCCCAGGGGAAACCTATTCCGTTGACACCTTTTAAACCATTATAGATTCCATCCCAGACAAATTTTGTACTTGCAAGAATGATGACAGATAAAATAGCATAGATCAATATTTGACGTCTTGGTTTTTTCCAACCACTTTTGATAGAAAGTAATCCTTGAGTAATTCCATTTAATATTACACACCAAGCTATAGTGTGGATTGTCTCAAAAGTAGCCCACCCAGTCATAGCAATAGATATATTAAAAGTCGGATTTCGTAGGTTTGAAATTAAATTTCCAAAAGATCCATGATAACCTGTTAACCCTTCAGTTAACATTGCAAATAGAAGCAAAATAATTCCACCAATAACTTGTTTTATTGCAATAGAACCTGCACTTATCCCTTTCTTCAGATTTTTTTGCATACTAACCATATTGGAAATTGCAGAAGCAAGTAAGAACAAACCCGCTAGTCCTCCTAACAAGGGTAAAATCACAAGCGCTATCAAATTTATCAAAGGTATATGATTAATGTTATCTCCAGCAAGAAGTGTATCAATATCAAGGTAATCAGAAATTATATGGAGAATTATCATAACAAAAATCGCTAATCCTCTAAGGAAATCTAAACTAGCAAAACGTTTCACTGAAGTATTCTCGGAGAGTCCTGTACTGGTATTAGGATGTGTTTTTTCCATCCAAAGCCCTCTTTTTTTGATATTAAAGCATCTAAAAATCTTATTACATAAAGATTCTTCTCAGTTTTGACTAATTATGTTTATATCGACTTAAATGAACAATCCTTCAACACTCAGGTATCTTTGCCCCGTATCCGCAAGAATAACTACAATTCTTTTCCCCTTATTCTCTGATCTCTTTGCAATTTGCTTTGCTGCTTCGCAAACAGCACCTGAACTTATTCCAACTAAAATTCCCTCTTTCAGTGCAATTTGTCTGCATGTTTCAAAGGCATCATCTTGTTTAACCAAGTAAATTTCATCAAGAATTTCTTTATCTAGTGTTTCCGGAACAAAACCTGGAGCAGTGCCCATCATTTTATGTGGTTGGAATATTCCTTTAGAGATGTAAGGTGATTCAAAAGGTTCAACTGCAACTAATTTCACGCTTGATTTCTTTTCTTTCAGATATTTACCTGCCCCACAAATAGTACCACCGGTACCTAATCCTGCTACCAGAATATCTATCTCTCCCCCAGTTTGTTCCCACAGCTCTGGACCAGTTGTTAAGTAATGAGCTTTGGGATTTGATGGATTTATATGTTGACCTATGTAGAAATAATCAGGATTATCTGCAAGCATTTCCTTCAGTTTTTGTCGTGATCCTTCTGTTCCTAATTCAGCAGGAGTTAGAATCAGCTCAGCACCTAGCGCTTTTAGAATTTGACGACGTTCTATACTTTGAATTTCTGACATAATTAAAATAGCTTTATAGCCTTTTATTAAAGAAATGAAAGCTACTGCCATTCCTGTATTACCGCTAGTACATTCAATAACAGTGTCCCCAGGACTAAGTTTTCCCTCTTCTTCAGCAGCTCTAAATATTTGAAGGATTGGTCTATCTTTTATGCTAAAAGGATTCATAAATTCACATTTTCCATAAATATCCTTCTTTGGAAACAACCTACTTAATCTCAATAGAGGAGTATTTCCAATCAAATCAGTTAATTTCGAAGCAACATTACCCAAATAAACACCTACTCATTTCTTTCCTTAGGTTTTGTATATTGAAAATTTAAATAGTTATACATTATTTTATCGATAGAAAATATCATGAATTTAGTAGAAGAAGCTTTGAAAGCCGAAAAAAGAATAAGGAAATACATTATTGAAACTCCTCTTCAATATTCACAATTCTTAAGTAAAGCAGGAGATTGCGAGGTCTATCTTAAACTTGAAAATATGCAAACGACAGGATCTTTTAAGATAAGAGGAGCTATGAATAAGATACTTTCAGTACTAGATGAAAAGAAAGATGTGGAATTTGTTACTTCATCATCTGGAAACCATGCTTTAGCTTTTGCATATTCTACAGATAAACTTGGTTTAAAAGGAACAGTCTATTTACCAGAATATACTTCTAAAGCGAAAATAGAAGCTCTTCAGCATTATAATCTAGAAATTAATTTCTATGGTGATGATTGCGTAAAAACCGAAAAATATGCTCGAAAAGTTGCGGAAAAAAACAATTCTGTTTTCATATCGCCATATAACGATTATAAAATCATAGCTGGTCAAGCAACTATAGCTGTAGAGCTTGAAAGGCAATTAAGGATGATAGATTCTATCCTTGTTCCAATAGGTGGAGGAGGTTTAATTTCCGGTGTTGGAAGTTATTTGAAGGAAATTAAAACGGATGCAAAGATAATTGGTTGTCAACCTGAAAATTCTGCTGTAATGTATGAATCTATTAAAGCAGGTAAGATTCTAGATATCCCCTCTAAACCTACCATATCAGATGGAACAGCTGGAGGGATAGAAGAAAACTCTATTACTTATGACTTGTGCAAGAAATATGTAGATGATTACATACTGTTGTCAGAAGAATCTATAATGGACGCAATCCGGTTGGTGATTGATAAACATCAAATACTAGTTGAAGGTGCGGGGGCTTTATCAATTGCATCCTTTCTGAAACATAAAAAGAAATTCAAAAAACAAAATATTGTTCTAGTAATAAGTGGTTCGAAGATTAGTTTAGATGTTTTAAAAGAAATACTATGCCTATCATCTACGTGATTAGTATTGATTCAAGTAACCAATTTCAAGATTTTCTTTCTCTTGAAGCATTTCGATTTCTACAATGTTTTTTATATTTTCTCTCTTTAGAAGATTCTTAAACATAAAGAAGTCAGATGGAATAATATCTTCTGTTTTCTTTTCTATCTCATTTTCTGAAAACCATCCTAATTGCCCTTCTTTTGTTTCCTTTAATCTTCCTCCTTCAACAGAAGTATGACATAAAATAATTAGGAAATGTTTCAATTTCTCTCCTGTTTCTTTATCTCTTAGTATTTCATTAAGAACAGCCTTTACTCCCAACCACTTTACTTCTAATCCTGTTTCTTCTCTAATTTCCCTAATTGTTGCGCTTCTTATTTCTTCATTAAAGCACATCTTTCCACCAACAAGAGCCCACTTCTGTCGATAATCTCCCCTCGCTCTTTTGATAAATAACCACTTATCGTTTTTCTGAATACCTGCTATCACCACATTCAAGATAGTTTTTTCATCCATACTGGTGCCTATTTTTTCCAATTCTAAAACTTTTAGCCTACTTTTGATATATATTCAAAGTCATAACATTCTTAAATATTCATTATGATGCTCTTTAGCGAACCCCAATGACTAGCTTTATCCGAAGAACTATTCAAGCAATTCGTAGGAAACTTGGCTATCCTGAAGTATCGATTTTAGTAATGGGAGATGATATCCCAGCAACAAGAAATCGTGTTCTTCTTATTAGGTCTAGTACTTCGCTAAATGAATTCATCATTGACAGTGTTTTAACCAAACTACCCTACTCTGACAAATTTAAGTTTAAGCAGAAACAGTTTGAGCCTTTTGAAAGTGTTCTTTATCTTATTGATGCAACCAAAGAAGAAATGATTAAACATGAAAGAAATTATTTCTGGGAAAAAATCGTATGGGATGAGAAAACACAGAAGCTTCCAATTGCTGTATGTGCTTATAATACTAATCTTCAAGGAGCCTTAACTAGAGGCGAATTAATAGAAAATATGTCCTTAATAAGGCTAACAGATCGTTTATGGAACCTTTTTGAAGTTCCAGATGTACCTTCTATAATCACAGCGATGAAATGGTTAAAAAGAATAATTCATATGGGTTATGTAAAGTCTTGGGAAGAGAAAGAGAAATTATTGGTAAAAATTAAACCAATTCAAATTCAAATACCTTCAGAAGAAGAAGAAGATATACAATAAAAAAAGAGGAACTTACTATGTCACTCACTATTGAAAAATTAATTAAAGATGGATATACAGGATTTTCTGTAAGATCAATTCTGATGAACCCAGAATTTCGTGAGAGAGTTATAAAAGATGTTAGTGTAAGAGGTAATATTACAGGTAAAAATCTGGTAATGGATAAATTGGCGGTTGGTGGAAAAGTACTCCTAACAGGTCCAACAGGTGAAGCAAAATCACTTTTTGCAAGAATTCTTTTGGATCACGTTGTTAGAGAAATGAACAATTTTAAATATCATATCGAAGGTTGCCCATTCTTAGAAGATGCGGGTTATATTAAGGATGTAATTGATAATTATGCATCTAATCCCTTTGCAGGAATAAGAGTAATGCAATCTCTTTGTCCTTATTGTAGGCATAACATCGAGAAAATTTTGTCAAAAGATGGTACTTCAGTACAACTTGATAATACTAACAGCATGCTTGAAATTACACCTAAAGAAGTTGTCGACCGTTTAGGTAAGCTTGGTGCAGCTAAAACTCTTGTAAGGAGAGCACAGTTAGATCCAAGAACTGATCCTGAAAGCTTATACATGCTATTGGCAGGTGTTGAAAACCTGGAGGAATTATTTGGTAAAGATACATCCACTACATATGCTGCTACATCTCACAAAGTTGGTGTTCTATCCCATGGTTTTATAGTGGTAAATGAAATACAAAGACTTCCGTTAACCCTTTTAGAATCTCTTATGGGTTTTCTAGAAGAACCTATGGGAATAAAATACAATATACAAGGAGAACCAGTATACATTGATGGTGCAGTTCTTTTCACTTCCAATGCTCCATTGACTGTCTTTGGAGAAGAAAGTCAACCTATTATTAACCGTATACCTGAAGTATTATGGGCCGCTCGTGCTGTTGAAAGTAGAGAACAAATCATCAGAGATATGTTCGAAGAACAAATAATTCTATCAAGAAGAAGCATTACAGCAAATCCATCAATAATCCAACTTCATGAATTGGAAAAAGAAACCACTGATTTTGTCAGTAGATTAGCAGTAGATTTCTTAGCATATTTGGGGAACAATTCGTTACCTGAATCGTTGAAGATCAGGGGATTAAGATCAGAAAGCAGAGTAGAAAGAAATGATTTCTACTCCGGTCTTGATGAAATTCATGATCCACAAAGAAATCCACACATAGATTTACGTACTATGAATAATATCATTGGAGAAACTGTACTTCTTCAGGCTAGAGAGGCCGATGAAGAAGCAGTTAACGTAATAACTTTAGAAAGGTTACGAGAAACTATGGGTGCATTTGATATACCTGCTTCAATGGTTAATGATGCTTTACAACAAATCAAAATACTGTTGCGAACCTCTATAAAAGAATCAGAAGTTTCTATTAGTGTTCAGGACATCTCTGAAGATATCTCAAAGATGAAAGCTCTCAGTGATTCTGAACTTGCAAATCTAGTAGTTAAGTTCGAAGGATTGGACAAATACAAAGAGAATATTAGAACTACAATAATTGAAAAACTCAAACCATCTTATGAGCAATTGCTAAAAGTAGACTACATTTAGAAAATAAACCTTGAAAATAGCTCGAAGGAGATGAAAAAATGCCCCATCGGATTTATTTCGTAACAGAAGCAGAATTCACCGATCCCTTACAACACTATGGTAACGTAGAGTTTGTATTAGACTTCGAAGATGCGGCGCAAGTTCTGAGACTTTGGAGAAACCCACATTTAGGCCGAAGCTCTAGAGAAGGAGCGGTTCTTTCAATAGCCTCAAAAAATGCTGTGTCAATAGAGAACATTATTCAAAAGATAATGAATACTTATCTAACTCCTGAAGAGGAAGAAAGATTAGTTAACGAACTCAAACTTCTAAGATTCATAGGAGATCAAATATTACCTGATGTTCTAGAAAGGGTTAACAGAAATGAACTCCAAACCATTGAAGATATTTTGAAATATATTCAAGATTTATTAAGAGATTTGAAATATGAAGGGACCGTTGATTTGCAGCAACTTGCAGAGAAACTTAACCAACTTAAAGACATAGTTGATATAGAAATAACTGATGCTTTCGGTAGAAAAAAACGTATATCTCGTGAAAGTGTTATGGATTTACTAGGAAAGATACTAGGTCGTTATTTAATCAAACAAGTATCTGTTGCTCCTATTGATGAAGTTCAAAGACGTCCAAGGGGAACAATACGCTTAAAAGAGACGTACAAAAGTGCTGTATTAAGCTCTCAAACTATCCCCCCAACATCTGTTAAACAAGAGGATATTATCAGGGTTAAGAAAGATCGAAGATCGCATGTATATTTAATCGTAGATATGAGTCAATCAATGAGAAAAACTGTATTTGAGGGCAGCATGTCCAGATTAGACGGAGCTCTATTGACTAGTTTAAGTTTGTACTATTATTTCAAAATGATTAACAGAAGAAAAAGAAAACGATTTGACATGTTCAAACTTGCTGTCGTTCCTATAAGAAAAAATCCTTTTGTGATTGATGATGATCGAAAAATGGAGCAATTGTTATTAACTGCTGAAGCAAGGGGTAAAACATACATGATACAAGCGGTTCAAGCAGCAATTGAACACGCTAAGAAACAACATAAAGACAAAGATATTGATGTCCAATTTACAATAGTTACTGATGGAATGCCGAATGTACCTACTTTTCCATTCAATTATAGAACTAGTACTGAATTGAAAAAATATTTTGCAGAAATCCAAACAAAAACAAAACCGGAAACAATAGAGTGCTTAACACAATTAAATGCTATGTTCAATAGTCTGAAGAAAGATCGTTCACGAAAATGGAATATATCTTATTTTCTTATGGGTCCTGAATCTTTGAGAAATAAAGAAATATATATTCACACTACACAAATGCTAAAAGGGATTACACGACCTATTTTGATTGATCCTGCTCAAATTAAGAAACTGGGAGAGCAAATACTAAAGGAGAGTATCTTATATGCTTAAAACCGAACTTGGGGACATAGTAAAAACCTATCTAAAAGCTAGAGAGGATTTTGAGCATCTAATTGGAGGATCTCCAGAAAATTACCGAATTCTACTTTTTATCAATCCGGAATTACATATATCTATTAACAGAGTAATGGAAATTACTGGAACACCACAAGCGATTCTTACAGCAGAACAGATAACTAACCTAAAATCAGCTAGAATCAGTGATTTTCTTCCAATAGGAAAGGAAACAATATATAATTCTCTACCAACTCTAATTTACCTATCTGTTCCATCCTATGATCTTAATGAAGAACAAGAACTAACTCTGCGCGTGATGTTAGTCCATGCTTTGGCGCACGCTTACATGAACGAAAAAACTGAATCTAATTCTGCAAGAACTCTCGCACAATTATATCAAATTGATGTCATACTGAAGGAATTAATGACAAATAATGTTTTCAAATTAAATCAAAATTCAGCAAGCAAGCATGTTTGGGCTTGGCAATATTTTCAAGATTTGATAGGTGTTATTCGCTTATTTACTGAATGTGGTGTAGAAGATTTTTACACTCCTCCTGAAAATGCAAGGAAATATACACTCTTCAATAATTTCTCCATTGAAGCGATAAATCTCCTTTCTGAACGAGCTAAATTATCTAGAAGAAAGCACCTTCATGAACTCATTGATGAAGGTTTTGCTCATTATGTTCAAATGAAGGAGTTGGAATATTTACTTGATAAAGGGGAATATAAACTTGTTAAAAATGAAGAAGGAAAACAAATAAAATACCCAAATGATTTGAAAGCATTTCTCGCTCCACCTATAGGAGAAATCAGTGTTGCTATGATTGACAGATTGACAACAAAAATCGATGATGAAAAAGAAATGTTTGAAAAGTTATTTTCTTATAAATCTGATTTAGAGTTTTTACAAGAATTTACTTGGGATGAAGTAAAGGATTTGCTTGCAGTTAACAAAAATCTTCACTCAGAACATGTAGTTGAAAGCTGGCATTCTTCTAAGAGCAGATGGACCGATATTTGGTCAGTTTATGCTTATGGTTGGAGAATGATTGAAGAGTATACTAGAAAAATATACAGAAAGAAATATACCAATTTTGGTCAACTCTTAGATGATAATCCTGCAATAACGAGTAAGGGATATGTAAGAGTAGATGAAAAAAAAGTGTATGTGTTTGAGGTAAATGATTATGGAGTTGGAATTGATCAATTATTGATACTTCATAATCATATGTCACTGTATAGAGACGATTTTCGCACAATTTTACCTGCTTTTGCGGATATAATTGTTTTTAAGAAAATCGGAGGAATACATGTTGCAACCTTATTTGCAGTTCATAAAACTAAACATCAACCTCTATCACCATACAATATACCTGTTATAACAAGAGCAGTTCAAGTTACAAAACGAAAAGACGCATATAAATTTGATTTAGACGAGGAAGAAGAGGATAAAATCGATGTGAGTAGAGTAGACTACAATTATTTAAGAAAACTCACACAACCACAAAGAGGTGCTATTAGTTATCTTATCAAAGAGGGGATGTTCGAATTATGATGGATTTCTTTAGAGGTTTATCAATCAATAAAAAAATAAAAAGCAACGAACCTTTAGATCGTGCCTATTACGCTTTATTTTTACAGAAAAAAGGAAAAGCTAAATCTATTAAAAAGCTTCTACCTCTTCTTGAGGACTCAGATTGGAACGTGAGAAATGCAGCAGTATCAACGGTTGTTTATCTAGTAGAAAAGTTACCTGAAATAAAGGAAAACGTTCTAAATCATCTTCACAAACTTGTTGATGAGAGCACCTTGGCTGTTAGACTCTCAATATTGGAAGCCATTGGTCAGTTGAAAGATTATGCATCAAAGCCTTATCTTATTAAGATTTTAGAAGAAAGTGATTATGATTTACAGTATGCCGCTATAAGAGCCATTGGATATCTGGATGATGTTGATGTACTATTCCCATTAGAAAACGTCGTTTATGCACTTGATTATATCACTAGAAGAGCAGCAATTCTATCTGTTGTAAGAATTTCAGAGTCTGCAAACGAAGAAACAAGGATAGAGAAATTAACACCCCATATCCATATAATAATAGAATCTTATCTTGAGATAGAAAAACTAGGAAACTTGATTTGCGGTATAATGGATTTTGGTGATTCAGATCAGTTTCCTGTAATGAAAGGTTATGCTGAATCAGCTATAGTCAAACTTGAAGGGCTTATAGAGCAAAAGGATTATAGTGTAGAATTATATCAAAATTTTGCTAAACTAATCTTTCCAATATACTTCCCAATAGATGAAAACTTAATTTAGGTTACGCTGCGAAAATTTCTCTGCAATGCTCAATAAAGTTTTTCTTGATACTTTTGAGATTAGTTTCTTGTCTCCATTTTTCTCTAATATATTTTTGGACTTTGTTTGTGCAATAATGGAAACAGGTAGTTAGCAAGGCATAACCTCTCATTCTTTCCTCTCTTTCACTAGATTCGATTAACAAAAGAGCTCTTTTTCGATAGGGAAGGATATCATTATATCTAATTGGGTGAACGTGACCTTTATTGGTTGTTAATATCATATCTCAAATAAGAATAAAGGAAATGAGTATTTAAACTGCAAAAAACCTTTGACAACCCAAAAAAATTGTTCTATCGTGCTCTTTTGATTTTCTCGTCAACTTCGTAAATAGCACAGATCCTCCTCATTCCCTCTTCCTCATGAGGTAAAACTTGCATTGATGTAATCTTACCTTTTGGTACTTTGATTTTCTTGTAAATTGAATGTAGATATTCCTTAATGTCTTGTGATTTTAGTTCCTCATCAGGTACGTCGAAATAATTTAAGTACTTCATATTCAACCAAACTTATTTCTTTAACATTTTTAAGAATATGTCCTACAACAAGTAAAAAGTTTGTTTTGAAAAACTTTGCGGAGAAAAGATCAATTACTAAGTTTTGAACTTTCAGATGCTTATTTTCAAAAAAAACTACTTTCCAGCTCTGATTTTTGGCGTTTTTGTAATTTTATAATAAACGCATACTCTCTTTATCCCTTTTTCTTCATGAGGTAAAATGTACCAAGCTTGAATCTTTCCCTTCGGTGCGCTGATTCTCCTATATAATTCTTCTAAGTAACTTAACATACTCTTGTCTTCCAACTCCTCAATTGGTATGTCAAAATAATTAGAGAATTGCATGTATGTGAATTGTGGATAATACTAATTCAATAATTGTAATATACGGCTATTACACGATATTTATACTATCTCTTTTTTCCTTCTTTTTAATACGAAATCTTTCTAACAGATAAATATATTTTTTTATTAACAAACATAAAGTGGAATAATAATGCCGTTAAATCTAGAAACACCTTTAAAACCCAGAGGAGACCAACCAAAAGCTATAAAACAATTGGTAGAAGGTATTCAAAAAGGATATCGACATCAAACACTTCTAGGAGTAACAGGTTCGGGAAAAACTTACACAATGGCTTCAGTCATTGATAAGATTAAGAAACCTACTTTGATTATTGGTCCCAATAAAACTCTTGTTG
The DNA here is from genome assembly GCA_013166775.1 of Promethearchaeati archaeon. Lineage (GTDB taxonomy): Archaea > Asgardarchaeota > Heimdallarchaeia > Heimdallarchaeales > Heimdallarchaeaceae > UBA460. Next base: position 55,798 of record JABLTJ010000015.1, read on the forward strand.
CACAACTATTTGGTGAATTCAAGACACTTTTCCCATCAGCCAGTGTGAACTATTATGTTAGTTTTTATGATTATTACCAACCTGAAGCATACCTTCCTTCAAAAGATTTGTACATTGAGAAAGATGTAGATATAAACCGCGAAATAGAGCGTCTAAGGCATACAGCCCTAGAAGCTTTATCTACACGTGATGATGTAATAGTATGTGCTACTGTCTCTTGTATTTATGGTACTGGACCTCCTGAAGTTTATCGTTCCCGAAGAATAGTTCTCAACATTGGAGATAACCTTGATAGACAAGATTTGATGTTGGAATTGGTAAAGAATCAATACTTGAGAAATGATGTAAATCTAGAACGCAAAAGCTTTCGTGTGAGAGGAGATTCGATAGATATTTTTCCCTTGTATGGCGACTACATTTATCGTATCGAATTCTTTGGGGATGAAATTGAACGTTTAACTGCTAGACATCCTGTATCAGGGGAGAAAATAAAGGAATACGATCATTTATCTATTTTTCCTGGTACGCAGTATCTCGCCAATGATGCATTCTTTGAATCAGCACTCGAAGATATCAAATTAGAGCTAGATATGCGTTTAGCTGAGTTTGAAAAGGAAGAAAAAATAGTTGAAAGACATAGATTACGGCAAAAAACACTATATGATTTAGAACTTCTGAGAGAAACTGGTGGATGTTCAGGAATAGAAAACTATTCTCGTCACTTTGATAGAAGAAAACCAGGAGAAAAACCATTTTCTTTACTTGATCATTTTCCTGAAGATTTCTTACTTATTATAGATGAATCTCACCTAACGATTCCTCAACTTCGTGGAATGTATGCAGGAGACTATTCAAGAAAGAAAAACTTAATCGATCATGGTTTTAGACTACCATCAGCTTTTGATAACCGTCCTTTCAGGTTTGAAGAAACAGAGAAATACATGAAATCTGTAATGTTTACCAGCGCTACTCCAAGACAATATGAGCACGATATTTCTGATCAAGTTGTAGAGCAAATCATCCGTCCAACAGGACTAGTTGACCCTAAGATTGAAGTGAGGGGAACAGATGGACAGATTACTGAACTAGTAAGTGAAATTAACCAACGAGTTAGTAAAGGGGAAAGAGTATTAGTAACCACCATAACAAAACAGAGTGCTGAAATGCTTTCTGATTATCTTCTTGATATGAACATTAAATCCGTATATCTGCATCATGAGGTAGACACATTAGATAGAATTGAAATTTTAAGAGATTTAAGATTGGGTAAATATGATGTTGTAGTAGGAATTAATCTTCTGAGAGAAGGTTTGGATCTTCCAGAAGTAGCTCTTGTAGCTATACTTGATGCTGACAAAGAAGGTTTTCTAAGATCTAAGAGTTCTCTAATCCAACTTATGGGACGAGCAAGTAGAAATGTTCACGGTAGTGTGATACTCTATGCAGATAACTTGACGGATTCTATGAAAGGGGCTATAACTGAAAATAATAGAAGAAGGCAAATTCAGAGGGAATATAATGAGAAACATGGAATCCAACCTACTACAATACGCAAAGAAGTTAGATCGATTGTTGAAACATTGATGCAAGTAACTCCCAAAGAAGAAGAGAAAATAGAAGTCCCTGAAGACTTAACAACTGAAGACATCTTCTATGTGATAGAAGATCTAAAAGAAAAGATGGCAGAAGCAGCTGGAACATTGGATTTTGAAAAAGCAGCTCTTTATCGTGATAAAATCAAAGAACTCGAGAAATTGGTGTAAACTGTATGAGCCTTTTCACTGACCTTGAAGAAATTCCAAATGAAACAGGAGTTTACCTCATCAAGGACAAAGACGAAAAAATAATCTATGTTGGAAAAGCTAAAAATCTGAGAAACAGAGTAAAACAACATTTTCAGACAACAGAATATCAAAAAGAGGCGAAACTTCAAGAATTAGCTCATAGAGTGGATTGGATTATAACAAGAAATGAACCAGAAGCACTTATTCTGGAAAAGAAACTAGTGCGACAATTAATGCCTAAATTGAATAGTATGTTAAAGGATGATAAGTCTCATTTATTAATCAGAATCACTTTGGAAGAAGAATATCCACAACTTCTCATAGTAAGGGAAACAGATCCCAGAAACAAGAAGAGTGTCTATTTTGGACCCTTCCCAAACAACACAATGTTAAGGCAAACTGCAAAGCTTGTCTTGAGACTTTTCCCAATATGTAATTGTGGGAAGAATATTGAAAGAGTTGCTAAGAAGGGATCTTCGGTCAGATGTATGCGTGAAAGATTGGGAAGATGTTTATCTCCTTATAAAAACAATATTACAACAAGTGAATATAATAAAACTGTGAGAAAAGTTGTTTCTTTTCTAAAAGGAGATGTAGCTGATTTACTTGATAGTTTAGAGGTAGAGATGTGGGAAGCTTCTGAGCAGTCAAATTTCGAAATAGCAGGAAATCTTCGTGATCTTACACAAGCTGTTCGTACAATCCTTAATGTTCAGGAAGATATTCATTCCGTTCGGAAGAATGTTGATGTTATTACTTATGTAGAAGAAGAGGGAAATATAGCTTTCACCAAGCTAGAAGTGAGAAATCATCGCGTTCAAAATATAGGTAACTTTCTCTATCTAAAAGAAGAAGCTAAACTTTCAACATTGGGAGAAGTTCTGGCATTTATCTACGGAACTGAAACTACTAAGTATGGCCTTCTTTTAGTTGAAAATTTCAAGACCCGATTTCAAGTTAATCTGAAAATAACGATTTATACTCCCAGATACAAAACTGATCATGAACTCGTGAAAATAGCAGAGAGAAATGCAAGGAATGAGATGTTTCGTTATATGAGAGAACTTCAATACCTGCATGATTCTGCTTCTATTCTGGAGGAAATGCAAGAAATACTCCAACTACAAAATGTTCCTAAAATAATCCATGGTTATGACATTTCAACACTAAAAGGTCAGCATTCTGTTGGATCATGTGTTGTTTTTGAGGATGGAAATCCAAACAAAAAATTGTATAGACGATTCAGGATTCGGAAGGAATACACTGATCCTGATGATTATGCAATGATGCGAGAAGTGATGACAAGAAGATATACCTCTGATGTTCTGAAATCAGATCCTTCACCTGATCTTATAATAGTTGATGGAGGAAAGGGACAACTAAATATAGCATTAGAGGTGTTGAAGAAACTAAATCTAGACATTCCTGCAATTAGCATCGCAAAGAAGAATGAAGAAATTTTTGTTGAATGGTTAGATACACCTATAATATTTGAACAGAGTTCTCTTATTTTGCGTTTAATCCAATATATAAGAGATGAGGCTCATAGATTTGCAATAAGCTATCATAAAACGCTTAGAAGGAAAACAGTAAGAGACACTATTTTCGAAACGATTAAGGGAATCGGAAAAGCTAAGGTTCAGATTCTTTTGCATGAATGCAAGACAATTGAAGATATTGCAGCAGCAAAAGTAGAGGACATACAAAAGCTACTTTCTGTAAACGAAGAAATTGCAACAAAAGTAGTGGAAGTTGCTAAAAAAAATAGAAACAAATCTCATTTATAAAAAAAAGTATTTGAGAGCCAGACGTTTGTTTTTGTTAGAAATTTCACGTAATAAGGAATAGTATATAAATGAAAATTAGCAAGTATTTATTAAAAGAATCAAATGGTGATTAAATGAAAAGAGGTTTAATAATTTCTTATGGGGTTCTACTACTTGTTTTTTCATTGGTCATTACAACTCCTACCAAAGCAGCTACTGATTGGGGTGTAGAAACTGATGAACGTTACAAGTTTGAATTAAAGAATATGAGTTTATATGGACAAGACTATTCGTTGCTTTTCAAGGAAAATACAACGATGGAAATTGAATTTACTGAATTGCTAGATAATGGTTATAATTATGATGTGTATGATAAAGATGGTCTTTCACAAAGCAATCAGACATTATTTGAAGACGTACTGGTGGACACAACAAATTATGTCTTACCAATTGGGCTTCCAATTGCACTTCCACTCACAATAGGGAGTATTTCTGATTATCTTCAATATTATGGGGATTTTGTAAATGCTACTGAAAGCCTTATCTTAATCGATGAGCTTTTAACAAATATAAGCGATTATACTACAAATTTCAATATGAAAGTAAATACAACTTTGGATGCAGATTACCTAAGATTATATAGTTACTCTCATGCTGATGAAATTAATGCGACTATTCTTTCTGGATTATTAACTGGTGTAGATTTGGGTGATATAGGTAGTGTGTTTGTCATACCTACAAATATTACTGATTTCGACATGACCATTACTTTAACCTTTAATGCGACTTCAGGTTTGTTCAAAATTCTAAATCTACAAATTAGATCCATTTCTTGGCAAGAAGGATTTTCAGATAACTTTAATATTGATATAAAATATGCTCTTTATGTGCCTCCTCCGCCCCCGCCAACTACTCCAACACCTACAGAAGAAAGTGCTTTTCCGTGGGGAATCTCAACCATGATTTCATTAGCAATTTTAGGTGGAGTTTTCTTCTTAAGGAGAAAACGAAACCAGTAATCCTTTTTTTTATTCTTTTAGCACAAATATTTTTTAAGTCCCAAAAGAACTCATAAATGAACATATTTGAGTCTCAAAAACGAAGATTATCTTATTCTTAAACACATACTCCAAGAACCAATATTACCCCATAGCAAACTTGCAGAAAAGGTAAAATTGTCCCCACCTACTGTAAAAAAGAGAATTGAGGGTCTATTGGATGCAAATATAATAACTAGTTTTCACGCGGAATATCATCCTGAATCCGTGGGTCTTGAAAGCCATATTTTTATACTGCGAGTGGATTCAATCGATAAATATTGGATAGTTGAAAGGATAATCGACTACCACCCATATTTAGTCGTACGTCAAAGATGTTATGGAGGGATAACTGGAATATTCATCAAAGTTCATATTCCAATAGACTCAATTAACAAATTTCTGAACTTTTTGGATTATCTAAAAGAAAGCAATCTTGTAGAGGAAATAGTTCATTCCACAACAATAGGACGAGGAATTAAAACACGTATTGATTTAACTTATTGGGATCCCATATTAAAGAAGTGGTTGTTTAAATGGGATATTTGGAAAAAAAATATAGATAGCGTAGATTATGTACCCCAATTTGATTATTTTCAACGAATTGCGAGAGAGAAACCTAAGAATGTTATAAGGCAATTGAAGCATCTTGATTTTTTGATACTAAAGGAACTCGTCCATAATCCAACACAAAAGTATGTACTCCTATCAAAACAGCTAAAACTTCCTCAATATACAGTATCTAGACGTAAAAGATTCCTTAGTAAATATGTAATCCGTAATTATTTAGTAGATTTCGATAGATCGTTCTTTGGTTTAGAAGATGAATTAGTTTTCAAAGCTATTTGTAGTCAAAGAGCAATGTCCAAGATTATCTATCTTCTACAAAACTTAGATCTCCCATATGAATCAGATTTTCGTGATACAGAAACAGGTTTTCTCTGGAAAATTCTTCTACCACCAAAAGATAAAATAGAATTAATTAACCTACTCTGGTCTTTATTTCCAGATTTGCAGATTATGATTCTGGATCCTTATACGACAGTAACTAAGCTTTTCAATCCAGGCAATTACTCATTCATGGATCAATCCTGGAAAGATTCTGAAGATTATATGATCAACCAGGTATTGGAAAAAGCAAAAGAAGAACTATTGCTTGCTTAACGTACTATATTTTCGCTATATCAGACACATCTTACCTTGGATATCATACAATTGCTCGAAGTTCATGTACTATCTCATATTTCATTTGTTTTCTTATGATAGGTATAATCCCAATTAGTGAAGCAGCAAATAAACTTATGATCATCACAATAAGAATGAGTGCATTAATATGTATGGTCATTGGTACTACTTCCCTTGTAATAAGTAAAGGCTTAATGAAGGTCAAAGTAACCATTGAAGCAAGAAAACCTACTGGAATACCAATAGCAAAACTTGTGGTGATGAAGGAAAGAATTTCATTTACAATGCTTTTCCTAACTTTTGATTGTTTTCCACCTAAAGCCAGTAGAACCGCATTTTCCTTTCTTCTTTGCTCTAAAATAAAATCTGTGGAAATGAATATATACACAATACCAATAATATTCACAAAAATCGCACCAACTAATAAGATATTGTTAGCTGGAGGGATATGTTCACGGATGAAAAAACCAATATAATCGGGATTTATCTTCTCAGGATTTATTACTGCGAACGGATTGATTTTCTTAATTTCTTCACTAATATATTCAATATCAGCATTTTCCTCTGTTGCTGCCAAAAAGAGTGTTCCATTATTAATTCCTAAACCTCTTATAATCTCTTTATTTACAAGAACCCACTCAGTAACTTGGCGATTCATTTTTGGATCATAACCATGAGACACACCTAATCCTGGAGCTGAGTTAATAATCGCTGATAATATGAGAGGCTCGTAAGTACCACCCCTTATATCTTGAATAGTAATTGGGTCACCAATGTTTTTGCGAAATCTCTCTACTAAAAATTTACTCATAATTACTCCAAGAGGATTATTCGCAAGTTGAGTTAAAGCTGTTTCAGCTGACATGCCAACAAGACTGGGTTCAATCCATCTTCCAATCTGAAGGAATTTAAGAGGATCAATTCCAAAAACCTCAATATCATATAATCTAACTGAGGCTTTTATTGAGTAAAATCCCAAAGCATTTTGAACCCCTTCGATTGATTGTATTTGGTTTTCAAATTTTGTTATATTTACTGGTATGGTTGATTGTATTCTTAGGTCAGCTCCTTGTCTATAATCGTCTTCAATATTGTTATTGTGTATACTTGTGGATCGAACAATAATAATTGTTGTAAGAAGACAAACAATTAGAACTGTAAAGAATGTTAGTTCAGTGAAGCTCTTTCTTATTCTAAGCATGTTTTTCTGAATAAAGAATCCTGTTTTTTTGAATATTCGATTATATATAGTTTTCATATTTCTTAAGATGAAATTAACACCTAAAGATAGGAAATAACAGGAAAAGAATAGCACTGCAATGAAAAGATAGAGTGCTCTATAACTTGCTGATATCAAAGATAATCCATAATTTAAACTATTTTCTGCTAACTTTCTGTATTCCAATAAAAGAAAGAACAAAAATCCTGCTACTGTCAAAACGAATGCTAAAATTTTTACAGATAGTTCTAAAATCCATTGTCCTTTTTGTGTTACTAGCATAGTTTCTTGAATATCCTTTCTTACATAGATAATAACATTAAGGAGAGTAAGTCCTAAATATGAGCCTAAAATAAGAATTGTGAGTATTTCAATATCATAAGGCGATATTTCTATCTCCTGAAAGTACTGAATAAAGAGAGACCGATTGAAGAGCTGATTTTGTCCGAAAGAAGGAATTAATGCAGATAGTAGAATTCCAACACCAATGCCTAAGATTAAAGAAATAAAACTGATTATAAAAAATTCACCGAAAAAAATTCCGATAATTTGACTACTTGCAGCACCCTTTGATCTAAGAAAAGATATTTCTTCTCTTCGTTTTTTAATCGTTATCTGTGTTGAAAAGAAAGTCAGAAAAACAGCAGTTGCAATAGTTGGAACAAAGAGATTTGTAGAACCAAAAGCTCTTGCATACTCATTTGTCATTTCCGCAAGAGCATGATCTAAAACATAGCAGTAAGCATGATAATAACTGACTTGTATTCGATCTCGTAGGGCTAAAAGATTATCTGGCATGTTTGAAATTCCTTGTTCCCTTAATTGTTGTGCATTTGTCTTAACTAACAATCTTGGAAAAATACCACCACTGTTGGTCATTCTATAAAAATCATAAGGGGTTAAAACATCAGCTGGGAAGAAGATTGAATCGAAGATTGTTCCCGCGCTTTCTGTTGCTCCTCCACCTACTAACCTGTCAATTATGGTATTATGTCCTACAAATTTGTAGATACCCGCAACAGTATAGTTCTCAAAAGTTGTATCTTCTATCTCAAAATCTTGGAACTGTGTTTCCCCTCTATCGGTATTAGGAATCCTTCTGGATATTGCTAAATTAATTTTATAACCCGGTGTAATCTCTTCATTGTAAATTTCTTCTAATTGTTTTGCTTGAGTATAACTGATTAAGATTTCTCCTGATTGCATACTTGAATTTCCCTCAATTTCCAAATTCAGTGAAATTCTATTCATCGCTCTGTTCGTTATAACGAACCCATTGGACAGTGAAAGAGGATTATCCATATCTTCTTGATTATCTTCTGGGTACCACTCATATGTGTCGTTTTTATCCTCATAATTAAACAAGGCAATAGCTGGAAATATCCAGTCTACTTGTTCTACTAAAGAATCTAGCGCAGTAAAATCGTACATTTCATTGTAAATCTCTATATCGTCTTGCCATGATTCAATATACATTTCATAATCTAATGATTCAACATAATCATCAGCAATAATTTTCTGTGAGGTTAGACTCCATATAGAAGCTGTATAAAGGATTGAGAGAGAAAAAGTAAGACCGAGTATTATAATGACCGTACTTCTTTTTCTATTTCTAATATTTTTAAAAATCAGATTGAGATTAAATGAAAGGATATTGAAGAACTTCTTATGTAAAGCTATTTCCTTCTTTGGAGGATTAAATCTCTTAACATCTTTCATAAAATTTCTCCTTTATTATTTTTCTCGAAAATTATATTATCATAATCAACATCTTCTAGATTTTTAACATTAGATTCAAAAATCATCCCTTTTTGTATCACTAATATTCTAGACGCTATTTTTGTAAGATAGGGATCATGAGTCGTATATATCATCGTCATTTTACTTTTCTTTGAAATACCTACCAGTAATTTCATGATATCGTCCCCTGTTTTACTATCTAAAGTTCCTGTGGGTTCATCTGCGATAAGAAGTGAGGGACTATTAGCTATAGCTCTAGCTACACACACTCTCTGTTTTTCACCTGAACTTAGTTCATTTGGTAGATTCATAGCTTTATTGACCAGACCCACCTGTTTTAGTAGATTGAAGGACCTCTCCCTTGCATCGTCTTCTTCCCAATCATTTAATAGAAGTGGAACTAAAATATTTTCTAGAGAAGTTAGATGCTCTAACAAATGAAATTCTTGGAAGATAAATCCTATTTCCTTTAATCTGTAATCATAAAGATAATCCAGTGTCCATTCGTTTATATTTTGCCCATTATAAAAGATTTCACCAGATGTTGGTCTATCAATTCCTGCTAAAATGTTGAGTGTTGTTGTTTTGCCAGATCCCGATGTACCAAGTAAGCAGATTAATTCTCCTTCCGATACTTCAAAACTTGTACCACATAATATATTCAATGTTTCTCCTTTGGAAACATAAGTTTTGGATAGATTATTAACTGATACAAATGCATCTTCCATTAAATCAACCCATTCTTGATTTAAACACTTAAATGGATTTGGTTTTAAGGTACAAATAAATCAATTACATACCATATGACTACCACCAGAAAGATAAAAACAACGCCCAAAATCATCTTTCCCCAATCTCGACCTTTGTCTTCTTCTTCTTGTTTTTTTGCGTCATTCGCTACTTCTTTTTCTTTGATTGGTTCTTTATAATCATTCAGATCAGGTTTTTGTTCTTTCTGTGCCAATGTGGTAACCTCAGATATGAGTAGGTGTTCTTTAATTAATGATAATACTATTCTTTTTATGCTTTATCTTCAATTGCTTTGAGTAGTGAGCTCGAAACTAAGATCTCTGAATTTGCTATTAGGGCTAAGAGAGTTGCATGACTTGGTATCATTTGAAAGTGATGAACCTCTGAAAATCCTTCCAACTTTATCTCAACAGTAGCTTGATATGCATTCGAATAAGGAATAATTGAATCTATAATTATTCTCTCAACAATGCAGATTTCAGGTATAAGTTCTGCATTTGTGAGACGTGAATCAGCACCTTCTACCCCATTTAGCTTTCTCGCTATTTCAATCGCAATTGAGATTGGAATATTTGCCATAAGAAAATTTTCTCCATTCTCCAACTCAAAGTTTAGAAGAGGAATTTCAGCATAATGACCTCTGTTAGTTTCCTCTTCTGAAGAAAAAATATCTGGACTTGCAGTAAGTACATCTATTTTTATGACCTTGAAGAGTTCAATTTCATCAGATGAGGAATCCTTTTCCATGTGAAGAAAGCTTTATTCTGGATAAAAAAAGGTTGAGTTAGTTTCCAACGCAAAATATAATCCGAGAGTAAAAATCATTGAAAAGAAAGAAATTTAACCTAATCTAATTATTTACATCAGAAGCATCTTAACAAGTAAATTAATCAAAAGAATTTAGTGTATAGAAATGAAAGATAATCTTAAAGCAAGAGAAGATGATAGAAAAACAATCACCGTTATTTTACGATTGTCGGTTTCAGCATCACTTGCTGCTCTTGGTATAGTTCTTTCAACTGTAGTTGTTCTATTCCCAAACATAGAGTTTATTTCAGTTACTATTTTTCTAATTTCCTTATTGTTTGGTGCATATTATGGAGTACTAGCCGCAGTATCTATTGCCTTAATCTATGAATTCATAGTAACTACTATCTATGCAACAGCAGGATTAATTATACCATTCAAGTTGATTTGTTACATAAGTCTTGCATTATTAGCAGGTTTTGGTAGAAAAGTTTTTGTTAAACTATCTTTTTGGGAATTTGGAATTCTTGGAGGATTTTTCGCATTGATTTATGATATAGTTACAACAATTGGTGGAATAGTTTTTGTGCTTCAAGATGCAATTACAATCCCCTCTTTAATCTCATACTTGATTCTAGGTATTCCGTTCACATTACTACATTTCTTTGGAAATTTCATTCTGTTCAGTTTAGTAACCCCCATTATTAATTGGATTAAAACAGCATTTCGTTATCGAGGTGTTAAATTATTGATGATATCCCCCATACTTGGTGAATTTAAAGATGAAACTAATTCTCCAAAGGTTGGTGATTTAACTTGAAAAAAACAAGGTTGATTTTAATCATTTTAGGAATTTCTTCGTTAATACTGCTAACAATAGGGATTACTTTTTACATGAAGTATGTTACAAATATACAGGATGGTGAGGATGTAATTGTAACAGCTATCATTAATTATGGATCTCTTAAACCAGGAGCACAGGACGAATATAATGTTACCATTCAAACTGGAAGCACTGCCCTTCAGGTTTTTGCTAGTATTGCTGAATTGGACCTTCTTAACTACTCTTTTGGTGCATATATAAGGGGTGTTAATAGTTATACAGAGCAACTACCCAACTATTGGGGATTTTATTATTTTGATTTCAATACTCGATCTTGGATATATTCTGCTATTGGTGTTGACCAATATCAAATAGAAGACGAAAGTAAGATAAAATTAGAATATACAGGATAACCATAATTCATAGAATATTTAAATGAACAAAAACACGAAGAATTAGCAGAGATGATTAAATGACCTCCACACCTTATCGTTTTCTTTTTCTCACTTTTATAACAAAGAGATCCACTGTTGTAATTTTAATTCCCATTCTTTTACTCAGCTATCTTATTGGAATTGTATATCAAACTATTAATCTCGAAACAGGCATATTCATACCAGGTGAAGGGAATTCTACTACACAATTTTTAGAAGGATTTTTGTTAGCATCAATAGCAGTTGTTAGTGGAATTCTGATAATGATTGCAATTAAGTATAATCGAGAAAAAGTGCTTAAAGGTATATTTGCAGTCGGTCTCTTTATATCTTCTGTTAGTGTTTTCTGGATACATGGATATATCCTTGAACTACTAAAACCTAATCTGTATCCTTGGATTGAAATCATTTTTGCAATTGTAGGTTGTATGCTAGGAATTTTTGTTTTCTTGGGTTTCATTTCAAATAAAGGAAATTTACATTTTAGAAACACAATAATAGTATTATTAGGTATTGCAGTTGGAACAGTTTTTGGCTTAATTTTGCCTCTTCCAACTTTTCTAACTCTTATTATTCTTATTTCATTATTTGATATATATTCGGTGTTCAAAGGACCTATAAGTAAGATTTTCAAGAAATCAAATCTATCAGTTTCTCAACAACCAAATGAATTTACCATTCAGTCAATAGCAATTGGAATTGGAGATTTCATCTTCTATTCTTCGTTTGTAACCTTTGTAACAAAAGAACTTGGCTTAGCTATTGGTATAAGTGCTATTTTAGGAATTATAATGGGTATAAAAATAACAGAGAGATCGTTGTTAAAACATGGTAAATTTCCAGGTTTACCCATTCCAATATTTTTCGCACTGATTCTTTCAGGTCTAGCTTGGGTTGTTGATCATTACTTGCTTCTAGTATTCAAACCTTAAAAGAATCAATAGCTTGCTGTAACAAAAATCAAAAGGTTTAAAATGAATACAAAGCGGTATTAGCTCGGTAGAAAACAGTGTCATCTAGAAAATTTAGATACAGAGGATATACAATCGAAGAATTGAAACAAATGAGTATGGATGAGGTATTGGACTTACTCCCTTCAAGAAGAAGAAGAAGTCTTTCTCGTCAAGAGTTCTGGACACCTAGAAGAAAGAAACTGCTAGAGGATATTAGAAGAGCAATAGAGGGTCAAGAAAGGGGAGAAAAAGGTATTGTAAAAACACATGTTAGAGATATGCCAATCCTGCCTGAAATGGTTGGAGCAGTTGTAGCTGTTTATAACGGAAAAGAATTCATCGAAGTAGAGATTCAACCTCTGATGATTGGACACTTGTTAGGGGAATTTTCACCATCAACTAAAATTGTTCGACATGGTGCACCTGGTATAGGGGCAACAAGATCTTCACTTTATGTTCCACTTAAATAATTTTCAGTCTTTTTGGTTTACTTAAATTTTTTAAACAAGTGGATAATTTCATTAAGAAATGACTTCTTCTGAGAACAATTTATTAAAAGAAGCAAAAGCCTCAAAAGCTTTCTTAAGATTGGAAAAGAATTTTACAATAGATCTCTTGTGGATTTGGGTTTTGAAACTTCTGAAAGAGGGACCTAAATATGCCTATGAATTAAAACAAGAAATTCAAAATAGATTCGGTTTTAGCCCAGCAATTGTTACAAACTATACAATTCTATATTTGCTAGAGAGAGAGGGAATAGTTAGGAAAATTGAAATGAGAAACGAAATAGAACGAATAGATAGAAAATATTACGAAATCACAGAACTAGGGTATAAACTTATGGAAGAAGCCGAGAAATATATACTGGAAACATACAACAAGCTTTTCGATAGAGAAACTAGAAAAGAATAGCTTATTTACAGCTCTCTTTTCACAGCTCTCTTTTCAACAAATTTAAAAGCATTCTCCAGAAATTGGAGGATAGGTGTAGTTTCATGAAGGTGACAATATAATGCCTAAGAAGCGCAAATCAGGGGGAAGGTCGGGTGGAAAGCGCGGTCGTGCTTCTATGAAAACATGTCATAGTTGTGGAGCCCTCATAGCAACTGATAAAGCAAAGAAATTTACTGTGTATTCTAGTGCAGTTGATTATAGACTTGCAAAGGAACTAAAAGATGAAGGAGCTTATATTCCACGACAACAAAAGATTGCTTATTATTGTATTTCATGCTCAATTCATAGAGGACGGACTAATATAAGAGCCAAAAAAGAACGACGTTCATAATCTGGTTCTCTTCCCTATTTTTCTTTATTTAATGTGAGAGAGAAAAAAATGAGCTTGTATTTTCTTTTACCTTCTTCAACAATCAGATCTGAGACCAAAAAAACAATAAAATCTGTGGTTGGTGGTCAAGAAAGAGTTGATGTAATCTCTCGCTGTTTACAAAACCTTTATCGTTGGCAAAAAAGAATAAGTCTTGATATTTGTCTTATCCTATATCTTTCACATCCAAATGAATTATCAGTTATTCACATCCCCATTTCATCTATAAAAACTGAACTTAGAAATGAATTAGATTCAGTAAGAGAGTTTCTCGCTATTCTCTCCAACCCAAAGGATTATGGCCTAAAATTTGAGAAAATTTCCTTTGCAGAACTATTGGAAAATCTAGCAGAAAGCAGTGTTTTTTACTACTTTACACCTGAGGGAAAACCACTAGAAGAACACGATAAAGCAATAAAGAAAGAAAAATCAATATGTTTTGTTCTAGGAAGTCAACACGACCTTACACAGAAACAAGAAGAGGAATTATACAATAAAGACGCATCCCCTATAAGTTTGGGTAAAAGGGACTACCTTGCTTCACACGTAATAACAATTGCTTGTTATTATTTTTCAAAACTATGAGGATAAATTCAGATATCTTATTGTTAAAGTTCTAACAATAAATCTATATTTAACAAATAGAAAAGTAAAATGAAATGGAAGAAAAAACGCCAATAGTCACTAAAAAGATGCTTGCTTTTTCATTTACTGCTCCCTTTCTTTTCAGTGTAGGGGGGATGATTATTGCTTTATTTTCGACACAAAATTCCCCTCAGAAGATTAGGAATATAGCTTTAATTGTAGCAACTTTTCTAGGTTTTTTTGTTGCAATAGGTTCAATTTTCTTAATTCAAATACAAATTAACAAGAAAATTTCAAGACAACAAAAGGAAAGCTAAATAT
>JABLTJ010000061.1 GCA_013166775.1 Promethearchaeati archaeon
TTGACCAGTCATCGCTTTCTTTGTCATTGATAATGAATTAACTGTAGATGAGATGAGTAAGAAGTAGGCATTCCAGCTTGCAAAAAATCCCACTATGAGTCCTATGAGGAGGGCAATTTTCGGAAGATTGAGGATTACTTTTGGGTCATTTTTCACCCAATTGTAATCATAAACATGTTCAAACGCATGAAGAAAAGTCATTAACCAAATAGCAATTCCTCTCTGAAAATCCAGAGAAGCAATTCGCTTACCGGGTTTCACAGCATCAAAACTACTTTGAGAAAACCTCAAATTCGGCATATCTCCTGTTTAATGACAACCATTATACAAATATCCTTACTGATTTTTTAATGTAACGCATTGAGTTTTGAGATTTGTTAACGGTTTTAGTAAATTAATTACTGACTGGATTACTGAATTATTCAACGACTAAATTGTTAACTATTTAGCGAATATACTTTACAGCTAATACTTGATTATACAATGCTGTTGGATCTGCAGGTATTTCAACTCCATCCTGATCAACAAACTGCAAGTACAATTCTCTTTCAGCTGTCATTTTTATAAGAATAACTTTTGTATAAATCATACCTATTTTGAATTCTTCACAGAGATAATAATACACGTTCCCATCATTTGTTACTTGACTAAAGTTTCGATTCATAAAACCACTATTTGTAGGCGTGAAATGATAGACATTTTTATCCCAAGTGGAATTCCCTGCATCAGCTATAGAAAATGCCCCTTTTGAAGCATTGAAATTACTATAGACTAGTGCTAATCCGAATTCTTCTACACTATCCCCACTCCATACATCTTTTTGCCAAATACCTTGTGCAGTATTTGGTATATCGAAATCGATTTTTCCACAATAACCAGGTGGATCTACTGGTATCCATCCACCTAATGCTGCATGCAGAATAGTCTTCAAATCATCAATAAAATAATCTAACGGGCAAACAGTATGCTGAAAATATTCAGAAATATCATTATTTATCCAATACAACTCTACTCGGTCATCCTTTAACCAAAAATCGTATCCTCCACCCATAGCAGCCCTTCCTAATACATCCCCACCAAATACATTGACATTTACACGTTTTCTATACGATGTATATGTTCTTCCTGCAAAAGAATAACTCCAAACCTCATCACCATACTCTTCACCAAATTCACCTACAAGATCCAATAGGTAGGCACTCAGATTGTTCACATGACCTAAGCTTCCTGATACATGTTTACAAACATCAAAATCAATAGTAAAATCAGTAGAGATAACGCCTTGAGGAGGATCGTAGGTCACTTTTCTAATATAGCTAATTGTCATGTTTCCAGGAGCATATATTTCAAATCCATCTGGGTAAGTCAGTGTATCTGCAAAGAAATACATATGATCTGTAGGATATGTATGATCTGGGGGATTCAGATTTCCTAATGGAACTAAACTCGTTAACCGAGTCATGTTTACAGGATAATGTGTGAAAGGTCTCTCTACACAAGGAATAGTTGATGCATTGTCTTTGAAAACGAAATAATATACTAGAAATCCAGAAGTGCCAAAGGTTACCATAATTGTCGTCAAAATTACGATTATCTTACTGACCTTCTTCATAAGTTAGTATTAGAAGAAAAATACTAAAAGGTTATGTTGGAGATTTATTGATTTAATTTTTCATTAAATTAGTGGATAAAATTTGAAGATTTTACTATAAATCAGCCAATCCTTATCATCCTTCAGTAAATTTAAGAATTGAGTTTCACCGAAGACTTCCTTATCTACTTTATATTTCACATCCACTCTTACAATAGCACAACCTTTGAAGACATCTAGTGAGACAATTTCAAAATCAATGTTCCATTTGGTTTTATCACCGTTTAATTTCTTCATGTAGTATTCTTCGAACTCTTCCCATCCTTCCATTCCGATAAATTTCTCTGTGGAAATAATCTTCGCATCTTTATGCCAAGTGGAAAGAATTTTCTTAGCGTTAATCTCTTTATTCCCTTCAAAATATGTCTCAAGTAGTTTCATTATTGCTTCTATTTCTTGAACATTCATTATGATCACTTCTTCTCTAGTAGTTCTTGTATCAATTCATCTATTATTCGATTAAATGTTTCCGGATCTTCTAAGTTTGAATTGTGTCCTACATTATCAATAAATCTTGCATTTTTCTGTTCTTCTAAGACATAATTGGCTTCTCGATATCCTCCTCGAAGCAAGTATTTAATCGGACAAGTTACTTGTTCAATTATGTCATGATAATCATGTGGTAGCATTATTCGTACCATTTCTCGTAAGATTTCTGGATCATTTATTTCATACCCAGCTATATCAACAAACCATTCTATCATTTCAGAGCTTACTCTATCACCAAGCATGTCACGGAGTAAATTATCATAATAATCCTGGTAGTTTCCTTTGTAGAGGTTCATGACTTCTTCAATTTCATCCTTTGTGGCTTTCTTTCCGTAATACATAGTGCCTGGTAAAAGTGAATCTACTGAGATTATCCCGAGCATTTTATCTTTCAAATGCAGTGCTGCTTCAAGAGCAATTGCTCCGCCCATTCCTAAACCCAAAATTACAACTTGCTCTATTCGTTCTTTTTGGACTACAGCTTTAACATCTGCACCTAATGATGGATACGTTAATTTCCTTCGAGTTCGTTCTGATTTTCCAATTCCCGCTACATCTATCTTCACTAATTTATACTTAGAAGCAAGTGGATCTTGGTATTTCCAGTAATCTAAAGAAACACCACAACTCGGAAGTAAAACTAATGGGATTCCCTCACCTAACATTTCATAATAAATCTTAGTTCCATCAAAAGATTTCACATATGACATGATATCAAAAAGTTGTTCTATTAATTAAAACATTAACTTAACTCTTGGTTTGAAAGTTATTGTTTCACTTCTTAATAAAACAGAAATTCCTTTATTATAGATTGTTAAATTATATATTTGATAAAGACTAAAGATATCCTATCTTGATTTATCTGGGGAATTATTTTGACCGAGAGTTCTGAGATATCAATAGAAATAGAAGACAAAGCATTACTGTCACAACTAGAAACAAAGACTGTTTTTGATCTTAAGCTGGAGTATAATAATAAAAATTTAATTCGGAATGGATTTCTCTTAGTTATTCTGGCTATGCTTTTTGGAGGGGGATTAGGAGCAATTATTGATCTAATCTATCTATACACAGGAATAACAAATCAATATTCAATATTAGGAATAGGATCGGGTGCTGGGGCAATTTTTGGTCTAATCCTTGGTGGTTTTCTTTTAATTGCCTTGAAATCAAGAATGGTTGAAGATATTGGTGCTGGTCATGGTTTAGGTGTTGGAACAAATATCTTCGTTGGAGCTATTATTGGAACATTTTTCGGAGCGGTTATTGGGTCATTATTTGGATTAATTTTAAAGGCACTAGATTATTTTACAGATATTTCGATTAGCTATCCTGTTTTTGGGATGTTGATTTGGATTACTTTGGGATTGAATATTGGTGCTTTAATTGGGTTGTTAGCTAGTTATGGTCTTATGAACATAATCTTTGGCGGAATAATCGCAGGAATAGTTGTGGGATCAATAGGTATGCTGGCAGTATTCGGATTTGATAAACTTGTAGGAATAGGTACTGCTGCTGGGATTATTTCAGGTGGATTAATTGGCTTACTTGTGAGATTTAGTATCGATCAAAGTGTAGTACGCGGACCGAGGAGTGGTTGTGGTCGTTTAAGACCAAGAGAAGAATCAGCTTTAGCAACCCAATCAAGATCGAGCGATTTTTGCTCTGGTAGTGACTGTGGAAGTTGTAACACAAGTAGTAGTTGTGATTGTTATGGTTGTGGTGATTTTGGGGATTGTGGCGGGGGTGGTGGAGAAGCATGTGCTTTCATAGCTATCTTCGCAGCAATTATTATTCCTGTTATTATAATTATAGCCGTTCTTTCCTGGGTATCAACAAAAGCTAGTGTGAGATTAGGTGGGGTTGCTAAAAGAGGGGCATTCACCGCATTAGGTGCAAGTTTTTCAATTTTCTTAATTATTGGTTCAAATATTGGTTTGACAGAAGCTCATCACAATATGCTCTTTGAACATAATGTCTTGATAGGGGCTGGGATAGGCATGATTTATGGATTATTGGTTTTTGCTGCTCTTAGATTATCCGCTAAAGCTAGTAACCTTAGAATTACTCCCTATAAAATAACCTGGAAAGACAGGCATACAAAAGGAACAGTTGAATTTGCAAATATTGAAAGCATCGAATTCGTTAGAGAACAAAGAAGCACAGGCACTCCTATAAAAAGTTACGAGGATTATTTCATAATGATGACTAAAGATGGGAGATCTTCGAAAGTAGTGATAAATTGTTGGAAAACTCCAGAAGGAACACCCACAACAGATTATATTGAATTAATACTTTCTCACTATTTTGGTGCAGTGGAAAAGCAAAGAATACAATTACGAGAGCAATATGAAACTTCAATCCCAGAAGAAAAACCAATGGTCGCATTCTCTGGATATAGCTTCACAGAGCAAGAGGAAATTACTGATGAAATGATAACTAAAGTTGAAGCCCTAATAGACGCTCCAAGAGATGTAACTGTAAATTGGATATGCTCTGTTACACAGTATCCTAACTATATTGTGGAACAAATAATTACAGAAAAACTAGGCTTTGTTATTCAAGATGGTAAAATAATTAAATAAAAAAAGATTGGAGGAATACTCAATTATTCCTCTATTTTCTTTGGTAATCGAGCCATTCCATTCATAATTTTCCCATTAAGAATCATATCATTGACTTGCAAACCAGATAGTAGTGAACCAAAAACTCCATGAACGAACCGTGGTTGGAATAATCCTTTAATTGGGGTTCTCATTTTCAATCGAGATCTTCCAAAATTAGTTGTATAGGGAGCCATGTCATAAATAGATCCTGTAGGGGAACCAGAATAACGAGCATAAGTTGCTGGAGTTGAAATATCTGTTACAACAATGTGTTTTCGCAAGTTGGGTATCAGATATTTTTCAACCTTGTCTATAGCATAATTCGCCCATTTCTCTTTCTTCTCTTTATACTTCTTGGGATCCTTTTCCCGTAATTCACTCCAATCACCTAATGCCATCGGCACTACTCTGATGGTTATGTTTGGTTTTCCACCTGTAGTTAGTGAAGGACAAATCACTCCAAAATGGAAGAGCGAGTCTGAGAATGCAATTTCTCCTTTCTCAAAACCATCAAATAGTTTGTCGAAGGTATTGCCACCGGTGGTAATAACATTGTAACCACAATCCAAACCAAGAGCAGCAAGGTCAATTTTATCATCTAATCCAAGACTAACATTCATTGAGGAGCAAGACATTTTCACATCTTCGACTTTCTGGGCATATTTTGCATCTATTGCTCGTACCTTATCTATGCCAACCATTTCCTTCATGGCTACTTTTGGATCTACTGTAGTAATGACATAATCTGAAAGGATCTTTTCACCACTAGCAAGTTGTACACCTTTGACTACTCCCTCTTCAACCAATATTTTCTTTACTTCAGTTTTTGGGAGTAACTTTCCACCGAGTTCCAGATATTTTTCTTCGATCTTGTGTGGGAATTGTTGGAATCCTTTTGTTGGTCTAAATGCACCATCAAGTAAAGAATTCATAGCTGAAATGGTAATTAAAGCTGCAGCACGATCACCTGGAAGTGCACTAAATGCTGCGAAAACATCGAATATTTCTATGACATCAGGTTCAGTGATATTGAACTGAGCAAAGTAATCCTTGAATGTTTTAGAACTATTCTTAATGATTTTAGGACAAGTGAAAAGTAGTTTAATAATATCTACAAATCCTGCTTCCATTTTTAGTTTAAAGAGCTCAATGTACATTGCTCTTGAGTAATCCAAGAATTTCTCGATCTCTTTTGCATTCTTCGGATATTCAGTCATTAGCTTCTTCTTAAAAGTTCTAAAACCTGAGGGTAATTCTATCTTTTTCACTTTACCAGTCTTTGGATCTACAATAAACAGACGTGAATAGTAACCCATGAATTTCTTCATTTCGATATCTACTTGAAGATACTCCAGTATCTCTGAAATGTTAGGAATCATTTGGCAAGTATCAAAAAGATATCCTTTACGTTCAAAGGAAGTAACATATCCTCCTGTTCTTGGTTCCTTCTCAATCAACAATACAGGATCTTTACTTGTGTCATGGTTGAGTGCCCAAGTCAATGCTGCACTTAAGCCCGAAATTCCCCCACCAATAACAACTAGTCCCATCTTATCTTCTGGTATTTGCTGAGCCATTATTTCCACCTTTTAGTTCTCTCTAACATATCTAGAATCTTTAAAAAATTACCTCATTTTTATGGATTCCAAGACAAAAATCAAGGTTTATTGAAAATGTCGAATCTTGAATAATGACCACTGATATCTAGGTTTTGTCGCTCTTCAACTACAAGCAAAGGATCAATATCTGCATAGAGAATACCTTCTTCCTTGACTAGTGGTCCGGCAACAATTTCTCCTTTAGGATTTACTATCATTGACCCACCGCTTTGCCAGAATCCTTTGTGTTCTTCCATCACTTTTTTCATTGGAAATTCAGATTCATCTAAATGTGAGAAATCAGAAGGTTTTAGCAATCCAGAAACAGAAGCCACCCAGGAACGCCCTTCCAGTGCGATAAATCGAGTTATATCTTTTGTTAAACCTATTCCGCCCGGCCAAACAGCAATGTGAAGCATTTCTTCTTGTAAGTGCAAAGCAGCTCGAGCTAAGGGAAGCCAATTCTCCCAGCAATTCAATCCTCCAACCTTTACATCTTTTAGTTGATAGGTTTTCATACCTAGCCGATCACCATCTGCCCAAATTAATCGTTCTTCAAAAGTAGGTTTAATTTTGCGATGTCGTCCTAATATTTCCCCATTTTTTCCTATAGTTAGTAATGTACAATACGTTGATCCACTAAATTTCTCAGTTATGCCACCCATGAACATTAGCTTGTGTTTTTTTGCAACTATTTTCATATCTTCAATAATTTTACTTTCTTCTAGATGAAGAGCTTCCTGCCAATACTTTGAGTATGCTTTTTTCTGCTGAGGATTATTGAATTTAGCCCCACAAGTAGGAGAAATCCATTGAGGATATCCCGGAATCAAAGTTTCTCCCCACGACACTAATTCGGCACCATTTGATTTTGCTTCTACAATTTTTTCTTTTAATTTCTCCCAAGTTTTTTTCGCATCAAGAAAAACAGGTGCAATTTGAATACAGGCTAAACGAATCATAACTAAGGAAAAAGTGTGAGCTAGTAAAAAGCTTTCGCATTTCAAATAATAAAAACTATTTTTACCTATAATTTTCCTTTGAATAGCTTTTCATATTCTTCTT
>JABLTJ010000062.1 GCA_013166775.1 Promethearchaeati archaeon
GGAGGATTTAGAATTATGAGATCAAAGAATGCTTTATCAACTTCCTTATTTCTGTTAATTTTGAGAGCTTTAAGTGCGTCTGAAAGATAGAGATTCAAATTAACTACGCTGGGGAAAAAATCGGGGATTTTATCTGTTAGAAAGAATAATATTCGCATCTTAGATATCCACAAACTAATAGGATCTGTATCAAATCCATAAATGTTGGTTGAGATGAATTTGGAGAACTCTACAGTATTTAATTTATTTAGTGACAATTTGTATAATTGATTAAGAAGAGGGATAAGTAAATTTCCTGAACCGCAAGCAATATCTCCAAAAACCAGTTTAGATAGGTTCGGATTTGATAATAATAGATATTTCAACGATTTTTTTACAATAAAATCTGAGATGTAAGAGGGGGTAAAATACTGTCCTTTTTGTTTTGCTGATGCTTTGGGTTCTGAATAAAATGATAGATGAAATGGTGTAAGATGAGTAGCTGAATCATGCTCTTGTAAGGAGAAAGAGAAATGAGAAAAATCTTGTTCTTTGAAGAATTTCTCTGATTCTTCAAAATATTCTTTGAGATTAAAAGGACATGAATCGATTATTGTTGAGATCAAATGATCATTTTGTGAAAATGAAAGAAGCTTATTGAGAAGATAAAACCAAGAACTATTGGAACCACTCAGAGAAGAAAAAGAATCATTTAATCGCTTAAATGGAAAGAGGTAAGGATCTTGGGTTCTCAATAATGTAGTGAAAAATCAAGAAAATAAAAAGATTGTCTTCAAAACAATTAAGAAAGATTTTCTAAAAAAAGAGAACTAGTTTTTGTCTTTTTGAGTTTTACTCATATGTCTTGAAGTTAGAATTGAATCTCTAATAAGAATAACTCCTATAATCACTAACAAAATACCATCAATAGGATTTACAATATAATAAGAAATCTCTCTGAAATTATAACCAAGATAAATAGCAATTCTTACATAACCAGAAATTGCATATAATAGAAAAATCCAGTTAAGAGTTTTGTATCTGTAAAGATGAGCTTTGTTAATCTGTTTGAGGAAGATATAGATAGAAAAGTAAGTTATTGATTGAATAATTGCCAATAATGAATATAAGGATACTAATATTCGTTTTTGATCGAAAAATACTAACATAAAATGACTATAGTGAAGAAAACCAATAAGTAGACCCCAAAGTAAACTAGATAATTTAAGAATTCTATTGTTATTTCTTGAGATTTTAATCTTTGATTCAAAATACTTTACTCCTTTAAACAGAAAAAAAAATGTAACAAAAACGAGTATTATTCCAGGGATTGTTAATAGTTCAAAAGAGAAACAAATCCCTGTTAGAATAAAAGCTGCACCTGAGTATTCTAAATATCCTCTATACGATTGAGTTTCGTTAGTTTCATGAAGTGAGTTAAGAAAATCATCAATATCAGATGAATTCTTATTCTTCATTTGTGAGTCATCAGATGTCATTGTTTTAGGAAATTTCTGAACTATTTAATTATTATGGACAAAAGAAAGGATGAATTGTTAGTCAACACTTTCACATTATTTTGTATCAACACATATTTTTCTTTTCACCTTCATTTAGAAGATGATCTAGTAAATGGGTTGAAAAAATAGCAAAGATGTGAGAAAATATCATGATATTTTCACTCTTTATATAAACACTTTCACTTACAAAAAAAAACTGGAAGTGACGACAAAATAGTGATGAAACCATCGTACACGATATGCACTCATTTCACTTTCAATCCACCGTCCGTCTAAAGGTTATAAGTGGATAAACGACATTGAATCTCGGATAAAAGATGTCAGAAATTATAGTCATTGATGAAGTATGCACTGATTGTGGATCTTCTTCTTTCACAACCACAAGGTCAGATATTGTATGTCAATCATGTGGTGTTGTTTATGACAGAATTCTTGAAGGTAGTCACTTCTTAGAAAGAGGACAAGAAGGGGAACGAATAGGCTCTCCTGAATCCAGAAGAGGTAAAACAACATATTTCAAAGTAAATGATGTATATACTGCTGAGAAGAGAGATCAGTTCAGAAGAATGTTTTATACAGAAAATAGCCAATATGATGCAGTAGAAGAGAATAAATCAAGGCTTCTTGCTATATTGACTCAGATAGGTTTGAGTGAAAATCAAAGAAACGATATAATGTTCGAATTAAAGAAGAATTACAATGATGAGAGAAGAAACGGAAAAAAAGTCACCAATATCTTCCTCATTGCAGCTGCACTTACTATCAGATATATGAAAAATCAAGGTAAAGCTACTTCTATTAATGATATAGTTAATCTATTCAAAGCTTATCAGTGTAAATTATCTGCTAAAGCTGTACGAGATTATATCATCGAAACTAACATGAACTACCGTTCCAGTTCTGCTAAAGATTTTGTTCCCAAGATGATGGCTAAACTCAGAAACAATGAAACAATAAGGAGCAGATTAAATCAGATTAACCCTCAAGATGAGCTTAATGTAGACAAAATGCTTACATCCATCGAAAGAATAGCTACAAAACTCACAGAGATCAAAGCAAACGGAAGAAAGCCCTCAACCTTCAGTGTTGCAGCTATCTTTCTTGCAACCAACATGGTAGGAAAACGATATGTTGGACAACCATTAGTTACTAAAGAAGAGATATCTCGATATCTTCACATTCCTAGTACGACCTTACGAGAACACTGTAAATTCTTCATGAATCACCTTCAACTCAACCTTTAACCTCTTTTTTCTTTATTCCTTGTTTATCTAGGACATTGAAATTATTTTTAAACTGTAATCTACAATTATTCTATGTTGGGATAATATGTTACCTAAAGGTGAGAAGAAAAAAATTCTCAAATTATTGAATTCAAAGCATTTTATTGAGAGATTGGATGCTTTACATGAGCTCAAGGATGCTGGAGAGCATGCTGCTTTCGCAGTTTCCAAACTGATTAATTTAATTCAAAAGGATCCAGATGATCTTGTTATAATCAATGCTCTAGATATAGTTGTTCTTTTAAGTACAGCTTCTCCTGAGCTAGTTTCAGTTATTCAGAATGCTACAAATTCAGAGAGAATCGGCATTAGAAAGAAAGCTGAAAAACTTCTAAAACAAATTGGTTCCGTAGAAGAAATTTCTGCTCCAGTAGAAGGAGAACCACCATTAACTGACGAACATTTTGAAAAGGTTGAGGAAGAAATAACTGAAATCCTTCCTCCTCAAGAAGCTGCTGTGGTTCCTTTAGGATCTACAACTGATATCAGCTTCGATTTAGAAGAATTTTCTGTTGGAGAAGTTGCTGAACTTCAATCAGTAGAAACAATAGGTATGGTTCCTGGACAGGGAGTATCTGTTCAAAGCATCCCAACAATCCCTACAACTCCTCCATCTCCTCCTCCAGAACCTAAAAAGGAAGAAGCGGAAGAAATAGACGAACCTGAGAAAGCTGTTGAAGAGGTTACTGAAGAAGTTGAGGAAGATGTATCAGTTGAAGAAGCTGAAGAAGTTGATGAGGGTATCAAACTAATCGAATTAGCAGATGCACCAATAGAGAATTCTCTGAAGAATCTTCTAGTGCTGACCCAAAATTTATCTTCAGTAGATAAACAAGATGTTGAAACAAGAAATGAGATTCAGACATTAATATCTAATGTAATTGATGAATTAACAGATCAGCTTCATATTCTAATGGGAATAGATGAAGAAGATTGGAAAATGTTCGCTGAATTTCAATTCTCTGATGATGAAGCTGAATATCTGAAAAACATCATATTCCTAATAGCTTCTAAGCTTCCAGAGGAAGTTAGCGAACTAGAAAATCTAACTTCTCTGAACTTTATTGGAACACTTGCTCAAAAACTAGAATTGATAGATGAAACTATAACAATTTACAATCTGGTTCTACAACTTGATGATGCAAATCTTCCAGCACTCAACAATCTGGGTTTGATTTATGCAAAATTGAAACAAACCGATAAAGCAATTGAGCAATTTGAATCAGTTCTAAAACTAGAACCATCAAATGCAAGTGCTCATTCAAAGATTGCTGATCTATACTTTCATGATAAACAGGATGTGGATAAGGCAATCGAACATTATAAGAAAGCTCTAGAATGTGATCCTTCAAGAATAGCTGCTGGTATTAATATGGCTGCTGCAATGAGCAAAAACGAACAATACGATGAAGCTATTTCTCTCCTCCTCAAGTGTTTGAAAACAAACAGAGAAGAGCCTGATTTATGGTTAAATTATGCAATTTTACTAGTCAAACAACTAAAATTCTATGAAGCGATAGAAGCCTATTCTAAAGCCCTAGCTATAGCTCCAGAAGATTGGAATTTTAGACAAAGAGCTGAAGATGAAAAAGAAAAAGTAGAAAGACTTGTTGAGTCTCAGATTTATTCTGTAACCAAAGAAGATGACATTCAATACGTTGTTGATAAAAGTTGCAAAGTAGAGATTGAAAGAGCGTTCATTTATGCACAGAATGTTCTCAATGATGAAGTCTTTCTTGCACTATTTGAATATTTTAAATCAAAGAAACCAAAATATCAGATTCCTGAAGGTTTAGAACTCAAATTCGCCAGTATTATGAATAGGGAAGATTTTCCCATAGATCCTTTGAGATCAAAGGAATTTGCTGAGTTAATCTGGGAAGAACGATTCAGTAAAGAATTAGATATTACTAAATTCCATCAAGAATTATTCGATTTGGAAGAATATGATAAACTAATTGTTTTTCTGGAAGAAAAATAGAAGCCTATTTTCTTCTTTATCTTATAATCGTGCTTTCTCTTAGATCGAATTCACTGAAATCGATTACATCACATGAATTTTATTATAGCTGTGTCCAAAAGAGAAACATAATCAGAAATGAGAGAAATAATCTCTTTTTTCATCATTTCCCCTCATTTCGTTTTAGTTAGTAAATTTCTAAGATTTAGCTTTTTCTTCGTATTTTTTGGGAAATTAATTTCTTTTTTCTCTCCAGAATAACTAATGTTACTATCAAGCTACTTCCAACAACAGGTATTACTGTAACTAGAACTGTGTTTCCAGTTGTCCATCCAACATTATATATCTCTATAATTGTTTGAATACCATCCTCGTTTTCAAGGATTAGATTTATCTTTTTAGCATTTGATTTGATACTATTCAAAGAAATTTCCATGATACTAGGTTGCCATTGAGGAAGAAAACTAAAATCATTTTCATAAACAATATTCTTATCTACCATCACACTTAAGGTTCCTACTAATTTTGCATCAATTTTGTAATTATTCCAAGCTGTTAGATTAAGATAAAGCTCGCTAGCCGTAAGATTCAGAATTTTTTCATTAATTTGAACTAGAGGTTGTTCGTAAAATCGTTCTACCATCTGAATCCAGAAATACGTAATATTAACACCATTAATTGTTAGTTCCCAAGCTTTCTCACCATCTTGAGTAACTTCAGTGATAAATGTTGGACTTTTTTCATTTAATACTAGAGCTTTATTACCAAATACTCCAATTGTATTTCCATCAGGTAATCTATCAGCATCACCTCCTGATTCAGGGAAATAATATGTTTGGTTATCAATCACCCAAGACCACAGTTCTCTCATAGTATAATGTTCTTCATCAATTTCAAACTCTAGAAACCTTGAATATCCCTGACTACCTTCTAGTGACATTGAATCAGGATTTGATATATTGTAGAGATCATTGTCAAAAATCATGAATCTATTTTCACCAATTCTCTCCAAACCATGTGGAGAGTGATAAATTGAATCAACTAATTGATCATCTTTATTATACATAGCGAAATCACCTAATCTTCCTGCTTCCCAGATAATATCTTTTGTAGTGTAATTGATTTTAACAATCATATCTAAATTACGGACATTTAGGTAAATTACTTCATTTTGTTTATCCCATACAAAACTATTAGCGTGCATCCAATCTACTCCACCTCTAAATGTTAGATTCAATCCTAAACTTGTGTATTGAGTAGAATCAAATGGAAATTCTGTTCTCCCATCCCACTCCCAAATTAGTTCTCCATCTCTTGTATATTCTCCTAACTTATCATAAAGAATATTTATACCATCCCAGGTTTCACTGGAAAACACATATTCTAAAACCATAAATGTATCTGTTTCAGGATTATATTCGAAGTCATGATGTCCTCCAGGAACACCCAATAACTCTACATCTCCAGTTTTATAATTCCATAACTCCATAAATCCTTCTTGACCTCCCATTGCTACTGTGCTAGAATCTATGAATTTATGAACTGAATGCGCAGAATCTTCCAATTCATATACTATTTCACCTTTATCGTTCACTATTAGGACTTTTCCATGACTCGGAGTAGATACATGGGGTTCTCCATACTGCCCTTCTTTTAAATTAACTTGGATATATGGAAACAAAGTTAAACCATTTTCTGTGTATAATGATCTTTCATCCGCAGAAATAATAATATTATTTGTAATTTCAACAGGTGGAGTATAAGTACCCATAATAGTTGCTGCAGCAGTTTCGACTATCTGATTTACCTTAAGAACATCATTAAGTTTTCCTTCAAAAGTTAATGTTCCTCTCTGAAATGCTTTTTGAGGTGTAACATCTTGTTTGATGATTCTCACCATGGTTTCAAAATTTAAGTTAATTATTATTCCATAATTCTCAGGAGGATTGGATCCGATTTCTACTGTTAAAGAATCATCTTCAATGAAAAACCACATATCATCCTCATCACTTACATTAAACCAGACTATCTCATCCCAATCTTTGACTAATTCTAGAACGACGAAGCTATTATCTGCAACATATTGTGAAAAAACAACAAAATCTGCCATATCTTCCCAGTCGAATGTATTATCTACCAATTTTGGATAGAGATCCTCTTTAATATCAATTATCTCTTGAGGAGCATTTTCGAGATTGAATGGTACTGGTTTGTACTTGAACTTAATTGTAAGAAAGAAACTTACCCCTCCTGCAATGACTAATAGAAAAAAAACACCAATTGAAATCAATATTATTTTTGTTCGTTTTTTCATTTTCGATATATTTTTACAGAGACGTTATTTAATTTTGTCATGCTATATCTGAAAAAAACAATCAAAGTTTTATTATTATAAAATATCTTATAAATTCCTTTAAAGAAATAAGAGTACTGATGAGTAAAACAAAAGAAAAACAAGAACAACCAAAAGAGTTCAGCTTTCCTGTAGTTATGTACTATATTGCAAGATTCTTTAATAAACATCCCAGACTAACCCTAAAATTAAGTGATTGGGAATCAAAAAGATTGAGAAAGAAAACAAAACAAGTAGCAATTGATAGACCAATCTATGTATTAGGTATTGCTCGAGCAGGAAC
>JABLTJ010000063.1 GCA_013166775.1 Promethearchaeati archaeon
AATAAGAAACTGACTGATTTTCATATTACAAAACAGATGCTTGAAGAATATCCTATGGGGTATAAATTGATGCTATTAACTATTGCCAGACGATTCAAATCTGTCTCGAGAGCTTTTCTTAATTTCCTTGATTTACCAAGTCTATACATTAGCATTTGTGAAGAATACAATCAGATGAAGAATGCCAAGTATTTTTCTGATATTCTAAACGATCTCGAGAAAATAGCGATCATTTCTCTGCACAATGTTGAGAGAGATATTTTTCTAACACTCTCCGACATACCAGCAAATCAATTAGCAATGTATTTGGAGAAGAATCTAAAGCAAAAAAGAAGAGACAAACCATACTTCCTTTAATGAAAAATGAATCAAAGAATTGATAGCAAATTGTTTAAAACCTAGTGAAGTATTCTGATAGTAGATGACAATGAAAGAATACGATATAATTTCAATTGGTGGCGGTCCTGCTGGTTTAACAGTAGGATTATATGGTAGTCGATACGGATTGAAAACTTTAGTTATTGAAAAGAAAATATTTGGGGGAGCAATGGCAATTTCACCCCTTATCGAGAATTATCCTGGTATGGAACCCATTAAAGGTACTGATTTAACTAATCGATTTAAGCAGCAAGCTGCTTTTTATGGTTCCGAATTAAGGGATTTAACTGATGTTTCTAGTTTAGACCCTGACGAGAAAATAATTACTTTGAATACAGGTGAACAATTCAAAGCTAAGGTTATAATATTCACAACTGGTAGTAGAGAAAGAAAATTGGGTGTTGAGGGAGAAGAAAAATACGCAGGTAGAGGTGTTTCTTGGTGTGCTACTTGTGATGCAAACTTTTTCAGAAACAGGAAGGTTATTGTTGTTGGTGGAGGAAATTCTGCAGCTATTGAAACACTTCATCTTGTTAAAATCGTTGGAGAAGTTTCCATGGTTCATCGTCGTAATCAGCTTCGAGCTGAAGCTTCGTATATCAAGCAGATTGAAGAAGCAGATGTTGGTTTTCATTGGAATTCTGTAGTAAAGGAAATACTTGGTGATGGTAGGAAAGTAACCGGTGTTAAATTATCTAATGTGAAAACTGAAGAAGATCAAGAAATCCCTCTTAACGGTGTCTTTATTTCCATTGGTTACGATCCCAACAATGAGTTAGCAGCTGAAGCTGGTCTTGAGCTGAACGAGAATGGCTACATTATTGTTGACAACAAAATGCAAACAAATATCGAAGGAATATACGCTGCTGGAGATATTACCGGTGGTCAAAAACAACTTACCGTTTCAACTGGTCAAGCTACTACTGCAACTATGAATGCTTTCCTATACATGCATGGTGGTAGTTGGTATAAATAGAGATTAAGTGTTGTTTCTTCAAACAACCTTTATCTTTTCAATTTTGTCTATTGTAAATTGTAATAATGAATCTTGGATGGTTTTGTTTAGTTTGAAGCTCTTAGTTTCCCCGCAAAATACTTCTGAAGCAGTGGAATGTGTTAATGGTGAAGCTGACATTATAGATGTGAAAAATCCTGCTGAGGGTTCTCTTGGAGCTAATTTTCCATGGATTATTAGAGAGATTCGTAATATCGTTCCAGATCATATTCCGCTTAGTGCTACATTAGGGGATGTTCCGTATAAACCTGGCACGGTTGCTTTAGCAGCATTAGGTGCAGCTCATGCTGGTGCGGCATACATTAAAGTTGGATTGTTTGGAACCAAAACTGTAACAGAAGCAATTGAGGTTATGTCAGCTGTTACTAAAACTGTTGTTGAGTATCAATTACCCGTTTCAGTCGTTGCAGCTGGGTATGCTGAAGGAGATGAAATCGGATGCATCAATACTTCATTTATCCCTGAAATTGCTCATAAATCATCTTCGGATTTCGCTATGATTGATACTTATAACAAAGAAAATGGCAAAACTATTTTTGATATTTTATCAATTGAGGATTTGAAACTCTTCATTAAAAATTCTAGAAAGTGGAAATTGGGAAGCGCTTTAGGGGGTTCAATAACATTAGCACATATTCCCATTCTGAAGAAATTAAAACCAGATATAGTTGGCATTCGGGGAGCGGTATGTGATAATAATGATAGAATTAAGGGTGAAATTCGTTCACATCTTATACTTGAATTTAATAAGAAACTAAAAGATCTATGATTTATTCTTCAGCGATTATTTCCTACTTATGAAAAACCGTTCAAGGATACCTCTTGCTTGTCCAAGTTCTTTATCTGTTAATTCAGGTCTTTTCCCAATATTATCACTTGTATACTTACTTGGATCCGGTGCTCCCAAAAACATCCCTTCTGAATGAACATTATGAATAATTTGAGATGGAAGTTTTCCTATTGGTAAGATATCTCCTTTCTTTAATCCTGCGATATTTGTTGCTACATGATATCTAGCCACACCATCAGTAACTAAGCATTTCCAATTTTTCGCGTCAATATTTTCAATAGTTAGTATTTCTCCACATAGAATATCTATCGCATCTGCAAAATCGTTTGAGAATCCTTTTGTGAGTCTTTCTCTTAAATGATAGAAAAAATTTCTAATAAAAACTAGAATTGCAGCTGAATTTTTTCCTTCAATCCCTCGAGTGTGCATTGTTTCTTCCCACTTTTCTGGAAAGGAATCAAAGATTTCTTTAGCAAAAATTTCGACATCTCGTAATTCTTTTGAATGTAATATTTGTTCTAATGGTTTATAGCTCCACTTCAAACTCATTAATTTGCTTTTTATTTCTTCTAACCTGGTTAGAATTTTTTGACGATTAAGTGATAGTGGAATTTTCTTATTCTGCACAAGATCAGTGAAGTATTTGGTTATCCCTTCTGCAATAATTATTCTTGAATCCGAATCAATTCCAGTCAATTTCTTCACCTTATTTTTCCTTTTATCTTAATATAATCTAATTTCTGAATTTTTAATAATTTTCCTTATATCAAAAGATTAGTTTTTCCTAAGCGAGAATACTTTCGGTCAACCCTCACGGAATCGCTTTTAATACTAAGTGTAAAAGGTTTACTTAGAAATACATCAGAAACCTAAAGCGAAACAAAAAACCATTGAATTGAAGAGGATTAATTATATATGATAACTCTTTCTATCTCCTAAGAAACGAAAGAATCATATTGAACTAGGTGTTTGATTTATTTCAGGAGAAATAAATATGTCAAAAAAGAAAGAGGAAGCGGAAAAACCGAAGAAGAGTACTTCCACAAAAAAGAAAGAAGAACCTCAAACTCCACTAGATGAATTAGTGGAAGATGCTTATAAGAGTGTTTTAGAGGACGACGAGACAGAAGAAAAAGAAGAGAAAAAAGTCAAGACGATTTCAAAAGCAACCAAGAAAGCTGCAGCGAAAGAAGAGAAAGCTATGAAGGCTGCTGCGAAAGCTGATGGAACCTCGAAAACCAAGAAAGAGGATGCTAAAGAACCTAGACTGGAAACAGCTGCGGGGGACTTTTTCGATGCTATTTCTCGAGATGATGAAAAAGAAATTCCAATCAAAGATTTACCAGGTGTTGGACCAGCTACTTCTCACAAACTCAAAGAAGCAGGTTTAACAACAATTAGATCAATTGCTCTTTCGAGTGTCAATGACTTAGTCGATACTGCTGAAATCGGTGAGAAAACAGCTTCTAAACTCATTAAAATGTGCCAAGAACAAGTTGGTTTAACTTTTAGTACTGCAGACACTCTCTATACAGAACGTTTAGGGCTTGAGAGAATCACCACAGGTTCCGATAATCTCGATGAATTGTTCGGTGGAGGAATTGAAACAGGAGCTATTACAGAACTTTTTGGTGAATATCGAACTGGGAAAACTCAAATCGCACACCAATTATGTGTGCTTGTCCAGCTACCAAGGGAACGCGGTGGTTTAGATGCAAAAGCTGCTTACATAGATACTGAAGGAACTTTTAGACCTGAAAGAATCGTTGAAATGGCGGAAAGATTTGAAGTCGATCCAAAAGAAGTCTTAGCTAATATTACCGTTGGTAGGGCATATACTTCAGATCATCAAGTTAATTTGTCTCGAGATATTAGTGCTATTGCTCGAGATAAGAATATCAGGCTAGTAGTTGTTGACTCACTTACATCGCACTTTAGAGCAGAATACATCGGTAGAGGAACACTTGCTTCTCGACAACAAAAACTAAATCAGCATATTCATTTCTTGCTGAAACTAGCTGAAATGCATCACGTAGCAATTTTAGTAACAAATCAAGTTATGGCTCGACCAGATTTCTTCTTTGGAGACCCAACAGCACCCATTGGTGGACATATTGTTGCTCATTCCTGCACAACTCGAGTCTATCTTCGTAAATCAAAACAAACAAAACGTGTTGCTCGTATCGTAGATTCTCCTAACTTACCAGAAGTTGAAGCTATTTTTGAGATTCTAGCTGATGGAATTCATGATGGATAAAGCAATAAAAATCTCTTAATGAAGGGATTTCCCTTCTAACTTTATTTTTTAATTCAAAGAAAATAAAAAAGATATTCTCAAAACAGTATCTAAAATTAAGAAAAAAGAGAAAAATCGGTATAAATGACCTTAGCCACTTATACCCTCCGGCAGAATATTAGATCCCCCTCTTAAAACTAACAAAATACCTATTGTATTTATTAGATTCCAGTGTCTTCATGTGCGCCTAAGGTGGCTTCACCTGCGACTTTTTCAGCGACAACACCGGCTCCGATTAGGAGACCTAATAGTAAAGTAGCAACAGCTACAACTTTTGGGTTAACTTTTTTCATTTCTTACTTCAACTCGTACGAATTATATATGCATCTAGATATGCAACTAGATATGCATCTCTCGGCATCCACAGAGCATAAAAGCCCTTGCTTTATTTAAAATGCAAGTGAGTTTTTATGTATTTCGTGAAAAATAGGCGACAAAAATAATAAAAACTGACTTTTTGAATTTTTTAATGATTTATTAATTAAATAACAATTAAGGTTACTATATTAGAAGATACTAGATTATATAAAAATAAATGAAAATGTGTTGTGTATCGAGATAATATCTACAGAATATCACCCTAACCTCAAAGAATTTATGTAAGCTATTTGATTTAATCTTACTATGAGTTCATCTTCGAAAAAGGAAATTAATGCTAATATTCGTAAAAATATCCGTATTCCTGCAAAGGATAATGAAGAATTAGTATTATATCTTAATTCATCTTTAAAGAATATAACAAATCAATTAACCTCTTTTTTTGAAGAAAAAACAGCAAGTAATTTCAGGAAGTTCCAACTTGGGTCAGTCGAAACAGATTTCAGTCTCACATATGGAATTTTGCGGTCAAATAGTTTAATTACATTAGCTGATTGGCTTTTCGATTTACCTAAAATGATAAAAAATTATATGCTTCAATTTATAATTGTAAAAGAAAGTATTTTACACTATTTTAATATGAAAATGGATTACAATTTTAGTGAAATAGAAGAAGTAATCACTAATATAGGTTCAATATTACTCTTAGCAGAAGTATTTTCAATTAATGCTTTTGATAGTCCATTAATAGCATCAATTAGAGCCAGGATTTATCCATCTGAAATCTGCGGAAAAGATAATGTATTTTGGGATAATTTACTTCGCTTACTATTTTGTAAAAAAATTCCATTTGCTAATGTACTAAAGTTATCCAAAGAAATTTTTTCAAACAGATCAGAAGATATAACACAAGAAGATATAATAAATGTATTTAGTAAATGGGTTTTTGATACAGCAGTAAAAGAAGAAGACGTTATTATTCCCATATATTTAACAGATCGTCTTATAGCTATTGTTGATCAACTTCTGGAATTAGGGTATGAAAATGGATCAGCACCGAATATTGCTTCAAAAGTAGACTTACATGAGAATACCATTCGAAATCAGATGACATATCTCACACAACATTATTCAACATTTTGGCGACCTGAATTTAATTTAGAAAAACTAAATCTTAATAATTATTTTTTGAGAATTCAAATGAAGGATTCCAGTTCTTTTGAAAAAGTTAGCCAAATGATAATAAATATTCCTTACGTAATGTCAGTATATCACGGTAAATATCCAGAAAATCAAATAATTTATACCCCACACCTTTATTGTCCACATATAATAGCAAATAATTTAGATGCTAAATTACAGGATCTACAGAATAAAAAAATAATTGATAGTTATACTTTACAGATTGTTCGTGAAAAAAAGCATTATGCTTCAATTTCAAATTATCCTTTTGAACCAAAAAAGAAAACATTCCAAGATTTAATTGATGGGAAACATAACGAAATTTTGCGAAAATATGTATTCAGTCATAGTAAGAAAGAATTTTCAATGGAAATCGAAGATGAAATTCCGTTTGATTATAATCTTCTATATTTCTTATCTATTTTGCGTAGTAAATATCTATTAAGGTCCAGATATGGTGTAGCAATCTCTGAACTACCAAAATTATACGAACTAAATAACATTAGTAGTGTTGATGTAATAAAACAAACTGATTTCTTAAATCAAATTGAGATAAGAGCACGCAAGAGAGGTCTTCTAACTTATTGCTTCTTTATTCGTTCCTTGACCAGAAGAGGAAGTGATATTCTCGTAACAGAAATAAAGAATATTGATGAATATCCTAAGAAATTGTTAGACGAAGTCATTGAAAAATTAAGAGTATTCTCTTTCTTAGGACAAATTACACTATATGACAGAATTATCTTTACAATGCCTGGTGTTTCCCATCAGCATTACATTAAAGAGATAATACAAAATGAACTTAATAAAACTGAAATGGAAGCTATATTTTATACAATAGGAATAGCAAATAGTAAAATACTATCTTTGCATGAATTATATGATTTTGATGATCAAAAATGGAAAATCAAAGGAATTTAATGAAAAAAATTGATTTTTTCATGTTTTTTTGGGGCATTTATTCAAATAATCATTTAAGTAAAATGTAGATTTCTGAGGGGCAGTTTCCAATGGAAATCTCATTCTTCTAAGAATCAAAAAAAATGTTCTTAGAACGTTCTAAGCTGATTTTTTTGTATTCTAAAGGCAGGTTTAATTCTGAAGCAATTGTAAATAGGTACTTTCTATACTAATTATTATGAGACTATAGTAGCGTTGAAGGAAAAAAACCCCCTTTAAAAAAATAAACGGAGAATTAAAACCATGTGCAAAATCATGATTGTGGAAGACAATCGACACATACGAACTCTCTTCAAAAACATCCTAAAAAACAGAGGATATGACATAGTTGACGTTGCAGACGGGGGAAAGGCGATTAAAATATATGATT
>JABLTJ010000064.1 GCA_013166775.1 Promethearchaeati archaeon
GAAGGTAGACTAATGCGAACAGCAAGTGGAAGTGTACAAGAATCAATAACAACCCTTGCTGAAAGAATTGCTAGCAACTTGAATCAGCAAACAGGGAAGATTTTGCGACCATTTGAATTGATAAAATCCATAGAAATTGGAAGAAAGAATGTAATGGTAGCAGGAGAGCAATATGATATTTCTGAAACTCTCACTTATTATGTCAATTCAATCGCAGACATCATAGTGGATGAATTATCAACCTTACTTGGAACCCTCCCACCCGATGCTTGGATTGAAAAAGTCATTCTAACTGGTGGCGGTGCTGAAGTCTTTGGTGAACGTATGAAAAATATTCTAACCGAAAACAATGTAGTACAATCACCAGAAGAGGTAATTGTTCCGGAAGATCCTGTATTAGCAAATGCTATCGGTTTCCAGAAAATTGCTCAAGCACAAATCGACAGTAAGAAAAAATGATTCGCTAAATAGCGAATCTTATTCTATTTTATTTTTATTATTTATGTTTGATGAATGTTTTATTTCTATATTCTTGAAATGCAATCCTAAGTTCATTTTCTGTGTTCATTACAATTGGACCATTCCATGCTACTGGTTCACCAATTGGTTTTCCAGAGATTAGCAAAAATCTCACTGGTTTATCCTTTGTATATATTTCAACAAAATCTCCATCAGCATATAATACAACAGAACCTTTGCTTGTTATTTCTTTTTGCTTGTTGTCA
Source organism: Promethearchaeati archaeon (assembly GCA_013166775.1). Lineage (GTDB taxonomy): Archaea > Asgardarchaeota > Heimdallarchaeia > Heimdallarchaeales > Heimdallarchaeaceae > UBA460. Next base: position 726 of record JABLTJ010000064.1, read on the forward strand.
AAGAATCCTGCACCATCAAAAATGTAAGCAAAAACAGTATGCCCTTCCTTAACAGGGTGTTTGAATGTACCATCTGGTTTTATTGTCACATCAATATATTCTGGATCTGTAACAATATCTTGTACTGGACCTATTGTACCATTCACATTCCCGGAAATGATCTTTACTTGTACTTTCTCATTCACTGCAAATTCAGGAATTTCTTCTTTCTTTATGTCCCTATATCTGGGATGCATCATTTTATTCTTAGCTGGAAGATTAGCCCACAGTTGAAATCCTTGCATTAATCCTTCTGAGCGATGAGGCATTTCTTGATGGATAATACCGCTGCCAGCGGTCATCCATTGTACATCTCCGTTTGTAATTACACCTTTATTACCAAGACTATCTTCGTGTTCTACGTCTCCTTCTAGCATATAGGTAATTGTTTCAATTCCCCTGTGTGGATGCCAAGGAAAGCCTGCTAAATAATCATCCGGATTATCAGATCCAAAATGATCAAGAAGCAAAAATGGATCGAATAATGGAACTTCATGATACCCAAAAACCCGTTCTAAACGAACCCCAGCTCCCTCGAGTGTTGAACGACTCTTTAGGATTTTATTTACATTACGCTGGTTATTCAAATCAAAATCTCCAAAATTATGGAATTATGTGTAATCTTGAATTCTCACAATTTGATTAAAATATGCTTCTTCAATTAGTAAGAAATTCTAAAGAGAAAAGCTAAGATATTTCATTCTTAAACAACCAACCTTTTAACTCAAATGAAATTAATCTATTTGGAGTATATCGTCTTGCAGAGAAAGAATTCACAGAATAAAATAGGCATGATTATTCTTGTGTTTAGTATACTGCTATTGTTTCTTCCAATGAATGAGAATAGTCTGACTGAAAGCTATAATTCAAATGTCGGAACCACTGACGATGCTTACTTCAAAGTATTAGATTTAGAAGCTGGAGTAGTCTATAACTTCACAATAGATGTAGAAGAGTATTATCAGATGGATATAGGCTTTTCAATTCATACTGATAATAGGCCCAAAGAAAGGAATGCTTTGGTAACAATTGATGAAGCAGGTCAAGGAGATGAAACAACTCTTTACACACCGGAAATCAGTGGGGATTACTACATACGAGCGTTTTCGAATTATGATTGGGGATTTTTCACAATAACAGTAAAAGAGAATTTAACGGGGATAGAAAAGATAGTTGAACCTTATCGCATACCAACAGATTGGCGTTGGCTCTGGGTTTCAGCTTCAGTAATAGGTGGGATTTTCTTATTAGCATTCATAATTGGCTTTCTCTCAAATGTAGTTGGAGTCATAAATTGGCGCAGAATACGTCTCCAAAAAATAGACTTCGACGGATCAAAAATAATACGAAGAGTAAAAGCAAGAAGATATGAGAGAATGAAAAGAAAAGTTCTCAGAGAAGACCAGAGAAAGGAAAAAAGAGAATTAAAGAAAAAGAGTCAATTAAAAATACCCGTTCAAGTAAGACAGCGAAGAGTTGTAAAAGGTGGAGTAGAGATTATCTTTGTATCAAATAAACAACCACGATGCATGGTTTCAGGTTTGAATGTAGATTTTGAAGAAGGTGATGTGGTCGCTTGCCCATATTGCAGCAATGTAGCAAAAAAACCAATGCTAGTAGAATGGTTGAAAGTAAAGGGAATTTGCCCTATGTGCAGAAGAAACATAGTATTAGAGCAATGCCCAAAAGTTGAACACAAAGAGAAATGATTACTCTCTTTCACCTAGTTTCTCTCTGGCTAATTTGTCAGCAAGTAACAATGGTATAGGTAATTTTGTACTAAATATTTGATTCTGAAAAAATTCACGAATAACATACACCATAGTATTGAAATTAATTAAATGACCTTGAGATAAGAAAATTGGTTTTGCTGGTGGATCTGCTGATTGAAAAGCAGCTCCAATAACCTTCTCTTCAAAAACTATCTGTGAGTACCCACCTTTTTTTAACGGATCAACATATTTTCCCATTAAGAGTTTCTTAGCGATACCAACAGTGGGTTGTTGTAGTTCCAAACCCATTTGGCTTGCTAAACCAATTCCATAAGGGTGAATAATCCCATTCCCATCAAAAAGGAATAGATCAGGTTTCTCTTCGAGATGCTTAATAACTGAATGATAACCAGGGGATTCGCGATAATACAGAAAACTAGGGATATAAGGAATAGAGGGTTGAAAATATTCAAAATGCTCTTCTACAGGTTCCAATGTTCGAAAATCAACGACAACAAGACTAACACAAGCTAATTTGTCATCCTTAGAGTAGGCAACATCTAAGCCAGCAACAAGAGTAATATCTTCAAGAGAAAGGTCACCATCAAGGAGAACGTGGGGAGAAAGAAGAACTTGTTCTTGACGAACAGGAATTAACTCCTTTCTGAAATCCTTAGGAATATCTAGGAACTTACCATCTGTCATATAGAAATAAACAACAAAGAAGAAAATAAAGCTATTCTAAAAACAGAGAAAAAAACACAAATCACAACTCAACCGTAATGTTTTTTAAATTGAGATGAAAAACACAAAAATAGAAAACATGCCGGGGTGTCCTAGCCTGGTAGGGAGATGGATTGCTAAAATCCCTCCTGATGGATTGCAAATATCCATTGTGCTTCCGCACGCGCGGGTTCAAATCCCGTCTCCGGCACCAATTCTTTTTACACTTTTAAGTTGACTATATTCATTTTTCTGGTTCTTTAAACAAGAGTTGATCCTTTAAGTTGCTTTCTTTGCCTTTATTAGGAACCATAATTTATTGGTTATTGTCTCTTTAATTTGGAAACCAGTTTTCTGTAAAATTTCCGAAATTGATTCTGGTGACTGGATGCAGTCTTTAGTACCATAACCTGTTCTAACGATTTTGCCGTTTGGAAGCTTAATTTTCATCATGATAACAAATATTCCTTCTTTCTGAATATTTGCATCCCAGATCCAAAATTCACCACATGGTGGAAGTACTCGGTACACCTCTGAAATTACTTCTTCTTTGACCAATTGTTTCATATACATTAAGCTGAAAAATATTGTAGCATTGTCAAAAGATTCATTTTCAAAGGGTAAATTTCGAGCATCAGCCACCTGCCAGGTTGCTGTTGGAGCTTTTGCTTGTGCGCTTTTGATCTCAGATTCTAATTTATCAACCGCCGTTACTCTCTCAGCTCCAATTTGTGCAATGATCCCCTCACCACCACCTCCAATATCAATAGTTTTTCCTGATGGTATTTCCTCAATCACAACTTTTTGTTTCTTGAAAAGAAACGACCAAAGAGCAGAAAGCATATATTTTAGTGTTTGAAATATACTCACGATTTTTACTCCTTGTTTTTACTATTGCTCCCATAACATACAACTTACATCTAGATTTTGAGTAATATATTTTATTGTATCTTCTTATTGTTATATATGAATTCCAAAATATTTCTTGCTAAGCAACTCGGAGAAACTGCTCAAATAATTGATTGGGCTATTAATCTCGTACCAGAAGATCGTCTCTTAGAAATTCCTCCTCATAGCACTCATCCAAAAGCTGATGAATCCATGCAAAGATATTTTGGTTTGTGGTCTGCTTATCGCTTAATGTTTCATCTCGTTCATTACGAAGAAAATTGGGCTTTACCTGGTTTGAAATTTTGGCTTGGTGAATCAATTCCTGCTAAGAAAGATATTCCTAATGAAAAAGAGATGTGGGACAAGGAATTAGTAAAAGGTGTGGATTTGAATTTAATGCTGAAACGGTTTCATTCTGTAAGAGTAAAGCAAATAGAAGCATTAAGTAAAATGTCTGATGAGGTTTGGAAAGAAAAAAAGACGAATACTTATTGGGGAGAAGCAACAGCCGAATTTAGTGTTTCTAAAACCATTCAGCATACATTAGAACATGGAAATAAATTGACGAGAATAGCAATCCACTGGGATAGATTATTAGAATATTTAGACTTGTTAAGAACAGATGCAGATTAAAAATTTGATTCACTCAAACTCTTAGTGTGAAACCATAAGTGGGTTCCATTTTAAATCCTAGTTCTTTGTATAGTTCTACATTTTCGACATCTCTTGCTTCATACCAAAGGGTGTCATACCCAGCTTCTTTGGCTTTCTGAGCAAGAAATTCGAACCCATCTTTGATGATATCTTTAAAGAAATGCATATTTTCTTTCTTAACTACTGGAACGAAACTCAGAAAAATCCTTCCGGGCATTTCCAGATATTGCAAACCCTTTGCGAGATAGCCAAAAGATGCATCACCATAATTATACACTATTGTGCTAGCAACCAAAGCATCATCCGCAATTAATTTATCAATATACCTTTCAATTACTTCTCTTGGCTGCTTGCTTTCTTTCACAATGCATTCGACGAGTTTGTAATCATCCTTTGGTAGAACTATTTCTGCTACATGCTCGGGATTTTTGTAATCCTCTTTCATCAGTAAATTTACTGAGAACATGGTTGCATAACTTAGCAGTTTTTTCTCTTTAAATCCATGTTTTTCAAGAATTTGAATAGTGTTTCCCCAACTAGGCATGGCAAATGAACGTATAGCTTCTGCTCCTTTTGTTTGTAATGTGTTTATTGCTTTCTTCACTAATTCTTCTTCTACGTGCTCGTAATCCTTTCTTATGAATGGTATATGTATAGATCCGAATAAAACATCATCAATTTTTCTTTCAATGGTACTACTCAAAAATCCCACAAGTTTTTCTCCATCATAAGCGTAATGACGAGTTTCCGGACTAAAACCCTCTCGAGAATAGCTTTCCTGTAGAGACTCCTTATTTGGGTACCATATCACCCAATCCCAATTCTGAATAACATCTTTTACAAGATCTATTTGGTCATCAAGTAATGATTCATTATAATTCTTGAATTCTATCAACAAAATTCCTCTTTAGAATTTCTTACAATAATACTCCATTAAGGAAAAGTGTGGTTTACTTCCCTTTTATAATTATTAGTATCTCTTGTTTTTCCAAGCAAAACAAAACGTGAGTTAATCTTAAAAGAGAAACATACATAGAAAATTTAGGATGAATTTTTTATGAGAGATTTACTGAAAATTGCTATCGATAATAGACCTGATGGAGTGCATGTGGAAGCACGATACCATCAGAGAAAAAGAATCGAAGTGCGTGCTGATAAGGGACGACTTCAAAGATCAATTGTCGATGATTTTGCAGGAATAGGTATAAGAGTTCTAGTTGAAGGCGCTTGGGGATATGGAAGCACCAGCGAATTAAACAATAAAGCAGTCAAAGAAACGCTGAAAAACGCTGTTGCAGCTGCCAAGAATTTAGCTCCAAGTATGAAAGAGAAAATAGAACTCGCACCAATAAAACCTGTTACTGGAACATTTCAATCCATTGGCAAGGATCCACTCGCTTATCACAGCATTGAAGAACGAGTCAATTTAGTTATGAATACCGATAAATTGCTTCGGGAAGCGGATGAGAAAATAAAAGGATCAATGGTTTTCTTACGAGAACCAAGTAATCACCGGATAGTAATGAATTCCGATGGAACTGATGTTGAATTGTTTGATAGTAGACCAGATTTCTATGTCCAAGCAACTGCTTCTGAAGCTGGTAAAATGATGCCATTTTATGCAGTCAATGGAATAACTGGTGGATGGGAAATATTCAAGAAATTCACACCAGAGGATATGGTTAAAGAAGCAGCGGAAAAATCAATAGCTTTACTTGATGCTCCATTAGCAAAGGGCGGGAAGCAGACAGTCATTATGGAACCCTCGGTTGTAGGAATAATTTGTCACGAAGCCATCGGTCACACAGTTGAAAGCGATTTTGTGCTTGCTGGTAGTGCTGCTAAAGGAAAAATTGGCAAAAAAGTAGGCAGTGAATTAGTTACAATGGTTGATTCAGGTGAACAGAAAAATGCTAGTGGATGGTTAGCTGTAGATGATGCTGGAGTTAAAAGTGAAAAAACAGTGATTATCGAAAAAGGAATTATGAAATCATTCCTTCATAGTCGATTCACAGCACACCACTTCGGAGTAAAACCCACAGGAAACGAAAGAGCCTGGGAATACAATAATGAACCATTGATTAGAATGAGAAATACCTACCTTGAACCCGGAGACTTTACTAAAGAAGAACTTCTTGAAGATATCAAATTCGGTTATTTACTTGCCCAACCAGGTGGAGGACAAGCAGATAGTACCGCTGAATTCATGTTTTCAATAACAGAAGCATATGAGATCAAAGATGGTGAACTCAATGGTCTTGTGAAAAATGTAACCATATCTGGTGACGCATTCGAGGTTTTGCAATCAGTAACCGGAATCGGAAAAGATTGGAAACTAGATATGGGATCCGGACATTGTGGTAAATGGCAAGCTGCCAAAGTTGATGGCGGCGGTGGACCAACGAAAGCAATTGCATTAGTTTCTGGTGATGTAGGAGGTAAATGAAATGTCTGACATTTTAGCCATAATCGAGCCTTTTGTTGATAAAGCCCTAAAAATGGGTGCTGATGAAGTTGAATTTTTTGCTCAAAAGATTCGAAACAAAAATGTTAACTTCGA
>JABLTJ010000016.1 GCA_013166775.1 Promethearchaeati archaeon
CATTTTTTTCAGTTTTATCGCATCTATTGTTGTATTAGGTGTTTTTACTCCTTCATTATTAGGTTTTGCTTACTATTATGGAATGAACCTGCTAATTAGCTGTCTAATAGCAGTTTTTTATGGGAGTATTCAATTACTCATTCTGTCTAATCATTTAAAAGAGATATACAAAGAAGGTGAAAAAGAAGAAAATGTTCCTCTTAACAAACTATCTAATTTTCTTAAAAAAATTCTTCCATGGATATTGTTTAATCTCTCTTTAGGATTTTCCTTCTTCTTCTTATTCTTTATAGGAATCGAGAAGTTTGAGTTTGGTTCTATGATCTCATTAATTGTAATAACACTACTGTTTACTCTCTTTCTTAATATTATAATGTGGAAAAAAACTATACTATGGATAGGAAAGAAAGTAATTTCTCTCTCATACTTTTTTTCAGAATTATCTAAACAAACTATCAAACTATCAAGGAGGTTAGTAAAGGACAGTTATCGTGTGATTCAGTTACTCATTCTGTTTCTTATAATCTGTACTTTTTTCCTTTCAAGTTTTGATACTATAAATAACTTCAACTCTTTCAATGATGAACAAAATCAAGTTGGGGAGATGATAATTAGTTTTCAACCTGAAAAAACGAATATTGTAAACGCTAACATAAGTGACTTAGTAGAGAGTTCAGTGGAAATTCAATCATCAACAACATTACTAGATAGTATCTCTATTGAAGCAAGTGGTGGAATTTCACGTTTAGTGGACATATATCTTATTAATAGCAGTAAAATACAACGGCTTTTCAATTCGATATCGATAAAGGAAAGATACGCAGGTAACTTTAATACCCAAGAAATTGCTAGCGAGTTAGAAACAAACCTGAATTCAGCTATTGTTAATAAAGCATTAGCACAATTATTATCCATTCAACTGCAAGGTTCATTTAACCTACCAATCCCTGTTGAAAATGACGAATATACTGATTCAAGAATAAATTATAGATTGTCTGCACTTGATTCTGTTAGTTTTATTCCATTCTTTTCTGGTATTTCCTTGGAAAGACCATTTGCAATTTTAAATGATAAGACCATTTCTACTACAAATAATGCTTCTGTACAAACAGTTTATCAGATCTTATGGTTGAAAGAAACTATCTCAAAAGATGCATTCAACAAAAATATTCGAGCATTAAATGAAAACAGCTCTACTCAAATTGAGGTTGTAGAACAATTTGAGTTTCCTATAATTACAGATGATTATTGGGTACCTGCTGTTTTTCAACAATTTATGGTTTCTTTATTAACAGTTTTTGTTGTATGTTTATTCCTCTTCTTCTTAGCTTTCTATTCTGATACCATTGATAAACAGATGAAAGGATTTAGAATTTTCTTTGCTCGTGGATTATCTTTTAAGAAGGGAATCTCTCTTGTTATGTTACCGTTATTCTTATTTACATTGTTTTATATTATTTTTAGCTATGTAGTAGGTTTGATATTATCATTTGTGATGTTAACTGCAATTCAACCTAGATATTATCTAAGAATACGAATTTCTATTGTTCCTTTCTCATCCATCTTTCTGAGTTCTCAAATAATATTATTAGGGGCGATTCTCTTTGCTTCTGGGATTAGTTCTTATAGAAAATTGAGAAAGCAGATTCCTGAAGTTAAGTTCAATGTTCCTTCAGTTTTCCAAGAGGAGGAGAGTTTTATTTGAAATTAACTAGACTCATCTTTAAAGCAAAAAAGAAGATTTTGCTAGTTGAATTATTCATAATAATTGCTATTTTTCTAGTTTCAAGTTTATCTTTTACTTACTATTTGAATTCATATAGAACAGAATGGATAGGTTTAGTGAATTCTCACGACGAACCAGATTTACAAATTGAGCTTACACAACCCTTTTGGGTGTTTCTGGAGGGAAAAGATGATTTAAACGAAGAACTTGAAAACTTTCAGTATTTAGCTATAACGTCTCTTCCATCTCATTTATTTAAATTAGTATTTGAAAATATCACCATCGAAGATTATAATTTATACATCCTCAATTCCGAAATACTGGAGTTTTTTGGATACGATCTTTCAGGTAATGAAACGTTATTAACAACAACTTACGAAAATAATATAGATTCAAGTGAAATTACTGCTAACTTTGTACTTCAATCCGGTTTAAGCAACACAACAATAACAGATATTTTCAACCAAACTTTACTCTATAGTGCTATTTTCGGTTCTAGAAATATTGAGCATCTATCTACTTATGCTAATACTAGTCTTATACTGTCAGAATCCTATTTTAACAATCTTCTTTCATCCATTGATGAAGCAACATTGTTAAACATTACACAAAACTTCCTCACTCATTCCTTTTACACTTTTTCCTGGAATAAATCAGAATTAATAAACGCCCTTCCCTCAAAGCTTTTTGAAATTCATAAAGAGTGGAATCATGAACGAATAGCAGTATTTTCACAGATGTATATACCAAATTATGTTCGATATGAGGAATTTAATATTAGTGCAAATCAGATATTTTCTGACAAAATTAGTGATTTATTAACGGAATTAGACAGTATTCTAATAAGTACTATAATTATCCTCTTTTTTCTTTCCTTAACATCAATCATCTTCTTATTTCAGTTCCTAAGAAGTAGAACAGCTTTTTTCAGCAAAATTTCCTTGATTCTCTCATCAAGAGGATTAAAAGGAAAATCTGTAAAATCGAGATTTTTAGTTCTACACTCTAGTACTCTATTATTTTCTATTACATTATTCTTTGGTTTTGTTTTGATCTTGTTATATTCTTATGAACTTATTATGTGGAATTATTCTTATCTCGTCATAGGTGTTTCTACTAGTATAGTTTTCTTTTCACTTCTTACCATGCAAATCAAGCTAGTTCAAACATTAGACATACAAACAAAAACAGAAGGAACAAAAAAGAGTTCTCGGTCAAGATCACAAATTATTGATTTTGGTCTTAAACTTGGTTTGGGATTGGTAATCTTTATAGCTTCAACCTCTATTCTTTCTTTCAATCAGTGGTTTCTTAATATTTTTTCCATAACTATCAGTACGTTATGGATAATAACTTGTAGTTTAAGCGGAGTGATAGTTTTAATACTCCTCTTACCAACTCTCATTAGCAAACTAATCATTCCTTTAACAAAATTAATTCTAAGAAATTTCTCACATTTTCATTCCGCAGTATCAAGATTGTTTGAACAACTAGCTCGACAAAAAAGGATTGTATGGACAAGTATTTTCTTTCTTCAGATGCTTTTTTCTTTGATCATAATTGGTCCCAATCTATTTATAACCCATCAAGAACAAACTGAATTAAGCTCATATTGTTATAATGTATCATTAGTGGTAGAAACTGAATCCGTATCTGAAATCCAAGATTTAGTTTGGAACAAACCTTCTATGATAGCTTACGTTGAGCCCATTTATATATCACAATTTCAGCGTAGGGATATCTATATTTACTTAGATGATCCTATGGCTTTTTTCAACGGTGTTCATTTCTTTGGAAATTATTTCAAGAAAAGGAGCAGTTCTCAAGTTTTTACCATGCTAAGTTCATCTAAAGACTTCTTTGTTACAACCCGTTTTAAGGCAGATGAGGGACAATTTAGCATAGGAGATTTAGTTAGTTTATACAAGAAAGATGTCAATGGTTCTAATATCGAGGAAAAGAAAATTCTATTAGATATTGTTGATTTTCTCCCATTCTTCTCAATTTTCTTTGATGAAGAGTATATGAACATCTTTTTGATGAAATATGATGAATCTACACACATCTTAAACAAAAACCATTATGCAATATTCAGTTTTCAAGCCGAACAAGAAGCAGAGGAGGAGAATTTCTTTACAAACCTAAAAGAAGAGAATTTGATGTTTAATGTTATTCATAGTTTTTCTCAGTCTACACTAATACAGAATACTCAACCAAGCTTTGTCTTAAAAGTGTTAAAACTTCCAATTTACTTTCTTATCGTATTAATTCCAAGTTTAGTGTTTCTGCTCTTTTTTGATGTTAGAAAAAGAGGTACAGAATCATTTTCATTCTTAATTCGAAGAGGATTTCGTGGTAAAAATGCAAAATCACTAACATTCTATTGGTTTTTTATTCTATCTATTTTTCTAACTTTAATTTCATTTCTTTATTCAGTTTTAGTACTATTGCCAATGATTTTTATATTAAATTTAACATATATTATGCCAATGCGATTAACCATTAATTGGATTTCATTGTTGATTGTTATCCCGATTCTATTTTCAGTATTTATGTTTCCAGTATCAATTAAAGAAGACAGCAAAATTAAATCACATCTCATGAAAAAACGGAGTAGAAATAAATGAGTAAAAAACAAGAGAAAATTATCCAGATTTTTGATTTACTTCATGTGTATAAAGGGAAAGTTGAAACCATCGCGCTTTCTGGAATAAATCTTTCTGTAACTAAGGGTGAAAGATTGGTTATCAGAGGAAAATCTGGTGTAGGGAAAACTACTCTTTTACATTGTTTAGCAGGAATACTCAAACCTACAGCAGGTAAGATTTTAGTGGAGAAAAAGGACATAATAGATCTCAATGAAGATCAGCAAGCAGACTATAGATGTCAAACAGTTGGTCTAATCTACCAGTCCTACAATCTAGCTCCATTTCTTACAGTCAAAGAGAATATAGAATTCCCAATGATTTTAGCAAAAAAAACACAAGAAAAAATCGACAAACATGTAGATGAACTTACAGAGATTCTCGAGATTGAAAGGTATCTTGAGCAAAAACCAGAGTACCTGAGTGGAGGAGAACAACAAAGAGTAGCTATTGCAGTAGCTTTAGCCAATAATCCCCCAATAGTTCTCGCAGATGAACCCACTGGGAACATTGACGTAGAAACATCCCAAATCATTTACGAACATTTGTCAAGAATGTGCCAAGTTTATGGTACAACACTAATAATTGCATCACATGATCCAGATGCTTCTAAATATGCTGATAGAGAAATTTTACTCACAAAACTGCAATCAAGAAACCTATAGTTAGAGATTATAGGAAAACAAGTAAGTTCATTTGAAAATGAAATATTTATTCACTGATTATGTTTATAATATATTTCTACAGTTTTGGATTTATCTAATCTTTTAGTGAGTAAAAGTTTGTCATAAAATTTCCTTGGGGTTTTTAGGGTGAAGTGTAGTCTAGTATGCAGATAGGCAAGAATTACAACCGTAAAAGGCCCAAACCCGTAATTCTTCGCTTATCCCCTAAAAGGAAAAAGGAGTTGAAAGAGAAGAAGTATAAGTAGTTCTTTTGGGATCTTAATCGAATTCCTGACGCAATTATACACGTAGAACTGTCAGTGGTTCCTCTACTGGTTTAACAGAACAGACTAGAAGAGGAACCATTGATGTTAACTAATTCGATTATGATTTTACGTTTATTAAACTAACAATTTTAGGAGCTAAAACTCATGAAAATTGAAAAAGAAAATAAACAAAAAGAACTAAAAAATAGACTCAAGAAATATGAGAAGCAAGAAGAAGCTACAAGCACACTTCAAGCACCATCTATCTCTGGTTACTATCATGTTAAGATTAGGATAAAAACAGAACGGATGACTGCTCAAGAGTGCGATAGGTTGAGAATAATTACCAACCGAGATACAAGAATCATCAAAGACTACCTAAGAATCATCTATCACAACGAGGAAAAAATTCTACGAAACGATAGTAAAGTCGCTAAAACTCAATTGGATAAATTGACTTTAACAACTTCTAAGAAAACGCAACACAAGTTACGGACAACTGTTCCTCACGACTTAAAGAAAAGTTATCCTCGCTGTTCACATGATGAATTCATCGAATGCAGAGATAAAGCTATCTGGACTTATGAAAGTTGGAAAGCACAACAAAAACAATCCAAAGAGGATCTGAGTAGACCACAATTCAAGAAAAAAACTCCCAGAATATATTACAAAGGATTAGAACATAGAGGTACGTTTCGAGTGATACCCACTCCTGATAATACCTTAGCTAAACTTTGGCTAGATTTAAGGGATTCTCTTGATACGAAACGTTCTGGTAGAACAAATCATAAGCGACTGATGCTACCATTAGCTTATTCACCTTATCACAAAAAGAAGCTGATACTAGATAATGTCAAAACGTTAGAACTAGTATATAAATCCAAAGAGCAACAGTGGTGTGCACATTTCACCCTCCAATATACTGTCCCTCTTTACCAATCTACACAACCACCCGCAGTGTTGGGAGTTGATTTAGGAATAAAGAAGACAGCGGTTGCAGTATTACTTACCCCCACAGGTAAAGTGATCATGGAAGAACTCTGTTTCATTGTCAATAAGGAAAGACAAGCTAAGATGTGGAGACTAGAAAAACAGATTAAATCTATTCAGAGAGAGTTAGATACAAGGAATTACAATGGTCAACCCCATAAACAGCTTAACGTCAAACTCTACCAACTACGTAGAAGACTTCGCTCTGTTACACAACAAGAACTGGGATATGCAGTTAACCAACTCGTTGATTTCATTCTCCAGTTGAAGAAACAGTATAATCTGTTTGTGTCAGTTGGCTATCCTAAGTACATTCGGAAAAGTCAGCCTCGTGGAAGTGGAAACAAATCCTTACGTCGTCAACTACATAAGTGGTGTTATCGCCTCTTTATAACCAAACTACAGCACAAACTAACACAGCATGGATTTGAACCCCATCGAGTCGTTGCAGTCAATGAAAGCTGGACCTCCCAACGATGTTCAAAGTGTAATTCGCTTAACACTACTCGAACAAAACAAGGAAAGTTCAATTGCCACGATTGCAACTACGAAATCAATGCTGATTTGAACGGAGCAAGAAACATAGGAAAAAGGTTGATCAAATATGCGTTGAAACCAGAGCATGGTTATACTAGTATTCGAGATACACTAACAAATGACTACCACTCTCTAAAGCTATACAAATGCCTCCAACCCTTAAGTCAGTGGCTTAAGTATTCTGTGAAGAATTTATCGTCTCGTTAGATTCGATAGGATAGGTAGAGAATCTATCATCTACTTAGATTCAATAGATTCAGTAATGAGTTCCCTCTCGTAACGAGAAATGATTCCTTTGAACAGATTTGCATCATTGTATGCCTCTGTTCCAGAAGACTAGTAACTGCTTACACTATGAATCGATTATCTTTTCATTTTGTACAGTTTTGCTACAATGTAGAAACCTATTTCTGCATTCATTCTACACTGGTTTAGGAGGAGTCTCGAAACGACCTTCACAAGAACTGCAAAGTTTTTGGGAAGAGAATAACTCATCGTAACTTCTGTCAACTCTTGTAATACCATATTCCTCAAAAATATCGTCTTCTTTCTTCCCTTTTTTTCTTTTTTTTACTTGCATAATCGTTTTTTTTGAGAAAAGCTTCATTCATTATGAATTCCTAGCATAATTCAATATAATCTCTTGAAATATGGTAAACTAAATGGAGCTAAATTCTACGATTTTCAAGCGACTTACTTGAAAATCATCAATAGTTTTGAGAAGTGATTAACTTATCAACCCAGGGAACCAATATTTCGTCCCTGCTGCATAACTTCTGTCTACTCTTGCTATCCCGTTTTCCTCAAAGAAAGTTAAGCATCTATCAATACGCTCTTCGTTCCAGTCTGTTCTCATTAACAAATCTTCTTTTGTAACATATCCTTCACGTGAAGCATAATTTAGGATAACATCATGGTCTTGACTGAACTCTACAGTAGTAAATTCAACTATCTTAGTTCCTGATTCAAGAGTCTTGTACGGAGAAATAAGTTGAGCATTTATTAGTTTCTCCAGTGATCGATACATATCATCAATCGAAACCATCTTTCCTGGACGAGTTTTGTTTAACTGAGTGAATAACTCACCTAATGACATTATTCCCCCATTTTCAGGTGTAAGTTTTTGACCTAGCTCGATAATTTCATTTGCCAAAATGTCATAAAAACCTCTACCTGTAAGTTTGTCTTTTAGAGTGGGGGTTTCCTGCCAATCAAAACGTCCAATTTCCATGGGTAAACCAAGTTCTTTTCTTAAATCAGCAAGTTTTTCATAATAATCTTTGTTTTCAGTTATTTTATCACCAAATTTCTTCTCAAATTTCTTCAATTGTTTTTTAATTTCTCCAATATTCCCTATCATTTGCTCTAATTCTTTAATCATCAATTCTGCATCTTTAACTTGGAATGCTGATTTAACCTTGATTTTTTTCTCTATGTCTCGTAATCCCAATTCAATCTCCAACTATTTATTGTCTAGCAATTATTTATATCTTCGCAAATCTAAAACACTTCTTTCAACATTACTTTACTTAAATTTAAATCAAACCTGGTAATGATTGTATCCAACTCATTATTTTACTAACAAGATGATTTGCTTCTCTGGGGGTTAAAAACGAAGCTAGTTTGTTTTCATATTTATTGTACAATGAATTATAAACATCTCTCATCTCTATTCCCATATTAGAACCGATTTCACTCATTTTTTGAACTTCATATGATAATTCCTCTATTTCTTCGAGGATATATCCTATGTCGATTTTTATCTCAATCATATTTACAAGTTCAAATAAATCCTTCCTTATGTTGATGAACATAGTATTGAGAACATTTCTCTTATCCAAGAAATTCACCTTGTTATTCTGACCTCATGGAGTGAAAGAAAAAGAAAATCGCATAAACTACATAACATCGTTATTGCCATTACAATTCTTTCAAAACTCTTCTGAAATCATTAAGCCATCGAGCTGCTTGAAATTCTAGTTTTTCACAATCTTCTTCTTTTATTACATCTTGAGGTTTGTATTTTGACAGAATGTCTCGCCAATTATTTAAATCCCCTATTACCCAATGATCTTCAGGTATGGATGGAAATGTTTTCAAGATATGAAGCATTTCATCAATATCTGCTAATAACAAATCTGCTCGAGCTACTGAACGTAGTCTTGTTAGATCTATCAATTCAATCGCAGAAGAAACAAAATCTGCTGTTTTAGAAGGCATCTTCTTCAGAGTATCAAATGGTATGGAAACTGCTTCTGTTGTTTCAACTCCTTCTGCAACTCGCAGTTGTCTTATACCTTCAGAATATCTTTCATCCAATTTTTCTCGCTTAACGAATTCTTCAAGGTTGAATCCTGTTTTCTCTAATTGCATTCGAGCTTTGAATATTCCTCTTAATAGCGATCTAAGTTGTTTTCTATATGCAATTTGCTCAACTTCGTTATTTTCAAAACCTTGAGTTAAATTATCTAGGGTTACAATTGAAGCAAATAAATCAGCTTCTAATTCAAGTATTTTTTCTTCTTCTTTTGTCATACCATCACTTTTGTCAACTCTAATTTTGTTAAGCTGTTTCTCAGCTTTATAACCTTTTTTAGAGTATCTTCTATGAAGTTTGTAAAAGTCTAAATTTGTTAAATCTCCATCTTCAAATTTCTCCTGAATTGTCTCAAGAGTATCCTCTATAGCATTAACTTCAGCTTTTAGATTATCCTCTCTTGATATGGGAATTTCTTTTGTCTCAATTTTAACTCCCCCTTCCTTCAGAAGAGCTTCTCTTTCTTTTTCTATGTTCCTGCTAATGTTTTCAATCTCTTTTTGATAATCGACAATCGATTTTTCTATTGATCGCTTTTCTTCACTTATTTTTAGATCAACTTCTGGAGCCTTAGCTTGAACTAGAGGAAGCTGTCTTGTTGGAATTGGATATACTTGAAGCGTAGATTCACGTTCTTCTTTTTTTACTCTTTTCACTTTAGTTTTATATGCTCTTGCAGGAACTTTAGTGAAAAGATCTTGTATATCATTTATCACTTCATATATGTTGTAGTTTTTTTTCCAATTAGATAGAATCCGTAAGCTTAAAGTTTCATTATCTTCAACATTAGGATGGTTAACTTTCGGTGTAATGTCTACAAAGGGTGGAATATCAGGAAAACCATCTTGAATCCAGATATTTGCAAAAATAGGTATCTCTGTTCCTTCAATTATACCTACAAAACCTTTCCAATGTTTAAGATTACCTCTAACTGGTTCAAATCCTGACGCGTTTTCATAAATTAACTGTGCTTCATTTGCGAGGAGGAAATCATCTGTGGATATTTGTCTCACCTTATTTCTATATCTCTAATAAATCATGGCTATCAAACTTTAAAAAATATTGCATTCAAGAACCACTATTTTATAATCAACTAAAGCTTTTCTATTTTTATAACAATTTTAATTGGTTTTGCTAGATTTTTATCTAAAATATATGCAACAGATTTTTCCTTTAACTGATTTTCAACAACGTTTTTACCTTCTAATAATTTTCCCTCAACCATTAAATCAGGTTTCTCTAAACCATAAGTTAATGCTAATCTAAGCATAAGGTCTTTGATTGTTTCAGTAGGATGAGCAACAAATTCAATCTGTTCTAATTTGTACAATTCTCCGCAAGCTGGGCAATCTTCTGTTCTTGCTAATGGAATGATAGTAGTTGCATTATTGAGACCATCATAGAACATATAGTTCTCTAGAGGTGCTCCTAATTCAAGGATGAGTTTTAGAGATTCTTGAGCTATCATCCCACCAATAATACTTGATAATGTTGCCACAGCAGGTAGTTTAGCTTCTACCTCTTCTTCTTCTCCTCTATCCTTTTTCCTTTCTTCACCAAAGGGAGTACATGCTTGTGCTAGTTCTTCATCTGGTACTAAAGGCTGACATTCAAAACATGCAGTTTTATATGGGATAATTACTTGTACATCACCTAAAAATGCGAACATTCCTCCTAGTATAAGGGGCTTTTTTACTCTTATTGCCATAGAACTTATCCATCTTCTACCAATGAACGTATCAAGGCAACCAATAATTACATCTGCCTTCTCATATACTGAAGCTTTGACTTCTTCCATTTTTTTATGATAAAACTCTATCTCTATCTCTGGGTTAATCTCCTTTAGTCTTTTAGAAGCTACTTCCGCTTTAGGTTTTCCTAGATCCTCCTCACGAAAGAGTAGTTGTCGATTTAAGTTGGAAAGTTCAATTGAATCAAATTCAATAATAACAAGCTTTCCGATGCCTGAAGATGCTAAAATAGTAGCAACATAACTACCTATTGCTCCTACTCCTATAAGAATAACAGTACTGTTATCCAATGTTGTTTGGTCCCATCCTGGAATAAGTGATTGACGAGAGTATCTGTTATCATCTGGCATAAAGGCGCACCTTTAATCAATATCTTTCTTACTGAAACTGATATATGTTTCTTTTCAATCTAACAATCTATAGAAAATAATGAAATTATAGTTAAAAATAACGTAGAATGATGCTTTTGATCGTTTAACAAAAGTGGAGAAGTAATTGTCTGATTAAAAACCACCTTTGGTTCTTGCAATCAAATAGCACTTGTCTCCGTCCATCATACCTGTCTGTTTTAAAATTTCACTGTCATCAAGTTGTTTTCCGTGAAAAACAATGATAACTGTATTAGCGGGTATTTTTTTCTTCTTCGCTACTTCTCTTTTTAATTGAGCCACTGTTGAATGTGGATCTACATCTAGTTCGATTGACCCTCCACCGATAGCTGTTACTACTGAAATACGCATTTTATCAAACACCAAATTCTTTCTACTTTTTTATTGACTTATTCATTATTAAAGCTTACCAAATTGTTTTGTGAATAAAAGTGCAAAAAATCAAAACAAAAAACTGAATTATACATTATTTTACAGATCTCTTCTTTTCTCCCTTTCTTTTAATTGTAATAGATGGTGGAATACCTTCTATATCTCTCTCTAATTTCTTAATTCCTATTCTTGTAACTTGCTTTCCTTCCATGAAACCTATTTTTATCATATAAAGAACGTTCTTGAAAATCGTTTCTGCTGTCTGTTTTTTATCCGAACTCTCGTATAATTGTATCCAATACTCATATGCTTCTGGTACTAGAAAAAATTGCATCAGCGCTAACTTATCTTTCTCTTCTACGCTTTTTGGAGCTTCTTCTGCTTCTTTTAATTCTTCCATTCTTCTCTTTCTCTGTTCTGCGATTCTTAGAAGCTCTTGGGTTTTTTTTTCCCTAATTTTTTCTAATTCCTTATCTTCTGTCATATCACTACACTATCATTATGAGACTGCTCACGTAGCATTTAAGTTTACTTTTCTTAAACATAAACCAACATTCAATTCATATTTTTTAAATAAAAGAAATGCTTGGGAAAACATTATATTATGTCTTCAAACCCCTTTATTGAAATTTATCAGAGTTGATGAAATGGATTTGGCTATTGTAAATGCTTGGATTTTAACTCTTGCGAAAAACAGGCTAGGCATAATTAAAAATGGAACTATTGGGATAGAAGGAGATAGAATAGGTTTTATTGGGTCTACAGACGATATTGACACAAAGAAAATTGATGTAATTATTGATGGTAAAAATCACTTAGTTATGCCTGGTTTGGTTAACTCTCACATTCATACTAGTTTAACACTCTTGAGAGGGGGAGCTCAAGATTTACCTGAAATAGAATGGATGAATAAAGGAATAGGACCCTTAGCTAAGCATTTAGATTCAAAGGATCTAATTCTTGGTTCAAAACTTGGTGTGCTAGAAGCAATAAAGACTGGTACTACAACTTTTTCTGAATATACTAGAGATGTTGCAAGATTAGTTGAACAAGTTTACCTACCTATAGGTGCCCGAGTTGTAGCTACTGAAACGATTAACGAAGTAGCCCAGGTTAATAAAGCCGCTTTGAAGCCTTCTGATCTTTATGAATTTGATAATAAGAAGGGACAACAAGCTTTAACTAAGAATGACCAATTATTTGAAAAATACAAAAACAAACCTTTAGTTAGTTGTATGTATGGGCCTCAAGCACTCGATATGGTGTCTTTAGATACTTTGAAAACTATAAAAGAAAACGCTATTTCTAGAAATAGTAAAATTCATATGCATGTTGCACAGGGGAAAAGAGAAAGATTACAAATAACTGGAAGATTTGGAAAAGATGCTTCAACTGTAAAAGTATTAGATAATCATGAGCTTTTAGATAATTATTTAGTAGCTGTACATTGTCACGATACAGAAGAGCAAGAAAGAGAACTTATGGTCTCAAAAAATGTAAAAATGGTGGGATGTCCGAGCTCTATTAGTATTATCGATGGCATTATCCCTCCTATTTATCATTATTTCAGTTTAGGAGGGAAAGTAGGGATTGGAACTGATCAAGCTCCAGGTCCAGGAAATCATAACCTCTTTAGAGAAATGAGAACTATTAGTCTTCTCACAAAAACGCAATTTAGAGATCCAACGGCTTTTCCTTCATGGCAAATGTTATTTTTAATTACTATTTTCGGAGCAGAGATTCTTGGATTGGAAAAAGAAATAGGTACATTGGAAATCGGTAAAAGAGCAGACGTTATTTCTTTTGATATGAATAATCTACTTCTAACTCCAATGGTATCGAATCCTTTCCATAATTTTATACCTAATTTAGTACATTCAGCAACTGGAACAGAAGTAGATAATGTGATAATCGATGGTAAACTAATCATCCATCAAAGAAAATTCACATCTATTAATGAACAAAAAATAATTGACGAAGCAAATAAAAGAGCAGAAAAAATCTTCGCTGATGCTTCAGATGATTGGAAAGCCGCAGGATCACAAATGGTAAAAGATGTAGAAAAAGGTTTGATATAACCTACTTTACCTGTTATCGTTGTTTATTGGAAGGTATTGTTCTACAGAAAGATATCTTGTAAGGACGTTGAATTTTTCTGCGTAACCAACTCCACAACGCAATCCATCTGCATGTTTCATAGTGTTTATCCAATCATTTACTCTTTCCCATTTATAGAAATCTCCATATAATTTTGCTACTTTTTGAACTTTCTCAAAATTTTTACTAATATCAATATAGATAACAGGTAATGTGGAAAATTCCTCATAGTATAGAAACATTGGAATGTGCAAAGGAGGTCGATGTGGGGCAATAGAGCCTGTAATATGTGGTATTCTTGCATAAGTTATAGCATCGCAAATTATTTGTGCTGTACCACGATGATCTGGGTGTCTTGTATTTAACGACCAAGTAATAACTGCATCTGGTTTTATCTCTGCTACCACTTTTGTCATTTTCAAAGCATTTTCTCTGGTTGATCTTACGTGTGTATCACCATAATCCAAAAAAAGTGTTTCACATCCTACAATCTCCCCTACTTCTCTACCTTGTTCTTCTCGGATTTTTTTTACTTCATCAAACTCCATTCCATTAAAATGAGATGCCATTTCACCACTTGTGGTCCATGCTAAAACTACACGATCACCTCTGTCAACGTGATTACAAAGACTCCCTATACTAGAAATTTCGTCATCAGGATGAGCAAAACAAGCAAAGATGGTTTTTTTTTCTTCAGTCATTAAAATTGTTTAAGATACTTATAATTTTAATTTTGTGTTTTATTAAAACATATTTTTGTGTATTTATGTACTTTAATTCCACAAATACTATAAATAGCAAAATCTATCTTAATAAAAGAAGAAGATGAATATTGAGGCTACTTTAATGTTTGATGAAAATAGAAAACAAAGAATAGCTAGAATTATTGAACTAGCAATCCCCATGGATTTCTTTGATTTATTGGAAGATTTAACAATACATTATGGCAGCCAAGAAATAGCTATTTTTGAATCTTTAAAGTCTCATCATAAAGAAAAATTTGGGATTCTAGGGAAAGCAAAAGTAGAATTTTCAACAACAACTACCAGAGTTCTAAGACAACTACCACAGATGGATACTCCAGTTACAGATGGGAAGTTATCAAAAATCTTCGAAAATAGACAGAAATTTGACGAGAAAACTCAAACAAAAATTGAAGAGGTAGATAAAATTCTGGAAAAATTCAGTGAACAGTTTAGTGATTTAACAGCAATCAAAGAAATACGAGATGAGATTACTTCAATGAAATCTCTAATACAAAATATGGGTACTGTAGGAAATGTAGTTTTTAGAACCAGTGGTGTGAGAGCAGATTTATCATCTTTAGAAGTGGATATAGCTGATTCTGAAGATGGAATAATAGCTCCACCAGAAAGACCATTACTAGAAAACGTTCTTGATAGTATGTTGCTTTTTGATGATGAAGAATTAGATGAGATTGTGAAAGAAGAATCAGCAGAACAAGAAAAAACTGCAAAAAAGAAAAATAAATAGATTTATGCTAATTCCTTATTTGCTTCTTCAACTAATAGTTCTGCAATTTTAGTGAAAGCATTGTCAACATGATCTCCAGTAAGCGCACTTGTTCTGATATAATGAAGGCTTTTAAGTTTCTTATGGGTTTCTTGACACTCTTTGTCTGATACCGCAATCTGATTTTTGAGGTCTTGTTTATTTCCTACCAGAACTTTAACAACAGAAGAACCGCAGTTATCAATAAACTCCTTGTCCCATTTCTTTAAGTCACTAAGGGTTGCTTCTCTGGTAAGATCAAAGACTAATAATGCTGCCTTAGCACCCTTGTAGAAAGTGTGTCTGATAAAACGAAATCGTTCTTGTCCTGCAAGATCCCAGATAGAAAGCGCTACATGTGTACCATTTTTTAATTTCACATGTTTCTCCGAAGGTTCCATTCCTATTGTCATAAGATATGAACTGTCAAATCTGTCGTGAACAAAACGCTGAACTAGACTGGTTTTTCCTACAGCAGCGTTTCCAAGTAATAAAATCTTGAAATTAAAATCCGGTTGGCTACTCATTTTACTCATCTTCTAGTATCTTAATTATGGTCTCAATCTCCTCTTTGAGACTAGTCAAAAAGAATCTTTCGAAACTTCCTGCAGCTCTATCAATGGTAGATAATGAAATACAAAGATCTTCTATTACATCCTTATGATCTTTCTCAGAATCAGTAGGGCTGTGTTTTCTTATTTTCTTTTGAGCCCTCTTTGCCAGAACTGAAGCTGTTTTTCGATCTAAAGCTCCTTTTTCATAAGCTGAAACAATGGTTAGCATCCATGATGCAACTTGTTCTAACTTATCAAACTCTTCAAGAGGGGAAAGTTCGGTCATAACAAATAAGGGAAAGAACTAACGTTAATATAATTTGTGTTTGCAATTATTGAAATACGAAAGAAAAATTGAAAAAATGAAAAAGAGGGACGAGGTCCCTTTCTCTCCCAGAATAAACGGAGTCTGTGCTCCAAAGGCAAATTAAGCTTCTTGACTAATCTCAATCTTGTCTTCTACAAGGAACTCAAAGTTGTCCCTGATTTCAGGATCAAGATAATAAAACACACTGCGCATGTCACTTAAATTAGACATTTTCTTAAGGATACCTTTCTCCAGTAACCTTCTTATACCGTAACGTACGGTTCTTTCAGGTTGGTCTACTGACCCTAATATTTGCTTTTGAGTCATAGGACCGCTTATATCTAGGACTTTAATTATGTCCTCACCACCGCGAGGTAGTTTACGTCTCTTCATTTTTATACACCTGTATTTTGTTTTCAATCAACTGTTGTTGATTGTCTTACTCTTTAGAGCGTCTCTAAGAGTCGACTGTTTGTCAGCGATATTGTTTCCTAACTTTAACCCTTATAAAGGTTTGGGAGAACCAATTACCACTAATTCATATACTTTGAAATGGTTCCAATACATATTGAAAATACATATTGTATTTACCAGTCTTTTCTGGTGTTTGTCCGACTCAAAGGTTCTAGTAATAGCACGATGATAATTTCACTTATATACTTTTCTCATAAATGAGACAAAAATTTAAAATAAGATAATGCAATCTTAAAAAATTTGCAATTTGCTTGATTTTGAGGGATTTTTAGTTATAAAAATGACAATACGTTAACTTTAAAACGACTTTTACTTTCTTCTTCATGTGACTGAATTAAAAAAACGAGACCTGTTATTCTTCTATGGAGGAGCGTACCTTGTTATTGCAATTTTAGAAGGCATATTATTTACATTGATAATTGGAAGTTGGGCAGGAATTGATTTATTATTTAATTTTAGTGTTTGGGGATTAGTTTGGTTAATATCTATGTTTGCTTATCCAATGTTTTTCATGGATGCAAGGGATCACCTTGCTTTAAATGGAACACTCGCTCTGCTTGGTTATGTAATAATTATAGGGGGCTACATTCTTGCTTACTACTTGCATAAAATGTATTTGACAAAGAAGCTAAATGAAGATTTATCTTTTAAAAAAGTGTTGGATCTTTATTTTCCAACATCAAAGGAGTAAAGATAACAGAAAGAAAAGTTAATCTAACACTTATTTTTATTCATTCTTGTGACGTTTAAAATTGGCTTTCTAGTTAACCCTATTGCAGGGATAGGTGGGAAAAAAGCTTGGAAAGGAACGGATGAACTAGATGTTGCATGGGATTTATTTGAAGAGGGAGAAAAATACGCATTTGAGAGAGTTAACAAAGCTCTAGAATCAATCGCTTCTTCATTACCTCTGTTTTTTTATTTTTGTGGCAATCCAATGGGAGAAGATTTAGTAAGGAGTCTCTCTTTTGATGGTAAAAAGGTTTACTCACCTGAAGAATCACGCACCAGTGCATTAAATACAAAAGCAGCTTGTAAGATTTTTCTTGAAAAAAATATTGATTTAATTATTTTTGTGGGTGGTGATGGTACTGCTCGTGATGTTACTTCTATTGTTAGTGATAAAATTCCTGTTCTTGGGATTCCTTCTGGTGTGAAGATGTTCAGTGGTTGCTTCCTCTATCATCCTAGAGATTTAGGAGAAATCTTAGATGAAATGGTTAATGGTGAAATTGCTTATGCTCCTGAGGATGTTTTAGATGTTGATGAAAAGCTTTTTAGAGAAAATAGAGTTCAAGCAACATTGTATGGGCAGTTAATAGTTCCCCAAAAAGTTGGTTTAATCCAAGGAGGTAAAATTTCTTCTTCTGTTACTTCAGCTGAAACTTACGATTCTATCGCATATGAACTAGTTGATGTGCATAATGTTCTAGACGGATTAATCGTTTTAGGAACTGGAAGTACAGTATATCATATTTTTAAATCGTTAGGAGTAGAAAAGACATTGCTTGGAGTGGATCTTCTGAAAGATGGAAAGATTCAAGAGAAGGACATAGATGAAGAAACTCTTTATCAAAAAACTAAACAAAAGGACATTAAAATCATACTTACACCAATCGGAGGTCAAGGATTTCTTCTTGGAAGGGGAAACCAACAGATTAGCTCAAGAGTATTAAAAAATGCAAACAAGTTTGAATTTCTTATTGTCTCTCCAGAACAAAAATTAGGAACAATAGATATCTTAGAACTAGATTTAGATGAACCAACTTCCATTCCGGATATAAGCAATGGATATATTAAGGTCTTAACTGGATTTCACAGATACACGCTTACAAAGATAAATGTTCAAATCACTGACTAAATCTCCTCTCTTAACCTCATCTTTAGCTCATGAACATCTTCATCATATTCTTTCTTGATTAAATCGGTGGTATGACGAAACTCTGTTGCTTTGATCATGCTTCTTACTTCTTCTATCTTATCAACAACTTCTCTTTTATATCTCTCATACTTCTCTTCATCTAGAATCTGATTATGAATCATTCCACTAAGAATCAGAGCCTTTTCTATAAAAACTACAATGGGAAAGCAGATATCATAAACAGAAGCTCTACCTTCTTCAGAAATGCAAAGCTTAAGATTCCTTGCTATATCAGGGAGAATCACTACATCAAATAATAGCTTCTGACTTTTTTCATTTTCTAGATAATTTAATAGTTGAAGTAAGACATTTTTAAGATCTGGATCAAATATTTTGAACTCTTTTGGTTGAAGTGTCAACATATTATCATCATCAAATGCAGGTTCAATGGATTCCTCTTCAATAATAACTTCAGGAATTTCCTCAGTTTCTCCCTCTGCTTGTGTTTTTTCAAGATCTCCCTTTTTAGGTTCTTTCACTTTTTTTGTTAAATGATATATTTTTCGTAAATCAAGGAAGACAGCTTTACCACGAAAGACAATGTTGTGAGCTTCTCCTGGTTCATAGATGTATTTTCCTTCTTTTTCCGCAACTGCTTGAAAAGTTCCATCTTCCCAAATTGGGAAAGATATAGTATAAGAAATACGTGCTGTTCCTTCTTTTGAAAATATTTTAGCTGCTGTGATATCTGAACTTAGATTGTTTTTATCTCCTATTAGGTATACATTGTCAATTTCAGGGTCTTCCCCCTGATATACTACCACAATTTCTACATAGTCATTCTCTTTAACATTTACTGATGACATGTAAAGAGGAAAATCATCACTACTCATATTACTCACTTCTAATAATTAGTTAAATCAAAAAAAGGTTTTCGGAACTGATAGCTTCAAAAAATTAAAAAAAATATGCCATTTTGGAAGGATTAATTGAAGAAATCCTGAAGTTTTTCTACAATATAGTTGATGTTCTCGTTAGTTAGAGATGTTACCATTGGAAGTTCGAAATGCCTTTCTGCGATTGATTCTGCATTAGGACAAGATACTAAAGTATAATCAGGATAATCAATAACTTTGGAAAGGTGCCATTTTGATAAATCCTGATAGGATGGTTGCTGATATGATAAGACATTATATATTGAACGGGAACCTATGTTATTAGATTTCAAATACTCAATCATTTGTTTTTGAGTAATATCTTCTTTCATAATACATGGAGCCATAATGTAATCGGAGTGTTTATGACCAGGTAATATCCTCTGTAATCTTAGATGTTCTGAATCCTTAAGTAATTCTCTGTACTTGTTTCCATTATAATGCCGTTTTGACATTATCTCTTCTGACCGATCCATTTGAACATTCATTACTGCTGCTGTCATGTCAGTCATTCTATAGTTGAAACCAATCAAGTAATGTGCGTATCCTCCTGCTGGATTTCTTCCATGGTTTTTTATACTTGTTATTTTCTGAAACAGTTCCTCGTCATTAGTTATAATTGCTCCTCCTTCACCGCCAACTAGATTTTTGGTTCCGTAAAAAGAATAACAACCAATACTACTAAAATTACCAACATGTTTTCCATCTATTGTTGCACCATGACCTTGAGCACAATCTTCTATAACAATTAGTTCTCTATCTTCTGCTATGTCGTTTATTGCATTCATGTCGCAAGGATTTCCAAAAATATGAACAGGCATGATTGCTTTAGTTTTATCTGTAATTTTTTCCTCTATTTTTTCTGGATCGATATTATATGTTTCAACATCTACATCTGCGAAAATTGGAATAGCACCTGAAAATAGGATTGAATTAGAAGATGCAATAAATGTGTAAGGTGTCGTAATTACTTCATCTTTGGGACCGATATCCAAAGCAACTAAAGCTAAGTGTAGAGCACAAGTTCCATTAACAACTGTTGTTGCAAATCTTGATCCAGTAAAATCACAGAATTTTTTCTCAAAAGCGCGTGCATGTTTTCCCTCAATCAGAATTCTACTCTCAATTACTTCTTTAACTGCTTGCATTTCAAGTTCTTTTATATCAACATCAACTACTGGTATCATTATACTCACATAGCATCAATGTTTTTTACTAATTTTGAGTAAAAATAAGTCCTTATTAAGTTTTTGGTGATAACTTTGGTTCTAAAAACAAAATACTATTCATAATAAGGACGTGAATTGTAGATAAATCCCTTTAGAGATAGGGGTATTTTTATTTTGTTTAATCTTACTTTTCTCTCAGGGTGTTCTAGTAAAGACCATCTCCGATTTACTAGGGAACCAGGATTTATCATGAAAGAATCTTTAGAGATTTCATAATTAGGTGATTCATGAATATGTCCCGCAATAATGTACGTATAGTTTGATTTGAGAATGTGATCCCTTATTTCTTTACTACCACCGTGTGATGATTTGTGCGGAATATAGTCAAGGTTAGTATCAAAAGGTGGCTCATGGAACAAACCAACAAAGATATAGTCCTCTTCTCTTGGATACTTCTTAATTTTCTTTTCCAGTTCGGAAAGATCTTGGATAATTGCATTAGTATTTTTTTCCCCAGGTGTTTGAAAAGATGTTCTGTAACTTGCTGGAGAACAAAAACCATAACCTGCAACTACCCATTTATCATATACACAGACTGAATTATCAAGATAGAATATATTATCATGTTTTTCTGATTCTGTCAAATATATATTTCGAACTTCTGCTACCTCACTATTTCCGTGGGTAAAGAATATAGGATTTTTTAATCCAGAAATGATTTTAAAAAAACGTTTAGCGGAAGAAATCTGAAATTTAGTAAACTCTTCGAGATATTCCCCATATACTTCGTTAGCATATTTCTCTCTTGAAATTTTTCTGTTTCTTGTTATTGATTTTAATATAAGAGAATAAGAAAGAGTGCCTGTGATATCACCTGCTATAAAAATCATATCAGCTTTTCTAAGCTTAGGAATCAATTTCCTTAGATATATTAAACAGCCATGGATATCACTTAAAACCGCTATTCTCAAGACATATCACCAAATATTTCTCCTATTTTTTGCTCTATTATCATTATGAAATTCCTGCTTGTTATTTTTTCAACAATCCACTCTACTTCTTCATCAAACCTTCTATCATCTTCTAGAGGAGAAATATTCTTTCGAATAAAATCATATACTTCTTTTAAAGCAACAGAGATTTTTCTACCCTCCCTGAATTCAAGAGCTTGACATGCTGCATAAATTTCAATCCCTAGAATATCTATTATATGCTTTGTAATTTGATATGCCTTTTTACTAGATGTTAATCCCATTGAAACGTGATCTTCTTGATTAGCAGAAACCGATATATTATCTATTGATGCTGGAGTAGACAATACTTTGTTCTCTGCTGCTATGGCTGCAGCCACATATTGAATCATCATTAGGCCAGAATTTAATCCAGGTTTCTTTGTTAGAAATGCTGGTAGTCCAGAGTGTGATGTATCTAATAATAAATTGACTCTTCTCTCTGAAATGTTACCCAATTCTGTCAAAGCTATACTCAGATAATCCATAGCTAGACTAATTGGTTCCCCATGAAAATTTCCACCTGAAATGACTTCAGACGTTTGAAGATTGATTAGGGGATTATCTGTAACTGAATTGATTTCAATCTCAACTAACTTCTTACAATGAACAATAGCATCTAAAATTGCTCCATGAACTTGTGGTGAACATCTTATGGAATAAGGATCTTGAATTCGTTTTGGTTCTTTGTTTAGCAAGCTGCTTTCTTTAAGAATATCAAGAATAGTTTTGGCAACTTTCATCTGTCCTTTGTGAGGACGCAAATCCATGATAAATGGTGAGAAAGCATTTATGTTTCCTTCAAAAGCTTCAAGAGTTAGTCCAATTGCAATAATCGAATTTTTCAGAGCATTTAACGAGTCATTGACTGTATGTGCTGCAAAAGAAGTGAGAACATGAGTTCCATTAATTAAAGAAATTCCTTCCTTCGCACTTAATTCAATTGAAGATAAATCAAGTTTAGAAAGAATTTCTGAACTTTCGAGTATTTCATCCTTAAATTTCGCTTTCCCTTCTCCTAGAAGTATTCTCGCTATGTATGCAAGAGGAGAAAGATCTCCACTAGCTCCTAAAGAACCAATACTGGGAACGAGTGGTATAACTTTCTCGTTAATTAGCTTCTCAAGCATCTCTGCAGTTTCAATTCGAATTCCACTCCCTCCTCTGCAAAATGAATTAAGTTCTATAACCATTGCACCTAAAACAATTTCATCAGGAAGGCAAGGACCAAAACCAATACTATGTGATTTAATTAGATTCTTTTGAAGTATCTCTCTTTCAGATGGGGATATTATTGTATTAGCAAGTTTCCCAAATCCTGTAGATACTCCATAAATGATTTCGTTTTTCTCAAGTTTATCTTCAATAACTCTTCTTGCTAATTTGATTTTCTTTTCTCCGTTCTCACTAATTTTGATTTTTTTACTAAAACGAGTTACTTCAAGTAAATCACTTATTGTTAAAGAATCTCCATCTAAAGCAATAACTTCTTGGTGCATGATTATTTACCTTTGTTAATTCTTTAATATCT
The DNA here is from genome assembly GCA_013166775.1 of Promethearchaeati archaeon. GTDB lineage: Archaea > Asgardarchaeota > Heimdallarchaeia > Heimdallarchaeales > Heimdallarchaeaceae > UBA460. The sequence goes on from JABLTJ010000016.1 coordinate 23,109, forward strand.
TTCGTTTTCCTTTCCATATTAAAGAAAAATCTTTCTTGATATTTTAGTTACATTAGGCAAAAATTTTAAACACTCTGCCCAAAGATTTTTAAAAAATAGATTGTGGGATTAGAAAATGACATATGTTATTACTGGTAAAGGACTTACAATTGAAGATGTTGTCAATGTTGCACGGCATAATGAAAAAGTGGAAATCCATCCAGATGCAATGGAACGGATGATAAAATGCAGAGAAATGCTAGAAGAGAAAATTGAAGCAAAAGAAATTATGTATGGAATTACAACTGGAATAGGAGAATTTTCTGAGGTTGTCTTAAATGATGAAGAAGTTTTACTATTTCAAAAATATCTAATATATAATCATGCAGCGGGAATTGGAGAAGCTGCTCCAATAGAGCATATTCGCGGAGCGATGTTAGGTAGAATAAATGTTTTGGCAAATGGTTATTCGGGAAATAGACCTATTATTGCACAAACATTTGTTGAAATGCTTAATAAAGGAGTTACTCCTGAAGTTTGTCGAAAAGGATCTGTGGGTGCTTCTGGTGATTTGGCTCCTATGTCTCAGATTGCTCTTTTATTGATGGGTGAAGGTCGAGCTTTTTACAAAGGAGAATTGTTACCCGGAAAGGAAGCTATGGATAGAGCTGGCATCGAAATACCTGGTTTACAAGCAAGAGACGGTTTAGCTGCAATTAACGGATCCAACCTTCTTACAGCGATGAGTGCTATTTTTCTATATGATGCCTTACGATTTATGAAACAAGCAGAAATTGCTTGTGCTATGTCAATAGAAGCATTGATGGGTAACTTGAAACCTTATACACCTAAACTTCATGAAATTCGAGGTTTTCCAGGTGCTGTTAGATGTGCAAAAGCTCTCACCAAGCTTTTCAAAGGTGGAGATCTTTATGAAGGAAAACTAAAAGTTAAGGTACAAGATGCATATTCGATGCGTTCTGCCCCACAAGTTTTAGGTGCTGTACATGATACACTGGCTTGGGGTCGTACTCAAGTTGAGATTGAATTAAATGGTGTTGGTGATAATCCTGTTTTCTTTACAGAAGAAAAACTTACACTAACTGGTGCAAATTTCCAAGGCACTCCTGTATGCTTACCCATGGATTTAGCTGGTGCTGCGATAACAATGGTTTGTGTTATGTCTGAACGAAGAATGAACAGATTAAATCATCCTGCTTTAAGTGTAGGATTACCTCCATTTCTGACAAAAGGTGCTGGATTAATGTCAGGTTTAATGCTAAGTCAATATACTGCTGATATGCAAATTGTGGAAATGAGAATTCTATCAATGCCTGCTAGTATACAGTCTATACCTGCAGCTGCTGATCAAGAGGATTTTGTTTCTATGGGTATGAATACAGCGCTCAAGAATTTCCAAATAATGGATAATGCTTACGGAGTTTTAGGTATTGAATTCATGGCTGCTGCCCAAGCATTAGATTTCAGAGAATTTAACTTTGGCAAAGGCGTTACTAAAGCTAAAGAGGTTATTCGAAGACATGTAGAATTTTTAGATGAAGATAGACCATTATTTGATGACCATAACGCAATGAAAGCTCTTGTCAAATCTTGTGAGATTCTTGAAGAAGTTGAAAAAGAAATAGGAAGTTTAGGCTAATTTTTGATTATTTTTAATAGGGAAACATTGATATTCCCTTTCTTTTATTGTTTTTTTAGTTTAGAATAAAATGTAAGTAAAACTTAAAAACACTCTAAAAGGCAAAATATTGAGGTTAATGTACTCAGAGGAGAAAGAAGGAATAATCATTTCTGATGCAACTGAATTATTTCTAGGACCTGTTACAAAATATGAACCAGTATTTTCTAATGAAAAAGCAGACTGTGTTGTCATTAAGAAAGGCAAAATTGTAACTATTGGGGAAACTTCAAGAATATTAGGTGAATATTCTAGAAGTGATTATGAGATAATTAATTGCAGCAATAAGGTTGTATGCCCTGGTTTTGTAGATTCGCATACGCATCTTGTCTTTGCAGGTGATAGATCACATGAATTGAATCTCAAAATACAAGGAAAATCCTATTTGGAAATTGCTAAGGGAGGAGGAGGAATTATGTTTTCTGTTAAAAATACACGCAACTCATCAAAAGAGGAATTAACCAATTTAGCACTTCAACGTCTTGATGAAATGCTTCTACATGGAACAACAACAATAGAAGCAAAATCTGGATATGGTCTTAATACTAGTGATGAAATTAAATTATTAGAAGTGATGAATGAAGTAAATGAGTTACATCCAATTGATATTATTCCTACTTTTCTAGGTTGCCATATCAAACCCGATGATTACATTGGAAATCAATGGGAATATGTTGAAAGTATGATGCAATTGTTACCGGAAATAAAAAGAAGAAACCTTGCAGAATACGTAGATATATGGACTGATCTTGGAGCTTTTACTATAGAAGAATCTAAACTATTTTTGACAGAAGCTTCAAATCAAGGTTTTAAGCTCCGAGTACATGCTGATGAACTCGATAATGTGGGTGCTGCCTTAATGGCATCAGAAGTTGGTGCTGCATCAGCGGATCATCTGCTTCATGCAGAAGCAGTATCAGCAAGTGCAATGGCAGAAGCAGGTGTTGTTGCAAACTTACTTCCAGCTACACCTTTTGTATTAATGTCAAAGAAATATGCAAATTATCATATGTTTAAAGATGCTGGAGTAACTGTTGCCTTATCTTCTGATTTCAATCCTAATTGCTATATTCTTAACATGCAAAGTGTAATTGGATTAGCTTGTTTTATGATGAAAATGCTACCAGAAGAAGCTCTAGAAGCTTCAACTTATGGCGGAGCTAAATCGCTAAATAGAGAAACAGAATTGGGTTCAATAGATATAGAGAAAAATGCTGATATCTTAATTCTAGATATTCCGAATATTGATTCTATCCCTTATAGATTTGGTATAAATTATACAGACACCGTAATTAAGAATGGTAAAATTATCGTAAGAAAAGGAAAAAGAGTTGATATGGCTTAGATATCTTTCCTTTATTAGAACAAATACGATATAAATAATGAAATAGCCAATAATATTGAAAAAGTCAAACACGTAAGTATAGTCATTGCTTGTGCTGGTATCATTGCTAAGTAGTTATCATAATGTTTTTTCGTAGTAATCATCGCTTTTGTTGAAAAGAACAGTGAAATTAGAGCAATAAGACTAAGTGGAGGAAGAATACGCAGTGTTACAAATAAAATAAGTAAGATATAAACAAGAGACATAAAGAAGATATAAATGTAAATGGATTTTTCTCTACCAAATCTTACAACCCAGTGTTTCTTTCCAGATGCTTTATCTGCCTCGTAATCAGGGAACTGATTGATAAAAAGTATCAAAGAAATTAATAAACCTATTAACGCAGAAGATGCAATTGGTATCCAAGAAAATTGCTCTGCTTGAACATAATAAGAACCAAATACTATTGCAGGTCCAAAACTTAAGAAAATAGCTAGTTCTCCTAACCCGTAGTGAAGAATCTTAAAAGGTACTCCTACATAAAAAACACCTAAGAAAACACCACCTAAACCTATGTAAACAATAATGTTTCCTTGTAGGTTGAAGTTTAAGTAGAATCCAATTGATGTACACGCTAATAAGCTGATAATCGCTCCTAATAGAACTCTAGTTGGTGTGAATATTCGATTTTGAATAAATCTAGATCCTCCAGAAAAAGGTGTTAATTTAACATTGATTTCATCACTTCCTGAAACGTGATCAAAAAAGTCATTGAATAAATCTGCACTGATATGAAAAATAGCAATACCTAAGAAAGTTAAGAAGAAATTTATCCAATTGAAAACACCAAATTCAAAAAAAGCAACAGCTGCACCTACTAATACAGCTCCCACACTAACAGAAACAAAAGGTAATCGAACTGCTTTCGTCCAGATTTTTAGAGTTCTTAAGAATGAATAGATAATTTCCTTTATAACAGATGGTTTGTTTTCTGGAAATTTTTCCCTAATTTTCAATTGAGGGACAACAATCTCAAGAGGTTTGATTCTTACTAAAATTATCCTGAAAATCCCTTCAGGTTTAAGCTTATCAGATTTTGAAAGTTTCTTAAGAAGTTTCTCCTTTTCAGGATATTCCTTAACAATTTCAGCATATCCATAATATGTAAGTTCCTCAGTACCAGATGAAACTGAAACCACTACTTTAGGATTAAAAGAAATCTGTTGAACAACAGATGAGTTTTCAACATTTGCAAAATAAAGATTTAGTCCATCAGAAACATAGGAACAATTAGTAAGATCTGAGGAACTATAGCTACATGAAGAAATAAGAAATCTGTTATTTTCTTTGAGTAAATTCTCAACTTGTTCAAGCATTACGAAAATACGCTAGTGTGATGTATTTAAAATTTTACCTCAAAAAAAGAAAAGAAGAAAAAAGGATTCTTCACATCATGCCTGGAGGCATTCCACCTGGCATTCCACCTGGCATTCCACCTGGCATTCCACCTGGTGGCATTGCTGGAGCTCCAGATTTTGCAACAATAACATCATCAATCCGCATTATCATTATTGCAGACTCGCTTGCTGATTTAATAGCTTGAGAAACCACTCTATGAGGTTCTAAAATCTCTGCTTTATACATATCTGTAATCTTACCATTTTGTAATAAATCAATACCGATAGATACTTTCCCTTCAGCATGTGCAGCACGAAGTTCATTCATTATATCCAAAGGATCTATTCCTGCATTTTCAGCTAAAGTTGATGGAATAGCTAATAATGATTCTGCGAAAGCCTTTACTGCTAGTTGTCGTTTATCTTTGAATTCATCAGCAAATTCATCAATCCGTAGAGATAGTTCAGTATATATTGCTCCTCCACCTGGTAAGTATGTTTTATCCTCTACTACATTTCGAACAACACAGAGAGCATCATGAATTCCTCTTTCAGCCTCATCTGTGACATATTTTGTAGCTCCATAAAGGATAATTGAAACAGCTTTTGGATTCTTACATTCACGAACGAATACATGATCATCATCTCCAAGTTTGACTTCTTCCACTAAGCCTGCTTCACCGAGGTCATCAACTTTTGCATCTTTAAGGTTTGTAACAATCTTAGCTCCAGTTGCTCGAGCAAGTTTCTCCATGTCACTTTTCTTTACTCTTCGGATGGCTAAGATGTTTTCTTTTGCCATAAAGTATTGTGCCATGTCGTCAATTCCCTTTTGAGCTACAACAACATTGACTCCAAGAGCAATTATTTGGTCAACCATCTCTCTTAAAATTTGTTCCTCATTATCTAGGAATGATTTCATTTCAAGAGGATCACTAATACGAATTTCTCGATCCCATTCACCTTTCTGAACCTCAACATTCTGATTTAGAAGTAGAATTTTACCACCTTCAACGGATTTGGGCATTGCTGGATGTACCACTTCCTTGTCGACTATTACACCTTCAATTAATTCTGATTGTGCAAGACTTTTACCAGATTTTTGAAGAATTTTAATGTTATCGAGATCTACAGTATATTCACCATTTTCTTTATCTGCTACCTTCTCAACACTCTTTACTGCAATACTTGCTATTTTATCTTTAGCTCCATGAACAGCTTTACTGTTTAAAGCAGTTGTAGCAATTTGATGTAGAAGTGTATTTTCTTCTGCGAAAGGTTCTAGAGTTTTAGAAAATTCATCTAAATATTTTTGAGCTTTGGAAGACGCTGCTTTATACCCTTCTACAATGAGAGACGCATGAATTTTTTTCTCAAGAAGCTCTAAACCGTGTTTCAAAAACTCACCAGCTAGTATAACAGAACTTGTTGTACCATCACCAGTTTCATCATCTTGTGCTTTAGCTACTTGAACAATCATCTTAGCTGCGGGATGTTGAACATCAATTTCATCTAAAATAGTAGCTCCATCATTGGAAATTAAGATATCTCCAAGAGAATCTACTAACATTTTATCCATTCCTTTTGGACCAAGAGTGCTCTTTATTGTTTCAGAAACTATGGTTGCAGCCATAATGTTATTCTTGCTAGCATCACGACCTTTTGTTCTTTCAGTACCTTCTTTCAAAATAATTACAGGTACTTGTCCTTGACCTATCATGTTTTTTTCACCTTTTTATTGGATGTTATTAAAATTTAATAACAATTTTGAAACTATTTTCAAGCAAGTGTTCATTCATTGATATATAATTCTTGCGATTTTGAAAAAAAATTCCTCTTGAGAAAAAAATCTAATCTTATGCATATACTCTTGTGTGATTAATTATTATTCTTTCTTTTATTTCAATGAGAATTTATGAAAATGTTTTTATCATTTCATTGTATTTTGCTTATGCTGGGATTATCCAAATGTCTGAAGATGAAGCCCTTCAAGATACAGAGAAAGTTCGTTTACTCTTCTTCACAAGTCCTACATGCTTTGCATGTCCAGATGTTGAAAGAGTACTAGAGAACATTGCTGGTACTTCAATGAAAGGAATGTTACATGTAAGTACAATTGATATTACAGAAGAGCAAGAGATTGCTGCTCAATATGGAATCATGAGTGTGCCTGTTATAATGTTAAATGAGGAAAGAATAGCTGAGGGACTAATCACAGAAGATGTTATACGTGAAAAACTTTGGTCCTCAATTCTTCCAAATATGATTTTAAGTGAAAGAGATACTCGTCGCAAAGAGAGTATGATGATTCTAACCAAGAACACAATTAGTAGTATTATCTCACAAGAACTAGTTAGAGAGAATCTTGGTGATTATGTTCACATTAGTACATACCAACAAGTGATGATGTCTCTGCTTGCATTAGATCCTTTAATTCCTCAACTCCTGTATCAAAGTGGTAGAGAATTAGGAATGTATGGCGCGGCACCATATTACCTAACTGTGTTAAATCCAAAAGTAGGTGCTGTAAAACCAGAAGAGAGGTTTCAAGAAACTCTAATCGCACTTGCTCAATTGTATAGCCGTAACAACATTGTTCCACTATATCAGGCTACGCATTGTGATATAGCAAAACTAGAGGGATATACTGCTACTTTAAGAATTTATGAATTAGCAAATAGTGCTGGTGCTATAAATATTAGCGAACCGCTATGTCATTATACCGCAGGTGAAATTGCTGGAACAGTTGAAGCTATGATTGGTTTTGGCGCTAGAGTTATTGAAATAAAATGCAAAGGATTGGGCGATGCATATTGTGAGTTTGAAATAGAAGTTTTCCAAGGAAAAGAACCAGGCAATGTAGCTTATCGGACTATGGAGATTAAAGAAGAAGATAAGAAAATTAAATTTCTTGGAGATTTTCCTGCAGAAGAATATCGAAGACAACTTTTCTATGAATTCATACATGAAACTACCCAACATGGTTACAATTCCCTAAAAATGACCGAATCATTAAGACCTAATGATCAGGATTATGTTCACATAAGTTCTTTACAACAACAGATAATATCTTTAAAATTCAGAGATAAATTCTGTGGTGCTCTACTATATTCCGCAGGAAGAGAATTAGGTGTTATAGGACCAGCAAAAAATCTGATATATGATTTGTTAGCCGCGGAAAAAGCGGAATTACCTATAGATTCACTTAAACAAGCAACAGAAATAATCAGACAATATCTGACTCATCCAACCAACTATTTGCCTAGAGCTCACTCTTTTGTAAATGTTCTAGATGGAGAAGATGAAGATGAAATGTACATTCAAATTCATGAGTGTGCATATGCATCTGGAGCTAATCTTTCAGAAACCAACTTAAATGAGACACTTTGTGATTTTCAAGCAGGATACTTGGCAGGACGATTGGCATTAATACTTAAAGATCCCCCAATTGTAACTGAAACAAAATGCCATGGGACTGGGCATAATTTTTGCGAATTTCGAATTGAGAAAGGGTATTCATTCGAAGAAAGTGGTCATTAATTTTCTAATCGCCATCAAAAAAGTTATAACTAAACTTATTTGTAGGTTTCAAAAAGGGCTTCGAGTAAAGGACGATAACTATGAGCAAAGCTATAAGAATCTGGGATAAAGAAGCAGTATGGCCCAGTGTTATTACTGTATTTTCAATTTCATTACTAGCACAAATTCCACATTTCTATTATTTACATGAAATTATCAAACTAAATGATTGGGCAACACTTCCATTGTTGATAGCATTCCCGATTTTCAGTTCGATAGGTTTGAGCGCTGTTTCACTCCTTTTCTCTGAATATTTAATGAACAGAGTGAGAGATACTAAGCAAAGAAAATTATTTAGATTCTTAATTCGTGGATCTTTACTAACTATCACAATTTATTTTGTAATACAAATCTTGATTATCTTCTTTGTTTTCGATGCTTCGCCAGTTTTAATAAATGCTTTACCTGATAATGTAATAGACAATATCACATTCAAGGAAATTCTTGGTGTTTCTCTTATGCTTATTATTGGAATATTCGTTAATCCTCCAATTCAAATTCAATTAAGAAGGAGAAAATAAGAATAAAATGAAAAAAGAGAATTTAAGGAACATATTCTCCATTTTCTAATTTTTCTTTAAGTATTTTATAAGAAACAACTAAATTCTTTACAGACCATCCAATATCCACTCTGCTAACTGTAGCATTGTATGGGGCATGATGTGCATATTCTACATCTTTTCTGGCTTTTTCCATCTCTATCTCTACAGCATCAACGTATTTGTCGATAGTGTCTTTGTTCTCGTTTTCTGTAGGTTCAACCATCCAAGCTTCATGTGCAATTAGCGGAAAATACACAGTAGGTGCATGCATTCCATGGTCGAGAATCATCTTACCAATATCTTTTCCAGAAACATCATAGTTTCTTAGAGCTGGAGTAGCCTCTAGAACTCCTTCATGTTTTCTTGGTATAGAAGGTCCATGGCTTAGTCTGAAACCATCTATTTTCTCTAGTTTTCTTACCGCATAATTAGCAGTTAAACATGCTTGTTCTGCTGTATGTTGTAATCCTTCGAAGCCAAGTGCAGCTATGTAAGCGTATGCTCTTAAAGCAATAGCAACATTACCATAATATCCATGCAACTTACCAATAGATTTAGGTCTGTCGTGATTGAAAAAGTAATAATCTTTGTCTTTATCATAGTCTATGGTTGGCACTGGTAAATAAGGTTCTAAAATATCATTGCAGCTTACTGATGCAGCTCCAGGACCTCCTCCACCATGTGGAGTTGAAAATGTTTTATGAAGGTTGAAATGCAACACATCGTATCCCATATCTCCTGGTCTGATTTTTCCAACAATTGCATTAAAGTTTGCACCATCATAGTACAGTAATCCACCAGCTTCCTTAACAATTTGTGACATCTCGATGATGTCTTTTTCGAAAATTCCTAAGGTATTTGGATTTGTCAGCATTAAGCCAGCAGTTTTTTCGGAAACAGCTGCTTTGAGTGCGTCCATGTTTACTCTACCATCTTCGTTGGATTTAATCTCGATAAGTTTCATTCCATTCATTACAGTACTTGCAGGATTGGTTCCATGACTGGAATCAGGAGCAATTATTTCATCTCTTTGTTTATTCTCATGATCATCATGATATGCTTTAATTAGAGCAAGACCACAATACTCACCACTCGCACCTGCAGGTGTTTGTAGAGTTGTATGAGGAAGACCTGCTAGATTTCCTAATGCTACTTGTAATTCATATAATATCTGTAGAATTCCTTGAACGGATTCTTCTGGTTGATTAGGATGAAGGTACATCATTTTTTCTGATCTAGCAATAGTTTCATTGATTTTTGGATTATATTTCATTGTGCAAGAACCTAAAGGATACATACCTGTATCAACACAATAATTCATCTGTGCTAGTCGAACATAATGTCTCATAACTTCTCCTTCATGAAGTTCAGGTAATTCAGGTAATTTAGTTCGTTTCATGCTTTCAGGGATTTTGATATCCTCTCTTGGAAAATCACATCTTGGTGGGATATTAGCTCTTCTTCCTTTTTTGCTCAAATCGAAAATTAAAGGTTCATCATATTTTGCTTGTCTGTACATTTTAATTCCTCCATTCTCCAATAGCCTTAACAAAATCGTTAAGATCGTCTTCGCATAGTAAGTACGAAGTAGTTATAAGATAATCGTAGTTTTCACCATCAAAGCTGTATGGTATACCAGCAAGAATTTTTCTTTCAAGCATGAAGTTTGTAAATTCCTTCTTTTTACTCTTTGGAACCTTAAGATCAATCAAGAATGAATTAAAGAATTCGCCTGTAAATACTCTTTTAATGCCTTTCTTTTCTAATTCAGAAGCTACATAATGAGAGCTTAGATACATTGTTTCTGCGGAATCTTTGTAACCTTCTTTTCCTAGAAGTGCTAGATGAACTGCACAACTTAATGCTACAAGAGCTTCATTAGTACAGATGTTACTGGTTGCTCTTTCACGTTTAATATGCTGTTCTCTTGTTTGCAAAGTGTTACAAAAAGCTCTCTCTCCTTCTTTCTGTGTTATAGTGATACCAACGATACGTCCTGGTAATTGACGGATATCGCGCTTATCATATTTCATGGACATGATACCTAGTAATGGGCCACCAAAATTGAGTGGTCCTCCACCTATAGTTTGTCCTTCGCCTATGCAAATATCTGCACCGTATTCTCCAGGAGATTTCATTAGAGCAAGGGAATTCATGTCAGCTCCAACAACCACTCTAATGCCTTTTTCATGTGCATCATTAATGATTTCTTCTATTTCATCTTCAATAACTCCGAAGAAGTTAGGATTTTCTATATAGATTCCAGCAAAAGTCTCATCCATCATTTCCTTTGCCTTTGTTATATCCATTTTTCCAGTTGTGCTGTCATGAGGAACAATCTCTAGTGAGAGTTTTGCACCTGTAACATAGTTCTTCAACACAGCTTCACGGTTCGGAGCAATAGCTGATGTATACAAGAATTTATTTCGTTTTGTGATACGTGCACACATTAAAGCAGCTTCACCTACTCCAGTAGCCCAATCATAAAGAGAAGCATTTGCTAGATCCATTCCTGTGAGCTCGCAAATCATGCTCTGATATTCAAATAAAGCTTGAAGGGAACCCTGAGAAACCTCTTCTTGGTACTGTGTGTAACCGGAATAGAATTCTGTTCTTCGTAAAATTTCATCTTGCAAAGCTGGTACATATATATCCAACACTCCTCCTCCTATGAAACTCCTAAGCTCTCTTGTTGTTAAATTTTTACTTAACTTGACCTTAATTGCTTCCATAAGAGCATATTCACTTTCATAGAATGGAATATCAAGATCTCCTTTGAATTTAATTTCCTCAGGAATATCAGAATATAAATCATTTACATCTTTTATTCCTAAGTATTCCATCATTCCATCCAAATCTTTTTGCGAGTTTGCAAGATAAGGATGTCCTTTAAAATCATCTTCTGTCATTTTTTTACCTCATATAAATTGATAAAAATAGAGGGGGAAAGTTCTCCTCTAAAATTTAGTGAGTACCTTCTTCAATCAATTTTTCTACGAGTTTGACGTAGTCTTCAACATTAAGAAGATGGTCAGTACCATTTGTTGGTTTAACTTTAAGAATCCATCCTTCACCATAACAATCTTCTGTTATTGGTGCTGCATCGTCTTCTAAGTTAGTATTTGCTTCAACAACTTCACAATCAAATGGTGCATAGAAATCTACTACTGCCTTAAGGGCTTCAATAATCCCCATTGAATCAGCATTTGAAAAGGTATCTCCAACAGCTGGAAGCTCAACGTAAGCTAGTTCTCCAAGTTCTGTGCTAGCATAATTGGATATTCCATAAATCCATACATCTCCTTCCTGCTTAACCCACTCACTTTCTTTTGTGTAAAGTAGGTTATCTTTTATTGTATATTTATCTTTAATTACTATATCGCCCATTTTTATTCCTCTATTTTGTAGGATTGTTTTAACAAAAAACAATTCAGTTTATAAAGATTATCTCATGGATACCTTTTGTAATTCTTGGGATAAAACCTTTCTAACTCAATATTAAGGTGTTTTAGATTTTGACTTAAATTTATTTGATTTTTATAAATCTAGAATAACGTGACAATACCAATCCTCTTTTCTTTTTTCTATCAAAAACTTGTACATTGTTACAGCTTTTACATCTGTTAGCAACTCATCATTTTCATAATCTATTTCTGTCCCATGAGCTTTGCAAGAAAGCGAATATATCTCATTCTCTTTTATCTCTATTTCATAATCTTTGAAAAGCGAGACATCAACGTCCTTCAGATATACTAATTCACTTAGGAAATCATATAGTAATAATTCTAAAGAATCAGATTCCAATTCTATATCCCATGTTCTTTTAGCTACAATTTTATTCACTTCAATCATTGCTTCCATCATAGCAATTCCAGCTCCTCTAAATAGCTCTGATATAGTATCTGAATAAACTTCAAAAGCAAAATCTGATTTCACTTCTTCTGTGAGTATGTTATATCTGAACATTGCTCTCAAAAAAAAGCAAGACCAAATGATTAAAAACAATACCATTTTGCATATTTTCTGATAAACCAAGAGGTTTATTAAAACACAAAATTCTCTAAAGATGAGTAAAATGTCTAGTAACAATGTTCCGATGAAAAAAATAGATCAATCTACTTGGGAAATTCCTGTATCATTCAAAAAAGGAATGAGAGTTCCAGCAAGATTGATTGTAACTCCTGCTCTAAAGAAAGGAATCGAAGGTGGGGTTATCGATCAGATAACTAATGTTGCTACATTACCAGGAATTCAAAAATATGCAATTGCTCTTCCAGATGCTCACAGAGGTTACGGTTTTCCTATTGGTGGAGTCGCCGCTATGGATATGGAGGAAGGAGTGATAAGTCCTGGGGGGGTAGGTTTTGATATCAATTGTGGAGTTAGGATGCTAACGACTACATTAGAAGAGAGAGACGTTCGTCCAAAAATAAAAGAACTTGTAGAGAAACTATTTCAAAGAGTTCCCGCAGGTGTTGGTGTAAAACTCTCACATGATAATTTTTTAGCAAGTATTTCTCGCTCCGTTTTTGATGCAGTACTTGAGAATGGTGCACAATGGTGTTTAGAAAATGGTTATGCTCGTGATGAGGATGTTAGAAGAATAGAAAGTCAAGGTAAGATGCTTCGAGCTGATTCATCTAAGGTTAGTGATAAAGCGAAAAGTCGTGGATTAAGACAACTCGGAACACTTGGTTCAGGAAATCATTATTTAGAAATTCAAGTAATAAAACCTGGTGATATATTTGATTCTGAAATGGGTGCAAAATTCGGACTTACTGGTCCATATCAAGTCACAGCTATGATTCATTGTGGATCAAGAGGTATGGGTCATCAAGTAGCATCTGATTACCTAAGAACTTGCTTAACAGCAATGAGAAAATATAACCTTCCGATAATCGATCAAGAACTAGCTAGTGTGCCAATTACCTCAAGAGAGGGAGAAGATTACTTTGCTGCTATGAGTTGTGCTTCAAATATGGCTTTTGCGAATCGTCAGATAATTACTCATAATGTTAGAAAAGTCTTCTCTGAAGTTTTTCATAAAGATGAAGAAGAATTAGGTCTCAATTTAATTTATGATGTAGCTCATAACATAGCTAAAATTGAAGAACATAATGTAGATGGACAAAAAAAGAAGCTGATGGTTCATAGAAAAGGTGCAACAAGAGGATTTCCTCCACATCATCCTGAGATACCTGAAGAATACAAAGAACTTGGACAGCCTATTATACTCGGAGGTTCAATGGAAACAAGTTCTTATCTTTTAACTGGAACACAAAAAGCAATGGAAGTTAGTTTTGGATCTACTGCACATGGGGCTGGAAGAACTATGAGTAGAAGCAGAGCTAAAAAGCAAATAAGAGGCGATTTCCTCCAAAGGAAAATGAGAGAAAAGGGAATATATGTTAAAGGAGCATCAATGCCTGGTTTAGCTGAAGAAGCTGGCTTCGCATACAAGGATATAGATGAAGTTGTAAATGCACTGAAAATATCAGGAATTGGTCACCCCATTGTTAGAGTTACACCTTTAGGTAATGTCAAAGGATAAATATTTAACTCTCAGCTTTTTATTTTTCTCTTAAATCAACAAAAGATATTGCTAATCCTTTCTTTCTCGCCCACGAATCTATTTTTTCAACAACTATCTCCAAATTATCCGTTTCTGCTCCTGCCGCTGGTTTGTGACCGCCACCATCCATTGATTGTGCTAACAAATCAACTCTATATTTTTCCTTCTGTTCTTCTGAAAGTTTCTTATTTAATCTTAGACTAATTTTAACCTCTGTAGGATAAACTGTGATATAAGCAGCCCCCATAGCTCCTCTTTTTTGTACTTCCCTCGCAACAAATGTAAGATTGTAATGTAAAGGATTATCAATAATAACTACAAAATCAGTAATTTCAATTTCCTTTGCAATCTCCATAGAAGATTTTCTTGATTGCCGTAAATTCTTAACTCGATGAGCTAATTCAGGTTTCCATAGTCCTTCTAATCCCTCAAAAGCAAGAATTTCAATTAATTCGTCATGTTCTTGTATAGTAAAAGTGGATTTACATATATCTTCAATAAACCATATTTTTTCATCCCATGACAACTTTGAGAAATTATCTAGAAGTCCAAGTGGGGGTGGAATTTCATAACTAGCTGTATCTGTAATTTTACTTATTCGAACCAGTTCTTTAAGGTGTTCAGGAAGAGAGTCGGAGAAAATTTTCTCTATAAGGTAAGCAGTACTTGGGGCACCAGCAACAAAATATATGTTGTTGGATTTAATGATTTTTCCAATATTTGATATGTGATGATCAAAGAAGTATTCTGCTGTATTAGAGTGAAAGGGTTCTAAGTCAACAATAGCGAACCAATTGGCATCAGCGATTTTATCTATTATTTCTCTCTCCTTGAAAAGAGCGTAATCTAGAGGAATAAAAACAAGTTCTTTATCAGAAAATAAGAAGCGAATCAAAACTGCTGAAATTATGCCGTCCGGACAATTAAAATGATACGCAACTTTCTGTTGAGTTTTAGAAGAGAGTTGTAGTATTTCCTCCCTGTATTTCTCTTTCTTAATGATATGCTCTTTCAACTTCTTTGATGACATTAGATTTCACATTCATTCGATGTTTAAATACCTTTTCAAGTTAGAATGGAGGATGTCTGAAATCTCTTCATTTTCTATTTGTTTCCACTCGCTAATTTTCTCCAATACCCTTGGTATAAGAGCTGGTGATCCAATTATCCTCTCATCATCAATAGTGTATTTAACATTCCCATCAGATTCAGTTAAAATCTGATCCTTGGGTGTCGCTTTCAAAACTTCAATGTGAGACGAACCGGTTAGCACTGAGGGATTAATGCTGAAAAAGTATCCTCTATCTATAAATTGTGAGAGGATTTTCTTAGGTCCAGAGTACCAATGCATCAAGACATTATTTGGTGGAATTTTAAATGATGTAAGTGTTTCAGCGACAACCCCTTCTGCTCCTTTTCCATGGATGTTGACTGGTATTCCGTGTTTTTCTGAAAGCCCTAAGAAGAATTTGAAATATTCTTCTTGGATTGGATAATATTCTTCTTTATCAATAAAATGACAATCTAAACCGATTTCTCCCAAGACCACATTTTTATTATCTAGAATAAGTAATTCAAAGTTCTCCTTAATTTCTTCAGTTAATTTTCTCTTCGCGCTCCATGGATGAACGCCGATTCCTGGAACAATTTGATTAAATTTGGAATGAAGTTCAATACTCCTTAGACTTTCCTTATATTTAGTAGCAACACTTATTACGACTTCTAAACCTTCTGAAATCCACCTTTCCATGTAATTTTCAATATCCATATAGAAGTAATTCTTAGGAAGGTGGCAATGAACATCATGCAATTTCATTAAATAAACTTGAAACATATCGTTTATATTTTTCACGTATATTGTTTTTTTATGGACAAAGACATATTACCTCTAGAAGAAAGAGTGAAAAAACTTGAACAAGAGGTGGAGCAATTACGTGGATTGCTAGAATCACACATCAGAAAACATGGATTTCCTCCCCCAATCCATCCTGATCCAACAAAACCTTCCAAAAAACCTTTCGAACCAGGTCACCCTGATGTAGGTCCACCTAAGGAATATTAATAATCTGAAATTTTGCATTATGGGTGAACAAGATGGCAAAGAAAGAAGACTTCGATATGATGGTACGGAGGATGATAAACGGCAGTGATGTTGTTGTCGAAGTTATAGACGCGCGTTTTCCCAGTCTTTCAAGAGCCAAAAGATATGAAAATAGGGTTTTGAAAAATAGATCAAAAAAACTGTTTGTTGCAATGAACAAGGTTGATCTTGTTCCAAATAAAGTAGTTCAGAAATGGAAATCAATACTAAATAAGGAGGGAATATATGTTATACCTACTTCAGCAAGGGAAAGGCTGAGTACCACAATTTTGAGAAATTCAATAATTAGTGCTGTAGGAAAGGATTTCTTTTATATTACCGCTTGTTTCATTGGTCTTCCGAATACAGGTAAGAGTTCTCTAATCAACATCCTAAAAGGAAGATCTAGCGCTCCAGTATCCCCAATTCCCGGATTTACAAGAGCTTTACAAGTCCTAAGGATTACAACAAGGTTAAGGATTTTTGATACTCCTGGTGTGATTCCTATAAAACTATCCTTAGCAAATCAGGTTCTACTTGGGGTTATACGACCAGAGAAACTACCAGATTACATGAAAGCTGCTTGGGCATTAGTCCATAAAATAGATCAGCTTAATCCAGGAATACTCTCTGAAACATATGAAATAGAATATGATTCACCTCCAGAATTTCTCGAAAAATTTGCAGAAAAAAGGCATAAGAGAAAGAAGGGTGGAGGATTAGACTTGGAGACTGCTGCAGTAATTTTTATGAATGAACATATAAACAAGGCAAGAATCCCAGTTTGGGAAAATCCTGATGATTATTTACTAAATAAAGAAAAAGAGGAAATCTAAGTTTCCTTCTTTTTAATTTTATACTTGTATAAAAGCAAGAACGTAACAGAGAGTACAATTACAGTTAGTGGGACTCCAATATAAATCCCAAGATAATTTGATTTTTGCGATTTACTTACTTCAAAAACCAAACTTCCTGTAACACTTCCTCCAGCTATATAAAGAAAATTATCTTTAAAATCAATATCGTGTGCTGCTGAAACTCCTTGTCTTTGTTCTGCTATTTTAGTAATGGTTGGTAAACTACTGATGTTAAGATATTCAACCCCATAGTTGTCTGCGACATAAAGATGAGTGCTATTACCTACAACCCCTTGAGCTTCACCCTCATCATCATCTGTGTGTAAGCCTAGTAAAATAGGATTAGAAGGAGTGGAGATATCAAAAACCAAAACATTACTAGAATAACACCCAACAAACAGTAGATTTTCAAATGCTGATATACCAGTCGCTCCATCAGTAGCACTCAAAGTACTTACTTTTTGCGGAGCTGAAGGAATTGTCACATTTAGGACATTAACCCTAGAATTTGGATTAGCAACATAAGCAAAATTATCCCTAACAACAACACCATCAGCTCGACCATCAAGAGAATATTCACCAATTTTTGTTGGATTAGTTAAATCAGTAACATCAAAAATCTGTAATCCATTTTCATAGTTTGAAATATACGCATAATCACCTGATACATAGACATTGTTACTTATACCTCCTCCATTTTCATGACCTAGAAGAGTTGGATTTGCAGGATCACTAACATCGGTTATAAATAATCCTTGACCCGCAGCAGCAACATAAGCTATGTCGTCTTTAACAAATATTCCAAAAGCACCACCATTTATCTCGAAATCACTAATTATCTTAGGTTTAGTTGGATTTTGGATATCAACAACTATGTAACCATCATTCCCAGTAATATAAGCATAATTACAATCAATATCAACGTCATATCCAACTCCTGATCCACCAATACTTGTAATTTTATTTAGATAAAATTCAGTTTGTGCCTTAGATGAAAGCACAGCATAATTTAATAACAAGATTAATAACAGAATGAAAATTATCTGCTTACTACTATATAATTTAATTTTAGTCATACAAATTCTCCAAAGATTCTCTTTCACGTTTTACTTTAGACACTTATAAATTTACCAAATCTGAGAAGAGATTATCTTTTTTTACAGTTTCAATCCTAGTAGATGCATGGTCTCTATATCAACAAAACCGTGTTTTTCGCAAATTGTTTTTTGATTTTCATCAGCTGTTTGAAACTCAACAATCACGTTTTGTTCAATTGTTAAGCTCTCTTTTATGAACTCCAATGCATAAGTTAGCATCGGTTCTATTAGCTTTGCATTATGTTTGGGGTCAACCATCAAATCTAATCTGTGAGGGATTCCTTCTTTTTTACTAAGATTTACATAAATTGTTCCAACTAATTTTTCATCTTTATAAATTGACCAAGTTTTGGTATTTGGTTTAAGAACTAATCTTGCTATTGGTCTTATAATCCTAATCAACAGAGGTCTGAAATATCTGCTTTTTTGAACTGGATGAAAGATTTGTACCTCTTCTGGTGTTGATTTGAGATCAAGTTCATATCTTTCTTTGTTAGTTTTCTTATTTCGTTCTAGTTCTTGTAATTGATATTCTTTAGGCAATTCAACTAGTTTAACTGAGGATAATTGGTCGGGTTCTAGTTTCTGTCTAGTATTTGTGTCATAATGAACAAAATCTAGACTTTTATACAGTTTGTATGCTGGTTCGTTAATATCAAGAACCTCAAGAATGCACATTTTTGCACCAAGTTTCTTGGAATGTTCAATTGCTTCATTTACTAACTTCCTAGCAAACCCTCTCCTTCTATAATCTGGATGCGTTGCTACCATACTAATCTCATATTTGTCTTCTAAGCTATATCCTACATTAACAGAAGCTATTATTTCTCCTTGTGAATCTTCAATAATAAACCCATCAAGAACATGTTTATAGTTCTTAGAGAAAAAACCCATGAAATTTAGGAAGGGTTTTAAAGATTTAAACTCTTCAAAAATGTTTCTTGCTTCCAATCCTTTCATCTGAAGTTCGTTTTCAAAAACAACTTCTAAAAGGGAAGTGACTCTTTCATAATCTGTCTCAAAATTCCAATTCCTTAATGAGAACTCTTCCTCTCCTACTTGAAATTTTCGTGTGTTTTCTTCATTCATTTTAATCACAATTGCTCGATATTTGATGATGTTATTAATTTGATTATCAAATCTACTTCCACACCTATTGATAAATGTTTTGATTATCAAACTAATTTGATGATTAAATTTATAAGGGTAAAAAATAATGATTTACTATATATGGAGATGCTTTAATGAGTAAATCAGATAAATTAGAAGTAGAATTTAAGGGATTAAAAGCTGTAGATCCTAAAATATTGGAAAGAGTAAATGATGTTTTCAAAGTTGGAACAAAACATGCAATTCTAATGGTAATAAAGAATTTTGGCTCTTCGAATATCAAAAAACTAGCAAAGATTCTAGGAAAAAATGAAGCAACTATATATCATCATGTACAAGATTTAACAGACGATAGCGAACAAAAGTCTAAGCTACTTCAGATAGATGAAGAAAAAACTCGAAACAACAAGGGTATCTTCTACAAACTAACAAAAGTCGCAGAGAGACATTTTGGGCAACCTCCTGTTGAGGTAATGGAAACAAAATTAGTCGAAGCATATGAGAAAATATTAGAACAATCAGATGAGGAGCTTTATCGTATTTATATGGAACTGCTTGCCAATCATCCAGATATTGGAAATCAAGCAAATAAAGCGAGAAGAAGTCTTTCTTATAATCATATTCTCGAAAGTATTATGGTTAACAATCTTGAACGTGCAGAGAAAGCTTTTCTGGAAAATAAAAAACCAAAGAATCCTAATCATCCTCTAGGTAGTATAGCAAATTTTCCGCTGGATTTGAGAATTTCAAAACCTAGACATATTTTTGAGATTCTAAAGTTATTTAACGAGATGTCAGTTCAATTCTACGGATTAAAGGAAAAATTCGAAAAAGAGATGGATAAAGAAAGAATACCTGAAGAGAATCGCATTAATATTCATTACCATGTTATTGGTGGTGAAATAGCAGAATTCGAATTTGAATAATTACAAAAATAAAAGAAAGAAAAAAGAGAATTAATCTTCTCTTCGCCATCCCCACTTCTTAGTATCGTAGAAGGGTAATTTAACGACTTTAGCTCTAACTTGATTCTTACGAATTTGGACTAAAACTTCAGTTTCTGGTTCAGCATACTTAATGTCAATATAAGCCATACCAATACCTACGTTACCAATAACAGGGGAACGAACACCATTGACCATGTGACCAATTTTTTCTCCAGCAGGATTAAGGACATCATAATCAGCCCTTGGAATACCTTTATCTAATAATTTTATTCCAACATGTTTGATTTTAACACCTTCATTCTTAGCTTTTAGGATAGCTTCTTTACCAAAGAAGAATGGTTCTTTATCATGCTTGCAGAACATTTTGAAGTCGTAACCAGTTTCAACAGGGTTGACTCCTTCATGAATATCCTCACCATAAAGTGGTAAACCTGCTTCAATTCTTAGTGCATCTCGAGCACCTAGACCACAAAGAGCTATTCCAACTTCTTTACCAGCTTCTAAAATGGCATTCCAAACCTTGATTCCCTTTTCAGGATTTTGTAGATCAGAATTAAAAATTACTACTTCAAAACCATTCTCACCAGTATAACCTGTGCCAGTGAATAAGCATTTGCATCCTTCAACTTCAGCTTCAATCATCTGCCATCTTCCTGTGTCAGGAACACCCAAATTATCTAAAATTACTTTGTAATTTGGTCCTTGAACAGCAAACATAGTTGTTTCCAGAGTCCAATCTTTGAACTCAAGAGGTTCTCCGGTGAATTCCTCAAAAATCTTAACAAATTGACCGATCCAAGCTAAGACCTTTGTAGTTTGATCACCTGCATTGCAAACATTGAAGAACTCAGTTTCACTTTTCTTTCCTATAATTGTATCATCTCTATAACCACCGTTCTCATTAAGATAATAGGTGTAACCACATTTCATGTCTAACATAGCAGATATATCTCTTGGTGTGAGAAGTTCCATTAATTTAGAGGCATACTTGCCTTTTAAGGAGTAACGACCCATGTCAGTCACTTCGACAATAGATACATTCTCTCGTGTTGCCATGATTTCGTCATCTATTCCAGTATAGGAGACTGGAAGATAATATCCTGCAAAATCAATCATTCTGGCTCCAGCATCTTCATGGACTTTCCACATAGGAGTTTTTACTAATTTACCCATAAGCATAACCTTCTGATTTGTTGTATTTACTGGTTTCGATTTTTTCTTTATAGATAAAAATGTTATCCATTGTAGATATATTTCTCAGCTGATGAAGATTCTTCTTTTGTTTTCAAAATACTCATTATCTTGAGAAATCTTTTTCAATTTGTAGCTTTTTGAATAAAACTATGCAACCCCCAGTAGAACCTTTTAAGATTAAAGTAGTAGAACCCGTCAAAATTCCTTCTGAAGAAAGAAGAAGAGAAGCAATAAGAGAAGCTGGTTTTAATACATTCCTGTTACTATCTGAAGATGTTTTTATCGACCTACTCACAGATTCTGGAACAGCTGCAATGTCTGACAATCAATGGGCTGGTATGATGATAGGAGATGAAGCATATGCTGGAAGTAAGAATTTCTACAATCTTGAAAAAGCTGTGCAAGATGTTCTTGGTTACAAACATCTAGTTCCAACTCATCAAGGTAGAGGAGCTGAACATTTAATGTTCCAACATTTAGTAAAGGATGGACAAATAGTTCCAAGGAACATGTACTTTACAACTTCTAAATTACATGTTGAAATTCCAGGTGGGAAAATGGTAGATTCTATCATAGATGAAGCTCATGATCCTGAAAATTTACATCCTTTTAAGGGAAATATGGACTTCAATAAATTACAAACATACATAGACGATTATGGCCTTGAGAAAATAGCTTTTGTGAGTGTTGAAATGAATGTTAACATGGCTGGAGGACAACCTGTATCTATGGAAAATCTTCGAAAGCTAAGAGAATTTTGTGATGATTACAAACTAAAAATCATTTATGATGCAACTCGTTCTAGTGAAAATGCTTACTTCATTAGAGAAAGAGAAAAAGGCTATGAGGATACTCCTATTATCGAGATTTTAAGAGAGATGATGAGCTACTCTCATGGAAGTGTGTACAGTTCTAAGAAAGATTGTCTAGTCAATATAGGTGGATTCTTAGCAACAAATGACAAGGAAATATATGAAGCAACCAGAAATATGGTTGTTGTTTATGAAGGTCTTCACACATATGGTGGAATGGCTGGACGAGATATGGAAGCAGTAGCTAGAGGTTTGAGGGAAGGTGCTGAATACGATTATCTGAAATACAGAGTAAACCAGGTTCGTTACTTAGGTGAATTGCTCATGAAAGCAAATGTTCCAATTGTGAAACCAACTGGTGGTCATGCAATTTTTCTCAATGCTCTCAAATTCCTACCTCATCTAACAAGAGAACAATGGCCAGCTCAAACCTTAGCTGGTGCAATATACGAAGATTCAGCTGTTAGATCCATGGAAAGAGGAGCTGTTTCTAAGGGAAGAGATAAAGAAACAGGAGAGAATATTTTTCCTCCTTTGGAATTGGTCCGATTGACAATTCCCAGAAGAGTTTACACAAATACACACATAGAATATACAGCAAAATCCATAGTTAATCTATATGAAAAGAGAGACAATATTCCCGGATTGGAAATGGTCTACGAACCAAAATACCTTAGATTCTTCCAGGCAAGATTCGAGCAAATAAAATAATAAAAAACAAGATTTGAGCTATTTCTAAATTGAACTAATAGCTGAATCTATATCTTTTGCTTTTTCCTCTATGACTATCCATAAAGATTTTTTCTCCATCAAGTCCCTCCACAAATTCCATTTCTTGCCCTGGTGAAGCAAATGGAAATTCTTTTGGGGCAACAAACTTATGTCCTTCTTTATGATCATAAGTTGCCATAAATTCTACTGGATTTTCATCTCGTGGACCAAGGCCAACTAATTTAGGTCCTATCTGACTGAAAAGTGAAATACCCCAATCTGAAGAATAAAATCCAATAATATCTTTAAAATCAGGAACTGGTTTATCTTTTTCAAGTTTGAATTTTTCCTTTTCCTTTTTCAAATGAGCTAGTATTCCGTTGATCCCTAATGCAAGAGTTACAGCTGGACCATCAACTGCATTTGTAAGTACAACTATGACAACCTTGTCTTTTTGGGAGAGTCCAGATTGTGTAATAAACCCTGGATAACCACCACCATGTCCAACAATTTTAGTAGTTTCTATTTTACCTCCTTTTGCTTCTAGGATACCGAAACCTATTCCCCTATCAACTGTTTTATCTTTAAATTGAACTCTTTGCATTTCACGTTTTATGTAATCTGGGAATAGAACATCGTTTTCGAAGATGTGAGCTCTATAAAACTTGATTAAATCTTCAACATTGCTACTTAATCCGGTAGCAGAATGCATTATTTTAGCAGGTGTGTGCTTGGCAGTTTCTCTCTCCTTTCTTGGAAATTTGATTTTATGTCCAGTAGCATGTCTAGGTAGGTTGGTTTCATCGATATCAACAATTGTGTTCTTCATCTCCAAAGGATCAAAAATTTCTTTTTGTATATATTCAGCGTAGCTTTGACCTGAAACAGCCTCTATTACCTGACCAAGGACTGTAAATCCAAAATTCGAATACTTTACTAATTCACTAGTCCCAAAAAAACTTATTCCTTCTAGTGTTTGAGATTTTATCTCTTCAATTCCTGGGAATTCTAGAGTACTCCAATGAGCAGTTTTTCCATCACGCGTCATACCACTTGTATGTGTAAGTAAATGTCGAATTCGTACTTGTTGTAGGTTCTTATCGTTTTCAGAAGAAAACCATGGTAGATGTTTGGAAACTTTATCATCTATTGATAGTTTTTCTTCATGATAGAGTTTCATAATAGCAGTCGCAGTAAACAATTTAGAATGTGAAGCAATACGAAATAGATGTTGATCCGTCAACTTTGTTTTTTCCTCTAAATTTGCATAACCATATTCTCTCTTGAAAATAATTTCATCTTCAACAAAAATCCCCACTGCTACACCCGGAATCTCTTTAAAATAAACCTGAAAATCAAGCCAGTTATCTATAAGATGTAGAGCTTGCTTAAACATCTCTTTCTTAGACATAACTTGAAAAAGAACAGTACATTAAAAACTATTATTGTCTCTCATTTTTTTTATTTAACGCGAGGATGGAAATGAATTCATAAATAATGTTAGAGGCTAATAACGATGTGATTTCAGAAGGATCAAAAGAAGGTAAAACTTCTACAAGATCGAATCCAGTAAAGTTCAATCCTTCCAATCCCCTTACAAGCTTAAGTGTTTCCCCACTTGTGAACCCCCCAATTTCTGGTGTTCCTGTTCCTGGAGCATAGGCAGGATCTACAAAATCAATATCAAAGGTAAGAAACACCTTTGTGCTTCCTATTCTATTCTTGATTCTTTCTATAGTTTTTTCGATACTGCTTTCTCTTATTTCTTCAGTTGTTATTACCTCAAAACCTAACTCTTTAGGAATTTTCAGATGGTTTTCCGAGTAAATTGATCCACGTAATCCAACTTGAATAGAATGGTCAGCATCTAGAAGATTTTCTTCAACAGCTCTTCGAAAGGGTGTTCCATGATTATATGGTTTACCAAAATACTCATCCACTGTGTCGCTATGGGAGTCGAAGTGTAACAAACTCACAGGTCCATGCTTTTTAACCACAGCTCTTAATTCTGGCAAGGTGATTGCATGATCTCCTCCTAAAAGAATCGGAACTACACCTGCATCAACAATAGGAAGGAGGTTTTCTTCAATTCTCTTATATCCTTCTTCTATATACCCTGGAACAACAGGTAAATCTCCAAAATCTATACCTGAGAGATATTCAAAAGGACTGATGTTCAAAACTGGGTTATGGTGCCTAAGTAAAGCTGATACTTTTCTAATTGCAGCTGGTCCCTCTCTTTGTCCTGTCCTAAAAGATGCTCCTGCGTCTGAAGGCACACCTATAATTGCAAAATCAACTCCTTTAAGTTTCTTAATATATGGTAATCTCATGAACGTTTTAATTCCTGAAAATCTGGGGTATTTTATAGGATCAACTGGCTTATATTTATTCATCATCAATCACTTAATACAAAATAAGATAATTTTTCTTACTTATATAATATTCGAGAAATCTGAGATTAGAATAAGATTAAAGAAAAGAAAATTAAAGATGAGTTTAATAGCTCATCCCTATTACATTGCTATTTTTGTCTTCTTAATATTTTTCGAGAGATCATCTCTAAAGCTTGAGTAACAGGATAAATAGTTTCATTTACTGCTGGTGCATAACACAAATCAGCTTCAAGTAATTCTTGGAAAGTCATTTCACTTTGCAATCCCATGGATACTACATTCAAATTATCTGTTATTGAATCAGGACCAATAGCTTGAGCTCCAAGTAATTTTCCAGTATTCTTGTCAGCAAGAATTTTGAAGTGAAGTTCAACAGCATCAGGCATATATGGTGGTTTATTATGTGTTTTAATCTTAGCTGAAACCACTTCAAAACCTGCATCTTCTGCAGCTTTCTTAATAAGACCTACAGATCCAACTCGAAGATCTATGTATGGTACTATGAAATTATTCATTGTTCCTGGGAACTTTAGAGTTCCTGGTCTAGCAATGGTCATAGCAGCTACTCTTGCCATTCGAACACAGCAAGTTGCTAGAGCTGAATTGATAGGTTTCTTTGAAACTAAATGAGTTGTTTCAGCACAATCTCCAACAGCGATTATATTAGGATCTGAAGTTTTCAATTCATCATCTGTTACAATTGCACCAGATTCACCAATTTCTAATCCTGCTTCTTGTGCTAAAGTTACTTCTGGTTTTACACCTGTAGCTGCGACAACAAAATCACATTCAAAATCTCCTTGATCTGTTGTGACTTTAGTAGCCATACCTTTTTCATCAAGAACAATTTCGTTTATTCCTACTCCAATAACGAACTTCAGTTTAGGTAGTCTTTCTTCAAGAATTTTTACTGTATCATCTGCATAATCTGGATCTACAAGCAGACGCATAATCCTAGATCTTGCTAGAACAACAGTTTCGATACCCCTATGAGCAAGTTCTGTAGCAACTTCAAGCCCAATTGCAGAAGCCCCTACAACCGCAACTTTAGAAGCTGTTGCAGCAGCTTCACGAATCATTGCTGAATCTTCAATCCATTTTAGTGCATAAACGTTTTTACCATTAGCTCCAGGGATTGGAGGACGTTTAGCTTTAGAACCAATACAGAGGACTAGATAATCATATTCAACCTCAAAAATCTCATCATTCTCAAGATTCTTTACACTAACTTTCTTATTCTGACGATCAATTTTGAGAGCTTCATGACGACGTAAGAAGTTTATTTTCATCATCTGATAATTCATAGATTCAATCAGAGGACTTTCATCTTCCCACAACCCACCAATCGCATAAGGCATAGCACAAGGATGATATGCATCGTAATTCTTCTTATCAATTACTGTAATTTCTGCATTTCTATCCCATGCACGGAGTGTGGTAGCTGAGGTCCAACCAGAGGAACCATGTCCGATATATACAACTTTCATGAACGAAAACAGAGGAAGATAATTTATTAAAGTTACTAAAGGTAAGAATACATCCTTCTTTACCAAGGTACTTCATTTCCTTGCCAATCGTAAAACTTGCCTGTATCTTCAATTTTCAAAGATTCAATAACGCTGATCATCCCACTAATGGACTCATCTGGCATCAAAGGAGCTTTTTCTGTATATTCCATTGAGGTCTTCACCCAACCTGGGTGCAAAGAAACAACAATCACTCCAGAATTATCCAATTCAACTGAGAGCGCTTTAGTAATCATGTTTAATGCGGCTTTACTTGAGCTATAACTGTACCCACTACCTTTTCTCCTTTTTCTAGCTATACTCCCGCTGACTGAGGAGATATTGACTATAATCGGATTTTCAGCTTTCTTCAACATAGGAAGGAACCTAACAGCCATCATTAAAGGAGCTACTGTATTTATTTGGAAAATGTTGCTGAAGTCTTCTTTTTGAATATTCTCTAAGGAATCACTAAATTTTTCTCCACCAAATCTAACACCAGCATTGTTGATTAAGATATCCAGTTTATCCATAAAACTAGTCATTTGCTTGTATAATTTACCTCGCTCTTCTTCACTACTAACATCTAATTCAGGGACAATTATCCTTCCTGAGTGCTTATCTCTCAGTTCCTGTAATTGAACTGCTGCTCCAGGTCTCCTGCATGATGCAATAACATAATCACCTCTCTCAAGAAACTGTCTAGTAAATTCCAATCCTAATCCACTATTGCTCCCTGTTATCAAAATCCTCTTCATCTTAAACAAATTAATGCTCTTCTCTTATTATTTTTGTGTTATTCCCTTCAAAACTTATTAAAGTCAGAAAAGACATAGTATTCATTTAGTAAGGTTTTATACTTGAAGATGAATGTAAAGCAAGCAACCTCTGTCAGAGATCTTTGTACAAATTGTGCTTATTGTAAGAGTGCAATAAAATGTCCTGGTGAATTGTATTGTGTAGCGTGTGGAGCTTGTATAGAAGCTTGTCCTCAATCTGCAAGGATTTTTATTGAAACAGAGAAAGAAGTAGAAAAATATAATCTGTTAATTGACGGAGATATATATACTGTTTTAGAGAATCAAACAATTCTCAAGGTTCTTGAATCTCTCGGATACAAAATATCATCCCATTCCCATGATGCGCAAATTTATGCTCCCTGCAAAACAGGCGGTTGTTGGTCCTGTGCTGTTCTAGTGAATGGTGAGCTTAAGCCATCTTGTATCACTCCTATTGAAGATGGTATGGAAATTGTTACAGATATAGACAATATTACTCCAATGCGAATTGTTTCAGGTTTCCAAGGGCATCATGTTGGAGGAGTTGGTACTCCGAAAAATATTGAAA
This sequence comes from Promethearchaeati archaeon, assembly GCA_013166775.1. Classification (GTDB taxonomy): domain Archaea; phylum Asgardarchaeota; class Heimdallarchaeia; order Heimdallarchaeales; family Heimdallarchaeaceae; genus UBA460. The sequence goes on from JABLTJ010000016.1 coordinate 51,257, forward strand.
TTACAAGTCCTTTCGGATATATAGAAGTTGCGTGTTTCACATCAGGCTGTCTTTACAGGTGCCCAACTTGTCAGAACTGGCAAGTAGCCTATCTTTCTAACTCTGAAGCTCTAACTCCAAAAGTAGCAGCTAGAAAGCTTACTGAAGTGAGAAAACAATACAGAGTTAACAGAATGGCAATTAGCGGAGGAGAATCAACATTGAATCGAAAATGGCTTGTTAGTCTTGTTTCCAACTTGAAATTCCTCAATCCTGACTCATTAGCTAGAATTCATGTTGATACTAATGCATCAATACTAACTCCTGATTATATTGATGAGTTAGTTAATGCAGGACTAACAGACATTGGACCTGATCTGAAAGGGAATTCCGTTGAAACCTTTATGAAAATAACTAATCTAAAAGATCAAGAACTAGCTAAGAGATATTTTGATACGAGTTGGAATGCAGTAAAATATATTCTAGATAATCATTACGGGAAAATATTCATGGGTGTTGGATTACCCTTTAATAAAGAATTCATGACTCTTACAGAACTTGAAGAAATGGGTAATAAATTAGCAAATTGGGAACCAGATTTACAAGTTACAGTTTTAGATTATCGTCCAGAATTTCGAGCACAGCATATTGAACGTCCATCAGTACATCTTATGAAGAATGTTAAGGAAATTTTAAGCAGCACAGGATTAACTAGCGTAATCTGTCAATCAATATATGGACACATTAAATAGTAAACTTTTTGAAAACTAAATTTCTGCTTAAAATAGTGCAGTAAAAAGGTGTACCAATGGTTTTTAGGAATAAGATGGAAGAAATAATCGAAGGAAAACATCGATTACCAGAAGATGAAAGGCTAAAAATGGAATATAAACCCGATAAGATTCCCCCACTTCCAGAAGGAGAAGAAGCTCTTAAACCTTCAACAAAAGCAGGATGGGAAACCGAATCAATTATTAGAGCAATGATCTCAAATCTACACAATGGTAGAAACTGGGAAAAGTTGTACATTTATGGAGGATCAGGGAAAGTTGCAAGAGATTGGAAATCCTTCTACGAGACAATTGATTTGTTAAAGTCTCTTGATTCTAATGAAACATTATTCTTGCAATCAGGCGTACCTTATGGAAAGATGCAGACAACTCGATGGGCTCCTAGATGTGTAATAACGAATAGCGTTATTGTTCCTCATTGGACACCAAATTTTGAAGAGTTTGTTGCAGCAGGACTTTCAGTTTATGGGCAAATGACAGCTGGTTCTTTTATATTCATAGGTCTTCAAGGTATTATTCAAGGGACTTATGAAACAATTGCGGCTGCAATTAAAACTGCTGAGAAGAAACCTTCTTACAAGCAATTATCAAAGTTTGAGAAAAAACTCATAGTTACAGCTGGACTTGGATTAATGAGTGGAGCTCAACCTTTAGCTGCTAAAATGTGTGGTAAAATCTGTATAATAGCAGAAGTAAATCCTAACCTAATTGACAGAATGTATAACACTGGAAGGGATCAAGGAGCGCCTTATTTAGATTACAAAACTGAATCTATAGAGGAAGCAATACAAATAGCTCAAGAAGCTTCAGAGAAGGATGAAGCAGTTTCCATCGGAATTCTCTGTAATGCAATTGAACTCTTACAACATCTTATAGATAATAATATTACTCCACTTGTTCTGACAGATCAAACCTCAGCTCATGATTTACTGAATGGTTATTATCCTGTAGGAATTTCTTATGATGAGGCTGACATCCTAAGGGTTGAAAGCCCAGAAGAGTATCTTGAGAGATCAAGAAGAACAGTTGTTAAGCATGTAAATCAAATGGTAGAGTTAAATAAGAGAGGTGCTGAAACTTTCGATTATGGAAATAATATTAGACAACAAGCATATGAACTTGGAGTAAAGGATGCATTTGATTACTCTGGGTTTGTTTTGGAATATGTTAGACCTCTCTTCTGTGAAGGAAAAGGACCATTCAGGTGGATGGCACTTAGTAACGATCCTGAAGATATTAGAACTACAGATAAATATGCAAAGAAACTATTCTATGATGATTCACAACTAGTTAATTGGCTTGAGTTAGCAGATAAATACATACCTTTTGAAAAAGGATTACCCGCTAGAGTTTTCTGGGCTGGATTTATCGGAAGAGCTGCATTTGGGATGCTAATGAACAAACTTGTTGCTGATGGTGAACTCAAAGCTCCAGTAGTAATAGGAAGAGATCATCTAGATGGTGGAAGTGTTGCTTCACCTAATCGTGAAACAGAAGGCATGATAGACGGTAGTGACGCAATTGGAGATTATGCTGTTATTAATCTAATGGGAAATGCTTTATCTGGTGCAACATGGGTTTCTTATCATGGTGGAGGGGGTGTCGGAGTTGGCTATTCTCTTCATGCTGGACAAGTAATACTTGCTGATGGTACCCGCCTTTCACAAGAAAGATTGTTTAGAGTATTAACTTGGGATCCATTAAGTGCTGTTTTACGACATGCTGCAGCTGGTTATGAGAAGGCAATATCAATAGGCGAAAAACATGATTTGGTTATCCCTGGAAAGAACAACAACAAGGTCTTTGACTATCTAAAATTGTACAATCATATAATTAAACTAGTGAAAGAAAGAACAGGATTAGATTTATTCCCATACAAAGAAAAACTGGAAATAAATCTGTTGTAGAATCTAAAAACGTGATAACAAATGAAAGAAGAAATTTCATCTTTATTAAAACAAATAAAAAATCTGAAAAGAGAGATTCTGACATATGAAGAATCAAGAAAAATAATGGAATTATCTGATATTCCTTTAAATCGAATGAAGTTAGCACGAAATTTGGAGGAAGGAATTGAGGAAGCAAATAAACTAGGATATCCCGTAGTTCTGAAAATTGTTTCTGAGGACGTTATTCACAAATCTGATTCCGGAGGAGTTAAAGTAGGAATCAATTCAGAAGATGATCTGAAAAAAGCCTATGATGAAATGATACAGAGTGTAAAAGAACATTATCCAGCTGCTAAAATCGAGGGAGTAAGTATTGAAGAAATGGTAAATGGCGTAGAATTGCTCATAGGAACTAATACAGATTCACAATTTGGAAAGATGATTGCTTTTGGGATAGGTGGAGTATTTGTTGAAGTTTACAAAGATGTTTCATTTCGTTTGATTCCTGTCACAAAACACGATATAGAAGAGATGATAGATGAGATTGGTGGAAAGAAACTTCTAAATGGATTTAGAGGAATGCCTGCAGTAAATAAGGAAGAACTTACATCTTTAATCCTCAAAATCTCAAAACTCATAGAAGAGAATCCTATTATTAAGGAGATAGATCTTAATCCTGTTGTTGGTACAGAAAAAGGATTGAAAGCAATAGATGCCAGAATAATTCTCGAATAAATTTCAACCAAATTAATACCTTTTCCAAATATTTTTATTTATTACAAAAGAAGTGGATGTGTGATATTATGTCAAAAGTGAAAGCAAGTCATATTTTAGTTAAAAAGCATTCAGAAGCAAAGAGAATTCTCGATGAACTAAATAGTGGTGCAGATTTTACTGAACTAGCAAAGAAGCATTCTTTATGTCCCTCTGGTAAAAAGGGTGGAAGTCTAGGTTTCTTTACTCACGGGCAGATGGTTAAAGAGTTTGAACGAGCAGCTTTTTCTCTTAGGAAAGGAGAACTTTCTGATGTTGTAAAAACTCAATTTGGTTACCACGTTATTAAAAGAACGGGATAACACAAGATTTATTTCTTATTCTTTTTAGTAGCTAAAAGGAAATACTTAAAATAGAAATTGATTCAAGTAGTGTGTGTGCAATAACCATGCACAAGTGATGATTATGTCGTTAGATGTGGATGAAAATATCAAAAGACAAGTTAAAGAAATTTTCCAGCATATGGAAAATATTGTGTATGTAAAGTTGTTTGCTGACAAAGATAGATGTTTGACATGTGCTCAAACTAAAGAAATTATTGAATTGCTTGCTGAATTAGCACCAGAAAACATGATAGATATAACTGTTTATGATCAAGAAGATAATCCTCCTGAAATCCAAAAATACAATGTTGAAAGATTTCCAACAATTCTTCTTCATGGAGAAAAGGAACATGATGTTGTTTTTACTGGAATTCCAAGTGGTTATGAATTTGGAACATTGGTAGAAGATATTTTAGATATATCTGCTAGAAAGGTGACTTTGAAAAGCGAAAACCTTGAGAAAGTTGAAAAAATTGACAAACCAATCAAAATTCAGGTTTTTGTTACTCCTACATGTCCATACTGTACTTCAGCAGTAAGAATAGCACATAAACTTGCTATGGCAAATCCAAATATTATAGGAGAGATGGTCGAAGCAACAGAATTTCCACAATTAGCTCAAAAATATTACGTTATGGGCGTTCCTAAAACTGTTATTAATGAAGGTGCAGTTCAGTTTGAGGGAGCTTATTCCGAAGATCAATTTGTGGAAAAAGTAATGGAAGCTTATAAAAAAGCTTAATTTCTTTTTCTTTTCTTTTTTATTCTGTTTTTTCTTCCTGAGTTGTGTCTGGTTCATCTGTTGGAGTAGATTCTTCTTTAGTTTCTTCTTGTACAATTTCCTCTTCTTTAGTTTCCTCTTGTACAATTTCCTCTTCAATGATTTCCTCTTGTACAATTTCCTCTTCTTTAGTTTCCTCTTGTACAATTTCCTCTTCTTTAGTTTCCTCTTGTACAATTTCCTCTTCTTTAGTTTCTTCTTGTACAATTTCCTCTTCTATTGTCTCTTCTTTACTTGATTCAGTTTTTGTTGTTTTCTTTACGCTTTTTTTCTTTTTTACGTAGTATTCTTCTTCTTCTTCTTTTTCGAATTTACCTTTATCAGATTTTAATTTCTTGATTTTTTGTTTAACAAGATCAAGTATTGTTTTCTTTTGGATATCTACTTCTCTGATTTTTTTAACAACATCAGCTTCTTCCATAACTTGCTTAGTATCTTTATCTTCCTCAATTTCGAGAGATACAATATAATCCTTCATCATAGTAAATCTCATGTTTAGTGATTTGTAGGATTCAAATGAATCTACAGAGTCAATTTGCTTGTCAACTGCTTGTAGTTCAAGAAGATATTGTTGCAATTGTAATGCTTGATGTTCTAGTTGATCTATGACTCTGAACATTTTACTTCTATATTCTTTATCAAATTCTTGAGATTGTTTTTCTTCATCCTCCAGTTTTTCTGCTTTTGATTTTCTTCCCCAAATAGCAATGTGGATTTTACCATAAGCTAGAAGCAAGAAGGGGAGAGCACATAATTCAATAACAACAGGGATGAGGAATATTACAGGAATTGTTATAAAGAAAGGAACTGTAGGTAGGGAATTCAGTAGAGGGCTTAAGGTCCTCTCAAAGTTTGCGACTGTTTCCTTAAGAATTAGTATAATTGCACTATACAATACAACAGCTAGTACGGATAGCAAAAATGATTTCAACAAAGATCCAAGCATATCAAAAGTTGTTTGAAGAGAAACTTCGTCTCTATAATGATAAATACACTCTGTGATTGCAATAAGAGCCGCTAGAAACGACAAAGGTATAGCAAGTATAGTTAATGTTAATGTTGCTTGATTATACGAGAAAAATATGAGTATTAATAGGCTAAAAATCGCACCAACAAAGAATGCAAAAATACTTTGATTTAGATTTTTAGCCATTCTTGCATATGGCATATTTATCACAATGTTTGATTTTTAAAAAAAGGTTTTCCATGAAGGAAAAGGGAAAATAGTATTTGAACTAGTTTATGATACACTTTTGAGCTTGGATAATACTTTTTAATGTAAAAATTTAATTTCTTTTGATATTATGAAAATGAAATCCACAGTAACTTTTCTAGTTTTTACTATGTTTTTGATGGGTTCTTTATATTTGCAAACAGGAATCATTGGAGTCAATGCAGAAACAAGAAACAATAACAATTTCCAATTACAAGTAGATCAATACAATGCCACGTCTTCAAGAGATTTCTTTAACGAATCAAAACATCCCAGATATCCTCTAGTTACACAACCTTTTGGCATGATTCAATACCCACACAAGGCGTTTCCAACAATAGTAAAATTTGATGAAGAATTCAGAATAGCAATTCAAGCTACTAAATCAGCTGAAGATTGGTTATTTACCTTAATAGATGGGTCAACATCAATAACCTTAGAGATAATAGATTCGGAATATAGAAATGACCAAAGAATATTCACTGTTATTTCATCCCAAAATACAGAGGGATTATATGATTTACAAATGAACTGTAGCGAAGGTGATGATTATCAGACACATGCTGTAAACCTTATTGAAGAGAAGAAATATCCATATACATTTGTTCAGATATCTGATGCTCATTTTCCTACTTACTTCGCTACAGGAATAAATACCACTGAAATCAATTTAGAAGAAATTGAGAAAATACGACAATTAAATCCTGATTTTGTTATCTGCACTGGTGATTTAGTTCAGGGTCCTCAATTAATGTTTTTGAATCCAGAAACAGGAAAACCAATGTCTATGAAATCACAACTTAGATTAGGTTTGTGGGCTCTTGATTTGTTGAATGTTCCTGTTTATTATATAGCTGGAAATCATGAATTTTCCCCATCTAACCTAGTTCCTGATGATCTTACTGAGGCTTGGCATTATTATCTTGGACCTCTTAGGTATCAGAATTTTGATTATCTTGATTGGTCTTTTGTTGGATTTGGTACAGATTCTCCAGGACTATATGCTGATGAGAAGGATGCAATCAAAGGGATATTAAATGAAGTAGCAGGAAAAGCAAATGTTCTCTATTATCATTTCGATTTTTCAGGAGATGCAACAGAATTGATAAATAAATATCCTATTGAAGTTGGTATATATGGGCATCGTCATGAAGACACGGGAGAATTAAGAGATACAAGCATTGAGATTTATTATGGTGTTGATACTCTGTATCACTTACAAGGTTCTTTGTACGGAAGATACTTTGAGCTGTTTACAATCAATAACGAAACTAGTTTAACCCTAAATAATACAATACATAATTTCATTTTAGAACCCTATACTCCTGAAAAAACGAGGACTAGTGCTTATCTAGTTGTGTTAAGTGCATTTTTTGTTTTAAGTCTTAATATTAGAAGAAAAAGGAGAAAAAACATCTAATCCCCTATTTTTTTCCCCTAACAATAGAGGTCAAATTTATATTATACAATAATAATACTCAGTTGTTGTTTAAAATAAGCAACAGAATTTGATCAAAGGGATAAAAATATGCTTGAGATTAATAGATACAAAACTTCCTTGAATGAAATTTTTTCTGAAAAAAAGAAATTTGAATTTCAGTTATTAGTAGAAAAAGAATTGGCATATGCTAATTTCAAACTAGGAAAGATACCAAAGGAAGCAAATGAAGTTGTTCAGGCTCGTTGTAATTCAGAGCATGTAAAACTTGAGAGAGTTAAGGAAATAGAAATAGAAATACATCATGATCTGATGAGTGTAGTCCTAGCAATCTCTGAGCAATGTGGTGAATATGGTGGTTTTATTCATTTGGGGGCTACCTCCTATGATATTCAAGACACAGTAAGAGGATTACAACTAACTCAAGCAAAGAAAACCATACTTGAAACCCTAAAAAAAACAACTAAAATTGTAACCGAGTTAGCTGCTGAACATAAGAATCTTGTTTGTATAGGAAGAACACATGGTGCACATGCTATCCCAACAACGTATGGTATGAAATTTGGAAACTTCCTAAATGAACTTATTTTAGCAAAAGAAGTACTTGAAAATGCCAAAGTGAATTATGGCAAGATGTCAGGTGCCGTAGGAACTTATGCTTCTTTTGGTACAATGGAAATTGAAAAAATAGTTCTTGAAAAATTAAATCTTGAGAAACAACCCATAACTACACAAATAATTTCTCGTGTATTATATTCGAAATATATTTTCGCTTTAAGTTTAATTGCAACTGTTCTTGATCATTTTGCAAGAGAAATAAGAAATCTACAAAGGACTGAAATCGATGAGATAAGAGAATCCTTCTCAGAAGCTCAAGTAGGATCCTCAACTATGCCTCAAAAAAGGAATCCTGATAAAAGTGAGAGGATTTGTGGTTTAGCTAGAGTTATCAGAGGTTATGTACAAACATCTATGGATAATATATGTTCTGAGCATGAAAGAGATTTAACTAACTCCAGCTCAGAGAGGATAATCCTTTCAGAAGCATCAATTCTAACACACTTCATTCTTTTGGAAATGAATAAAATCCTACAATCTCTCTACCTTAACTTACCAAAAATAGAAAAAAATCTCCAGCTTAGAAAGGGAGCACAATGTGCTGAGCATCTCATGATAAGAATGGCTGATAAGATCGGAAGACAAAAAGCACACGAACTTCTGAAGAAATTGTCAAACGAAGAAGACTTTATGCAGGCAGTCAAGAACAATACAGTTATCTCCCAGTACTTCAAAGAAGAGACAATCGAAGAAATCTTAGATCCAAATAATTATGTGGGTTTGTCTACGCAGATAGTAGAAGAAATTATCAAATCTGATGACTAGAAAGATAGATTGATTATTTTATTTAGAGATTTTCCAAAATATCTCTTTCGGTGTTGAGAAGATTTTCCAGAATTATTGCTCTACCTGCTTTTTCCAACAATTCCATCAAAGCAACTTGAGGAGATTCAAATTTCCTTGGGGTTGCAAAAACACTCTGAATTTTTACCCCTTCCATCCCAAACCATTCAGCCATATTGTATTGAAGAATGAGTAGAAAATTACCAAACTCTTCGATACCTGTTTTTGCAAAATATTCTGAAGCTTGGACTATAATTTCATTATGATCCTCTCCTTTCTTTGTAATGATTTGCCACAATAAGTTTACTAGATATGATAGTCCCTTCAAGTAATAGAAATTCGATTCATTTACAATACCACTAATTAATCCAAGATAATTATTTACTTCTTCAGAAACAAAAGATTGATTCAAATTTTCTTTGTATATCTCTGCTATAATCCTTATTAGATTAAATAAAACACCTACAGAAATTAGTTTATCGATTTCCAGTGCTTCTTGCAAAGTGCTAATTAATGAACCGTAAGCATCATTATAATTCCCTTTATGAATCTGCTTAATACCATTCAGAAAACTAATCCAGACTCTAGCATTTTTGATTCCATCACTCTCTTTTTCTTCAAGTTTTTCTATTACTTCAGTAAATAATTCTTCTTTGTCACTAAAAATATAGAGAAGACCCTTTTCAGCTAAAATATCGACTAAAATATTTACCAACCCATTTTCAAAAAGAAATCTTTCTGCATATTTGTAATCATCTATAATTTTATCGTAATTTTCCAAATATAGATTAATTCTAGCCCGATTAAGATTGATGATTACCTTTTCAACCATATTATTCTCGGAAATTATAATATCTTGAACCTTCTTGTATCGAATCACGCTCTCTTGGAAATCTCCTTTAAGGGCGAGTATGTCTGCTATCTTTCTTAAGCACCTAACTCTTTTGTTTCTATCAAAAACGTCTGAATAGTGACTATATGAGGATCGAAGTTTGACTAGTGCTTCATCATATCTTCCTTCTTGTACATCAAATGAAGCCTGCAATTCCTTAATTTCTGCGATTTTCATGCTGTCCGATATTTTCAGATAGAAGTCTTTTGCTTCATTTAGGTGATTTCCTGCTTTGCTTATATCACCTAATCTAGTATATGCTTCTGCAATTAAAATATCGCAATTTGCTTGACTTTCTGCATCTCCAACTTCAAAATACAATATTTGGCAAGCTTTTAGAATCAAAATCTGTCTCTTTATATCATCATTTCTACTGATAGCAATTTGAGCTCTTAATCTCAAAGAATCAGTTTTTCCTCTTTGATATTGAATTTCTTCAGATAAAGTTTCTATTTGATCTACCCTTTTTAGTGCATTTTCTATGTTTCCTTGCCTATAATCACCAATAGTTATCTGCACTAATGCCCTTGTAAATTGTCTTTTATTAGCAATATTGACAACATTATTGTATGCTTTATCATAGATTTTCTGTGCTTCTTCTTTCTCATTGGTTATTATATAACTATCAGCTAAAGCTAAAAGAGCTAGAAAACTTCTATTATAGTCATGGTATTGATTTGCAAATGCATAAGATGTGTTAAGACTTTCTCTTGCAAGCTTGTGGTGTCCTAGTTTCTTCAAAATTTGTCCTCGAATGAAATTTCCTTTTATAAGATAGTATTGAGATATTCCTTGAAGTCTGTCAATTGTCTGTGCAGAGAGTATATTCCCTTTTTTTAACTCTCCTTTTAGGTAATATACATAAGCTAAACCTATGTCAGATGCTCCAGTAAGAGGAACATTGGATAAATTCTCTGCTAGTTCTTTTGTTCTTGTATATATCTTTTCTGAAGAAATGAAATCAGAAGAATCTAGCTTTTGTTCTCCAATAGTTAACAAAGCTATAAGTTGCCAGAACTGATCTTTTGCTTGTTTTCTATTTTCAATAAATTCCTCGATTTTCTTGAGGCCTTCAACGTTATTTGCTGATTGTTGCTCTACCAGTCCTTCTGCAAAATCCTTGATTTGTTGTAATTGTCCTGGAATTAATCTGCTTTGCCTTTCATCAAAAATAGCATTAAGCATACCTTTGTAATTATCGATATTCTCTGTGTTTCCAATTGATAATTTTAGATAAATGATCCAGAATAACGCTTCCACTAATGGTACTAAATCAGAACTTTCATTTTCAATAATATGATCTAAATGACTAAAAGCTTGATCAACCTCACCTATTTCAAATAGAGCTATACTTCCCCAAACTCTAGTCCCAGGAATTGATTCAGTAATACATTTAATAGCAAGATCATATTGACCAACAATTACACCAATCTTGCTTGCTAAGTATTTCAGCTCATCATCATTTTCATAAACAGGATCCTCTACTAAGTTCCATAATATTCTACCAATCTGTTTTGAAGCATCAGTAGAGAAGCTACCTTCAAGTGTTTGAATCAAGAATTCTCTTAATTCTGGACTTATTCTGTTCTGATGTGCTATAATTTCTGGAGGGATGGTTTCTGTCATTAAGAATCATCTGATTTACAACAATCTAAAAATATAACTGTGGTATAATAAAAAAACTTTATGTAATTCTAAGATGTTCGCATAGCTTCTAGATTGATGTTAACAACTTGATTGACTCCAGGGACACGTTCTTTTAGAAGTTTTTCTACATAACCTGTCAAAGTTAGCTGGCTATAAGGGCAACCTCTACAAGCTCCTTGCAATTCAACTTTAACAATTCCAGTTTCTTCATCAACTTCAACTAAATCTATGTCTCCACCATCTTGTTGAAGAGCTACACGAATTTCGTTTAATGTGGCTTGAATTTTTTCTTTCATTACAATCACAATAATCTATAGTTGGTATTTCTTAACGAATGGTATTTATAAAATATGCTTTCTATACAAAAACACTCTTCAATTTATTATGTAGTAATATTTTGCTTTTTGATATCATTCCTTGAACAAAGAACTTGTAAATGGAACTAGAGCAATTATTATATCTCTTTTAAAAACCTCTTTTCTTTGAATTCTATTACCAGTGAATAATGCTATAGCTCCTCCTTTTCTTTTCGTATCTCTTTCCCCTGAAAGCTTATCAATAACGTCTCCAAGTTCTTTCTCCTTACTCTCTTCAATTTCTCTATAGATTTGTGTTGGTAAAGGCATTCTTCCTCCTCCAGCAATGGATTTCTTTCCTTCTTTATTGCAGACACATACGAACCAAGTAAGAAATGCTCCAAATTCATCTTTTCCTAGTCCTCCTTCAAGACTTACATAATAATCTGCTTCTTCTTCTTTAGATTGAGCTATTTCAATACGTTTTACTGCTGATTCAAGTGTTTCTTTTATAGTCATAGGTTGTTTGTAAACACCAGAATATTGGTTCAAATCTAGTGAAATAAGTTCTAAACGCTTGAAATAGGCATAGAATGCTTCTTCAACCGCTTTAATTTTAACTGGATTCTTTGAACAGACAAGAATTTTCATAATATCCACTTTAATGCAAAAGATTATCTTTTTTAAGGATAACTTCATTTCTATCTTTAGAAAGGTGTACACTTATGGTAGAATGTCATTACTGTAGAAACCCAGTGCAATCACATTGGAATTTTTGCCGAAAATGCGGGGCACGCTTATTTCATAAAGAAGAAGCAGAAGAATTAATTGTGAAAGATGAAGTTATTGAGGTAGCAAAAGAGGATCCATCTTCTCCTACAGGTATGATTTATGAACCTCTTGAAGTTGAAGAAGTAGAAGTAGATGAAGAAGAAGAAAAAAAAGAACACACTGATGAAGAATTAGTTGAAAGAATTGCAGATGTGATAGTTAAGCGAGAAGATTTCAATGCTCTACTAAAGAAAAAAGCAGATTTAGACGATGAAATTAACAAAATGCTTGATAGAGTTAAAAATAAATTAATACCTAGAAATGAAGCACTGCCAAAGATAAAAGAACTCAAGGAAGAAGTTGATGCAGTTACTGCAAGAGAAACAGATTTTGAGAATTTTTCAGCTATACTACCAATTGAAGAAATAATTGAAGATAGAGCTAACGAACGTAAAAAACTCAAAAAACTAAGTGCTCTGAAAGGAGACAAAGCAGTCAGTAGGGCTACTTTTGATGAGATGGAAACAAAATATAAGAAGAATATAGAAAATCTGACAATCAAATTAAATGTTGAATTAGCTAAAATGAGAAAAACCTTCGATGCTTTAGAAAGAAAAATGAAATCCTTACAAAGAGATCTTGAAGTTCTTTATGTAAACTCACAAACTGGGGAAATTAGCGAAAAAGCATACGAAAAACATAAACAAGAGAAATCAGTAGAAATTGATAAGATGAAGAAAGTTAGTAAAACTGTAGCGGATATTTTAGCTGAAGCAAGGTAAAAAAATAAAGGTGTAAAAAATGATTTCCGACCCAATCCAGAATGTTCATGAAAATATAACTATTGTAGAGGGACCATCAGGTGATGGAGGAGAAAGAAACCGTGGTTACCTTTTGGGCAAGGACAAATTTGCTATAATTAATACTGGAAGACGTGGTTCTCTTGAGAATACTTTCCAGGAAGCAGTATTCAATAAAGGAAAAGATGTCAAAGATGTTAATTTTATCTTTCTTACTCATCCCTATCCAGATATAATGGGGGGTGTTTACAAACTAAAGAAAATCTTTCCAAATGCTCAAGTTGCTATAAATGAAAAATGCAAAAAAGTTATGGACAATCCAAAAAATAAAGTAAAGAATAAACACTTTTATTTTACAAGAAAGGAAAGGTTGTATTTTGCGGTTAAGAAGGATCCCTTTGATGATCTAGATGATTTAAAACCTGATATTTACTTCAAGGATGGTGATAAATTCGATTTAGGGGATACTCGTCTAATGGTTATTAATTTCGATGGAAATAGCCATGGACATAGCATGTTCTTCTCTACATCAGAAAGAGCAATGTTTACAGGTGATGCATTAAACCTTTATCCTGCTTTACCACATAGCTATCTAATTGATCGTTCAGGTTCTTATCAAGAATGGTTTAAGAATATCGAATTTCTTGAAAAAGCAAAAATCTCTATGATTTGTCCAGATCATGATCAATATCAACAAGAGAGACATGTGATACCATATATCAACGATGTCAAAGAATCATTTACTCGATTTGAAGGACAATTGGAAATGGCTATGATTGAACAGAAATATCTAACAATTCATGATTTAATAGAAAGAGTTCATAATGCTCAAGGAATTGTCTGGTATCATCCATTTACTGTCTTAGCACCACAGGCAAACATGATAGCCCATCTACTCAAATTGATCAACGAAAAAAAGGTTCAGAAAAACGAAAAAACAGATCCTGTAACTTATACATATATTGGACCAAAAGATGATCTTCTGTGAGAGATTACAGTTAGAGAGAAGAAATTATTTCTTCTACCAATTGTAATGGCTCTTTTACATTTTTTATAGATAATTGTGCAAAACCTTTATTCCCTCCACCTTTTGTACCGATTTTCTCGATTAATGTATTTGTTATTTCATTTGCTGGTAACTTTCCATTTGTGGAAATCAAATAGAGTATCTCATTTCTTCCATGTATAGCAACAAAAATATCAGAATCTAACTCTTTAGCAGCTGATTGAATATGTAATCTATCAATTTCAGGAAGAGTAAAAGATGTAAAAGAATAACCATTTATTTTTTTACAATAAGGTTGTATATTCTGAAAAATTAATCTTAAAAGATTAACACTGTTAAACTGTAGTATCTCATTTTCTTTTATTTTGTTTTCTACAATTTCTAACAACTTTTCCCCTTTTTTAGTAGTTATCTCTTCTAGTTTGAGCATTAATCCTCTTTGTTCATTGGCAAAGAGTAATCCTTTTTGATTCACTAGAAATTTCAATGTATGTTCTTTCTTAGATTCCAAGAAGACTCCCTTTATCTCTGATAAATTTTTTACATGAACACCTCCACAGCAAACTAAATCAAATCCTTCCTCTCCTCCAAGTTCTATCAACCTAACAAATCCTTCTTTAGATTTCTTCCCTCTTGTTCTACTCAAGTATTCTTTGCTATATTCCTCTTGGTCTACTATGATTGATCTTACTTCTGCACCTTGTTCAATGATTCTGTTGGTTTCATTTACAACTTTTAGTATTTGATTGACTGCTAGATTCTTAGATAATTCGATTTCGATTCTTAACTCATCAAAATTAGCTTTTTCAGTATCACAATTATTCATTTTATGAAATAGATGAGAGAGGAGATGTTGTGCAGAGTGTGGTTTCATGTAAGAATAACGTTTACTCCAGTCTAATCTTAAAAGTACGTCTTGATTTTCTTGAAAAGTTATATTTTTCTTGATGTCTAATTTGTGCCAAATTCCTTCCTCATCTTTATATGTTTCAATAATAGGAAACTCCTCATCGAGGTATATTATTGATCCAGTGTCTGAAAGTTGCCCGCCTCCCCCAGGATAGAATAAGGTTTGATTGAATTGTAATTCGTTTTTTCTCACAGATGTTATCCGAGCGATAACCTCAGTTTGATATGGAGCACTCCAATATAAAGGCACAATGAATTCTTTGTTCATTAACGGAAGAAAAAAAAGATGAAATAAAAAGATTTGTGATTATTTACAATCAAAGAGAAGAAAAAAGAAGGAGAGGTCTTCTATCTTAATTTAGCTCCACAGTTAGTACAGAAACTATCTGTTCCAGGATTACTTACACCACAATTTGCACAGACAATCGATCTGGGCTGTCGAACAGGCGTCGGTTCTACTGGTGCTGTTACTACTTGAGTAGGTTGATATGGTGTTGTTGAACTAGTAACGGGTAATGCTTCTTTGTCTTTCCAAATAGCTTCACCTATGGCTGAACCTATGGCTGCTGCAGCAACAAATAATCCGCCAATTATTATTCCTCCAACAATTAGCATAATGGCAATTACAATGAAAACTGGAGCTAAAGCAGTACCTATTAGAGCTCCAATTAGATTTTCAGCAAAGACTTCAAAAATACCTCCAATACCAGTAAAGATTATTATACCGAATATTATTCCTAAAAGAGCTACTATTCCAAAGATTATTCCTGCTATTTTAACTCCGTCGTTTTTATAAGCAAAAAAACCAAGAATGAAACCACCTGCAAGAAAACCACCAACACTAACTGCGATAGATCCTCCACTTCCAGCAAGTTCAAGATAAAATCCTAGTAAGTAAGAAGTACCTAATCCTAGTACTAATCCTAATAGGTCAAAAAGAAATCTGTTTCTAGGCATGTTTATTTTTTATATCATCGTCTTATTTAATTGTTTGGAAACAAGAAAAGAGATTTAAGATTAATCGAAGTATTATTCCAAAAATTTTTATTCAATCCTAACAACAAAGAACTGAATAGAATGTCTACTAAACTTGAGAAATTCTTTAATGCTAAATCATTCTGTGTTGTTGGAGCTTCAACAACAGAAAATAAACCTGGTAATGTAGTTGCTTACAATTTTGTTCACAGTTTTCCTGGAAAAACATTTTTGGTTAACCCAAAAGGAGGGGAATTGTTTGGGAATAAATTGTACAAATCAGTGCTAGAAATTGAGGACGAAATAGATGCTGCTTGCATAATTGTTCCTGCTAGATTCGCCCCCCAAATGCTAGAACAATGTGGAAGGAAAGGCATAAAGAATATTATTATAACAACTGGAGGTTTTAGCGAAATTGGAAACGAGGGTGAAGTGCTTCAACAACAGATGCTGCAAATTATGAAAGCTTATAATATCAATGTTATAGGTCCAAATTGTTTAGGACTTTATAGTCCTGAGCTTGGATATGATACCATGTTTTTACCAGATTCTAAATTGAAGAGACCAAAGACTGGACCAGTTTCCATTTTTACTCAGAGTGGAGCTTTCGGTGCAGCTTTCATTGACCAGCTTTCCAGATTAGGCTCAGGACAATGGGTTTCAAAGTTTATTTCGTATGGAAATGCAAGTGATATCAATGAGACTGATTCTTTGGAATATGTTGGGCAAGATCCAGATACAAGAATGATCTTAATTTACCTTGAAGATTTCAAAGAAGGTCGTAGATTCATGAATTTAGCTAAAGAAATTTCTCTAAAAAAACCAATCATGGGTATTAAAGCTAATAGAACAGAGACAGGAGCAAAAGCTGGTGCATCTCATACTGCTGCTTTATCATCTAACGATGCTATAGTAGATGATCTTCTTCGAGATGCAGGCATACTTAGAGTAATTACATGGGATCAACTAGAGGATTATGTTTTAGCATTTGGAACTCAACCTTTACCTCTAGGTGATAGAGTTGCAATTATTACTGATGGAGGAGGAGCTGGTGTCATGGCATCTGATATGGTTTCAGACTGTAATTTGAAACTTGCTGAATTTTCTCCAGAGATTCAAAGTAAACTAGATCAAACCTTCCCTTCATTTTATGCAACTGGAAATCCTGTTGATATTACTGGAAGTGCAACAGCTGAAGATTACAAAATAGCTTTAGAAACAGTTTATGATGATCCTAATGTTGATTCAGTTGTAAATCTCTGTGTTGCAGTAATCCCAGATTTAGATATCGATGAGTATGTGAATATTACAAAAGAGCTTGCAAAGAGAAAAGAGAAACCATTTGTAACCTCTCTACTCGGAGGAGAAGAAGCTGATAATGCTGTCAAGGAATTGTTAAAAGAAGATATTCCTGTTTTTGATTCTCCAGGAAGAGCTGTTAGAGCGTTAGGAATGCTCTCTGATTATTCAAAGTATCTGAGAAAAAATGGGATAGACCCTAAGAGTATCATAGTGGAGGAATAAGAATGAGTTACTTTCTACAACAATTTCAGACGAGAAATCGGGAAGAACGTTTCAGGACTCATCCTAGACCAGCATCTTGATATGAAAACGAAAGTCTTCATAAAAGATGTACCAGCACAACAAGAAATGCAGAACAATTCAAATTATACTTGTACGTACCGATCCTTCGGAATCATCTCCTGTTACGAGAGGTAACTCATAAAACCTATCCCCATCGAATCTAGAGAAACGATGTATCTCCGGGAGAATACTCAAGCCACTGGCCTAAGGGGGGGAATCCTCTATACTTCCTTAGATTGTGGAAGTCACCAGAAAGATAGTCACGAAGGACATGCTTTGCTTTGAACTTACCACTAGGCTTCAAGACATATTTGATTAACCTCTTAGCCATGTTCCTAGCCCCATTCAGGTCAGCGTTAAGTTCATATTTGCACTGATGGCAAACAAACCTACCTTGACCAAAACGAGTAGTGAGTTTTTTAAAACACCGAGAACATGTTTTGGAGGTATTGTCCTCACATACAGCTACAACGCGATGAGATTCAAATCCTTGCTTGTGAAGTTTGAACTTCAGCTTAGTTATAAAGTAGCGATAACACCATCTATGTAACTGACGACGCAAAGTTTTACTCACTCTACCACGTTTGTTACTATTTCGAACATCCTTAGGATAACCGATGGATACAAACAGATTGTATCGCTGTTTCAGTTGGAGTATGAAATCAACTAGTTGGTTGACTGCATGACCAAGTTCTTGTTTAGTGACAGATTGAAGTCTGTTACGTAATTGAAAGAGCTTGACATTCAACTGATGGTGAGATTGTCTTGCTTGTAGTTTTGTATCTAAAACGTTCTGAATAGACGATATTCTCTCTT
>JABLTJ010000104.1 GCA_013166775.1 Promethearchaeati archaeon
TGGTGTTGTTTGTATTATATCTTGAGACTTTCTTCAGACCTGTGATGCAGTTAGCAAGATTCTTCCCTGAATTAAGTGCAGGTATGGCAGCCTTTGAGCGTATCTTAAGTATAATTGATAGTAAACCAATCGTTCAGCAGAAACCAGATACTCAATCTATTGAAGAAATTAAAGGAAAAATTCAATTTGAAAACGTCAAGTTTTGGTACGATAGAGATAATGTAGTTTTCAAAAACCTAAATTTAACTATTAATAAAGGAGAGAAACTTGCGATAGTTGGTCATACGGGCTCAGGCAAGACTTCTTTAGTTTCCTTACTCTCTCGCTATTATGAATTTCAAGGCGGTGATATCCTAATCGATGGACAAAGCATACGCAATTTTACCTTGGAATCTTTCAGAAAACAATTTGGTAAGGTAGAGCAGAATGTCTATTTATTCCCTGGCTCCATTAAAGAAAATATCAAATATGGAAGAGAAGATGTTTCGGATGAAGATATTTGGCGTGTTTTAGATATAGTACAAGCTAGTGACTTTATTCATAGACTACCCGATGGACTTGAAACAATAATTGGTGATCGAGGACGTGATCTTTCTGTGGGTCAAAGACAGTTACTCAGTTTTGCACGTGCTATTCTCTTAAATCCCAAAATCCTCATTTTAGATGAAGCTACCTCAAGTGTAGATGCATTTACAGAAGCGATGATCCAAGAAGCCTTAGAAAAAATGCTTGAGGACCGAACAGCTATCATTGTTGCCCATCGATTAAGTACTATTGTAAATGCTGATCGTATCATTGTAGTAGATAATGGTGATATTGTTGAGGAAGGAACGCATGAGGAACTTTTAGATCTGGAAGGAAAATATGCTTCACTCTACAATCAATATTTCGTTCATCAAACTTTAGAATGGCAGGAACAATCTAACTCGAAGTAACAATGAATTTACGAAACTGAAAATATCAACGATTTCATTATTTCTTCTCCAAAAACCTAATATCCTATATTATTTTATTTTTGATTGGAGGGAATCACATGAGTGATTCAGAACTAGATAGTGAAGAAGCTATTATAAAAATGAGAGAAGAACCTGCTTTTGATTTAATAAAAAGTGAAATACTAACACTGTTCGCTGAAAATAGAGGGATGATTTTAGCAACATCGTTAAATGATAGAGTTACTGCACGGCACATATCTTTTGTAAATGATGATCTTGACATCTATTTTACATCTTGGGATCATAATAAAAAGATAATACAAATGAAAGGGAATCCAAATGTCGCTTTAAGTTTGTTTAATGTACAAATAGAAGGGAAAGCAGAAGTTCTTAGTAGTGTTTTTGAGGAGAAATACAAAAAGATTAGTGATTTATTTAGATCTAAATTTGGTAAAATTTGGTTAGACAGATTTTCCCATATCAGAGAATTAATTCTTGTGAAAGTAACACCTGAAAAGATTGTGAAGTTTGAAACAATCCATAAAAGATTTCAGCTCCAAAACATAGATTGCAAGAACGAAAAAATCTACCAAATGAGACTTGAAGATAAAAATCATCCAAAATATCCATACTAATCAATAAGTTTTTTGTACTCAGTTTACTACCTAATTAACAGGAGGGATTCTTTGGATTATCAATTTATCAAATTCAGGGATAGCGAGAGATGGGGGAAATGCATTCATATAGATTTATTCAAGAAAAAAACATGTTCGTTTGATTGTGTGTATTGTGGAGATGGACCAACGGAGTTTAAAACGATTGAGAGAGTATTCACTGCTCCTGTAAACAGAATATTCCAAGAGGTTAGTGATCATATTGAGAAGAATGGTGAACCTGATCACATCTGGTATAGCTGTAAAGGTGAACCAACACTCTATGTTTTTTTTGGATCATTAAATAAGAAGATAAAAGCA
>JABLTJ010000041.1 GCA_013166775.1 Promethearchaeati archaeon
TGATTTACCCGAGCTAGTAGAATATGCGGAGGATTTGGGTATAATCACCGGATTGGTTACTAATGGAAGAAAATTGAAAGATAAGAAACTTGTTGATGCCTTGATAACTGCAGGTATAGATCACTTTCAACTAACAATAGAAAGCCATGATGAGAAAATTCATGATGAAATGAGTGCTTCAAAAGGAGCTTGGAAAGAAACTGTCCAGGCAATCAAGAACATCGTACCTACTCCTGTATATATAATGACAAATACAACTCTTACTCCTTATAATATCAAAGACATAGAGAAAACTATCGAATTTCTAGCATCCTTAGGAATCGATCATTTCGCTGCAAATAGCATTATAAAATCCGGAGGAGGAAAACAGGAAGATTTAGCTCTTTCAATTGAGGAGTTGGATGACGTACTAACAAGAATAATGAAAAAAGCAGAAGAACTCAAAATGAGTTTTCTCTGGTATAGTCCAACTAGATATTGTGATTTTAATCCAATTGAGAAAGATCTTGGTATGAAACAATGTTCAGCAGCTCACATAGCAATGGCGATAGAACCAGATGGCGCAGTTATACCCTGTCAAAGCTATTTTCAACCTCTAGGAAATATCCTCACAACAAAATGGAGAAAGATTTGGAATCACAAAACTGCGAAATATCTAAGAAAAATGCAATATCTTACAGAAGAGTGTCTTGATTGTCCTGAAAGAGAATTATGTGGAGGAGGTTGTCCATTAAGTTACACTGCTCCATCTAATGTTTGTAGAGAAGCTTTCTCATAACTTCTCTCTTTCATAATATCAGGTGATTATTTGACGGAAAAAGAAGATGAAATTGAATGGGGGCCTGAGATTGATTCACAGTTTATTCGTCAAGCTAGTTGGACAGAAATGTTCAGAAATCAGATTTACAGAAGAATAAATTTGCTTAATGCAAAAAAAATCTTAGATGTTGGTTGTGGTACTGGAGTCATAACTAGAGAGATAAGAGAAAAATGTTCAGCGAAAATTACAGCAATAGACATTGAACCTGATATGATAAAATTAGCTAAGGAAAGAGTCTCTAACGTCGATTTTATAGTAGAGAATGTTGAAAATCTTTCTGCGAAGAAGGAAAGCTTCGATATTGTTTTCTTTCATTATGTTATGTTATGGATAGAAAACCCAGAGCTTGCTGTTAAAGAAATGGCGAGAGTTTGTAAGAACAAAGGATATGTTGTTGCTTTAGCAGAACCAGATTATGGTGGTTGGGTAGAGTATCCAGATCTAAACTTAGGCAAAAAGCATATTGAGTATCTCCAGAGAGAAGGTGCGGATCCTTGCATTGGTAGAAAGATTCAAGCTCTCTTTGAATCTGCAGGCTTAGAAACAGAAATTTCTATAATTGCTCAAACTTGGGATAAAGAAAGCCTAAGAGACAATATTGAAGAGGAATGGAGAAGGGTTTTGGAAGCAGATTTGATTTCTGATGATGAATTCAATCAGAGGTTGAAATTAGAAAAAGAATCAATTGCTAAGAATCAAAGATTAATCTTCATACCAGTTTTTACAGCAATAGGAAGAAAAAGATAAGAGTGGTCGGGCTTCCGTGATTTGAACACGGGACCGCTCGGTCTCTACCGGCTGACACCTTGATCATTGTTCACAAGGGCGTCTGTTGACTACAGCCGAGTGCTCTAAGCCACTGAGCTAAAGCCCGAGATTTGTGATACATCAATTAGTTTTGATGCACCTACTTTTTTCCTTTCTGCTTTCTTCTTAAATTTTTCTTTTCATCTCTACATTCAGAAACGTATTTTGACATTACTTTCTTTAGAGAAGATTGAACCTTAAATCCCTCATTTGAGTAAACTTAAAAGTGAGTTTTTCATTTATTATTTGGATTATAATGAGCCTATCTCAAGTACAATATTTCAAACTAATGGAAAAAAAATATTCTATTGAAGAAGATATTTTCAATAAATTAAAAGACTTACAAGATCTTAAGAAAAAAATTGCTGATCAAAATAAGAAAAGAGCTAAAGATCAAAGAGAAAGAGAAGAACATTTGCTTAAGAAAGATGAACACGAAGCGGATGGTTTTCAAGATAAAGCTCTAAAAAGTGAAGTTGCATCTAAGAAAAAAGAAGCAAATATAGCTGAAAAGGATTATAAGATTCGGGAACTTGAAAGAAAGATTGTGAAAGTAGAAGAGGAGATTGATCAATTAGAGCTTGAGTTAAGAGAATCGGAATCTGACATAAGTAAACATCAATCTGGTGCTCCTCTAGAACCTTCAGAAGAATTAGAACCTTCAGTTTTTGAAGATAATGAGTATTAATTAGCTATTTCTTTTTTTCTTTTATTTTTGTTGAAAGAAGTGAAGTTTTTTAAGCAGTACTCATTTTGTTTTTGTGGTGACATATTATGGAATTATATGGAACAGCTGATTGGAAAACAGAAAAACATGTACCAGTTATTGAGGTAGCTGATATCGTTAAGAGTGGAGAATTAACTCAAGTTATTGTTAGTGTGGGTAAAGAAATTGCTCATCCAAACAAAACTGAACACCACATATCTTGGATTAAATTAATGTTCTGGCCAGCAGAAGAAAAATATCCTTACCAAATTGGATATGTAAATTTTGATGCTCATGGTGCTTCTCTAAAGGGACCTGATTCAAGTGGTGTTTATTCGGAACCTTACACAGTCTTTCATTTAAAAACAGACAAACCCGGTAAATTGATAGCTACTTCCTACTGTAATATTCATGGTTTTTGGAAAAATACAAAGGAAATAAAAGTAGAGTAATTCTTTCCTTTATTTTTCACTTCTTTCTTTTTGAAACTATGCTTTGGAATCAGATAGTATTAGGATTTTTCTTCTCCATTGTTCTTTTCAGATGTTAGTACTTCTCTTAAAGTTGAAGGCAAATCTTCTTGTTGCTCATACCTTTGTTTCTGATGATTATACAATTCTCCCTCTACCTTCCTTTTTCTATATTTTAAAGGATCTAAGTACATGAAAACAAAGAAACTAATACCTATAGTAGTAACAAGAAGACCGATAAAGAATTTTCCAACTAAACTTAGTCCTCTTATTTTCAGAACAATAAGTATGTCTACATTTTCCAAGCTAGATATACTTGTAACTAACCAATTTGTGGAACTGCCGGTTTCAATCTCAATTTTCAAATTTCCTTCAAAGCTAATTGGAGTTAGATATACTGACCAATCTGGATTTTCTTGTGGATTCTCATGAGAAAGCCACAAATTTGCGTTCGTAATTCTATCTAGTGATATAAAAGTAAGAAAATAATTCCTTTTCTTCAGAGATTGAATTGGAAATTGTCTCAAACCTATAACATCATTTGTATTAAAAAACCAGCAGAACAATTCATTCTTGTATGAAAATCCGTTGATATCATTATTTGTTTCTAAAACATAGTTTTCAAAATCTATCTTTAGAATTAAGATTTCATCATTATCATTTATGAATCTAGCTTTGAATTCACCAACTCCTACATAACCTGTTGTAAATTGATTACCTATGTTTGTTTTTGAAATTAGAATATGACTTGAGGAATTTCTAAACTCGAAATCGTAGCTTAAATCTGTGTAAGAACAGTCTACTTCAATCAAAAATAAACTTCTTGCATTTTCAGATAATGTCAATGTTAGTGTTTGATTAGCTCCTATATTATATTTCTTACTCGCTTCTGTGAAACGATTTACTTGTATAATTGACGAAAGAAAAACTAAAAAAATAATAAAAATAACTTCTCCCCTTCTCTTATTCATTTGTGAATCAAGATACTTATCTCATATTTGTTATTTAAATCATTTCAATCAAATTTACAAAAGAATGAAGGGTGAACCCAAAAAACTATATTCTTTCTGAGCAAACATATTTCATGTCCAAAATATCATCTAAAGAGAAAGATGAGCTCTTTGATTTCTATGTAAAAGAAGCTGAACACCCCTTCTCTGGATGGGATTTCTCATATATTGAGGACCGAATGGTTACAGCCCCTTTTACTTGGAGTTATAGTAGTAAAATCCTCCCTGTAATTCGAAAAGTAGATTCTGTTTTAGATATGGGTACTGGGGGTGGAGAATTTTTCTCCTCCCTGCAACCTCTTCCAAAATATTCTTACGCTACAGAGAGCTATGATCCAAATTTTCTAATTGCAAAAAGAATGTTAGAACCACTAGGTGTCAAAGTTGTAAAACATGAGAACGATGACAATTTACCATTTAATGACGAATTTTTTGAATTAATAATCAATAGGCATGAATCATATTCTGTAAAAGAGATTTTCAGAATTTTAAAACATGAAGGGTTATTTATTACGCAACAAGTGGGTGGAACGAATGATAATCAACTTAGAAAATTACTAACCGGTGAAGAGGGAAGTGAATACGCTGATTGGAATGTTGATTTCGCTGCAGAAGAATTAGTATCAGCTGGTTTTACTATACTAGAGAAGGAAGAGTGTTTTCCAATAACTCGATATTTTGACATAGGAACTATTGTTTACCATCTATTGGCAGTACCTTGGGAAGTGCCGGGATTTACAGTTGAGAAATATGTCAAGCAGCTTAAAGAAGTTCACAATCACATACTAACTACTGGTTACCTTGAAGTTGAGAGTCATAGATTCTATATCAAAGCCTTAAAACATTAATGCACCTAAATCTGGACAAAGTAAAAATACTTCTTAACGAAGAAACAATGGAAGATAACTAAACTGGTGTTATAACTCGTGAATGAAAAAGAAGGATTTATTGATGATTTTCCTCGTCCAGGATCTGCAGAATATGGACTATTGCTTGCTAAAAAAGAAGAAAAAAAGAAAACATTAAAACAATGGAAGAGATTGAATAAATATTTTACAATACCCCTTTACAGAATTGGCATTCTTCCTCTATTTGGAGGAGGAAAAATATTCTTACTCCTATTTACAAAAGGTAGGAAAACAGGAAAGCAACGGATTACACCCATTGAATATAGAACTAAAGATGGGATAATTCATGTCGTATCAGGAAGAGGAAAAACTGCACACTGGTTCAAAAACCTAATAGCTCACCCTGAGCAAGCAAAAATAAAGGTAGGTTTCAAGAAATATGCAGTTAATTTTGAGATAATTCAAACTATTGAAGAAAAAAATGCTCTATTCAAATGGTATGTTGTCAAGTTCCCAAAAGCCGCAAAAATGCTATTTGGATGGGATCCGAAAAATGACAAAGTGGAAAAAGCAGATTTTACATCTTTTTCTGAGTTAGTAGAAGTGGTAAAATTCTCTCCAAAAGAATAATTATTAGCTTGAGCAATGCTTATAACTATCTACTATGTGAAATTATATTACCTTGAATCAAGTGATTTCAAAACCTAAAGGATATAGGGGCACATACTTAGTTGTCAATCTAAGTGATGAAACAATAATAAAAAGAGAAAGTGATTTTTCTATAATTAAGAAATTTCTTGGTGGTAGAGGGTGGGCAGTAAATTACTTGTTCGAGAATATCCCTCAAGGAATTGAACCTTTAGAACAACAGAACATTCTTGCTATTTGTTTAGGACCTTTAACTGGAACATTGGCTCCTTCTTCAGCAAGATATACAATTGCATCTAAATCACCTTTGACAGGAGGAATAGGGTATTCAAATGCAGGGGGTCATTTTGCACCAGAGTTGGCTTATGCAGGTTATGATGCTATATTTATTCATGGGAAAGCAAAGAATCCCCTCTATCTATTCATCGAAGATGATACTGTAGAACTAAGAAACGCAAGTCATTTGTGGGGTAAAGATACTTGGGAAACAGATCATAAGCTCAAGGAAGAATTGAGCGATAAATTTCAAATTCTCTGCATAGGGCAGGGAGGAGAAAATTTAGTTAGGTATGCCGCGATTATGAATAATTTGTCCCGTGCTGCTGCTAGAACAGGAGTGGGTGCCGTTATGGGTTCAAAAAAACTAAAAGCTATTGCAGTTCGAGGAACTGGTGCTGTTGAAGTGGCAGAACCAACTAAATTTATGAATATAGTACAAGAAACACTTGAGAAAATTTATGATGATCCTGCTTATCCGAGTTTATCATACTATGGGACTCCCTTCCTAGTCGATTTAGCTTACATAAGCGGTGGATTAGCTACACGAAATAATCAGACAGGAATCTTTGAAAAATACGAAGAAATTTCAGCTGAGACTTTTGATGAAAAATATAAAGTCAAATCAGAAAGCTGTTTTGGATGTCCAATTCACTGTGGAAAGTATTCAAAAGTAGATTCAGGAAAATACTCGGGAACTAAAGGTGGAAGTCCAGAATTTGAAACTATCGTATGTTTAGGATCAAAATGTGGAGTTGGAAATTTAGCTGCAATTCTTAAAGCGAATGAACTAGCAAACAAATATGGTCTCGATACAATCTCTCTAGGAGATACAATTGCTTTTGCAATGGAAGCTTATGAAAAAGGAATTATTACATCAAAAGATACAGATGGTTTGGAATTAAAGTGGGGCGATGATGACGTACTAATTCAGTTGATAGAAAAGGTTGCATTCAGAAAAGGATTAGGTAATTTATTAGCTGATGGAACAAAAAGAATGTCCGAGAAAATAGGAGGAGGATCCAATAAATTCGCATTAGAAATAAAAGGAATGGAACCTCCTGCATATGATGTAAGAACAGCAAAAGCTTTCGGTCTGGGTTGGGCTACCGCGACAAGGGGAGCAGATCATCTAGCCGCTCTCCCTAATTTCGAGCTTCTAGGTTATAAACCACAGAAAGGAATTGAGTGGTTTGGATCAGAGAAAGCTGTTGACCCTTTCGCTTGGGAAGGAAAACCTCGAATGGTTGTATGGCATGAGAATTTTGGTGCAATTGTAGATTCAGCAGAGATGTGCAAGTATACTTGCTTTTCAGCTTATGCAGTAAAACCAGAAGACATGGTATTGTTCATAAATTATGCTACTGGATGGAATCTAAAACCAGAAGAGATTCTTGAAATGGGGGAGAGAATATATAATTTGGAACGTCTTTTTAATTTGAGAGAGGGAATAAAAAAAGAAGCAGATACTTTACCACAGAGATTTACAAAAGAACCACTACCTGAAGGGCCAGCAAAAGGTCAGTATGTTGAACTTGATAAAATGCTTCCTGAATATTACAAATTGAGGAAATGGGACCTTAAAACAGGAATTCCATACAAATCCTTACTCTTTGAACTAGATCTTCTGAAGCACGCTGAAAAGTATGATTTAATTTGTAAAGAGGGTGATTAAATGTCTCAAAAGCAAGTAAAACGTATTTTTGTTCAAAAAGAGAAATGCAATGGTTGCAGAATATGTGAACTAAGATGCTCATTTGAACACGAAGGTGTTTTTTCTCCTGCTCTTTCGAGAATATACATACATAAAGAGGAAGAAGAAGGAATTACAATTCCAAAAACATGTGTTATATGTGGTAAGTGCATAGATGCCTGCCCTGAGAATGCTATATCTAAATCTGAAAAAACAGGTGCAATTTTTATTGAGGAGAGTAAATGTTCTGGACACAAGGACTGTGTTGATGCTTGTCCTTATAATGTGATGTCATTTAATCTATCTTTCAATATAGCTTTTACCTGCGATTTATGTGATGGGAATCCGCAATGTGTAGAATATTGTCCTGAACAAGCTTTACATTATATGACAGCAAAGGAATTTGCACTCTATAAGAAATCTGAAGAATCAAAGATTACTAAACCTGAAATTATTCCTGAGTAAAACTCCAAAATAATTTTTCTAGAACTAACCCCCTGCAATTGCAGGCATAATTGCTACCAGATCATCATCATTTAGTTTAGTCTGAAATCCATCAAGAATATTTATGTTCCTCCCATTGACAACAATCCTGTAGATTTTCTTAATTTTACCTTCTTCATCAAAGAGCTCGTCGGAAAATGCTGTTCCATATTTTTCTACTAACTTATTAATTAAATCTTCAACTGTTTTCGCAGAGAAGTCAATTTGCTTCTCCCCAACAATCTGTTTTATTCCTGTAAATATGATTAGCTTAATTCTGCTCATGATTCTATGTTACAAAAACCAACCAAACCTTTAATTCTTTGTGTTCAAAACTAAGCATTTTAGAAAAATCATTCAGTGTCTTTTTCTCTAAGTATATCTAGTGCTTCACTTATTGTTAGAGTCTTTAATTCTTTAGCAGATTCATAATGATTGCTACAGAACCACTCAGCATAGGGTGGATGCCCTACAAATCCTTCTTTTCTCATCTCGTCTTCCCATTTTTCATCGCTTTTACGTTTTTGAAAATAAACTAAACCCCCCTTGTCCTCGTCTAATTCTTCAAAAAACTCTCTGTAACAAATAATGCAAATAGGGGGTTTCATAAATTTGCTTTGTTGTTGCTTATAAAAATCTATGGGAATTCCTTTACTCCTCTAATCTTAGTGCTCTTCTTATTGATGTCATAGTCTCCGTCGCCATTAGTCTATTATTTGAATCTTCATCATTTATAGCTATTTCTCCAAGAGGATCTAATGCACTAGGATCATTGAGCAGTCCTAGATTACTTATTGCTTGAAATCTAACTTTGGCATTTTCATCATTTAGCGCTGAGAGATTTATCTCTAAAAGTTTGGAATCTGTTCCCTCTAGCTTCTGAATGACTTTACTCAATTCCTTTAATGCTAAAAATCTAACATCCCATTCCTTATCCTGATATGCTCTTTCTAGATGAGGTGTTGGGTTGCCTTCAACTCTAGATGTCAGAAACTCTACCACAACTTCTCGAACAAGTTTATTTGCATCCAAAAGAAAACCAGCAACCATTGATGCTGGTACGTTAACAGAGAAATTCAATAGAGTACTTTTCGCTTCCTCTCTTACTGATTCTGTATCATCTTTGAGTGTTTCAAAAAGTGGTTTTATAACACTTGGACTTGTGAATTTTTTTAGTTCTCTAGCTGCAGAGAATCTCACTTGTGGATGCTCATCTTTCAATGCTGTAACTATAAATGGAACTGTATCGGGATTTTTAATCTTACCAAAAGAAGAAATGGTAGACTGTCTAACTTCCCATGCTGTATCTTCTAAAGAATGACTTAAGGCAATTAGTGCGTGTCTCTCTGTTGTTTTCCCTAAAATATCTGCTGCATAACTGCGAACATTTTTATCATTATCTTGAAGTGATTTGATTATAGCGTCAACTGCTTGATGATTGCCTGTAAACTGAGCAAGCTGTTCCAATGCTAATTGACGAAGAGCTGGATTTTCATTCTGTAATAGTATTATATTTTTTACAATTTCTTCTTCTGTCATTACTATAACATCTCAATAACTTTCTTTGCGTCCTTAAGATTAGTTAAACGAACTAAATTTAAAACTAGCGGATACAAATAGAATACTTGCATCACTAAGAAACTAATCCTCCAACCAGAACTCTTAGCTGCTGAAAAAAGTTATTGCAAAATCTTATATAATTTCATAACTTTTTTATTTTTATTCATAATAAAGATTGGTTCACCTCTCATGCTTACTCTATCCCAGAAAATTTCATACGGAATCTGTAGGTTTGGTACATCTATTCTCCTAAACATAGTAACTGTTTTTACTTTCTGGGCTTACAAAGATATCTTTGCTATACCTGCAGAATTAAGCGGAATAGGAAACGCTGTTGGAAAGATAGCAATTGCTTTCTCAGGATTCATATTTGGATATGTTTCTGATGCAATGGATCCTGCGAAAAGAAAACTAGGAAGAAGAAAATTCTTTATCTGGATTGGAGCACCATTACTCGCTTTTTCTTTTGTGATGCTATTTACTCCGCATTTGTTTATTTCAGCTGAACATTCCATGATGAGATTTGTTTGGTTGATGATATGGAATTCCATGTTTCATATATTCTATGGTTTCTTACTGACTCCATTTCAAGCCTGGATGCCTGAAATAACAAGTGCAGATGAGAGGATAAACGTTTCAGCAATACAAAATATTTCTAATATCACTGCTAGTTTGATTGGAGCCGGTTATACTCTTATAATTGCACAATATTATACTCAAACTGGAAATTTGGACAGTAGAACTGGAATTCTGATGATTGTTTTTGCAATACTATTTGGAGTTGTAGAAGTATTGTTTTTCCTTCCAGCTCTTCTTAAAATCAAGGAGAAAAAGGTGCCTTTTGTTAAAAGAAATCTCAAAGAAGAGGTTTCGATTACTTTGCGAAACCGAAATTATGTAATTTACATGATAAGTTTTAGTATAATGTGGGTAGGTGTAATAATAATTACAGCTATGATTTTAGATTTTATAAACATAATACTTGGTTTAGACACTATCCAAAAAACATTAGTCTTTGCTGTAGTAATGTTTCTTGCCCTAGTTGTTGGATTCACTCTATGGACGGTCATAGGGAATAAAATAGGTAAGAAGAAATCTTTGATTATTGGTTTTGCATGGTCAATGATTTGGATGCCTTTAACGCCTGCAATAGGTAGAATCCCATTTATTCCATTAATTGTGCAGGGTTATATCTTTGGAATAGGTGCAGTAATTGGAACATCTGCTGCATTTTTGTTTGGTTATGCTATCATTTCTGATTTCGCGGATAAGGATGAACAAGAAACTTCTCAAAATAGGGCAGGAGTTTACACTGGATTTAAAAATATTCCAATAAATATAGGACAAGCTGCAGGATACATCATTGCAGGTTTTCTAGCTTCGTGGAAGGATGATTTAGGATTAACTTGGTTAGGGCCCATTGCTATAATCTTTATAGTGGTCGCCTTTCCTATTTTTCTTCTAGGAAATTATGATCCATTTCTAAAACAAGAGAAGGAACAAGAAGTTCCAGTAAAAGCAGAATAAAAATAACTGTAAAAATAAATAAGAAATAAAAAGAATTATGCGCTAAGAAAGCCATTCTTTGCTGCCAAAGTTAATTGTTCAATTCTACTGACTTCTTTAGCGACTTGATAATTGAATAATTCTTGACCTTTTGTTTGTTTTCTTGTTTTTGTTTTTGAAGACATTTTTTTGCACCTATCATAACATAAACTGCTCTTTTATTAAGGATTATTTTAATTAATTCATAAAATAGTTAAACTATTTGGTCATATTATACAACTCGGAGTAAAATACACACAACTGTTTATATGATACATAAAATCGATCAGTTAGTAGCTTAAACCGATTGGTTAAACCATAAGAACAAAACATATTTAGAGATGCAAACAATCTCTATTTCATGGTAGAATATACCTTGATTTCTTGGAATGTGAATGGTATTCGAGCTATGTCAAAAAAAGTAATTTATGAAAAAATAAAATTCAACACATGGTTGAATAGGACTGCACCTGATGCTCTCTGCATTCAAGAAACAAAAGCTCATCCTGAACAGTTAACTGCCAAGCTTCTTAGTCCACAAGGATACAAGAGCTATTGGAATTCGGGAGAAAGAAAAGGCTATAGCGGAGTTGCTACTTATTCCAAAACTAAACCTCTCCGAGTTAACTATGAGATAGGCGAAGAGAAATTTGATGATGAAGGAAGAGTAGTTGAAACTGAATATTCTGACTTTGTTCTCTTTAATGTTTATTTCCCAAATGGAAAATTGAATGCAGAAAGACTGAAGTACAAATTAGAATTTTATGATTTCTTCTTAGAGTATATAGAAAAGGTTAGATCTAAGGGAAAATCAATAGTTGTTTGTGGAGATGTTAACACAGCTCACACAGCAATTGATCTCACACACCCAAAGAATAACGAAGATGTTTCAGGTTTTCTACCAATAGAAAGAAAATGGATTGACAAATTATTATCCTTGGGATATGTAGACACCTTTCGACATTTCAATAAAGAACCAGAACACTATACCTGGTGGTCTGTTAGAAACATAGTAAAAGGTGTTACTGCTAGAGAAAGAAATGTAGGCTGGAGAATAGACTATTTCATAGTTTCGGAGGATATAATTGATAAAGTTACAAAATCCTATATGCTGCCTGAAGTGATGGGTTCAGATCATTGTCCTATTGTTCTAAAGTTGGCTCTCTAATATTAGTTGCTGTATAAAGATAAGATTTGACAAAGTTTATTTTTACCTAAAACATCTCCACTATATGTTTGAATTGGTAGAGCTAAATGATATAGACGAGAAGAAATTTTGGGATTATGTTCTCAGTGATATACCAAGATATTTCTTCTTCGTTCTAGATTTGAAATATTATCCTGAAAGTTGTCGATTCTTTATTGCGATTGAGAATGATAGTATTGTTGGTTTATGCCTTATTTGGAAAAATCATGTTGCACAAGTACGAGGTCAAGATGAAGAAATCGTAAAAGCCTTAATTGAAATCATTCCAGAAGATATTCCTCTTGACGAGATTAGTGTTGAGTATAAGTATAGAGAGCTTCTGCATTCTTTGTTTCCTAAACCAAAGAACAGCTATTCAATTCACAGAATGGTGCTCCATAAAGAAAAAATGATTCCTCGATTTCCATTAGATCTACCTTTTACACAGAGGATTTTGACTAAAGACGATGCTCTAAAGATTGTCAAACTCATGACAAAAGCGGATCCATTCTATTGGGGTAAAACATCTGTTAATGATTTAACTTTTGATGAAAATCAGAATTATTATGGTCTTTTTGATGGTAGCAAATTGATTTGTTTCACCTTAGCTTGGATTGATGAGACAGCAGCTATTATCGCAACTGCAGCTACACATCCCAAATATCAAAATAAAGGCCTTGCTACGTATTTAGTTAATGAGACTGTCCACAGGATGATGGAACATACAGAAATTGCAATTATACATGTGATTATTGAGAACAAACCTGCGATAAAGGTATATTCTAAAGTTGGATATGAAGTATATGCAACTCATGAAAATATAAAATTATAGAAATAGGTCAAAGAAATTCGAGTTCACTAAACTCAACTGTTTCTTAATTATTAGATTTTTTCCGAGTTTTTACAATTAGAAATTCTGCAAAAATATCATTATCCAAATACGCTTTACCTGGAAATCTCTGCACTAATTCTTCAGAAGCTTTTGGTTCACACATCTCAATGATCTCTAAACTGTTATTAATAAGTTCGTTAATGTAAGAACTAATAGGTCTATGAAAACAGAGATTAGGATAGTCTTCCGAGTAATCAATAAGTGCTGGTCTCTCATCAAAATAATTCTGCAATACTCTTAATCTGTCTTCATTTCTTCGACTACCTTTTGGGATTCGTAAGGTTGTAGTTGCTGGCCAACCAAAAGCAGGATGGACTATACTAAAAATAAAGGTTCCATTTTCTTTTAGAACATATGCAATGTTTTTGATTGTAACCTTGTAGTTAGCAATATCCATCAAAGCCATATTGCATACAACTTTGTCAAAAGAACCTCTTTCAAAATTGTTATGAAGTTCTTCAGCATTTAGCTTCAACAAACAAATTCCTAATTCGTCTTTTTTTTCTCTCTCAATTGCTCTATCAATCATGTTTGAAATATCAATACCTGTTACTTTAGCCCCAAGTTTAGCTAAGTATCTCACAACAGTACCCTCACCACAAGCGACATCCAGAATTTCTTCATCTTTTTGAGCATCAAGCATTCTATATACATCAGGTAGGATCAAATGTGTGTGATGATATTCTTCTTCCTCCTCAGGTGATACCCATTTAGAGGCTAAAACATCCCAAGTAGATTTTGGAGTGTAATCATCTAATGATTCCAGTCTCTTGTGTCTAACTGATTTTCCAGTTGAAAGAATTCTTTCTGATCCCCAAGCCTGATGAGGGAATTCCTGAGATTTTAATTCTTCTTTATAGATGGGCATCCAAACTACTATTTCTTCTTCTGGTTTAAGACCCCCTATTTGGAAGGGGTGGGTACCATTATATTCTGCAAAATCTAAAGCAGGATTAAGTTTGTCACATTTATGACAAGGAATATTATAGTAGTAGTCATAAATCAAGAATTCTTCCTTTACCATCTTTTCTTCTACACAACTTTTACAAGTAAATTCTTTGCAAGAAGAACACCAAGCAATTCCATTGAAATGTATCATTCTCCCGCACTTACTACACTCATATTCCCAATGTAGATAACAACGAGGAGTAAAAGAATCTACATCATAAGTTGCTTCGTTGAGTGGATAATTCTTTGTAATTTGATAGTATTCTTTACAATAGAAACACATTCCTGATTCAGAAGATGTCATAATAAAAGAATGAAAAAAGGATATAAAAGTTCTATCTTAAGAAGTTCATATTTTTTTTGCTTTAATGAAGAACCAGTATTTATTCACTTCCCTCTCTTCAATAATGAAACCTGCTTCCTTTAGATATTCCTCATAGATTCCCTCATCTTGTTTTGTGATTCTTGTCCCATAACCTGTGTTGAATTTCTCTTTATCTGGTAAGGATATTGTTAAAGTAATAATGAACTGATCTTTATCAGTATCAATTTTCGAATCCCATATCCATAATTCTCCTCCGGGAGATATTACTCTATGAATCTCTTCGATTATTTTCTTCTTATCTTCATGACTCATATACATTCCACTGAAGAAAGAAGTAGCATTATCAAATTCCTCATTTTCAAAAGGTAACTCAGTAGCATCAGCAACCATCCATTTTGCATTTGGAGCTTTATCTTTAGCTTCATCTATTTCTGATTGAAGCTTATCAATCGCTGTTACTCTCTCTCCCCCAACTTGAGCTATTACACCTTCTCCTCCTGCTCCAATATCTATAATTGAGCCTAAAGGTATTTCATTAATGATTATTTCTTGAAAAGGAGTAATCTGCGTTTCAGTTGGATCTACTCCGGGAATTTCAGGAATATTCTCATCTTCATTCATGTTTGGAGAGTAATTCGAGAGACTTATAAAATCACTTGTCGATAGATAAGAAGAAACTGTTTTCATTATTTTGCAAAGCGGGAGACCTTTTTAGATGGGACACCTTATTAGAAAAAACCACCATACCGGCAGTGGAAATAACCTTTATTTCGGATGGAAAAAAATTAGCTCAAAACTTCTTTAGTTGCTTCTTCTATCTCCTTTATCCCTACACCCTGAATTCCATTAAAAGCAACCCAATGCATTATTGTATCTCTAAGATTATGAATCCCTTCCATTGACACACAAGAAGTTTCGATAGTTATAATTTGATCTCCTTCAATGGGAAGTTCATGTTCCTTAGCAAATTCCTTAATATGCTTCAACGCTTGATTTATTGTTTTATCATCAGGTGTTTCAAGATCTACTTTGTTGGGAACTAGAATAATTAACGTATCTTTAAAAATCCAATCCTTTACATATGCAAATCTTAACCAAGTATCCAGTGATTGTAAGGTTTTAACATTTGTTACATCATAAACTAATAATAGAACAGAAACTTTGATCAAAGCAGGAAAACAATCAAAAACATCTAGAATTTCGTCAAATGTTGTCGCATGCGGATTATTTTTTTGTCTTTGGCCTGGAAAGATATAGAACTGTGGAGTTGAAGTTATTATCTTATCTCCTACAAGAATCTTTTCAGTCATGAACTCAAGTTCGATGTTATAGGACTTCTTAGTCTTGAATAAAATATCTCCATGTTCGATTGAAGTTATATGTGGATTAATAATTAAACGAGAAAGAACAGACTTTCCAGTAAAACCGTCACCAAGAGGGATGATTGTGCCTGTAGCATAATTCTTCAGCTCGCTTGTCACTTTTTCACCAATTGAAATCATTTATGAATTCTATTCTAACATATGTAATATATTAATATATTTTGATTTTTACATGATTAAAGAATACTAATCGTATATTCAAAGAATATTTTCTCATATGGAAATAAAATGTTTGTTAAAGTATCAACGAAAGAAGAATTAGCAAACATTATCTAGTACCTTTGCTTCTCAAACCATTTCTCCCTACCCAATCAGTTATAGTTTCTTTTAGCAGTTGGACACCCTCCATAGTAAAGCATGAAGTAGGTATCGCTCTGATTTGAAATTCATCTATGGCTATCCCTTTCTCTTTTATCATTCCATAAATTCCATCTAATAATTGCCAAACATAATTATTATCCGGAAGTTGCAAATCTGTTTTATTTGAAATAAGTATTATCAAGGTCTTTTCAAAAATCCATTCTCTTGCAAGAGCAACCTTCAACCACATTTCAAGTGACTTTAATGTGTTGGATCTTGAAGTATCGTAAACTAGTAGAAGAACACTTATTTTTTGCATCGCAGGAAAATAGTGAAATATGCTTAAGATTTCGTCAAATGTCGTTATGTTGGGTGATTCTTTCTGTCTTTGCCCTGGAAAAACATAAAATTGCAGAGACGTTGTTACTAAATCTTTGCCTACAAAAATTTTTTCGCTAGAAAATTCTAATTCTATGTTAAGAGATTTTTTTGTATTATAAAGAATATATGCATGTTCAGTTGAAGATATATCTGGATTCAATAGTAAGCGTGTTAGAACAGATTTTCCCGTTAACCCATCTCCAAGAGGTAGAATAGAACCAGTTGCATAATATTTGGTTTGACAAAATTGCTCGATTTCCTTAGTACTTTCTTTATCATTATTTTGATTATATTCATTAGAATTTAACCTAGAGTCAGACTCAGTGTCAAATTCTCTATCTTGATTCATCACAAACTCCCACCATATAGTAACCTATTTTCTTCCACATTTCTTATTGCAAGTTTGTTGTCATGTACAACAGTTATCTCCCTTCTTCCATCTTTACATTTATGAACTGGTCTGATTTTAAAGGATCTTGTACCAAAAACCTCTTCTATTTGAATTCCTCTTTCGATAGCAAAAGCATGATTTCTAACAACATCTGCTATAGTATAAATAACACGTTCTTCACAAACTTCACATTGAACTGTAAAGTTGCTCAGAATGTTTTCCGGTATGCTTTCTGACCCAGTAACTCTGAGGAAAATTTTCAGTGCTTCGTTATCTGGAATGTCTTTACCAAGAATATCTCGAAGCATGTTTCGAATAGCGAGTATTGTGACTATTGTAAAGACACCTCCAAAGAAATAAACTAGTGAAACCATTGTTTGAGCTGAAACACCTATGTCCCCTAAATAATCTCTTCCAAGCAGAGCTAGCATGTTTACTGTGTAGCCAATTACAAAGAAGAATAATAGTATTTGAACAATTACCCATCTTCTTCTGCCATAAGCTCGTTTTCTAAGTAGCGTCATAACAAAAGTGAGTGTAATAATAGTTGAAATTAAGATGAGAATTCCAAACACTGTAAGAACAATCTCAAAAACATTTTCTGCCATGGTGCTGGAAATTTATTGGTAAATATAATACTTTGCAAAGAGCAAATACAATACGCTTTACCATTTATTGATTAATTTGATTATAAGTATAGATTAAAGTAAATCCTTTACTTTTTCTACACCAATAATTCTGCCTTCAGCAACAACCTTACCGTCAATTCTTAGTGCGGGAGTAAGCATTACATCCAAATCAGCGAATTTAGTAATATCTGTAAAATGTTCTACACTATATTCATCAGTTTTTCCAGATTCCTCAACAGCTTTGACAGCGATTTCATATTGTTTTTCACACTTCTTACATCCTTTCCCAACGACTTGAATTAATTTCTTTTCAACCATTTTATCACCTTTTCTTCTAAATAAAACTAATTGGTTCTTTTGATACGATTAAACCGAATAATAGTCCTGCTATTACTGTAAATATTATTACCATCAACACATAAACGAGATTTTTCTTGTCCCCTATAAATTTTCTTGTGACTAATATACTCTGAATAGATAATTCAGGATCAGCTAGGAGATAAGCAAGAAGAACTCCTCTCGACATCCCAAGATCTAGAAACATCCTTGCAATTGGTACTTCCATCAATGTTGGAAAATAAGCAACTACACCAAATAAGACTCCTATTGTGTTTGCAATAACTGTATTCTCCCCAACGAGTCCTTGAATGAAATTTTCTGGAATAAGTTCACCTAATGCTCCAGCAAGAAAAACTCCAAGAATTAAATAAGGAATGATCATTTTTACGAAGGACCAAGTTTCACTCATCCAATTTTGTATGCCTTCCTTATCAAAAGTTCGAATGACATAAAGAAAAATTATTACTGCTACAATTAAAGAAAGAACTGCTTTTATTCCCATATTAGCTAAGTCAATTTTGAAAGCTTCTGATTTTAGATATTCTATTGTGTAATTTATTTGAGTTGTTCCATCTGAACTTCCAGATGTAAAATAACTGATTTGAGAAGTACCTGTAAACAAAAGATAAATCAATCCCAAGAAAAGATTAAAATTTTTGTTTTCAATTAGAAATAAACATCCTACAAAGAATACAACTCCAATACCCCAAATAACTGTCTGAATAAGAGGAGGGTTGTTTACTCCCCACTCTAGTAAATAACTTTTGTTTAGAAATGCAATAAGTACTCCTGTGGCAAGTACTAAAGTGACAAGAATTGACTGTGATGCAAGTTTAAAACTGATCTTTTTTCTTTCTTCGAATTTTGTTTCTTTCAATTGTTCTTCTTCTGTATCTGTTATTAGTTCCTCCTTTGTCTTACTGTTTCTATCCTTGAAGATAAATTCCATAAGTAATCCAATAATGATAGAGAAACCTAGAGCTATAATTGCCCTTGCAATAGCAATATCCATCCCAATTAAAATCCCAGTGTATGTTATGGCAAGGATATTGATTGCAGGTGCAGAGAAAAGAAAAGTCATAGCTGGTCCAAGTCCTGCTCCTTTTTTCTTGATACCAGCAAATAAAGGAAGAACAGTACATGAGCATACAGCTAACAATAAACCTGAAATTGCTGCAACAGGATAAGCAATAATTCTCCTTGAATCTTTTCCCATATACTTAATAATCGCTTCTTTCGGGACAAAAACCATCATAGCTCCAGCAATGAAAAAAGCAGGAATTAAACACAATAAAACATGCAGAGATAAATAATTAGTTAATGCTAAAACTCCACCTAGAAGTACTTCTCCGAGTTTAATTAAAAACCAATGAACCATATTATTATCTCCTTTTTCATATCGATATTTTTCGATATATAAATCTGGCGATATGGCTAAGCCTAATTGTCTCTCAATAGAAAGTTTTATTTCTTTAATTTGATAATAACACATGAAAATGTCTGAATTAAAGCAAAAATTAAATCAACTCTATGAACAAGGTATTTTTCAAGAACCAGCAGATCAAAGAATAGAGGAAATCAAAATAATTGAGAAAGAAATTGCTACTCTGAAAAAAGACAAACAATTAGATAAATTGATGAAATTGTTCAAGGCTCTAGGCAGTAAGAATAGATTGCTTATTCTATCTCTAATAATGAAAGGCGTTAGATGTGCTTGTGAAATTGAGCATCTACTAAATCTGTCTCAATCAACTGTTTCACATCATATAAACGCACTAGTTGAAGTTGGAGCTTTAGATGCAATAAAATCTGGCAAATGGAATTTAGTTGAATTGGAAGAGACATCTTTCACAAGAGAATTTTTTATTTCCTTAATCGCTAATACTTTTGACTAAGATTGTAAATGAGACTGTTATTATTTTAAATAAGATTCTTATCTTCATTTAGAAACCTTTTAAGCAACATCTTCATACAAGTGTGATAACCATACAAAAGGTGTAAAGAAAATGTATGAACCTTTAAAAGATATAGGACCACATTTTGAATTATCAGATACTCACAAAATGGTTAGACAAAGTGTGAGAGAATTTGCAGAAGCAGAAATAGCTCCTTACATTAAGGAATGGGATCAAGCTCATGAATTTCATAAGCCTATTCTAAAGAAAATGGCTGATCAAGGACTTCTTGGAATTAGCGTTCCTGTTAAATATGGTGGCGGGGGTCTTGATTACATAGCCCTTGCTATCGCATGTGAAGAATTGGAGAGAATAGATACAGCTTTCAGAGTAATATTATCAGTCCATAATGGATTGGTTGAATCAACAATATGGCAATGGGGAAATATGGAGCAAAAGAAGAAATATCTACCAATACTAGCTACTGGAGAGAAAATGAGTACTTTTGGTTTAACTGAACCAGCTGCTGGAAGTGATCCAGCAGGACTCAAAGCAACATGTAAGCTTGAAGGAGATGAGTGGATAATCAATGGAGAGAAGATGTGGATTAGTTATACAGAATCTTCAGACATCTTTCTAGCTTTTGCTTATGAGATAGATGTTCGTCATAAAGGAATGAGAGCTTTCATAGTTGAACGAGATTTTGGTGGAATAACATCTGGAAACCTCCATCACAAAATGGGTGTAAAAGCTGGTGAAACAGGATGGGTCAATTTTGATAACACTCCTGTCCCCAAAGAAAATTTACTTGGACAACCAGAAGAGGGTTTCAAAGTTGCTATGGCTGCTCTTGATTGGGGACGTTATACTGTTGCTAGTGGTGCCGTTGGTGGTGCAAAAGCTTCTCTTGAAGCAGCCGTTAAATACGCAAATGAGCGTGAAACTTTTGGTAAGAAAATAGGACAGCATCAATTTATTCAGGGTATGATCGCTGAAAGTTATTCAGACATTGAAGCAGCAGAATTATTAACTTGGAAAGCAGGATGGACAAAAAATCTTGGAAGGGTAAATACAAGAGAAACAGCTCTTGCTAAATGGTATGCAACAAATGCAGCAGTTAGATGTGCCGATCGAGCAATTCAGATTCACGGAGCATATGGTTTTAGTGATGATTATCCAGTGGCTCGTTATTACCGTAATGTACGCGGAGCTACAATCTATGAAGGAAGCAATGAAATACAGAAGATAATCCAAGCTCGATATGAACTTGGTTATTATGAAGACAAACCTCTTAGGTGTATGCCACCCGCATATGATCCAGACGAATGGGCAAAGGAAAATACAGATAAATTCTAGCTCCTCTTCTTCCTCTTTTTCTTGTTCATTTCAGCTAAAGTTTAAATAGATAGATACCGATTTTTCCACATGAAATTCGACTATTCTTATGATATTGTAATTGTAGGGTCAGGGGGAGGAGGATTGACTGCTGCTTTGGTCGCTAAAGAAGCTGGCTTAGATATTGTAATTGTAGAAAAAACGGAATTCTATGGTGGTTCAACAGCTCTCTCTGGTGGAGGAATGTGGATACCAAATAATTTTGTTCTAGAGAAAAAAGGAATAAAAGATTCCTATGAGAAAGCAAAGAAATACATGGAAAATACAGTAGGAGACAGAGTTTCAGTAGAAAAACAAGAAGCCTACCTAAAAAACGCTCCTAAAATGATTGAGTGGCTTAGGAACAATGCTAACATGAAATATATACACATGTCTGGATATTCAGATTATCATCCAGACGAACCAGGTGGATTAGCAGAAGGTAGAGCGTTAGAGTCTAAACCTTTTAATGGAAGAAAACTGAAAGATGATTTTCATTTATTAAGACCTCCTTCAATTGAAGCACCCCTAGGTATTGCTTTTACAATTAATGATTATCATGATTTGGGTATGTTTAAATCTACTTGGAAAGGAAAATATGTTGTACTAAAAACTGGAATTAAAACTATACTTAATCTAATATTTGGTATTAAATATCTAACGTTAGGTCGAGCATTGATAGCTAGACTTAGGTATGCAATGAAGAAGAAGAATATACCTCTTTGGGTGAAAGTTCCTTTCAAAGAATTGATAGTAGAAAACGGTAAAGTTATAGGAATTGTAGCAGAAAAGGAAAATAAAGAAATAAGAATTGAAGGAAAAAAAGGAGTTTTACTAGCTGCAGGAGGTTTCCCCCATAACCTAGAAATGAGAGAAAAATATCAACCCTCTCCAACATCTATTGAATGGAGTTCAGCATCTCCTGGAAATACTGGTGATGCAATTTTAGAAGGTATTAAAATTGGAGCTGCTGTCGATTTAATGGATGATGCATGGTGGGGTCCCTCATCCGTACCTCCCGATGAACCTGCTTTCTTTCATGTTGGAGAAAGAGGTTATCCAGGTGGAATTATGGTAAATAAGGCAGGAAAACGTTTTACAAATGAAGCTGCTAGTTACGTAGTAGTAGTTCATGAAATGTATGAAAAACATACAAAAGAAAATCCGCATGTCCCAAGCTACCTTATATTTGATCAAAGATTTAAAGATCAATACATGTTTGGAATGACATTTCCAGGAATGAAATTTCCGCAGAAATATTACGAATCTGGTTATGTTAAGAAAACTGAGTCTATTTCTGAGCTAGCAAAGAGTATTGGTGTAGATGGAAAAAATCTAGAAAGTACAATAAAGAAATTTAATGAGTATGCAATATCTGGAAAAGATCTGGATTTTGGTAAAGGTAATAATGCTTATGATAACTATTATGGTGATCCTAAGCACAAACCTAATCCTAATTTGGCTCCATTAGAAAAACCACCTTATTATGCTGTTGAGCTTTATCCAGGCGATTTAGGTACAAAGGGTGGATTAATGACCAATGAGCATGCGCAAGTTTTGAGAGAAGATGGAAGCATAATAGAAGGATTATATGCTACAGGAAACACTATGGCTTCTGTAATGGGGAATTTTTATCCTGGTCCTGGTTCAGCTGTTGGTGCAACAATGACATTTGGATATATAGCTGCCAAGCACGTAGCAGAAAAATAAAAAAGAATGATACAAATATCATTCACATATTTTTTAATATCTATCAAAATATATGCAAGTATATGGAATATAACCTGAAGAGTCTTGTTAAACTAGAAAAAGACAGAATTAACGAAGCTGCTGAAGTTTTTTCAAGAGCTTTTGTAGATGATCCTCTAGTCAAATGGTTTTTTCCTGAGGATTCTTCAAGAATAGAAATGAGTTTTTCATATTTTAGATTTCGAATAATGTATGGCGTTTTGTATGGTGAAGTGTATGCTACATCTCAAGATTTAGAAGGAATAGCAGTTTGGATACCACCCAAAAATGTGAAAATAACAAATTTCAAGATGTTAAGATCTGGAGGATTTCGTTTAATGAAGGATTTAGGTTTCGAACTTATTGGAAAATTAATGTCAATTGGTAATTTTGTTTCCAATATACATCAACGTCTTTTGAATGTTCCACATTGGCATCTTTCTCCAATGGGAGTTGCTCCTGAATATCAGAGTCAGGGATTTGGAAGCAAATTAATGAGATCAATGTTGAAAAGGCTAGATGAGGAAAAGCTTCCTTGTTTTCTAGAAACTCAAAACAAAAATAATGCTGAAATCTATCGGCATTACGGATACAAAATAATCGACTTTACAACAATTCCCAATACAGATCTTCAACATTGGTCTATGTTAAGAAATCCTCCAGATTAATCTTGAGAGGAATACTTAAGTTTCTGTTCTGTTTCTGTTAAGTAATCCTTATGCAAACTCTTGGATATACTCTCTATAATCTTGAAAATAAAAACGGTTGGCTCTTAAGTTCATTCAAAGGGAAAGATGACAATTGTTATTCACC
Source organism: Promethearchaeati archaeon (assembly GCA_013166775.1). GTDB lineage: Archaea > Asgardarchaeota > Heimdallarchaeia > Heimdallarchaeales > Heimdallarchaeaceae > UBA460. Next base: position 23,450 of record JABLTJ010000041.1, read on the forward strand.
TTTACTCCAATTTGGTAGAACAAATTTTCAAGAACCTTGGCAAGATCCTAATTTTCATTCTCATAGTATTTCTCTAGAAATCTATCTCTTAATAGAAGGTGAACTTTGGCATGTAGTAGATGAAGTTCCTATCATTATGAAGGGACGTAGTCTTTTACTTGTTCAACCAGGAATTTCACACTCAA
>JABLTJ010000105.1 GCA_013166775.1 Promethearchaeati archaeon
ATGGAGTAATAATTCCAGTATCACTGTTACTTTAGCTCTTCCAGATGGGAGTGAAAAAAAACTGCAGTTGAAACCAATAGAGGGAATTGAGTACCCACTATTAACAAATACAAATGCAACAAATCTTCCAAATTCCGATAAAAGTCTTACCTACAATTTCTTAGATACTACAAAGAAAATCGCTTGCCTAAAAATTGATGACATGATTACTTTTCGTGAAGCTCATGAACTCTTTCTTGAAATAGGTTTAACTGAGTTCCATGAGGTATTGCGTAAAGTTTACAAGAAATATAATGAAGGTGAACTCCAAGAAGAATTACCCGAGTTAATAAAGGGACTTCCAGCAGCAACAGAAATATTCACTTCATTATTTAAGGATATGAAGAAGTCATCTACAGAGTATCTTATAGTTGATGTTAGTAATTGTCGAGGAGGACAAGATTATATCATACTATTTTTACTTTACTTCATAATTGGTTTTGAGAAAGCAGTAGAACTTATACAAGGAAGATCAGATGTTTTAAAATTATCAAAAACTTTGGCTGATTCGGTAAAAGATGGATTGGATCTTGAAAATATAGATTATTACAAACAAGTACCTTTGATCATTGGTGATTATTATTTTGGAAATGATAAAGCATTTTCACTTTGTAAAGATAAAACAGACCAAATAGAAGGGTACAGTAAAAGCATGAAACAAATGCCATCATTCCATAAAGAATTTTCAAAACGAGAATTTGAATCGTATTACACTCCAAAGAAGATCATTGTTTTGAGTTCAGATGTTACACACAGCTCTGGTTTTGATTTGATGTTAAATCTAAAACACATTGGTGCAGTTACAGTAGGAGTTCCTTCAGGACAATCGGGTAATTGCTTTGGTAATATAAGACAATTTAAGTTACAGCATTCAAAAATCAAGGGGCAAGTTGCTACAAGATTCTTTATTGCATTCCCAGATCAACCTATGACTCATCTTACCTTGAAACCTGATTTTGAGCTAACTTATGATCTATCGCTCAAGTATAACTTTGATAGGCAATCAACACTACTATATACATTAGATTTGATAAAGGAAAAAAGGATTTAATTCCTAGTTAATATTTAAATTTAAAAATTCAAACAATTCTTATTCAGTAGGGATAGAATCTCTTAAAATTGAAATCTTTCCGGAGACAAAAAAATGGAAGCTATAATCTATCAAGCACCACTCTACAAGTTTTTATTCTACATCAATCATTTTGCAAAAGATGTCGAGAAGAAAATTCTTGACTGTGGAGTAGGTGGAAAAACACCTCCTTTAGGATTATTCCATGAGTGGGGATTCGAAACACATGGAATAGATATTTCAGAGGAGCAGATTAAACTTGCAGAGGATTTCGCTCGAGTAAATGGAATGAAATTAAACTTAATACAAGGAGATATGCAAGAGTTACCATATGAAGACGAATCCTTTGGATTTGTTTACTCCTATAATACAATCTTCCATTTGTTGAAGGAAGGCACTAGAAAAGCAATCGCTGAAGTAAAAAGAGTGCTGAAAAAAGGAGGGCTCTTCTATGTGAACTTCATGACTTTCGAGGATGGATACTATGGAGAAGGAAAAGAAGTCGGAAAAGGAGAATTTGTTTTGCAAAATGATGATGGTTCAGAAAGATACCGATTGTTTTTAGAAGACCATAACGAAGCAAAAGAGTTCTTCGAGGGATTTGAAATCATCCTACTAGAAAATCGACATATACGTTTGCCAACTACCTGGAAGGATTATGAAGCAAGTTATATTGATTGTATAGCTAAGAAAATATAGTTTCATAAAAAGTAATTTAGATAATATTATTCCTTACATTTTATATGAAAGAACTGAAGCAATACTATGAAGC
>JABLTJ010000106.1 GCA_013166775.1 Promethearchaeati archaeon
TTTGTTCCTTCCTTGATTGCTATCTTTGGGTTTATGCGAGGGGGAAGAATTGGTTTGTATGTTTCAGTAACAATTTATGGTCTTTGGATTTTAGTTCTTTCCAGTTTTTATTGGGAAGTAATCCTAATGATGTCAGTTTTGATAGTCTACTTTGAAGTTACAAGAATGATTCAATTAATCAGACCATTACTTAAAAATATTAAATCAATTTCAAGGGGAGGAGCGTATTATCATGCTGGAGTGTTTCTTGACCGTTATTTCAGGTTTTTACTCAAGTTTTGTGGATTTCTAATTGGATTTTCAATTACATTTGGTGTTCTTGGCTGGTATGTTTTTGAGCCATTACCAAGTGATATTTTGTTTTCAATCTTCTTCATTCTGTGTCTTGTTATGCTAATTTTGATTAGTAGACGAACAATTACCAAAGATATTCAGAAAATACTCATCGAAGAAGAACGAGATCGAAGGGAACATGAATTAGCAAAATCCCATTCTAGATACTCATAAATAAGAAGCAAAATGAATTTATGTTCTTGTTTCCATCAGTTTTCTAAAATCATAAATAACGGTAGCTAATTCTATGAAAAATTGTTCATCCAAGAGTTTATCCTCTTTGAATAAGTTTCTAAAAAAAGTGGAAATTTTGTTAGAAAATTTTGGTTGAGGTAATGTTGTTTTAATCCAAGCTTTAAGATCACACAGAAATAATACTACGTTTTCATTTGGTAATACTGTTAGCAACTGTTTTTTGTTCTGAAGCAATTGTTCGATTTCATCGTCACTAATTCCTTTTCCAATTTTAAGCAAATTTAGCATATCATATTGTATGGATTTACACATACTCTGACTTGTTAATGTTAGAAGATCACCTCTCCTACTAAAATGCTGATATGTTAAACTGATACGTGGGAGAGTTTTAAGATAAGATCGACGAACCCAAGTTTTAATTTTCCTTGTATGTCTTCTTAAATCACGAAAAATTATGATGAAGATAAAGATTATACTGATGAAAAAGACGATAAGCCAACTTTGTTCAAAGAATTCCAATAAACTAGCCATCATCTTTCTCTCCGTTTTCTTTATCTCGGATTTCTTTTGGATCAGCATCAGCTGCTGTGGAACTTTCTGAAGTTTCCTCAGCTTCCTTTGGTACTTTTTTCTTATCTTTGTCTAAACGTTTAGAGATCTTATCAAAAGATTTTTCTGCTTTTGTGGATTCTTTCTCACTTAATTCGTGCTCACTAAATCTTGCTTCTTCATATAAATCTGTTAAATCTTCCAATGACTTATCTTTAATTTCGAATCTTCCTGTAGTAGTTGATTCAAATTCACCAGGAGTCATACTTTTTTCGGATTTTGCACCATGATCTATTAAATCGTAGGAAGCTTTGTGGTATGCTCGAATAACCCGCTTCCGATGATCCGTAGTAGACGCTGTTGGCATCCATCTTCTTTCTTTATCCAGGATTCGTTCATGGAATTCATCATCTCTTTTTCTAAAGAAATCAATTCCAATGAAAACAACAGCTATCGTAATAAAAACACCAGATACTCCTAGAAGAATATTAGAGATAACTCTTGGAGGAACTCCTGTGAAGACTCCGGTAGGACCATTTGAGCTATTTGTTGGTGTTGGATCTGGAGTTGTCTGATTATTAGTTAGAGAAGGATCTGATGATGTACCATTATAAGTTTCTGTAGAAGTAGGTCCGGTATCAGAGGGATCTGTACTGACATCAGGAGTAACCTTTGGAAGATAGTCACGAATGAAATCAACTAATAGCCCATAACCTAAACCAATAACCATGGCTAACATCAAAGGCATAATAGACCTTGTCCAACTACTATCTGAAAATAGTAGCCTTAAAACATATA
>JABLTJ010000107.1 GCA_013166775.1 Promethearchaeati archaeon
ATCTCTTATCAAAAACCAGCATTTATTTTGTTTTTATTCATTTTAATCTCTATTATAACAAGCATAGTACTAGCTCTTTTTGGAATTTTTACTGCTAGAATAATATATCATCATCGAAAACGAATTGTAGAAACAAAGTATAGAATAGGAATAAATAGACGTCAAATAATTCTAAGCTTTATTATTGAAATAATTGCTGTATCTTTTATGCCTATTCTTATATCAACTTTGATAGGTTTTCCAATACTGCAATTTCTTGATAAGTTTATATTAACATCTTCAGAAACATACAAGATATTTTCTTTGAGTATACCTTGGTGGTTAATTGTTAGTATTTTCTTTATTGAATTTTTGTTATTATTTGGAGGGTGGTATCTTACAATAAACCAAGGAATTCAAAGATTTAAACCAATAAGACAGGAGTAATGGATATGATTGAATGTATAGATATAATCAAAATTTACGAAGATATAGAAAGAAGGATTCAAATTCCTGCTTTAAGAGGTTGTGACCTTTTTGTTGATAGCAGTGAAATGATTTCAATAATTGGACCAAGTGGCTCAGGAAAAACAACCTTAATCAATATTCTTGCAGGTTTAGAATCTATTTCTAGTGGTAAAGTAATTGTCGCAGGTTATAATTTATCTAGGTTATCCGGAAATGCATTAAATGATTATAGAAAGAGAATTATTAGTATTGTAGATCAATTTCCTGAAAGAACACTGTTTCTAGAAGCCACTGTGTCTGATAATATTGATTTTGCCTACACATTAAGGTTTGGTGATACTAAAACCACTGGTGAGTTTAAGAACAAAATTATGAAGAAACTGGGTATAGAGTATTTAAGGAATCGTAGTGTAAAAACTCTCTCTGGTGGTGAAATGGCAAGAGTATCTATAGCCTGTGCATTAGCAAAGAGAACTCCAGTTTTACTTTGTGATGAACCTACTGGACAATTAGATACTGATAATACAAACAAAGTTAAGAAAATCTTAAAAGAAATTGCTTTAGAATTCGATTGTATAATTATTGTCGTGACACATGATTTGCGATTTTTATCAGGAGTAGATAAGACTTATGAAATTCTTGATGGGCGAATTTCAGTTGTTCTTTCACAAGAAGAAAGAAAAAAACAAAGTTCTTTTCCAATTCTTTTGAAAAGTTATGTTGACTCTACAAAAAGTACAAGATTACCTGATTTAGTGTATGATACGTTGAATCTTGAAAAAGGTCTGGAATATAGGATCACTAAATCTGGTTCAGTTAGTCTTGTTCACCCTGAAAAACTATCACCAAAAAAGGTGACATTAACAGAAATCGAAAAACGTAGAAGAACTCTTGAATTGAAACCTTTGCCTAAGAATTATTTCACTAAAAAGGATATTATCATAAATCTTTCCAGTGTGTCAAAACACTATTCTAACAATCAAATTGAAATCAAAGCATTAGATGCTGTTAATGTAAAAATTTATACCGGGGAATTACTCTTTGTTGTCGGACCAAGTGGTTCTGGAAAATCCACTTTACTAAAAGTTATTTCTGGTTTAGAACCTTGTACAACTGGAGAGATTGCCATTTTAGGATTTCGATTCAGTGATTTAACTGATCTTGAGAAAGCTAGAATGCGTATGAGATATTTTGGGATCCTTTCTCAGCAAGGAAACATGCATCCATATTTAACCATTGAAGACAATCTATACATAAAAGATATTTATTTGAAAAGTGAGACCAAAATTAATCAATTACAAAAGGATAAACAAAAACAAGATTTACTAAAACAGTTTAATATATTTCATCGACGAAAATCTTATCCTTTGGAAATCTCTGGTGGGGAATTACAAAGAGCATTATTAGCTATGAC
>JABLTJ010000108.1 GCA_013166775.1 Promethearchaeati archaeon
ACTCATTATTGTCCCTGTTCTTTCACCATCAATAGTATAATATTCTGCTTTTGAATTATTGATGAAAGTATTGTGATGTATTTCATTTGTGTGTGAGGATCCAACAAATGCTAATCCGTGTTGTTGTGAGTTCTCTATTCTATTATAGCTAATTTCATTGTAATCCGAATAGCGTATGTTTATCCCTTGATAATTACTCGCTATGATAACATTATTTTCTATAATATTGTTATGTGCATGGTTTAGGTGAATTCCTTGCATAAAATAGGCACATTCATTATCAGTAATAGTGCAACCATACGTCCCAGTTACTCCAATTCCACCGCCATCTCCTAATTTTGATATGCAGGTATTATTGATAATTTTCGCTGTACCTGCTGCCGTAGAACTCAAAAGAATTCCAATATAATCAGTTAAAATCGTGCAATTCTTTATCTCAAAATGAACATTTGTATTGTGAATTTCAATACCATTAGTTGCTCCTGAAGAATTTATAAAAAGATTAGTAATTAAATACGGTTCTAGTTCTGTTCCTTCTCCAGTGAAATTAAGTGTTTCAAAATCATTATTTGTAACAATCAATATAGGAGCATGATCAACAAGATCCAATATTAAATTTCGGAGACTTGATTGATTTTTTTTGTTTTCAGAACTACTAATATTGGTAGTTTGACCAAGTGGTAGAATTAATCCTATTATTAAAATTAGAATAGTTATTGTTAGAAATCTCTCTTTCTTCAAGACTTTCACCCTTATATTAGCACAAAACGATATATAGTTAAAATTCTACTTGTTGCTCTTGGTTTTTTAACAACAAAATGGTTTTATTAGTTATCTTCATTATAGTGGTCTCGAGTAAAATGACTTCTGAAGAATTTCTTAAAGAATTTAGGCTTCATTTGAAAGATGGCCTTATTGGTGGGGACACTCATCTCAACACCAAAGAAGCTATCGAGAAGCTTCCATTTAGTATTGTTAATCAGCGTATTGCTCCAAATGTTTCCACTATTTGGGAGATCTTTTATCACATGATTTTTTGGCAGAAATTACTTATCATGTTATTACTAGATGATGACACATCATTCAAAGAGAATATTGAACTGAAATCGTTTCCGGAGAATGATTGTGATGAGAAAACATTCAATACTCACATAAAGCAATTCTTAGCAGGATTAGAGACTGTAGCAAAATTAGTAGACACAATTGATTTCTCTCAACCTACTCCATCTTGGAGCAATGTTCAAAAATATAAAATTATGCAGATTCTTCTCCAACACAATTCCTATCACTTAGGACAATTGATTCTTATTCAGAAATCTCTCCTTAGTGAATGATTTTTTTAAGAGAATACTAAAATATTACAATGCGTATTCAGATAAACAAGTGAAACAAATCACCAGAAACATTCGGGACGGTTAGTCAATGCCTTTAAGGGTAGGGATACCACGAGCATTAATTTATTACAAATTTGCCACAATGTGGGAAACGTTTTTCACGCAATTAGGAGCTACAGTTGTAGTCTCATCAGAAACAACTAAGAATGTCCGAGAAGTAGCTATTGAAATAGCTCCGGATGAAGATTGTTATTCGACAAAAATCCTACATGGTCATATAATGGAAATAAAAGACAAAGTCGATTACCTTTTCATACCAAGATTTGGGAGTAAACATAAAACTGACATGGGTTGTCCCAAATTTATTGGATTAGCTGATGTCTTACGTTCTCTGTATCCAGATTTACCTCCATTAATTGCACCACATTTCAATATGGCAAAGTATGGTCATACGAAATTTGATTTTTTCAAGGAAGTTCTCAAAGTTGGTTTTGTTTTTACAAAGAATCCCTTC
>JABLTJ010000109.1 GCA_013166775.1 Promethearchaeati archaeon
TAATCGGGCCATCTCTTTTTCGCTCTACCACTAGATGAGGTAGGGTTACCAATAATCTTCAATAGTCTAATCTCCTGTCAGTTTGACTACTAAAATAACAATATTTTACATTATTTTAACATGTACTTTATTAGTTCTTTCGGTGAATAATACTAGAAATTAAAGAAAAGAAATGAAAAAGAAAGTTGAAATGTTTATTTTTTCAGTTTTCTTTTTCGTTTTGAAAGTACAATAACTATAACACCAACGATTAATACAAATCCAATTGGTGCTGAGAAAATAGATAAGTAAATTGGCCACTTCGGGTCTTCTTTTATGTCTACTGTATGCCATAAGTATGATAGAATGATCAAAGAATTTAGATCAGTTGCATTATAGATTTCAAGCTCGAATCCTTTACTTTCCTTCATTCGTGAAAGAAATACAGTGTCATTGTCAAAAACTAACCTATCTGAATCATAAACCCCCGAGTAAATTTTCCATATCACCCCGTCATTATCAACTTCATAAATTAGAAAGTGTCCCCCTTTAATTGTGAAAAGGTAGTTTCTGTATGGAACAATTTCATTAATAATCCATTTATTCAGAGACTCATTACTAAGTGGGATTAATGCAGAATTATTATCCATTCTAAAACAATAAACATGGTTATATTCCTTCGCGGTCAAAATGAGTAAATCATCCTTAAAAGCCATCCTAAAATTAATATAGCGAAATATATCTGCAGTACCATTCCAACATGACAGTAATTGTGGATTGGAAAAATCTGTAATGTTATACTTTACCAAACTCATTCTACTTTCAGTTAAATTATCAAACCACATTAAACCAAATAGACTTGTACCATTAATATGAACACTAAAGTAATGACCACTAATGAAATCTAGATAATCTCTCGCAGCAAGTATATTATACCCATAAGAAAGACTTGGGAGACTAGTATTTACAATTCTGATGTATTCATATGGCATTGAAAGTACTAAATAACTTTGTCCATTCTTTGTGTGCTGAAATATATCGAGATAGTCAAAAAAACCAGACATAAACGGAGTTGTAATATTCTCTAATTCACAAAGTTTACTAGGATTAACTGGATCATGTATACTAAAGATATCAAGTAATCTTGTCCATTCAGTTCTTTTGAAAACATAAAGAAATTCATTATTCCCAATGATTTTACTAATTGAAGAACCGCTAAAATCTATTTGGCTGAGAATTTTCGGATTAGCTAAATCACTTACATCTAAAATAAAAACAATGTCCTCTAAAGAGATAAACAATTTATCCTCCCAAAGATACATGTCTGTAACATAAGAATGATAGACTACCCAGTTGTTAGGTGTGGCATCATCTTCTTCGAGATTAGATTTTGTTTTTCCAACATTCTCAGAAGGAATTGCATTATTCACCACTACTGGAAAAAATACTGACATAAAAAAAAGAATAGAAATAAAACTAAATGAGAAAATAAACCTCTTAATCTTGTATCCATTTTCCAATATATTCTCCCCAATTAATATTCTCGATATGATTCTTAATTTTTTTTACAAGAATTAAATCAAAACAAGATTTTTAGGCATGCCTTTCACAAAACATTGAAGAATGTTGATTTTTTACCTTTATTCTTCTTTCTTGGCCATTAATGAAAAAACCAAAGGTAATTGAATAGTTGGATGATCATACCGCCAATAACCATCTTTTGATTGCTTAAGAAAAGGAAAGCGAGGAAAGGGTGCTTTAGCATACTCATTTAGAAACTTAATTCGTAAACCAGCTTGAATTAGGGAATTAATGACATCAGACAAACTATGAGCCCATTCATACC
>JABLTJ010000017.1 GCA_013166775.1 Promethearchaeati archaeon
TCTTCTAGTTTTTCGGAAAGGGGAACCTGCGGATGGATCACCTCCTACGTTTGGAAGCTCCTAGAGCTTCCTCCATCGCAGGGCCTAATTTAGGCCTTGTCGCGGCTTCTGCAAAGAAGTCGCCCTTTATTCTCTTTCTTCTGTTGTTTCTCTTCTCGGGGTTCCTGTATTCTTTGGAGGTTTTTTATTTCACTAGAAATTCCTTCTTTAAAATGTCATCTTTTTTCTTTAGAGGTTTAAGTAAGTTCCTTTCATTAAATGGATAACAAAACCTAGAGTGATGCATGATGAAATTACGATATGATCCTGACGAAGGAGATGAAGCAATACTCCCACCTGGTTGGTCTCCCAACTAACCTTCTCTTTTTTCTTTCTAAATGATTTAGTGAAAAAATGTATAAAAAATTAACTTCGTTTATAAACTAATTTATGGATTAGTACATGAGAGGATAGTATTGGAGAAAGAGAAGATTCTTCAGCTTATTGAGGATTCGCAATCAGGTGAAAATTTACAAAAGATTATAGATGTTTTAAGAGTAATCTGTGCTAATAGAAAAACAAGTGAGCTTCTTTCCGTTTTAAATAGTGCTATGGAAAAAAGCAAGATAATAAACGATAAGGTGGGATTAATTAAATTATATGAGTTAAAGATTAAACAATTATATCTTTTTCAAGAAAATTTGATTACTGTAAATAAACTTGTTTCAGAGATGTACGAAATCTCAGAAGAGATAAATTACAAAAATGGTTTGGCTTTAGTATTCCAGATTAAGGGATATATCGAATTTGTAAATGGAAATAGAAAAAATAGTTTGGAAGAAGTTAGAAAAGCGAGGATTTTGATTAGTGAATCAGATGAAAAAGATATCTACGTTCAAAGCATTTGCGATTACTCTTTTGCTGTAAGTAAATGGCTAGTAGAACGTGATATTAACAGCGCAGAGATACTTCAAAGATGTGTAGGATATTTCTATTCAAAGGGATTTTATCACAGTCTAGTTATGTCTTTAGGAACTTTAGTTATTATATATCAACAAACACAAAACAAAGAAGAATCAATGAAATTAGTAAGAAGAATTCTCAGTAGTGATAATCTTTTACTTGAAATGCCAAAAGAAATCCAAGCTATCGTTCATTTTTTTATTGGTTTTAGCCACGGATTATCCTTAAATCTTAATGAAGCTGAGAAACACCTATTGGAAACACAAATCATTTTGAAACCCATCTACAAAAAAAGCATCTACTCAGGGTACTACCTGACATCTCTCTCCCATTTAACTGCAATCTATGCTCTTCAAGGTAGGTTGGAATTAGCTCTCGATCAGATGGAGGAGGTTGAAGAGCTGATAGAAGAGGGAATTGCTTCAAAAAACCTTGATTCCTTTAATAGAAAGCAAATAGCCCACACTTTCAATCTAACAAAATTCTATATAAATTCTAGATTATCAAATTTTACAATTGAAACTGAGCAAGAATTAGTACAAATTATAATTAACAACCTTGAAAAATATCATAGCAATGCAATAATGCTTAGTGAATTTCTTCTGAATGCAAATCTAACTAAAGAGCAATTAACGAAAATTAGAGTTCTAGATAATCCAAGTACTATAAGAGTTGAACATATTATTAATTTCCTTGTTGAAAAAACAATTCATACTGAAGAGCAGCAGATTGTCAAGTATACAACTATTTTACAAAGGAGACCAGTAGAAGAAAGAATGACATATGGTGAAAATACATTAGCAGATCTGCTTGCAGCAAGAGAATATTACAAAATAAAACGTTTTGCAGAAATCTATCCCCTATTAAAGAAATATGAGAAACAACTTCATCGTATAGAAGTTCTAGAAATGCGTATTTTTATGGAAGCTTTTATCCAAGTAGGAAAATTCAAAAGTGGTGATCCTCTTGGACCTGCTTTACAATATATGGCTATTAAGAAATGTAGACTACAGGGTTTTAGCAGATTAGAAAATAAATTATTAAATTATTTAGAAATGCAACGAAAGGATATTCAATCATTACTCTTATAGAATTAAAAAAGACAATCTCCTACATTCGGAAGCTCTCAGAGCTTCCAATCCTTTATTCTCTATCTTCTGTTGTTTCTCTTCTCGGGGTTCCTGTATTCTTTGGAGGTTTTTTATTTCTCCTGATTTTCTCTTGAAAATTGTCAATTTCTTTCTTTGGAGGTTTAAGTAAGTTTGTTTCATTAAATTGATAACAAAACCTAGAGTGATGCATGATGAACGTACGATATGATCCAGAAGATGGCGATGAGGCTTTAACTCCTCCATTTTGGACACCCGGTTAAAAATTATCAATTATTTTTCCTATTTTTTTACTTTTTCTAGTGTTCAATTCGTATTATCTCACTATATAAACCAATTCACTGATATAATTATGAGTAGGTAATGAAAAAGCATAGTGAGGTTTTTACTAAATACAGGAAGATTATAGCAAGAGCAAGTACCAAAGAGGATATCATCGAAATATTAAATTTTATTCGTCCTATCGCATCATATACAAAGTCAATTCCTATGCAAAACATGATTAAAAGTATCTACGATAAAGATAAATATTTAATCGATAACGAAATAAACTGTTTCTTGCTTGATCTTGAAATAAGACAATTATACCACAGTTTAGAAAATATGAGTAAAATTGAAGTTTTAATTCAAAAGATGCAATATTTAATAGAAAACTCTAAAAATAATAATCTTCAAGCTTTATTTTATCAAATAGTTTGGTATATAGAAAAACTGAAAGGAAATAAAAAGAAAAGTTCAATCGTTCTTAATAAAATTAAATATTTGGTTGAAAATGATAAAATAGATGATTTGTATTCTCTTAACTACTGTAAGTACTCATTAGCATATGAACTCTGGATCGAAAAACATGATGTAAAATGCTCTGTTATTTTTGAAGAATGTTTAGAATATTTCTATAAGAATGGTTTTGTTAGAAGCGTAATTCAGATTCTTTGTATTCTAAATATCATTTATCAAAGAGAGCATAATAGTAAAAAGATATTGGAAAGAAGTAAAAGAATTATAATGAATCAAGATTTCTTTAATGATTTAACTAACGAACTTAAAGCCATTTTATATTATAGTATAGGATTAGGTCATATGATAGATTTAAATCTAAATTTTGCTGAATCTTTTTTCAAAGATGCGTATAACATTCTTAAACCTATTCATAAAAAAAGCATATATTTCAGTAATTTCATAAACCTTCATTCCTTCCTATGTACTGTTATATCTTTACAAGGTAAACTTGAACAAAGTTTACAATTAATAGAAGATGTTGAAAATTTACTAAACCAAGAGTTTTTTGAGAAAAATCTTGATTTAAACACAAAAAAACAAATTCTCCATACTTTAAATTTAAACAAGTTTTACGTTTATTCCCGACGAAGAAATTTCGATACTGAAGAAATGCAAAATTTAATCAAAGAGATATATTTTGGGTGTAAGAATCTTTATAGTGATTTTATGCTCGTAAGTGAATTCATTCTCAATTCTAATCTAGAATGCATAAAGATGGAAGAACTAATGCGTCTAGATAATTTTAGCATAAATCGTGTTAAGCACATAATCCAATATACTCTTCAGAAAAGTAACATAAAAGAAGAATTAAACGACTGTAAACATCTTCAAAGAGTAGAAATTCTAAAAAACAGAGATAGAACTAAGAAGACTAACTTCATTGAAAATGTCTTTGCAGATCTCCTTATTGCACAACAATTATTTTCTTTGAAGAGATATGAAGAAATATATTCGCTGTTAAGGAAATATGAAACACAACTTCATCGAATTGAAGTTCTTGAGTTACGTATCTTTATGGAAGCATTTATTCAAGTAGGAAAATTCAAAAGTGGTGATCCTCTTGGACCAGCTTTACAGTACATGGCTATTAAGAAATGTAGACAGTATGGATTTAGTGGATTAGAAAAGAAACTGTTAGACTATTTGGATATGCAATATAAAGAGATACAGTCTTTTAATATATAAATTAAAAAGAAATAATCAACTACGTTCGGAAGCTCTCAGAGCTTCCAATCCTTTATTCTCTATCTTCTGTTGTTTCTCTTCTCGGGGTTCTTGTATTCCTTGGAGTTTTTTATTTCTCTGGAATTTTCTCTTTAAAAATGTCCTTTTTTTTCTTTAGAGGTTTAATTACTTTTGTTTCACTAAATGAATAACAAATCTAAAGTGATGTATGATGAATGTACGATATGATCCTGAAGATGGCGATGAAGCCTTAACCCCTCCAATGTGGCAACCCTAGCCACATTCCATTTCTTTTACTTCTTAAATTAAAATCTAAATAAACTGCAAAAAAACTGCAAAAGTTTTCGATATTATTAAAAACAATTTCTTTACTTCTTAACTGTATGATTTATTTGCTATTAGAAGACATGGAGAGGATAATTGACAAGATAGAAAATAACGGTGATTTAATCTCTGTAGAAAAAAACTTGAGATTATTAGCGTCAAACTATCGAACACTTCAGGTATCTGAATTAATAGATAAGACAATTGAAAAATGCAAGTTTTTGGATAATAAAAAAATCTTAGTAGATTTATATGGTCACAAGATTCTCATTCTGTACAATTTCGGAGATAAGATTCAAACTGTTTCCAAACTAGTAGATGAGATGATATCCATATCCAAAAAAATAAACTATAAAGAGGGTTTAGCATGGGCTTATTCTTATGTGTGGTACATTGAAAAACTCAAAGGAAATGTAGAATCAAGTATAAAAGCTCTAGAAAAATCTAATAGAATCCTGGCTAACATAATTCACTATGATGAGTACATATACAATTTTGTAAAGTATTCAAGTGCAATGGAAAAATGGTTAAAAGAACATGATGCTTCGATTAGTGAATCACTAGAAGTAAGTGCGAATTATTTCTTCAATAATGGTTTTCACAGAAGCTTTGCTCAGACAATCGGATTCCTCAGTATTGTTTTTATGAGAACTCAAGAGACAAAAAAAGGGTTAAGATTACTTAAGAATATTCTTTCAAACAGATTGATCTTTGAGAACATGCCTCACGATGTTAAAAGTATTATCTACTTCTTTGCAGGTCTAGTTCACTTACTAGATCAAAATCTATATTACTCAGAATTATTCCTGACAGAATCATATAATTATATGAAACACACTTACAAAGAAAGTATTTATTTCAGCAATTACATAGTTATGAATTCTTTTCTATCGACTGTTACAGCTTTACAAGGTAGACTTGAACAAGCTTTGGATATAATAAAAGAAGTGGATGATTTGCTTAAACAGGAATTTTTTGATAAAAATCTCGATTTTGGCACAAAAAAACAGATTTATCATACTTTAAACCTAAACAAGTTTTACGTATACTCCCGTCTAAAAAATTTTGATTCTGAAGAAATGCTGGATTTAATCGAAAAAATTTTCATGGGATGTAAAACGCTTTATAGTGATTTTATGCTCTTAAGCGAATTCATACTTAATGCTAATCTAGAATCAGGAAAAATGGAAGAATTGCTATCTTTAGAAAATTACAGTTTAAATCGTATTAAACACATAATTTTATTTGTTCTTCAGAAAAATATTAGAAAAGAAGAATCAAATGATTGGAGGTATCTGCAAAGAATAAAAATATTAAATAACAGAGAAAAAACTAAGAAGACTACTTTTATTGAAAATGTCTTTGCAGATCTACTTATTGCACAACAATTGTTTTCGTTGAAACGATATGAAGAAATATATTCGCTGTTAAGGAAATATGAAACACAACTTCATCGAATTGAAGTTCTTGAATTATGTATCTTTATGGAAGCTTTCATTCAAGTTGGGGCTTTCAAAAGTGGTAATCCTCTTGGACCAGCTCTACAATACATGGCGATTAAAAAATGTAGAAATTATGGTTTCAGCAGATTAGAAAGTAAATTACTATATTATCTAGATAAACAACATAGAGATATTCAGTTATTAATTGTATAAAACCGAAAAAGATCACCTTCTACTTTCAGAAGCTCTCAGAGCTTCTAACTCTTTATTCTCTATCTTCTGTTGTTTCTCTTCTCGGGGTTCTTGTGTTCTTTGGAGATTTTTTAATTATCAAACACAATTTCAGTTTCTCTGCTTCATTTTTCGTTTACACAATACTACTACTAAAGTTGCCATTCCTGCTGTAACAAATATTCTATCTAGATTTACCCCTTTTGTTCCGTCATAGAAGTATGTTGGGATAAATTTCGCTATATTGATAGTTACTTGACAAGTAAAATTATGTAAATAAGCTATCAGTAAACCTGTTCTAACCTCATAAGAATCTTCGTAATAATAGTAGTGATATGCTTCTTCACTTTCATAGAATGTTTGGTTCGTGACAACTTTGAATGCTTCATAAACTTCATTGTTTATTTCAATCTCTACTATCTCTGTAACTTTTCTTGTTTCAGTTATATTTTGACCAATTTGTGATTGGGGAGATATAATAAACAAGGATGAAGGAACATGAAGGGGATTATAACGATCCCAAATAATAAAATTATTAATTATTTGATATTCGTAAGTTGATTTATCCATAGAATCATAAATATCCTTTACTATAGCAGTTGAACTATCATTAAAGGTAACCTCCGCGTTGTAAGAATCAATAATTTCTTCATATTTTCTGCAGTTAGCTAAAGTTATTTTGAAATACCAGGAACCATCACTTTTTACATATTCAGATCCAGCATCAGTCATAAACCAAGAGTTATTTTCTTGCCAAATCAGTTTAGTTCTAGATAAAATGAGATATATTGGTGGATCTATCTCCGAGTGTTCCTCTGAAATGTAGAGGTATTCTGTGAATTGTACTACTCTTTTTCCTATGTCTTTCAAAGACCATACATCGTCTACACTATATGTACGATTGAAAGTTGTATTAGTAATAGAATGAGTTTGAGTTTGATGGTGATAATATTCAATTGTTCCATCTATATACGCTGAACCATTTGATAGCAATTCTACAGGTGCCATTTCAGCTGAGATGTATAAAAATTGAAACATCAAAGTCCCAAGAAGTAAGATACAAAGTAATCTAAATACTAGTTTCATATCATCACTATAAAGTACATTTTCACTGATTTCTATATAAATGAATACCATGTTCTCAGAGCTTCCAATCCTTTATTCTCTATCTTCTGTTGTTTCTCTTCTCGGGGTTCCTGTATTCTTTGGAGGTTTTTTATTTCTCCTGATTTTCTCTTGAAAATTGTCAATTTCTTTCTTTGGAGGTTTAAGTAAGTTTGCTTCATTAAATTGATAACAAAACCTAGAGTGATGCATGATGAACGTACGATATGATCCAGAAGATGGCGATGAGGCTATAACTCCACCATTTTGGTCTCCTAACTAGAGCTATATGGTGATTAACTAAACCGATAATTAATCCAAAAGACGGAGTTATGGACTTGACTCCATCTATTTGGTATCCTTTGTTTTGTTTTTTTTCTAATTTTATTCAAAGAAATATCCTAGTTTATAAATTAATTCAAGAATTAGAGTCTGAGTGGGATAAGTTGAATGAAAAAGAAATTCTTGAAAAGGTAAAAAAGTTATCTGATATTATAGAATTGAAAAAAATAATTGAATCTCTTCGAGTACTTTGCGCAAATAAGAAAAACAAACAAGTTTTACAAATCGTAGAAGAAGCAATAAATGCAAGCAATTTGTTTGACGATAAAGAATCTTTGGTAAATTTGTACGAACTTAAAATAAAACAAATGATTAATAAGATTACAAATTTCTCTAAAGTAGAGTTGATTTTAAATAAAATGAAGGAAATATCTGAAACAGTAAAATACAGAAATGGTTTAGCTCTTGTATATCAGATTCAAAGTCATATAGAATTCGTCAACGGCAATCTAAGAAAAAGTAATGAAACCATAAAGAAAGCTATTGATTTATTGTCTGTAGAAGATGAACGAGATTCTTATACTTACAATATTTGTACATATTCATTTGCTGTAGGAAAATGGTTAAGCGAACACAATTCTGATATTTCAACAATTATTGAAGAAAATTTGGATTATTTCTACAAAAAAGGTCTCTATAGAAGCTTTGCACAAGCAATTGCAATATTGAATATTATATATATGAGAATGCAAAATAGCAAGAAAATCCTAGAAAATTCTAAAAAAATCTTCTCGAATAAAACTCTTTTTGAGGAATTACCACTTGATGTCAAAGGAATTTCTTATTTCTTTTCTGGTGTTGGTTGTATGCTAGATTTAAACCTGAATTTCGCTGAATCTTACTTCAAAGATGCCTATAACATTCTTAAACCCATTCACAAAGAGAGCATTTATTTTAGTAATTTTATCATTCTTCATTCCTTCTTATGTACTGTTACAGCTTTACAGGGTAAACTTGAAAAGAGTTTACAATTAATAGAGGAAGCTGAAAATCTACTTAAGCAAGAGTTTTTTGAGAAGAATCTTGATTTAGGTACAAAGAAACAAATCTACCATACTTTAAATTTAAACAAATTTTACGTTTATTCTCGTCTAAAAAAGTTTGATTCTGAGGAAATGCAAGATTTAATTGAAAAAATATTCATGGGGAGTAAAACACTTTATAGTGATTTTTTGCTCCTAAGCGAATTCATGCTTAATGCTAATCTAGTATCAAGAAAAATAGAAGAACTATTATCCATAGATAATTTCAGCTTAAATCGTGTGAAACATATCATTTTATTTACCCTTCAAAAAGAGAATACAAAGGAAGAATCAAGCAATTGGAGATATCTACAAAGAATAGAGATTTTAAATAAAAGAAAAAGAACTACTAAGACTACCTTCATTGAAAATGTTTTTGCAGATCTACTTATTGCACAGCAATTATTCTCATTGAAAAGATATGAAGAAATATATCCGCTCTTAAGAAAATATGAGAAAAAACTCCAAAAGATTGAAGTTCTGGAATTGCGCATTTTTATGGAAGCGTTCATTCAAGTAGGAGCATACAAGAGTGGTGACCCTCTTGGACCTGCTCTACAATACATAGTTATCAAAAAATGTAGACATTATGGTTTCGGTAGTTTGGAAAGTATATTACTAAATTATCTGGACATGCAATATAAGGATATTCAGTCATTTATTAGATAAATAAAATCAAGTAAAAATAGCTAAAGGTTTGAAGATAGACTTTGAGAAAATAATCTTCTCTTCTTTCATTCTTTAATCTTGTATCTATCTCTGTCAGCAAAGAATTCCATACTAGCATATCCTGCAAATATTTTTGCTGAGTGAGTCTCTCCCTTTAAAATATAGAAACGATCTCCCTTAGTGAAGGTTTGTTCATTGCCTTCCACTGTTAAGATAATTTTACCTTCTAAAACTATACCCCACTGTGCATCATGGGAATGTGGAGAAACCTCTGCATCTTGACTGAAATGCATAAAAATAATTTGATGATTCTTATCTTGGGATAAATATGCTGTAAGCCCTGGTATAGGTATATCTGCTTCTGGCAGTTTTCTTATTGCTTCAGGAAATATCTCTGTCATGTTACTCATTCTTTGCTTGAAATGGAAGCTTATAAAGATTGACGAGAGGATAGAAGAAAATAAAACTAATCTAGATTCGTTTTTACGGAGTAAAAACCAGCCACCAAGAACAGTGAGTTGTCTTACCACATAAAATTATTTCTTTGTGGTAAGACTAACTCGCAACTTTAGTGGGTCGCGCGAGTGTGTGATGAACATTTGTCATCTTTTTTCTTGAGGTGTTTTTTAGTATTTTATCATATAGTATATAGGAAATAGAGGGTGGTTACAAAATAGTTTAATCTATTGTAAAATAGCAATCTGCCATGCATCCTTGACATCCTCTTTTCCTTTTTTTTGTCAGTTTTTTTCCTTTTGGGCTTAATTAGTTTTGTTTCACTATTAAGGTAACACAAAATCGAGAAGTGATGCATGATGTACGACCCAGATCCAGCAGACGATGATATTCTTCCACCTATGTGGACCCCTTAAATTTGGGGTTCCCATTATTATTTTTTTGAAAATCCTTATTCTTGGAAATATTCCATTACAATCTTTTTTTGTTGTTCATTAAATACATCCAGAAAAGCAACTTGCTGAAACTTATTTTCGGTTTTTTCTATAACTTTTGTAGATGATATAAGCGTTCGATACAATTGAATTTCTTCTACTATCTTCTTGAGATTATTATTTCCACATCTCTCCTCTAATGCTCTAAGCTCTTGCAGAGTTTGTGGATTGGCTGGATTGGATATGTATTCCTCAAGCAAAACAAAGAATTCTAGCCATATTTTTAAAACAGGTACTCTAATTTCTTCTGTCTTATCTTTCATATTTTTAACAATTTCAAGGAATTTGTTCTGCTTTCCCATTGCTAGATATACTTTTCCTAGCAATACATCTACATAAAATGGCTCATATGCATATTCTTTGATTGATTGTATTTTTGTAACTGTATCTTCAGTGGCGTTGTATGGTTTTTGAGTAATCAGTAATTGATGAATTAGCAAATTAACTTCCTCTTGAGCATCCTGTTTTTCCGTTTCTAGCATGTTTTTGATGTCGGTTTCATCAAAGGATGATTCTAGAAGTAAAGTTTTAGATAATTGAGTTTTAGATAATATGTTTTTTGTGCGAATGTAAATTTGTTTTAATTTACTATCTTCAAGAACCGAAAGATCTAAGTCCAATTGAGCAAAGATGAACATAAGTGTAGTATAAGAGCTGAAGTATATTCGTTTTATACCTTTTTCGAAGTAGTTTTCTTTAACTACATCTTTCTCAATAAAATCTAAAAGCTCAATAAGAAGATCATATGATTTTTGAAATTGTCCTTGAAGTGCATAACATCGACTTAATAACCTCACGATATCGGTATATTCATACATTGCTTCATACATGCTTTTGTTCTTTACAATTTTTGAGTAGGCATTATGTAAATATTGTATAGCTTCAGGAAGCCTATACCTCTTTGTAGCAATTGTTCCTGAATACCAATAAAGAGAAATGTAGTGTTCATCAATAATTCTACTTTGAATTTTCTGGTCTTGAAATACCCAAAGTATTAATTCATCCACTTTATCCTCTTGATTTGAAAGGAAATAGAACCTTTGAAGTAAATTAATGACATAAACCAAACCAAGCGAATTAAAACTTTTTTCGTGATAAAAAGAAAGACACTCTTCCATATTTGAAATTGCAGTATTATAATTCCTATCTGCTAACGATGTAAATACTGTATATGAATATAGAGTGCCATAATATGTCTCAGGGAATTCTTCTTTTGACTTTGATATTGTTTTGAAAGCTTTTATGATATAATCCATTGAATTAGCATTTTCATTCCTTATTTGACTTAGGATTGACTTTGCTCTTAGAACTATTGCTAGTTGTTCAATATTATTACTTCGAGATGAAATTTCCTCCATTGAACTAACTATTTTCTCCGAATTTTTTATTTCCTTTACATAGGAATAGGTTTGCAAGAAGTATAACCAGTAGATTTTGAAAATTGTTTCATCGTTCTGTTTTTGTTCAGCAATTTCCATAGAATGTTTAAGCAATTCTGCTAATTCTGTTGATCTTTCATTGAAACAGATGATTTCAAGGTCTAGATAGTATTTGTGCAAATCAGACAAAGTATGGATTTTATCTTTATCTACGAAAACTCTCTTCCGTATTTTTTGAAACTCTCCAATATCTAGCATACTTTGTCCCCACGACATTCTTTCCTCTGTAATGACATACTAAAGCAGTATATCATTACTAGAAAAGAGAAAAGACTATAAAATATCTTCGCTTTCCTTTAACCGTCATTGGTAAAACTTTTATCACTCATCAGTAAGTTAATGTTGATAATATTGAAAACTTTAGATTCTCTGTGGCATAAGATGGAAACAGGACCTAATCCTCCTGAAGAAATATATGCAATTATTGAAAACCCCAAAGATAGTAAGAACAAATACGAATTAGGTAAGGATGGTGTTATTTACTTGGATAGAGTTCTTCACTCTTCTGTTCATTTCCCCGGAGACTATGGATTAATTCCTCAAACATATTTTGAAGATGGTGACGCACTTGACGTTTTAGTTCTTATTTCAGAACCTACTTTTACAGGATGTGTCCTGTCTGCTAGACCAATTGGAATTCTTCGTATGCGTGATGAAAAAGGACATGATGATAAAATTCTAGCAGTTGCTACCAAAGATCCCTTCTTTCACAGTGTATATAATTTAGAGGATGTTTATCCACATACTTTGGAAGAGATTGCTGAATTCTTTAAGACTTACAAAGGCTTAGAACATGGAAAGCAGGTTGAGGTCTTAGGTTGGGATTCTAAAAAGGAAGCTTTCAAAGCTATAACTCATTCAATGGAATTGTATAAAGATCTATTTGGAATAAAGAGTTAATAACATTGGTTTTCTATCTAGGTTTTTTTATCCTGTTTCATCAAATTCAAAAATAGTCCAAGCAAAATGTATTTAATTTGCTTCTTTTGTGTTTTAAACGAATTTACTACAAATAAAGTGATAATGATGACTTCTGAAGAATGTTATGGTTATGAATATTTAGATGAAAAGGATAAAGAGAAAATTGATGCTCTTAACAATCCTAAAGCTGTAAAGGTTATTGATAGATTCTTAAAAATCTGTAAACCTGCGAAAGTTGTTGTAATTGATGATACGCAAGAAGATATTAATTATGTTAGACAACTATCCATAGATCTTGGAGAAGAAATAAAACTAGAAATGCCAGGACACACAATTCATTATGATTCATATTTTGATCAAGCTCGTGACAAAGGAAATACTCGACTTCTTGTTCCTGTGACTGAAAAAGAAAAATATGGAACACACATAAATACAATAGATAGAGACGAGGGATTAAAAGAAATTCTTGACATAATGGATGGTTGTATGAAAGGAAAATTAGTAGTGATTCGTTTCTTCTGTTTAGGTCCAACTAATTCTCGATTTTCTATATCAGCATTGCAAATTACTGATTCAGCATATGTTGCACACTCTGAAGATATACTATATAGAAAAGGATATGAACAATTCAAACGTCTTGAAGGTTCAGAAGATTTCTTCTATTTTGTTCACTCTGCAGGAGAATTAACGGAGAAGAACGTAACAAAGAACATTGAGAAACGTCGAATCTATATTGATCTTGAGGAAAATAGAGTTTTCACTGTTAACAATCAATATGCAGGAAATAGTCTTGGTCTAAAGAAACTCGCATTACGCTTAGCTATAAATAAAGCACTAAAAGAAAATTGGTTAGCAGAACACATGTTCATTTCTGCTGTGTATACATTAGATAAAAGTAGAAAAACTTACTTCTTAGGAGCTTTTCCAAGTGCATGTGGGAAGACTTCTACTGCTATGGTTCCTGGAAATGCAATAATAGGGGATGATATTGTGTACATGAGAGTTGATAAAGAAGGAATTCCAAAAGCTGTGAATATTGAAAGTGGAATATTTGGAATAATTAAGGATGTTAATCCAAAAGACGATCCAGAGATATACAAAGCTTTGACCTCACCATGTGAAACAATTTTCTCAAATGTTCAAATTACAGACGAAAAACCGTACTGGCTTGGAATGGGGGATGATATTGAAATACCAGAAATAGGTATAAATTGGACATCTTCTTATCTTGGAGAATGGAAAACAGGAAAGAAAGATGAAAAAGGAAATGAACTTAGTTTTTCCCATCCAAATGCTAGATATACTCTAAGAATAGAGGAATTGGAAAACGCAGATGAAGCACTTCATGATCCTGATGGTGTAAAGGTATCTGCTATTGTTTACGGAGGAAGAGACAGTAACACTTCTGTTCCAGTCTATCAATCATTTAACTGGAGTAATGGTGTCTTTGTTGGTGCTGCACTGGAATCGGAAACAACCTCAGCAACACTAGGACAAGCAGGCGTACGAAAACATCAACCTATGGCAAACTTAGATTTTATTGTTGTTCCTCTTGGACAATATTTCCAGTCACATCTTAACTTCGTAAAAGAAGTAAAGGAAGAGAATCATCCACTTATTTTTTCAACTAATTACTTCCTGAAGGATGAAAATGGTAAATATTATGACGAAATTCTTGATAAGAAGATATGGTTACTTTGGGCTGAAGGTAGAGTACATGGGGATTATGATGCGATAAAAACACCAATTGGTTATATTCCAAAATATGAAGATTTAGTAGACCTGTTTAAAGGAGCATTTGACATAGATTACGAGAAATCAAGATATGAAGCAGAATTCTCAATAAGAGTAGGTAAGTTTCTAGATAAGTTTGATAGAATAGAAAAATTCTATGCTAATGAAAAGGATATGCCAGAGGAATTCTTCTTTGAGTTAGAAGAACAACGTAAAAAATTACTTGAAGCTAAAGAGAAGTATGGGACCGATACCATTTCCCCATTCCTTTTCTCTTAACTCATTTTTTTATTAACAATTGTGGGGAATAAATAGGTTAAGTAAATATCTATATTGATTCAATTGACGGTTAGTTATTTACAAGAAGAAAAAAAGGAAAAGAAAAAAATAAGCATTGTTGCATTAATAAACAGTGTTATTGGAATAC
Organism: Promethearchaeati archaeon; assembly: GCA_013166775.1. Lineage (GTDB taxonomy): Archaea > Asgardarchaeota > Heimdallarchaeia > Heimdallarchaeales > Heimdallarchaeaceae > UBA460. The sequence goes on from JABLTJ010000017.1 coordinate 14,622, forward strand.
CTACAATTGTATTTTTGGTTTTTCTAATTGTTAAAGGATCTTTAGCTGATTATCTAACATTTGCATACTGTGGTCTAGCATTATTAGTATTAGGTGTCTTCTTCTCATTTTATAAATTGATAAAAGGAAATTAAATAACTTTTCAAACAACTAACAAGTATTTCTAGACGCCATTAGATATATTCTAACACAAGTATAGCAGCTAAAATTAATGATTTATCGAAAAAACGAACTTATACCGACAAAAAATGCTGTTTTTATTAATGTAAGCTACCAATTTCGATATTTTCTCCCTCTAGCTATTTATGTCGGATATTTTACGAGAAATGGATTTTTTAGGAAAGTATATACTCAATAATGAAAATACGGTAAACATTAAACTAAGAGCTAACTAGATTAAATCTAGATTGAGATTCATGTTTTGTAAGAAATATTATGAAAAAAAAGAAAAGCAACTTGAAATATTAATGCAAATTTTTATGATTAATTGATTATTTCAAATTAAGATTACAAAATGAGAGTAAATGGTATCAGTTATAGATTCATTGAGAGTACTGCTTAAAACTAATAATTATGAAACATAACATAAAACATTCAAATTTTTTCTCGTTGAATGATCATTAAAAAATTATTATTAGATGGTGATTTAGTAGACATAGTAAATGAGTTTTGTTTGACAGAATTAGTAGGATAGCTACATCTTTTTCATTTATTTGTGAAGATATTTTCTCATGGGTTCTTACAGATTAATGGATGTCAATATGAATTTAATTCCATTAGAATGAAACATAGATTTTCCAATTATTATAATCAATTTCAGATATCCAACATTCTATTTGAAAATTTATCTGAAAAAATATAACCTTCAAATAGTGATATTTACTTGATTTACAAAAAAATTTGGAATCTTATTTCAAGGTCTATAACTAAGACCTTCATTAACATCGGAAAACTATTACTTTAGTATCATATAAAACTAATAAAAATCATTATACATCAGTAATACTGAAATAATACACATTAAATACGCTGTATTTTTATCAAAATGCTAATATTATAATCGATATCTCCTAAAATAATGATTGAAGAAATAAGAAATCTTCTAAAAAAAATTGATCTGATAGTAGATTCTGAAATAAGAAGATTGGATGACCAAATAGACGAATTGAAACAAGAGTTGAAAGAATTTAAGGAAACACGAGACAATTTTTCATCTGTGAATGAAGAAATAAAAGAACTCTCAATACAAGTTGATGAATTAACTTATGAAAGAAATCAACTAAAGGAAACAGTTGATAACCTTAGTTACTTGGAGAGGAAATGTTCAGAAAAAGATGAGATAATAGGAAGGTTAACTCAAGAGCAAACAGGTTATATTTTTACAATCAAAGTCATTTCTAATTGGATACCAAGTCAAAAAGAAAATATTGACGTTCTTGTTGCCTTATCTTCAGCTTTAAATCATGAAGCCACATTTGAAGAGTTGCAGGAGAAGACAACAATTCCATCTGTTACACTAAAAAATAGAATCATTCCTATACTTCAGGATAATTCATTAGTTCTTGTAAAAAGAAATAAAGTGAAATTAACAATTGAAGAAGCTGATAAATAGTACTTGTTTTGATGGTTGAGATTTCCGCAAAGTTAAATAATGCAGAAAATTAAATGATAACTGCATGAAGATAAAGATGAAATCAAGACGTGGAGTTTCCAGTATAATCTCAACTTTAATAATCTTCACGATAATGGTTGCTGCTTTAGGTTTAGCTTTTTCACAGATTATACCATCTCTGGAAAGATTTCAAACAGAAAGTGATTTAACTGCAGCAACAAACGCATTTCTATCTTTTGACTCTGAAATAAAGAAACTAGTCAATACTCCTGTGAATTCCTCAAGTGTAGTTAGGTACAACCTTGGAAATGGAATATTAGATTTGGAACAAAAGCGTGAAGTTTATCTGATTATCAATTCTGGTGGAAATGAATTATTTAATTATTCATGCTATACAGGAGAAGTTGTTTATAGACTCAATGGAAATTTCAAGGGATTGGGGGGTGCTATATACGACTTTGGAGGACCAGAACTATTAGTTTATTCCCTTAACAGAACTTCACAAATGACAAATATAGTGCATCAATCTTTTGATGATTATAAATTGCTAAAAATGTACTATAGTGTTTTTCTTAGTATAGAGCACATTAGCGAGAGTGATCTTGAAGTTAATTTCATTGTTATACACCTAAACACATCTAGAATCTTGGAAGGTCAAAGTGAATATTTTCCAATTATTAATACACCAACAAAAATTCAAATGATTAAAACAAACCAAGTAATAGAACAATATAATTTAGGAAATAGAAGTGATGATTTAAGAGTAGAAGCGAGAACATCAGATTTTTCACAATCAATCCAATATCCAATAGCACCTTATACTTTTGCATTAAACTTGAATTTAATCCATATATACATTGATTTTCGCACTGTTTAATTTTCTTTTTATAACAAAAAGTAGGATTTATTAGAAATAAGATATTATGTTATTTAGCGAAGTTTCCTCGTGTGGGACTTGACTTAAGCATACTGCCTTGAATGATAATCTCATTTCGAAACTTCGCTATTTTCTTTAAACAGAAACATCAATCTATGACAACCTATTTTCAAATAATAATGTTGATAAAAACACTCATAAGCGTTCAATTATCTTTTTGTTCTGGTCAAGGAAGATGGATAAAATAATAAAATTTGAAGGTATATCTAAGAAATTTCAGTTGTTTTGGGAAGATGTTGTAATCTTTGAGAAAATTGATTTAGATATAGAAAGAAATGAACTAGTTTTATTATATGGACCAAGTGGGAGTGGAAAAACAACACTTCTAAACTTATTAACAGGATTATTACATGCAGATGAGGGAGATATACAAGTAGCAGGCTTGTATATGGATTTAATAGATGATAAAGAAAAAGCAGATTTTCGTTCTAATTATCTTGGAATAGTTTTTCAGGAAAATAATTTGGTTTCAACATTAACGGTAAAGGAAAACATAGTTCTATTTCAGGAATTATGTGGAATTGAAGAAAAAGAGGAGGATAGGGACGAAAAAATCGATAAATTACTTGGAAAATTAATGATAGATCATAGAAAAGAAAGTTTTCCTGCACAATTAAGTGGAGGGGAGAAAAAAAGAGTAGCAATTGCAAGAGCATTATCTAATGATCCTTATATTTTGATATTAGATGAACCTACAGGTAATTTAGATCATGAATCTGCATATCAACTGTGTGAACTAATTAAAGATTTGTTTCTTAGTTCTGATATTACCATTGTAGTAGCATCACATGATCAAAAAATGATAGATATAGCAACTAGTATATACAAAGTAGGGTCTAAAAATGTTCTTTTAGAAGAAGTATATGCAGAAAGAAAGAAAGATGATACTATAAAATATAGACTAATTGATTCGTTAGAAAAGATGAGGGAAGAGGAAGAATTAGTGACTGTAGATGGAATTCCATATACAGAAGAAGAAATTTTAAACATGACAGAAGAGGAATTACTTCTGTTAGAGACTGATAAGAAAGAGGACGAAGAGTATTAGAAATAAAAAAGGTGAAAGATTTGATTGGACAACTAAAATTCGCCTGGATAGATTTTAGGCGATCATTGTTAGCATCTGCTTTTTCCTTGATAAGTCAAATTATAACTTACTCTGCAATAACCATTAGTATTAGCTTATATTCAGCTTCCAAACACTTTCTTAATAACTCAATAAATGTAATATTTTATAATTCTTTTAGAAATATAACATTATTATTCATCGTTGTTTGTGTGATAATAGGGGGTATAGTAACTTCTAGATCAATTGACCTAAAAATTCAGAGTCAGAGAGACGACATCGGAATAATGAAAAATGTTGGGGGAAAAAGCAGATGGATATACAGTTATTTTATTTTCAATCAGCTACTCACCGCTGTGATCATGTTAGTATTAGGGATGATTTTGGGGATGATTTTTATATCAGTTGTATTTGCTTCATTTAAATTTATAGTTTACTTAAAATTTGTGAAATTCATTCCAATTTTTATTTCAAATATAGTAATTATAATTATAACATACATTAAATCACATTATACAATAGTTAAATTAGTAGGAGAAAAAGACTTTGAACAATCTTCTAGTAAACTAAGTAATTACAAGAGTATATTTGAATTTAATAAAATAATGAAAAAATTTGGAGCTCCTATAAAATTAGGGATAAAGAATTTCTTAAGATCAGGAAAGATATTATCAAGTTTTATTTTTAGCTTCTTCTTAGTTTTTTCATTAGTTTCATTCGTGATAAGCCCTCTTACAGTAAACGAAACTTATTCTTATCATTTTGATATTAGAAACCAAGATTATTCTATTGTAATAGGAAAATCTGATTCACTTGATTTTTATAATCAAAGTTTATCCTTCCATACTTACGAAAATATTTCAAATAATTATTATCTATCTTCTCTAAATTCGAGTTTCATGGAAGAAATAGATAATCTAAATGTAGAATTCCAAGAATTATTCGTTACGAAGATGTTAGTGGAAACAATACCATATCTTGAAATTAGTGGTGGATCATATGAATTAATTGGATCTAATAGAACTTTCTATGCGACCATTATCGGATACAAAACTAATTTCTTGCATGAAGATTTGTTTGTCTGGGGTTCAAACCCAGATCCCTCAAGAAATGAGGTACTAATAGGTGATTCTTTAGATCGTTCTTTGTTTGAAAATAGTACAGTTGAGAAAATTAAATTCAGAGATTTATCAAATCCCTGTCCAATAAGTGTTGTAGATGATATTACGCTTCTAGAGAGCACAAAACAATATTCAATAAAGGGCGTAATAATAGACAGTTTTGCTTCAGGTTTCACAATTTATTTTCCAATTAACAAACTAAAACAAGAATCGATAACCAATGGACCAAATCTAATATTGTTTGATGAGTTAAATTCAACTAACTTTAATCAAATATTAACTATTTCGAATAGTTATGGATATGAAATACAAGAGATTCAAGAAACATTGCAAGAAAATCAGAAGAGCTATAGAACATTTTCACAGATGTTCAACACTCTAGGTATTGGATTGTTCGCAATCTTTTCCTTTCAAGTTATAGTTTTCTGCTTCCTTTACTTTCTATCTTACAGAAAGGATTACAAGCTATTGGCAGATCTAGGCATAAAAAAGGGCAAATTGCATTCCATTAATTATACAGCAACAATATTACAAACAATACCAGGAATAATTTTTGGAGCCTATTTCGGATCGATAATACCAAGATACTTTCTAGTTCCACATTCAAGGTTAACTCTATTTGGTTTAATAGTTCTAGCATCAGTTCTATGGTTCATTTTATTAGTATCATCAGGATCCTTCGCAGCAAGTAGAAGAGGATTAAAGAAAAACTAGTATAATTCTGAAATCACGAAAGTGGAACAAAATCCTTTGTTAACATCTTGTTTATTTCTCTTTGTGGTATCTCCTTACTTCTGAGACCAGCAACAAAGACGTTTAAACAGTCTTTACAATATACTTTATTGATTCTTTTATTATACGTTAGCGGGGACATAAATTTACTTTTACCGCAGATAGAACATCTATCCTGAATCCCAGCAGTTAGATCAGCAGTACAGTCAGCACAATAACTTACCTGTCCTGAAACTGGTCTCCCGCACTTCGCACAATATTTGACTCTAGTTACCATGCTATCGTTTTCAGCGATGTTGTATGAAGTTTTAAATTTATTGTTATATTTAGAATAGAATGACAAGTAGACACACTCCCCATCATTTCAACTGGAGATATATGTATATATGTACATATTTCTGAGATATAGTTTATAGTAATATGTACATAGTCTCCCAATTAAAGTAAAATGTTAATTATATAAATGTTTCTCTATAACTATAGAAAAATTTTTATTCTTTCAAAAAAGTTTCGAGTGGAAGGAATGGGGTGGGGATCTCAAGAGAAGAAAATTGTAGATTAATACTTATACTTATTAAAGTCTAACACCAGTCTAATAACAGTCTAATACTAGCCTAACGTAATATCTAACTTTAAATATTCAAATTAGGACTAATTAACTGTAACAGAGTGATCATAATGCCAAAAGAAATCACCATAAAGCTTCCTGATGGGACAACAATAAAGATACCTTCAGGAGATACTGAAAGTCTGAAAACTACATTAGCTTTAGTTACAGGAAAAGAAGTTGCTGCTGGTGTTGAAGAAGAAAAAGAACTCAAAGCTGCAAGCATACATGATCTTCTTAACGCTTCAAAGATAGAACGTGTAGCAAGCATAGTAAGAAATCACTACCCTGAAGGGGATTGGTTTACTTCAAATGAGGTTTGTGAATTATACGAGATAATATTCAAGGAAGGAATTAAGATGAGTACAGTAAGTACTTATCTGGCGCGATTAGCAGATGAGAAATTACTAAATAGAAAGGGAAATGTGTCTCAAAGATTATATTCAGTAACAAAGAAATTATTAGAATCCTTTGGGGAACTAAAGGTTCTTGAGATTCCTTCTGAACTTTTCAGGTAGCTCGGTCAGACCCCAGATTTTTATTTTTGATTATCTTACCACATAGATTATATTTTATGTGGTAAGATTTTCTATCTCTCTCCCTCTTCTTCATTCTTCATTTCTTACCACAGAATCTTTTTTCTATGTGGTAAGATTTCTCTTCTCACTTCCGCTCCGCTCGTGTGTATTTAGAAAAAAAGTTTTCCCTTCCCTTTCTTCTTGATTTTATATTTTGGTAAACGATTCCACTGTTTCCTTGTCCAGCCTTCTAATTAGTTCTAGAATCAATTTTGCTGCGTTATCCACATCTTTTAGATCTATTATTCCATTGTGTGCGTGTATATGTCTTGTAGGTACTCCTATTACTATACTTGGACATCCTAGTTCTGTTAGATGTATTGGTCCTGCATCTGTTGCTCCTCCTGTCATTAAAGATAATTGTAAAGGTATCCCTAACTCTTCTGCTGTCTTAATAACAAAATCTCTATACCTGGGATTAGGAATCATAGCAAGTTCATAAGTCATAATACTGGGACCTTTACCCATCTTAGTAGGAGCTTTGGACTCATCTATACCAGGAACATCACCTGCAATATCGACTTCAACAACTATACCAATATCAGGCTTAATCATCTGAGCAGCAGTTTTAGCTCCACGTAAACCTATTTCTTCTTGAACAGTAGCTGCACCATAGACTACGTTAGGATGGGAAATATTCTCTTCCTTAATTTTCCTAATAACCTCAGCTGTGATGACTGCACCCATACGATCATCGAAAGCCTTACCAACAGCAAGTGTAACATCTTTCCTTTCCACTATTTCATCATCTTTCTTCTTGATTCGTGTCCTGTTCCATATCTCAAATTTGGAATCAGGCATCATAGGATCACCTATTTTTATACCTAATTCTTCAGCTTCAGCTTTGCTCGCACAACCAATGTCAATGAACATATTATCTTTAGTAACGATTTTCTTTCTTTCTTCTGCATCGACTACATGAGGAGGTTTAGCAGAAATAATACCAGGAATGAGTTTACCTTCAGATGTTCTGACAACAACTCTTTGAGAAAGAAGTGTTTGATCCCACCATCCTCCTAGTTGATGGAATTTCAAAAAACCTTCCTTGGTTATTGAAGAGACTTGAAAACCAACCTCGTCTACATGTCCAGCTATCATAATTTTGGGACCTTCTATATCTCCCTTAGAAGTAAAAATCAAAGTTCCTGTTCTATCTTGTAGAATCTCATCTGCAAAAGGTTGCACATATTCTTTCAATTTAACCTGAACTTCCCATTCAAAACCTGAGGGACCAAAAGCATTACACAATTCTTCTAAAATTTTTATATTAAACTCTGTCATGAATATCACCTAATTTTCAATAGACTAAAACAAAGGTAAATGGCTCTTTTATCAGTTTTTCCAATTGTACTTTTTTGAAAAATATTGCTATATCTCTAATGCTAATTACACTATTTGTCTTTGTTTTTTGATCTACTCATAAATCTAGATTTGTGCTTATTTCCATCAAAAATCGTATTTTTCCTTTAAAATTCACAAAAGTGTGTGAATGAGTTCCAATGGAAATGGTCGGGTACAGTATAATTCTCCAGTTATGAGGCTTTAAACCATGTTCACATGATGTGAATGAGGTTGATTCTTGAGAATTATACACTTACACGGTCTGTTCCAGTGGAAATGAAGGGGTGGAAAATTTGAGTTCACAAATACGTGAAACTGTACACAATGGTGATTTAGTGATGATGCTTTTTTTGTCGCTATCCTTATCTTGTTCACACACATTTGAAAAAATAGTGAACGTAACTAATACAGATGTTCACATAACGTTATAGTCGGCTAGATATTCTAGATTTAGCCTATTAAAGAGGAAATAAGGTGTTAGTGAATCGCTGTAATTACTGTGTATACCGTATTTATTGCGTATTACATTCTGTAATACCAAAAAGTGAACAACAAAAAAAAGCTAAAATTAAATTCCTTCTAACCCTCTTAATGAATCAGTAAATTTTCTCTTCTTCTTTTCAAGTTCTTTTATTTTATTACCAACTTCAAGTCTATCTTGTATTGATCCAGGAATTTTTTTTCCGAGATATTTTCTATACTTATAATCAGGTTCCAACCTGAGATAATAGTAAGGACCATGATAAAACTTCTCACCTTGAGCGCATTTACAATTCTTTTTCCCACACTTAATATGCTTCATGCTGACTAGGCCAAAAAGAGGATTCTCTATTATTAGTGAATCAATCTGTTTATCTATTTCTTGTATATTATCTAATATACTAGTTTTAAGGACAACTATATTATTTGATATCATTAGTGAGGTATATATAATTCTATGCCAAAAAAATATTAGATATTACTCTGATATTCTGTGGATTATATTGAATTATTTAATCGACAAAAATCCTCTAACCATGTGTAATAGAATCAAGAAGTGATAAAATGCAACAAAGCAAAAATCTACTTACAAAGAAAATAAGCGAGAAAACACAGATTCAAGGGGTTGTTGTCAGTAGTAGAAGAGTATATGTTTACTCAGATGAAGTTGATCTTGAAATAAGATTAGAGAATCTTTTACTCAATTTACTTGAAGAAAATGGTCCTTTAACAAGAGGAGAATTAGTAGCTTTGACACATATCCCACGTTCAACCTTGTATGATAACCTTGCTAAAATGATATCAAGGGGGCTTATAATAAAAGAATCAGTTCCTAGAGACACAAGAGGACGACCAAAGATTTTGTTCAAAAAAGCTTGATATTACTCTAGTTTATTACTAATTCAAATAAGTGTACTTTCATTCATTTTGAACGTCACTTATCGACAAAGTTAAACATGCATTGAAAAACTATATTGGCAACGAGTGGTGATACACAACATGAGTAAAGATCCATCATCAAATATAGATGAAATATTCGACAGATATCTTGATGCTGATACAATTGTATTCAAACAGAGAGAAGTTCTGAGTCCACATTATGTGCCTGATATTTTACCTCATAGAGATGATAAATTTGAGGAAATGGCAAAAATCTTGGCTCCAGCTTTAAGGGGAGGAGCTCCGTCAAATATTTTTATATACGGAACTACAGGAACTGGGAAAACTGCTGTAACAAAACATGTTCTGAATAAGCTTGAAGAAAGAGCAAAATCAAGAAATCTAGCCTTCAAATACAGTTATATGAACTGTCAGCATGTTGATACAAAATATAGAGTACTAACTCAACTGTGCGAAGATATAGGAATTGATGTGCCATTTACTGGGCTACATTTTGATGTGATCTATCAGAAATTCAAAGACGCCATAGATAAAATGGATACTCTTCATGTTGCTGTTTTAGATGAAGTAGACATGTTATATCACAAGAGCTCAGAATCATTATATGTTCTTACAAGGATAAATAGTGATCTTAAGAAATCAAAAATAAGTATAATAGGAATAACAAATGATGTGAATTTCAAAGAAACATTAGATCCTCGTATTCGCAGTAGTCTAAGTGAAGAGGAGATGGTCTTTTCACCTTATACAGCTGAACAATTAAGTGATATCTTGACCCAGAGAGCAGATGTAGCGTTTCATAAGAATGTTTTGGAGTTTGGTGTAATCAATTTGTGTGCTGCAGTGGGAGCTCAACAGCATGGAGATGCAAGGAGATCTTTGGATCTACTGAGAGTATCTTCTGAACTAGCTGAAAGAAATGGTGACGAGAAGGTAACTGAAATTCATGTAAGAAAAGCTCAACAGGTTATAGAAAGGAACACAGTAGTTGAAGTTCTAACATCTCTACCAATTCAAACAAAAGCCGTTTTACAGGCTATATTTATTGGTGAAGGAAAATCTGATGAAATAGCTACTGGTGATGTCTATGAAATCTATTCCAAGATATGTAAGCTTGTTAGATTAGATATTTTAACAGCAAGACGTGTTGGAGATCTAATAAACGAATTGGATATGCTTGGTATTGTAACAGCACAAGTAATCAGTAAAGGTAGGTATGGTCGTTCAAAAAGAATTCACTTAACTGTACCTCCCAAACAGGTAAGAGAAGTTATCGAAAATGATTTTCGATTATCGAAGATTTTTGAGATGGATGAATTCTAATCATAATTAGCATTTTAGAAGAGAAAACTTTTTCTTTTTTACTTACGAGTTACATTGAACACTAATGAGTGATCTATTCATAGAGTGTAAATATATAATCGCAGGTTCTGATTGCAATACAATCATAAGAGATGGCGCTATTATTATAGAAAATAATCAGATAGTTGCTGTAGGTAAAACGGAAGAAGTAAAGAAACTTTTAGCAGGTCATGATAAATTGGAAAGAACAAATCATATAGCTATACCTTCATACATTAACGCACATACTCATTTGCCTGAAACGTTGTTACGAGGAATATGCGATAACGAGAAGTTGGATACATGGTTAAATGATTTCATTTGGCCATTTGAAATGAGAATGAGTTCTGAAGATGCTTATTATGGGGCATTGTTAGGTTGTTTGGAATTAATTGAAGCAGGGGTAGCAGGATTTATTGATCAATATTTTTATGCAGAGTCAATAGAAAAAGCTGTAACGGAAGCAGGGATTAGAGCTCTTTTGTGTCCATCTGTATTTGATAATACACCTGAATCAGGAAATCTAGACAATACTTGGAAACACGTTCGTAATTTAGTTAGCAGCAAAGCTTCAAACAAGAATAATCTAATTAATTATGGTATTGGGCCTCATGCTCCATATTCTGTACCAGAGGATTGTTTGTTGGAAATTAAGGATTTAGCAGCAAAGTACTCAATACCTATTCACATTCATTTAAACGAGATAGTGAAAGAAGTAGAGGAAGCCAAAGAGAAATTAGGGGACACACCAATTGAATATATTCATAAAATCGGCTTAACAGAGGAGAAGATTTTGGGAGCTCATTGCGTTCATACAACAGATAGGGAGAGAGAAATAATGAGAAAATCAAACTTTACTGTTTTACATAATCCACAATCTAATCTTAAAATGACGAGTGGAATTGCTCCAATTTACAAATATCTAGATTTAGGAATAGATGTAGCTGTAGGAACAGATGGAAATGCGTCAAACAATGATTTAGGAATGATAGAGGAACTTACAACTTCAGCAATGTTACAAAAATATCTAGCAAACAATCCAAAGGTAATGGAGAACGCCAATGTTCTGAAGCTAGGAACAATATATGGGATGAAAGCATTGGGAACAGAATCCAAAGGAATATCTGAAAACTCAATAGCAGATATAACTATTCTTTCGTTGGAAAAAAGTCATTGGTGGCCACAGAATGATCCGTTATCTAATCTAATATACTCATCATCAAGCTCCGATGTAACAGATTTGATAGTAAATGGAAAGGGGGTATATTTGAATAAAGAACACCAATCCCTTGATAAAGAAAGAATAATTGAGAAGTGTTCATCAATTGCTCATAAAATACTTACAGAAATGGGAAACTAAAAAAGGAATTAAGTGTAAAGCTTACTGGCAATGAAGAATCTAGCCCTTTACTGAAGTAGATGTTGAGGATCTTGAGTTCTGAGCCACCATCCTTCGTTTTTGAGTTCAATTAATTACATTTAATTTATTATCACTTTTTTTCTTGTGGTCTTTTAGTAATTTCCTCTAATTATGTAGATAACAAACTATAAGTGATGCATGATGTACGATCCTGATGGCGATGGCGACGAAAATATTTTACCCCCTATGTGGAGACCTTAATTAAGAATCCCTCCATCTTTTTCTTTTATTATTAAAAATCATTAAAGGTAAATACTTGAAAGGCAACAAAAAAACATCAGAAATTTTACGTAAATTTGGTATAAATTTAATTAGAACTCACTTAAATTTAATTTAACTTAGTTTTTTTCTTTTATATCCTTGAAACTCAAATTGCCAAAAGGCGTATCCTTCTGAGGCAGATCTTAATTCCGTAGCAATTTGCAAGGAAGATTCAACACTTATTTCTCCTGTAATTATTGTCCTTGAAACTAGATGTTCAGTATCTTCGATATTACTACCATATCTCTGTACTACAGTTAAAATTGGGCCTAGATAATGAATGGGAGTATTTATCGAAAATGAGTATATGGGTTCATAGATTCCCGGATTTGCATTCATAACTGCTTCATGTAATATGTTTCTCACTAAGGGAATTACAATTTCATATCTAAGAGAATCAGGGGACAATTCCTCTATTTCTTCTACAACCATCGTTATATTCCGAATTGGAAAACCTTTCAGTGGACCTTTAAGTACAGCGTTTTGAAATCCAATTTTTAATAAATCAAGAATCTCATTATTCTTTTCTTCTGTATCAACAACAAGACAATTCTCTCTATAGTCCGAGTATATACAATCCTCCTCAAGTTCATTTGTAGGTTTACATTTAGCTGTAATTTGCAATAGGTTCAGATAATCATTTTTTACTAGTTGGACTTCTTTTTCTATTTCCTCAGCTAAACTCACCTCAGGATCAGATACTTCAACATTAATACCTGCTTCCTCAATTTCTCCAATAATGATTTCCAATTGTAGCTCACCTATTCCATGAATTTTCATTTCTCCTGTATTTTCATCGGTTGTATATCGAAAATTTGGTTTGATTAGAGATAGAACACCCATTATTTTTTCCATTTTTGGTATATCTGAAACTCTACGTGGTTCTATGCGTCTAGATATAACTGATTCTTGAAGGTAAGGTATTTGGTTGAATAGTATATTTGGGAAATCAGTTTCATTATTCACAAATGTATCTCCAATTTGGATATCCTTCAAACCAATTAGAATTGCTATATTACCCGCACTTACTGAATCCATTTTGATAAGTGATTGCCCTTTGTAGATGCATACTTGCTGGATTCTAGATGCTTTTCCTGTACGTCTATTTTTAAGAACAGTACCAGATTTTACTGTTCCGGAAAAAACTCTTGTAACTGCAATAATACCTCTATTATCTTCATATAGCAATTTACCTAAGCACAAGATGGATGGACCTGAATTATCACAATTAACAATGGCATCTTTTGATTTTTTGTCAATAAATTGAATAATGTACTCATAACGTTGTTCTTGAGCTTTTTTAGGATTTTCAATATTCTCTATTATAGCTAGCATCACAGCTTCTATTATTGGAAAACTATCTTTAAGCTGTTCTAGATCGTCGTTTCTATGTAATTCTATTATCTTATCAAATTGGGGAATCTCACTTGAATATTTTGAAATTGCCCACCCATAAAGAGCAGCTCCTATTATGACTGTTCCCTCTTCAAAACTAATTTTCCACTCTTTCTTAAATGGTTTAGGAGCATATTGATTGATAAGCTCATTTACCATTTGAATGATATTATTTAATCTAGTTTCAATCTCTTCTTTTGGTAATTTAAGCTCATTAATCAAACGATCAACCTTATTGATGAAAAGAATCGGTCTTAAACATTCATTCATTGATTGCTTAATAACGGATTCAGTTTGTGCCATTACTTGCTCAACCGCATCCACAACTATAATCACACCATCAACAAGTCGTAGTGCTTGAGAGACCATACCTGAAAAGTCCACATGCCCTGGTGTATCAACTAGATTAATCAAATACTGAGAATTATTATGATCATAATTAAAGGAAATATTAGTTGTTTTTATTGTAATTCCTCTTTTTTGCTCTTCTTCAAGGAAATCAAGAGCTCTTGCGCTTCCGGCCATAGCTTTTGATATCAGTCCTCCAGCTTGGAGTAAATGATCCGAAAGAGTAGTTTTTCCATGATCTACATGACTCACGATACTAACATTACGTATGTTTTCTTTGTTTTCCATTGAAGAGTAGATTTGATTGATGTACTTACTCATTGATGTTTGTCCATTGTTATTAATAATTTAAAGATTTATCCTCATGTTTCTTATTCCTATAATTGATAACTCATTATCGTTAATGTTTTAAGTAAAAGACAGTATTATAGTATGATAAATAGTATAATCAAGATTGAGTTAAAGAAACATAATTGAAATTTGTGAGGTATGTTTAATGTATGAAACAAAAGTTCCTGGAACAAGATACATTGTTGAATTGCTTAATGTAAAAGGACAATGGATGATTCAAATTAAACTTGTTGATGTCGTTGAAGCTAGTGTTGTTGTGAAAGATATTAGTGAGAGAGGAATCCGTGAGAATATCAAATCCGTAGTTTCAGAGGTTAATTTATACATAAATGATTTTATGCTTGATCAGATTACTAAAGAAATTACGGAACAAGCTCAAATATTATTCAAAGAAGTAGTAGCAACAGCTTCGAGAGAAAATCAAGAAGAAATGACTGCGGTAGAAGAAACAATAATTCAGATGGTTAAGCGTATTGAAACCTTAGAACAGCGAATTCAAAGACTAGAAAGTATGCTTTCAAGCAGTGAAAGCCCTTCTCCTTGAAGTGTTTTCCATTTCTTTATTTTCTTACTAAAACGAAATCTTCTTAAAACCCTCCAAACGTTTTTCTCAAAGGTGAAACGATGGCTCAACGAGCTAGAATTAGATTAATAGGAAATGATCCCCATTCAATACAAAAGATATGTAATCAAATACAAAAGATTGCAGAAAGAACAGGAGTACGTATAAGAGGACCTATTCCACTTCCATCAAAACGTATAGTTCTACCTGTTCGTAAATCTCCATGTGGTAATGGAACCGCAACTTATGATCATTATGAAATGAAGTTGCACAAAAGAATTATCGATATGGATGCAGAAGAAAAAAGCATGAGGCTTTTAATGAGGATTCATGTTCCTGAAGATGTGCATATCGAGATAGCCATTGAAAGGAAATAATAATCCCTTTTCTTTTTCAGTAAGTAACTTTCAAATACAATCTAGATTTATAGTTTATATTCCGGATAGAAATTTCTTATTAGTAATAGAATACCTTCTGGACCATTTAGATTCTTATTTTCATAGATATACTCTCTACAAAAGTCAATCATCTGATTGAAATATTTCCTAATTCGATGCTCTGGTATAAGTATATTGTAGGGAAAAATTAATTCTCCATTGAAGATTTTTGAATGTAGTAAGTCTCTTAATGCTACAAGAGAAGTTTTGGAAACATCTTTTCCGATATTAAATAAAATATCTTTGAATGATTCATAAAAAGAATCTACTATTTCCATTTGATTATTCATTATTTGGAATAAGATAGATACGTGTTCTTGTTGGTTCTCCCTAGCACTCAAGAAAATATACCAGAAATGGTTTTCAGGGAGAATTTCTATTGATTTAACATAAAAGTCTGTATCAGTTTCTTTTCCTTTAATCTTGATGATAGAACCTTTTGTTATTTGATGAACTTTCAGTGTCTTTTTAGTTTCTTTAGTCTTTTGAGCAGTTATTGTACACTGTATTTCCTTATTCGGGGGAAGGAATAATTCAATTCTTAAACCAGTTTCATCTAATTTTTCATAAGTTGATTTTACTAAACCTGTTATTGTTTGCTCTTCATTTTGTTTCTTACAATAATAACGATCAACTTTGAATGCTGTGTTTGCACTACCAAATTTGCCTTCTGTTACAACAATTTCACCTTTTTTGTTTCTTATACAGAAGCCATTCTTTATTATAAGATCTAGACCTACAATTATGCTTTTTGCAAACTCTGAGTTTTTTAGTTTGTAATTGTAAATTTCATTTTCAACCTTTACTTTACCGTATGTCCCCCATTGGCTGAAATGAACTGATACAATTTCTCCTTCCAAGGAATCAATCGTTTTTCCTGCATCTAGATAAAAAAATTGTTGTCTATTATCTATATTCATCATATGTTAATTGAAAGAATAATATAAAAACTCGCGAATGTTGTGAGGAAATATTCTCATAATTCATCTAGTTCTATCAATTTAACACTCATATAGGAATCTTCAAACAGACCAGGTATTGAGATTTTAAGTTCTTCGGAAATTTCAACAGAATCGATTGAACTAATTTTAATAGATTCATATTCATTTTTAGAGATAAATTTTTTCACTTCTTCTTTTGCCTTTTTTATTAGTTCAATAGTTAAAACCTCAGAGAAAACAAATTGACTGAAAGGATAAGTTTCCGCGAGTTCTATTGGAACAACCCCAATAAATGGTAGAAAGATGACGTAATCAGTATCTTCTCTTCTTTCTTTCAACATCTTCCTGATTTTTATATTTGAATTTATTATTTCCAAGGGACTTTTTTTACCAGAACAAACGAGAATAACGAGATTAGAACTTCCTGGTGTATAATTTTGCAGTATTCTTTTCCTCGCTCTTGTAAGTTCAGGACGATAAAACGATTTTTCATCATAGATTTTTAGACCTATTTGTTTTGTTATAGGTGTGGATATTTCCCAAAAATCTTCTTGAACTTCCTTAGTTAAATATTGAAAAGCTTTATATAAATACGGATGAGATCGTGCTCTCAATTCAAGCAGTTCCCATAATCTTCCTTCTTTTAATGCAACATGTATCCTCTTTATTTCAGCTGCAGAGACATATAGATTGTGCAAAGACAAGTTCCTAATTCTTGTTTCCTCTTCTACTCCCAACAATTCTTTAGGCTTCCATTTAGAACAGACTTCACAAGGACATGGAAAATCGAATAAATCAGTAAGATGATAAGTACCTGATGTAGTCATATATCTTCCCTCTTTTGCATACAAAACATAAGCTGCACTATCGAAAGTATCACAACCAAGAGCTACAATAAATGGAAAAATCATTGGATGCCCAGCACCAAACAAATGAAAAGGCACATTATGGGGGAGTAAACTTCTTGCTTCCTTTATCATAGTAAAAAGTGAAACATAATCATATTGTGCCATGATGGGTACCACACTTCCAAGTGCATGAAAGCCAAAATTCTCTAGATATCCTCTGTTGGTAACTTCCTTAATGTACTCATTAATTAATTGAATATTTTTCCCTCCTTGAATTGGTAAAGTCCAAATTACTTCCTTTGTTCTTTTTACGAAATCAAAAGACATTTTAACTCGATTAATGGTTTCCTCCATCTTCCTCTTAGCTTGTCGATACGTATCTGTTGGAGGTGTTGGAACATCAAGTATAACTCCAATATCTGCTTTAAGATCAGTTTGTATTTGAAGAGATTGTATTGGGCTTATATCAGCATCTCCATAAGCTAGGATTTGATATGCGCCGCTGTCCATCATAATATTTCCTTCAAAACCCATGTGTTCATGAATACTTTTTATTCCATCTGGTATTCCATGACGTTTTAAGAATAAATATGCGCTTGAAATTATAAAATTGAACCCGAATTTCTTGTTCATTTCTTCAGCTGAAACTATGTTGTTTTTTGGATCTAATACAGGAACAAGTGTAGGCGTTGTAACTTTACCTTTTGGTAAATCGAGGATTCCCAACCTTCCATGTAAATCTGAAGCTATAATGTCATCCATTTAACAAACCTACGTTACACTAAAATGAGTAAGAAAAAGGTATCTTTAACTTTACTATTAGTCTTTTTCTGCTTTATATTTATCAAAAATTTTGCGGATTCTTTCTGCAATTGGTCCTGTTCCTTTAACACCTTCTTCACTTACAGTAAATCTATCTAAAACTTGAATAATAGCAGCTTCTTCGATGATTTTAACATTCTGAGGTTGGAACATTTGTGCTAGTTCACTAGCTAAGCCACTTAAATCAAAGGGTTCTTCAGCTAAAGTTATTTCAACAATGTTTGGACCAGTAATGAATACTCTAAAATAGCTTTCATCTTTGCTAGTTGCTTCTGCTAAGACAACATTAAGAGAACTGTCTTGGATACCACGTAGAACACCTGTGTATACTTTTTCACTGTTCATAGTAACTTTGACTCTTTTGTTTAGAAGTCCACTAAGTTCTAATAGAAACTCACGATTTGGGTTTGCTGGCATATTTAATCAAAGCAAGCTCAAAGTGTTTATAAAAAAAGGTTATGGATGTAGAGTTTAATTATTTATTGTGTTTACTCTCTTGTATCTCTTGATGAATTCTGTTTTTCAATCCTTTATGAACAACTGTAACAATTGGACATACATCAAAACAAAGATTACAATTTGAACATAATTGTTCACTAATGAAAATAGTGTTATTTTGAAAAGAAATCGCTTCATATTCACATTTACCTTTACATAAACCACAACCAATGCATCCTAAAGCTCGCAAAATAGTAAATGTAAAAACATTATTTATCTCTTGAATCATGTTGTTTGTAAGTATTTTCTGTTTCTTGAAATTGATTTTAAAAGTACCATCAGAATAGACCAAAATTGATCTTTTTCTATTTGAAATGCGAACAAAATTTAATTTCTTATTATATTGAACCCTTCCTAAGATTGGTAAGAAATTTACTATACTGTCTAAATCTACAGCTTCAGAGAAAGCCCCTATAACACTTACAGGTTGGGTTACACAATCACTAGCTTCAATCTGTAGTGATGAGAGCGTTATGTCTTGTGAGATTTTTATATACTCTTTTTTATTAATTGATAAAGCAGATAGAATCTTTTTCGGTAGTTTTTTGAATCTCCAGAGACCATATTTCCAATAATCGTCTGGTAGCTTTCTTTTATTTTTCCATCTCTCTACTGCATTATATAATTTCTCATAAAGTTCCGGATGATTGTTTCTCAAAATTTCGAATTGGGCCATATCTGATGATGGACAGACCCAACAACCAATCCTTTCATATCCAATATCATAGAGAGGATTATATGGAAGATCTTTCCATAATATATATAGCCAAATCATGAATGCGGTCCATTCTTGGATGGGGGAGACATTAATTTGGTTAGGTATGTATTGGTTTTCCCAAATATCAGATAATGCTCTTCTAAACGATTCGTATCTTCTTTGCCCTACAAAGCTTATACATTTGCCATTATTGAATTCTTTACTGATTGCTCTTTGAATTGGAGCTAATTTTGCAAATTTACAACAGTGTCTAAAATCTCTTCCTGGAGGTCCAAATTTGTCAAATGCTCCCCAAAATAATTCAGATGAAACTTCTTCTGTGATTAATTGATCTTTAAAATCTAATTCCACACTGGAATCTTTAACATATTTAATTGTTTCAGGAAATTCAATTCCTGTATCAACAAACATTACTTTATATTCATTTTTTGGAAAAGCTTGTTGTATAATAGATAAAGTTACGAGACTATCCTTTCCACCACTATACGAAACTAACATCGGTAATCTAAGTTCGTTTCTAATTTTTTGCACAAATTCTATGCTCTCATTTTCTAATTTTTGTAATCCTTCTATATTATATTTCACAACTTCATTCCAAGAATGTTTCTTCTTCTTTGGTTTAAATGCTTCTTTTACAGAAAGATAATTTTTAGCATATACTCCCCTTTCCTTATTCTGTCGTTCATTTTCATCAATTCTCGCAATTCCCCCAGCAATGACCTTTTCTTCTTCATCAAGAACTACTAAATAATTTCCGTATTTAATATTCTCATCAGCATCTAAAACACCAGGGATTAGGATATTTGCTCCTTGAATAATCTTCTCTTTTGCTCCAGAGTCTATTTTAACCCAGTTTTTTGTTATTTTACCTTCAAGTAGTGATAAACCATTAGAATTAAGTTTGATTATCCATTTACTTCTTAGCAAATCATATCTGCGAGTTCCTATACTTCTACCAAATAAGATAATTTCATCCATTTGATCTTCAGAACCAAGATGATTAAGAAGAACAATATCATCATCCAAAAAGATTTCACTCCTCTCTCCAAAATTTTCTTTGATTAATTCTTGAATTTCTTTGACCTCGTTCATCTTTGCAGGTCTCACATCAAAAGGAGGCGTTAGAGGTAATAGTCCAGTTGCATTTCTGCAAACTGGACATATATGTGATTTAATAATAGGAAGATCACATTCATAGCAATAAAATAGGGTATTTTTTCCTAAATAGGGAATGTTTTTTTTAGATCTTTTTTTTGGAGGTGAAATCTGCGATACCTCCTTATGTCTCTCTAAGTAATCTCATTAGAACTCTTGGGATTTGTTTGTAGCTAGATACTTCGGAATATTTTCCTTTACCTAATCTTGCTAAATCTTTGCAAACTCTTCTCCCCCAATCATGTTTACTTGGTAACGAAATTACATGAAGCTTGGGGAAATATCTCAGATATGGTCTAGGATCTCCGCCTCTATTGAATGCCCCATCAGTTATTAAGATACCAAATTTATTTCTTCGCTTAATTTTATCAAGCTCTAAACCTGCAAATCTTAAACCTTCAGATATATTTGTATATCCTGCACTTTCGCTTTCCAAAATTCTGTTTACTAACTCATCAGTCTTGATACGTTCCTTTATTCTTTTTATTGTATAGGCTTTTGTATTGAAGATTACTACACTGAAGTTATCTCTTGCTAGATTGTAAGCCATAACTGCAACAGTTAACGCAGCAGTTGTAAACCTTTCACCATACAATGAACCTGATGTGTCAAAAATCAATACTGCGGTTTTTGTTCTCTCTTTTCTTTCAAGACTAACTATATCTTCTGTATTCAATATTCTACTTCTGTTTTGGAGAAATCGTTCCAGTGTTTCATCAATATCAAATTCATCTAAACCTGGTTCATATTCAGTTTGTTCAAATACTTCTCCTCGAATACCTTGACTTGTAATTCCAAAAGCAGTTGAAAGGATAACTTGTCTTGCTAGTCTACGAAACACTGGTTTCATTCTATCATCAAGTGCTGTTCTCAACATAAAAAACAATTCTGGAGCACTACTATCTCCTCTAGATGCTCGCCTGGAGATTAATGTATAGCCTTTCTTTGAGTCTAGTGCTTCTGCAACAGCAAATTTATTTGAAATGGCCAAACCCTGAATAGCTGGCATATTATCTACATCTAAAGCAAGTTCTGTTTGTTTTTTAATTTCATAATAACTCATACCCTCTGATAAGCTAGCATAGACAGATGGCTTCCTTTTACCTGAGACAATTTCAGCTTCCAACAATCTATTTTTATCCATTTTCCCTCGAAAGACAAAAGGACGCTGTAGCTCCTCTTTATACAGATCTCCACTTCCCTCATCTAGAAAAAATCTGTATCTTTGAATGTACTGACAACGATGGATTTAATAACATCTTCTATTAGGCTTTCAACACCGTCTTCTAATTCGACCTTTGTTGCCAAAGCCATTATTGAACCATCAATCCATGATTCCATGTCATTGACTTCTAGAAAACGAACGATAGCTGCTAAATCAATGGCTCCTCTAATAGAAGATCCTCTTCTTAAATCAGGCCAATCTCTGGTTTGTCTGATTATTTTTACAGCCATTTTAACAATCTTCTCGTCTTTAATTCCAGTTCTAACACTAACAATATTCTGTTCCTCTTCTTCAGATTGATATTGTAATCTTATCCAGACAAATCTGTCTCTTAGAGCTTCACTTAATGGTGTTGTTGCTACAAGTTCTGCTGGATTCATTGCACTTATTATAAAAAATCCCTCTTTTGCACTAACATCTCCAAGTTTTGGGATGATAATTGTTCCCTCGTCCATTGCCCCTAATAAAACATTTTGAGTGCCTTCTGGCATTCTGTTTAACTCATTTAAAAAGAGTATAGCACCCTGTTGCATTGCTTTAGTTAGGGGTCCAGTAACAAATGAATCCCATGAATAGCCTTTTTCAATCACCATGGGTGGATCAAAATGACCAACTAATTTTGCAGAACTATACCTCTCGTCTCCATCTACTCTCTCAAGATCCTGAGTAAAGTAGGAAGCAATTGCATGAGCAAGGGTTGTTTTACCCACACCCACATCTCCTTCTAGAAGAATGTGTCTATTTGCTAATTTGGCAGCTAAAGCTTTTCTTAACTCTCCATCTCTTCCAACAATATTATATTGCTCTTGAATCTCTTTAATCATCTCGGCGATGGTCTTATCTTGCATTACGACGCCTTTCATTCGAATATCTTTCCTCTTAATAGTTTATACACGCATTATAACAATAATCGTTTTTTACGATTTTTTAAATACTTTTAGATAATTGCGTAGTGCTCATTTTACGTAATTTCTGTTCTTCTTCTTCTTCTTATACTACGTAGTACAAATCAAGTACACAACTTTCTATTTTTTTGTTTAAAAGAGTACGTTTTTAACAAAAATCATTTATCTTCTCCTAGTTATTAAAATTGCAGATTTTACATTTTTACTATAATTTTTGTCTTTCAAAAATGTTTGATTTTTAGAGGTAAAATCTTCCTTTACTACTTCAAGAACAATTTTTTCACGAAAGATTTCCTCTATTCGTTTGACTATTTCTTCTCTTATGACTCCTCCCCCTTCACCTACTTTTATTATGAAATCATTTGTTTCAACATTGAAAAAAACCTTTATCACTTCTTTAACTGAGTCTACAGCTGAAAAGAACTCAGCGGTACCTAATATCAAATCATTATTTGCTAAAACAGCAAAACCTATGGTTTTTCCCGGATCTATTCCAATTACAACTCTTTCAAACATTTTTTTATCGTTTTTAAGAAGAAAAAGATTCGAGTAGAGATAATAAAGATTAAACGCTTTGGGAACAAATACCTTCCTCTCTGCAAATACTTGTTTTTCCGTTTCAGTTGTGATTATAATATCTGTATTAGGAGGTATTGAATCTCTAGGCAAAATGTGATTAGTTTTAATTTCTTTTACATCAGATAAAACTTCATTAAGAGTATACAAAAACCTCAAATTCTTAGTTGCAATTGTTATACTAATCACATTTAAACATTAAATAAAGATTAAAAAAGCTTTATCCATGCATACAAGAAAACCCAATCAGTTACAATATAACGTAAAAACTGTATATGAAATCATGTGAAGATTATCTGTAAAATTAAATCCTAAAGATAAGGTAGGTGAAAAAAATAAGCCAGAATGGAAATCTATCTGTTGGTATGATGGCATATTTCAAGGATATAAATGAAAGTTTACAGGAAATCTATACTGTAGCTTCACAAGCTAGAGAAAAAGGTCTTGATCCGTCTTTAGAGGTTGAAATTCCAATAGCAAAGGATATTGCTGATAGGGTTGAAGGTTTAATAGGTCCAGAAGGGATAGGAAAAAAGATCAGAGAACTTGAACAAAGTGGTCTTTCTCGAGAAGCTGTTGCTTTTCAAATTGCTGAGGAAATATGTTCAGGAAAATTCATACAAGGTGATAAAGAACAATTAGCTGAACAGGCTTTACGTACATCACTCGCAGTTATTACAGAAAGTATAACCGCTGCCCCATTGGAAGGGATAGCAAAAGTAAAAATAAAGAAAAACGACGACAATTCCGATTATTTAGCTGTATATTACGCTGGACCAATACGTTCCGCTGGTGGAACTGCGGCAGGGATGAGTGTTCTGTTAGCAGACTATATTCGAAAGAAATTATCAATAGAAAAATATCAGCCATCCCAAAGAGAGGTTGAAAGATATATTGAGGAGCTTGAACTATATAATAGAGTTAGTCATTTACAGCTTCCAACAACTAAAGATGAACAAAGATTTGCAGCTCAAAACATACCAATTGAAATAACGGGGGAGCCAACAGACAAAGTTGAAGTAACTGGAAATCGTGATTTAAGAAGGGTTGAAACAAACAGGCTTAGGGGAGGAGCTTGTTTAGTTTTTAACGATGGATTGGTAGGTAGAACAAAAAAACTCCAAAGACGTATTATTGAAAATAATTTGGAGGGGTGGTCATGGTTTGAAGAGTTGATTGAACTTCACGAAAAAACTGATGTGTCTGCAGATAACGAAATAAGTGAAGGTTATGATATAAACGATGAGGTAGAATTAGACGCAGAAGTTAATGAAGACGAAGTTTCAGCTGATATGGGTTATATAAAAGATGTAATTGGGGGAAGACCAGTATTTGCTCATCCATCAGTAAAGGGTGGTTTCAGAATAAGATACGGTCGTTCTCGAACAACTGGTCTTGCAGGTATGGGTATTCATCCTGCTTTAATGGGGGTTGTTAATGACTTCTTAGCTTGTGGAACTCACGTGAGAACTGAAAGACCTGGTAAAGGGGCAATAGTAATGCCCGTAGATACTATACATCCTCCTATTGTGAAATTAAAGAATGGTGATGTAATTAAAGTTCATAGCTATGACCAAGCAAAGAAACTCCAAGATAGCATAGAAGAAGTATTATTTTTAGGTGACATGCTGTATGGAGTAGGAGAATTCAATCAAAATAATTGTGATTTAATTCCAGCTGGCTATTGCGAAGAATGGTGGGCTCAAGAACTGGAAGAAGCGTTTGCTAGTCTTTCTTCTGAAGTGGAAAGCAATTTGAAAACGGAATCTAAAAAACGAATTATATCATTTATTGATGATCCTTATAACACAATACCAACTCCGGATGAAGCGATCAAGGTATCTCAAATATTTGATATTCCTTTACATCCTGAATATACATACCACTGGACAAGTATTTCCGTGAATGAATATGAACTTTTAAGGAAACATATTACGGAAAAAGGATCCTTTGAAAATCAAACGTTAAAAATACCCAATGAGGCAAGTATAAAGGAAATTTTGGAAACTTTATGTGTTTTTCATGAGATTAAAGATGGTTTTATTAATTTTGAAAAACATGGTTCCACTCTTAGTTATTCTTTAGGGATTCGCAATGAAATTCTTTTACCAATTAATAACAAAAAGGAAAAGATTCTGGATGTAATAAATTCATTTGATGATCTGAAAGTTAGAGATAAGTGCCCAATCTACACCGGTGGTAGAATGGGAAGGCCAGAAAAAGCCAAAGATAGACGCATGAGACCACCAGTTCATATGTTGTTTCCAATAGAAGAAGCGGGAGGTCGTTTAAGAGATCTCTTAACTGCATCTAAACAAAATAAAATTAGCATTGAATTATCACGACGAAAATGCCCCGTTTGTGGAGAATATACTCACAAAGTTCTATGTACTAAATGTAATAAACCTACTTCCATAGTGAGATATTGCCAAAATTGTAATGTTCAAATAGATAAAGAAAAATGTCCAACTTGTGGAAGGGACACAAATGGTTATAGTCGCGTTAATTACCCACTTGAATCAAGAGTAAGGGAAATAAGACATAATCTAGGAGGGCCATTACCTCAGAAAGTGAAAGCTGTAAAAAAACTTATGAATAAAAATAAAGCTCCAGAATTACTTGAAAAAGGGTTTTTAAGAGCTAAACATGATGTTTTTGTATATAGAGACGGAACCATCCGTTTTGATGCAACAGATGCTATTTTAACACACTTCAAATCAAAAGAGATAGGTGTTTCTATTCAACAATTACACAGTATTGGATATACAAGCGATATGTTCGGAAATCCTTTGGAAAAAGATGATCAAATAATAGAGTTAAAAATCCAAGATGTGATACTAAACATTGATGGTGGAAATCATCTAGTAAAAATTGCGAATTTTATTGATGAGCTTCTCGAAAAAGTGTATAAATTGCCAAAATATTATAATGCTAAAAAACCAACAGATTTGATTGGTAGCATTATAATTGGTCTTGCTCCCCATACTTCTGCAGGAATTGTAGGACGAATTATAGGTTTCACAAAAGCTAAAGTAAATTTTGCTCATCCATATTGGCATGCAGCTAAACGTAGAAACTGTGATGGTGATGAAGATTCAGTTTTGCTTGGCCTTGATGCATTTCTCAACTTTTCAAAGAATTATCTTCCTAAAATTCGAGGAGGGCAAATGGATGCACCACTAATTTTAGTGTCAAATCTAAATCCTCACGAAGTTGATGATGAATCTCATAATGTTGATACGTGCTCAAAATATCCATTGTCCTTCTATGAAGCTACTCAATCGAAAGCACCACCCAAATCTGTTATTACATTAATAGATATGATAAGCAACAGATTAAATGATGAAAGTGCTTATGAGGGTTTTCTGTATTCTCATGAAACATCTAAAATCTTTGATGGTCCTGAATCAACGACTTACAAGAATCTGAATAAAATGCAAGAAAAAGTAGATGCACAACTTAGCGTTGCAAGCTTAATTAAAGCAGTTGACGTTCAAGATGTTGCAACGAGAATCGTTGTAAACCATTTCATTCCAGATCTTATTGGGAATCTAAGAAGATTTGGTTCCCAGAAAATTCGCTGCACTAAGTGTAATAGAACTTATAGAAGGATACCTTTGGCTGGTGTCTGTCCAAATTGTAACATGCCTAATTTAAACTTAACAGTATTTGAAAAATCAGTAACCAAATATTTCAAAATGGCTGAAAATTTAATTAATAAGTACCATCTTTCAGAATATTTGAAGAATAGATTAGCAATAATAAAACATAACTTTGACTCATTGTTTGAGGGTATTGAAATCGCAGAATCTGATTATACTAAAACTAAACCTCCAGAAATGGTGAAATTATCAGATTTCTTTATGAAACACAATTCGGAAAAGAGCTAATTATGAAGAAATTCTACCAAACGAATCATTTTTAATTGTTTGAGGTTTTTTCAACTTGAAACATAATGGGGAAGAAGGTAAACGATGATAATTCTATTTTGATGAGAGCCTTATTAAATCCAAAAGGTAAGAATAAATACATTTACTCACTCATTTCATTTACTTTTGTTGTGCTATTAACAGTACTACTTTACTTGGTTCCTGACTACTATTTTCTTGAAAAAATTACCAACAATACCGTTTTTGAAATACTTCAAATCTATAAATATGATGTTGTTTTCGATGGTTTTTACAGTGATAAAGATCCAGAGGGCACTTTCATAGTTGCAATAGTAAATATTCTGACTGGACTAGATGGACATAATGCTTTAACCCCTGTAATCAAATCAATAACTGCTTCACGAAGATTTGCTGTAGTGAGAGCATGTACTGGCATGCAAGCTGGTGCTCTTCTCATGGCTTTAATAATTGTTACTCCAGCAGATTTCTGGAACAAAGTGA
The DNA here is from genome assembly GCA_013166775.1 of Promethearchaeati archaeon. Taxonomy (GTDB): domain Archaea; phylum Asgardarchaeota; class Heimdallarchaeia; order Heimdallarchaeales; family Heimdallarchaeaceae; genus UBA460. The sequence continues at coordinate 42,190 of JABLTJ010000017.1, forward strand.
AAGCTACTATATATGCACTAATAGCATTAATTATTGGGAATTTCCTGAGGATTGCATTAGTTATAGGAATGACGGTGACTTTGCAAGTTACTTATGGTACTGGCCATGATCCTGCTTGGATGTGGGCACATGATGTTTTAGGAAAACCAATAGGTTTCTTTGGAACAATCTTTTTCGCACTTATAATTGAGAAGCAAGGCGTTCCTATCTTAAATACAGTCAGTATTTGGATTGACTCATTATTCGATTTATTCGGATTTATAGCTGTAAAACTTGGTCTTAATAAAAAACAGAAGAGTGAAACACCTGAAGAAAAGGCGCCTAAGAACATAGAAAACGAAAAGCCTCCGCCTTAATAACCCTTCTAATTCTTTATTTCAGTGGAAATTTTTTGTCTTATTTCTGTATTATTCTAATACTTGGTTACTAAAAAAATAAACTGGATACTTTGATAACTTTTATTAAACGTAATTATATATATAACTCGAGCATAGTTAGAGTGTGAAGATATAATGAGATATCTAGAAGTCCAAGAGGACGGATCTTTGGTTGAAGCACAAGAATTAGATCTTATTGCGGAAAAAGTTCTAATTATTGTAGATGAAGATGAAAAAAGAATGTGGCTATGGAAAGGATCAAGCTGTCCAATAAGAAAAAAATTCATTGGAAGTAGAGCTCTTTCAGATTTGAGAAAAAAAGAATATGGATTTGCTTACATTCCACAAACTTGTGATCAGAATGATGAAACTGCAGAATTTGTTGCTATGGTGAAAAAAATCGGTAAATCAAGTCTAGTTGCAGATAATGTAGTTCAAAGAGCTGAAGAAATTATAGAGAGACAAAGAAAAATAAATGTGTTTGAAGAAGCTTCTAAAGCTGAAGAATCTACTCAAACTGTTGCTGTTTCAGATGATGAAACAAGACTTAAAGATCGACCTGCACAGGTTTCTTCTTCGCAATTACCTACTCATATGGCTAAAATGGGAGCCCCAGGTAATCGTCCAATGCCAACTATCCTATCTGCATTGGAATCAGATTCCATGGAAATCAAAAAACCTGAACCTTCAGTTGAAATTAAGGACAATTTACTAGAAAAATCATTTGAGGTTCTAAGGGATTTGGGTGCTCCAAAAGGTTTCTTCAGAGATCTAGTTATAATTGGTAACAAGGTGTTTACTGAAACCTACAAAGGAGCCTTTGAAGAATTAGATGAACCACCTGAGGGAATTTTCTTTTCAAGTTCCCATGTTCCTAGAATGATTTGTGAAAATGGTTTTGTTAGAGCTATCGAATTTCTAAAACCAGAAGAGGGCGCTGAATTAAGCGAAGAAGATGAACAGTTATCACAAGATATAGAAGACTTGTTAGCGATGTTTGAAATTGAAGTGGGATAATTAAATTTCCTACCCACATATTTATTTTTTACAGGTGATTATTTGCAATTTCATAAAATTACAATTCTTCTTCATCCATCTATTTCATCAAGAGTTCATACTCTTGTCGGAGAAGTGAACGAAGAGACAACTATTTTGAAAGGCTTACTCTCTATATTATCAAAAGAAGAAGATATATTTAAGACACTGATTTCTGGAGATAACATTAGATATGGATATTTGATTCTTTCAGATAAAGTGGAGCTAAGGACTACAAAAAAAATAAACACAAAAATAAGCACTGATATGCAAATCAGAATAATACCCATATCTCATGGCGGTTAACAACACCTTAGGTACTTGAAGGATGACATGAAAAACTACTTTAGATATATTTTTAACTAAATCACAGCTGAACATTTTGTTTAAGTTTGCCAGGATAGCCAAGCGGACAACGGCGCTGGTCTTGAAAATCAGTTCCTTTAAGGATCCCGGGTTCAAATCCCGGTCCTGGCTCCATTCAACACGTTTCCTTATTAAAGAAGGAAAACAATCAAGAGGCGATAAATTGTCCACTATTGAAGGCCCTTACATTCTTGGAATATCTGAAAAACCTCAAGCAGCTCAACGAATTGCTAGAGCTCTTGATAAGAATAACAAACCTGAACTTAACAGAATAAAGAATGTACCTGTGTATTTATGTCAAAGAGATGGCATTAAAATCGTTATTGCACCTGCTTTAGGGCATCTTCTTGCTCTCAGTTCAATCAGCAAAACTTGGAACTATCCTGTACTAGATTATGAATGGAAACCCAATTATGAAGTGAATAAAACAGCAAGAACTAAGAACTTCATAGATGTATTCAAGAGCTTATCAAAAAATGCAACAGACATTATTGTTATGACAGATTTTGATAGAGAAGGGGAAGTAATAGGTTATCTAATTCTGAAATATATCTTAGGTAGAGACCAAGCAGAAAGAATGAAATTTTCTACACTAACAAGAAGAGATATAATTAAAGCCTATGACAATAGAGAAAAGACATTGGATTCAGGTTTTTTAAATTCGGGTTTAATACGACACTATGTTGATTGGTTATACGGAATTAACTATTCGAGAGCACTTAGTTCAGCTTTTAAACGAGTATCAGGGAGATTTAAAACAATTTCAATTGGTCGTGTACAAGGCCCAACCCTGAACTCAGTAGTGGAACTTGAAAACGAGATAAATATTTTTTTACCCATCCCTTATTGGACAATTGAAAGTGAAGTTATCCTTGAAAGTAAAAATTTCAAAGCATCTTATGAGAAATCAAGAATAAACAATCAGAAAGAGGCTTTTCAAATCGTAGATGATTGTAGAAGCTTAGTGGGCAAAATTAAAGATATTATTCAAGAGAAAAAATCAAGATATCCTTTTCCACCCTTCAATTTGGGTGATCTCCAGAGAGAAGCATATATTCACTTCAAATTTTCTCCACATAAAACGCTAGAAATAGCAGAGAAATTATATTTATCTGCTCTGATTTCCTATCCTAGAACAGATAGTCAAAAATTACCAATGACACTTGGTCACAAATCAATTCTTACAAAGCTTGAAAATCAAAATAATTACAAAGATTATGCTAATGAAATAATTACATCAAAAAAGTTTAAACCTTCAGAAGGAAAGAAAATAGATGCTGCACATCCTGCGATTCACCCTACTGGAAACAAACCTGATAAGAGTTTTTCCTCAAGAGAAATAAAACTTTACGATTTAATTGTTAAACGATATTTATCCTTATTTGGAAAACCTGCGTTGTTTTCAAATAAATCTATTATTATCGAAATAAATAAACACAAATTTGAGGTAAAAGGTAGCGAAATTATAGATGAAGGATGGATTAGGTACTATAAGCCTTATTATTCTCTTAAAGAAAAGATTTTACCAGAAATCGATATAGAAAACGAAATTATTTTTAATTTTATTGATGCAAAGGAACACTTTACTTCACCACCCTACCGATACAATGAATCAACACTTTTGAGAAAGATGGAAGATGAGAAGATAGGAACAAAAGCAACAAGAGCAGGAATAATTCAAACATTGTTTGCTAGGGGATATATAGAAGGAAGCATTATTAATGCTACACCTTTGGGATTAGCGGTTGTAAGCGTGCTTCAAGAACAATATCCAGTTTTAGTTAAATCCGAAATGACACGTAATCTAGAAGAAATTATGGAAAATGTTCAAGATCAGAAGAAAGACATAGATAAAATTATACTGTCCATCAAAAAAGAATTGAAAGAAATGCTTGTTTCTTTTCATACAAAAGAGCTGGAAATTGGTTCGTCTCTTTATAACAACCTGAAAAAATCCGAAGGAAGCGAAATAATTGTTTTAGGAAAATGTATTGAATGTAAGAAAGGAGATTTAAGAATTATAAGATCCAAAAAAACAGGAAAAAGGTTCATCGCTTGCTCTTCATATTTTGATAAAGCTATTAAGTGCAATGCAACTTATCCTCTCCCAAGCACTGGAAGCATCAAAACCACTGGTCAAAAGTGTTCATTTGATGGTTTACCCATCATAGAATGGAGAAAAGGAAAACTAAAGAAAATTATGTGCATCTCACCAGAATGTCCATCAAAAAAGAAAGGAGATTAGGATAATGAAACCAAAGAACAAATCACTATGTCCAATTTGTAAAATTAATAAGAAAAATCCGAGTGACAAATATTGTAAAAACCATCTTCAAGCAAAAGAAGGATTACAGAAGGGATATGAATCCTGGTTAAAAGCATACAGCATTCTCTCTTGGGAAGATTACCTTAAACAACTCCTTGATTTAGGAGATCAAGTTGGCAACTTAGTTCGAGATGTAGTAGAGTATGAATTTTACTTCAAAGAAAACTAGCTTAAATAATATCAATGTTCTTTGAGAACAGAATAATTAAGAGAACAGAGCTGTATGAATTTGCTCTTTCTCAGGTAAGCCTTCAATTCTTGTTTTTCCCACAAAGATTGTTGGAATTGAAAAAATGTTGTTTAAACTCTTATTATTAACTTTGATGCTTTTGTATTGAAATAAACCATTATATTCCTCTAAAACAGCCTGTAATATTCCTTCTGCAATATTACAGTATGGACAATCTTCTGATATATAGAGAACTATTTCTTTCATTTCGTACATTTTCTTTGTGTTGATATTAAAAAATCAACAAAAATTTTGGGACTAGCGTGAATGATATTCGAATATTACACTTTGACTTTATTGAAAAAATATAATGTTATTATATAGATTCACAGACACATGGACATTTATTGCATTCAGGACAAACGCCTTTATATTTCAGATTAAAAGCTTCATCTACGTCAATTTCGAATAGATTGGCAACGCTTAAGGTCCATGCTATAACGTCGGTTATTTCCTCTGAAATCTTATCATGGTTTTTAAGTAAGACAGCTTCAGAAAGTTCACCTAATTCCTCTACTAATCTAAGGACAGTTCTTTCCTCCCCTCGATTTAGATCTTTAGAAAAATATAGTTTCTTCATTAATTCTTGAGCGGCTTTAATGATTCTCACACCCAGTTTATATTTTAGTAAGAAGAGCTAAGTTCCTTGATAGAAAATATTCCCTATAATAACTGCAAGAATTAAAATTACGGAAAATCCAATGACATACCATGGTCCTATTTTAACTCCCGGTAAATCTTCATCATAATATCTCATTAAACCTGCTCCTGTAGCAGGCATAGGACTAGTATCTCTTTTCTTCTTTTTACTAGAGCTACTCATTATAATCAAGAGCCCGTAGAAGCAGAGATATATATTATTTTTCATTTACTACTTCTTTTACAAAAATAGTATTCTAGTGTGAATTTCAGCCATTAAAAGAGCTTTGGCGACCCCGGCGCGATTCGAACGCGCGACCCCCAACTTTCTTCATTGAGCACATAGAAGGCTGGTGCTCTATCCAGCTGAGCTACGGGGTCCTACGTTAATTTTATCACAAATTCATTATATCTTAAACTTTTTGTTGATAGGTTAGCTTTTATTTCTGTATTAGAAAATTATTTAATCACTAGCCAAATATAAACTTGCAGAATAATGGATATTTCAAAAAAACTCCGGAAACTAATTGCTGAAGGTTACCAACTTACTCCAGATGCATATTCATTTTTAGTTTCTTTGGACAACAGTGATTTAATTATTGAGAAGATACTTTCCACAGAAATCGATAAGGTTATACTCTCTTTAGAAGATATAAAACAGATACAAGTTAAAGATGAAGAACAAGTATCAATCAAAGATGTAAAACAAGAATCAAAGATGAAGAAAGATGAGAAAACATCTAAAACTTCATCAGATAATGAAGTTCAGCAAAAAACAAAAAATAAAGAAAAGTCTACAATTATAAGTTCTAAAAAGGAAAAGATAGCTGCAGATTTACAAGTAATTCAACACCTTGATACTAGAAAGAATCCTGCAACAGCACAAAGCTTCAGTAGTTATTTTGAAAGTCGTTTTGATTTAATAAGTGGATTTTTTACGCGTCGTAAAGATATTACGAACAGAGTATCCACTAATCACCTAGATGCCAAAGCAAGTAAAGATAAAGTGTCTCTTTTAGCAATGGTTTCCTCGAAACAGAAAACAAGAAAGGGAAACATTATTTTAGAAATAGAAGATAAGCATGGCTCAATAACTGGTATTATTATGAATTCAAATATTGATCTTGTTCAAAAAGCTGAGTTTATCCTAGAAGATTCTGTTCTGTGCTTTCTTGGGAAATGGAATAAAGAAATACTTAACGTAAATGATGTTCTTTGGCCAGATATTCCTTTCAATCACAAACCAAACAAATCTGCAGAAGCTGTTCTTGCTTTATTTATCTCTGATATCCATGTTGGTTCAAAGCATTTCGCTGGAGAGCTTTTCCTCCGTTTAATAAAGTTCATCAACGGACAACTTGAATCGGAGAAACATAATCAAATAGGAGAGAACATCAAATATCTCTTTGTAGGTGGAGACGTTGTGGATGGTGTAGGAGTGTATCCAGGTCAAGCTGATGATCTTCTTTTGGAAAATATTCAACTTCAATACCTACTCGCTGCGGAGTATTTTGAACAGATTCGAAGTGATGTGGAAATAGTAATCATTCCAGGCAACCATGACGCAGCAAGATCAGCTGAACCTCAAACACCAATACAGAAAGAATTTGCTCCAGAATTACATGGTTTAGATAACGTTCATCTTCTTGGTAGTCCCGCATATTTGAAAGCTCACAATGTTGAAATTCTGATGTCGCATGGGAATTCAATTATGGACATTAATGCTGCTATCCCTGCTATTCACCATGAAACTTCGATGCCAGCAATGGTGGAAATGCTGAAAAACAGACATTTAGTTCCAATATATGGAAGAAGAACACCGATTGCTCCAGAACCAGTAGATCAACTTGTCATAACAAAAATTCCTGATATATTTCATACAGGACATACTCACATTGCTGGAGATGAAACCTATAAGGGTGTCACACTTATTAATTCTGGAACTTTTCAATATCAAACTTCTTACCAAAAAAGCATGAATATAAATCCAACCACTGGTAAAACCTACCTCATAAATTTAAAGAATTTACAAAGGACAATTATCGATTTTAATGAAATATCATAAAAAAGTATTTGAATCAATACTATTCAATTGGAATTTCATCATCTTCAATTTGTACATAAGACAGAATATCTGCTATTTGTGGTGCATGATTTGAAAGAACAGCAATCGCGTTTTTAAATTCCTCAATATCACTAGTTCCTCCAACAAGATGGAAATCTCCAATTGATTTTAGAATAAGAAAACCATTCTTTCCTCGAACCATTACATCGTTAATAGGTGAGAAATTTAATCTCTCTAAAGCCAGTCTAGCTGCCGCAACAAGTGCTGCACCTATTGCTGATAATTCAGTAGAATTGGCCTTCTTGTCACCTGCATAAAAAGCTATTCTATCTCCTGTGGCAGTTAAAACCGCGAGAGCTTCAAGTTTAGCTTCTTGTGTAATGTCTTTTAATTCTTTAGCTAATGCATACGCTATTTTTCTTTCAAGTCTCATGATTCTCTAAAAATTTAAGACTTTATTATCTTAATTAATGTTACTATAATTTTCTTAAATAGTATAATTGAAAGATAAATATAAGCTGTTTTTTATCTATGCATAAGTAATATTTTTAAACGCATTTCATTTATCAACATCAAAAGAAGAATACTCAATTTAGCGATTCGAGTATAAAGGTGAACATTTGTGTCTAGTGAAACAGGTATATCAGGACTTTTAAGCCGATTCTGGAGAAAAATAGTCGATCATTTTGAAGATTATGAAATTAAAAGAGAAACAATACTAAGCGCAATAGCCATGTTTATTATTCTAGCAATAGGAGTGATTGTAAGAATTTTTCCAATTATGAAAGGTTACGACCCTCTCATAAAAGCGTTTGATCCATATGTACAATTAGTAAGCTCAGAATATATTGCAGGAAATGGTTTATCGGCATTTATTCACTGGTTTAAATCAAACTCTTGGTATCCTTATGGTTTTAATGCTGGAAGTGAACTTTATTGGGGTGTTCCACTTAGCGCAGTGGCTATTCAAGGAATCTTGAATATCTTTTCAATCAATGTTTCAATTCAACAAGTTGCTTACTTCAGTCCCGTAATTTTTGGTTTTATTACAATTATTGCCTCATATTACTTGGGGAAAGAAGCAGTAAGTCCCAGAACGGGATTGTTTACGGCTTTCTTTATGTCAATCTCTCCTGCATATCTCTCAAGAAGCAATGCAGGATTTTTTGATAATGAATCAGTAGGTATTCTTTTTATGGTATTAACTCTGTTCTTCTTTATACGTGCAGTTAAACGAGGTGGTACTTTAGCTTCATTTGGATCAGGAATTAGTTTAGGATTACTGATTGGAAGTTGGGGGGCTTATAGATATGTTCTAGATCTTTTACCTATAATCGTGCTAGTACTGGTTCTAACTCGCAAACTAACTTACAAACTAATCAAAACATATACAATCACCATTATAACCTCTTTAACTATAGGTTTCTTAATACCAAGAGTCATGAGAAACCAATTTTTCAATATAGAAAACATGATACCTGTTTTGATGATAGCATTTTTAGTTTTTATTGCATTTATACAAAACCTGTCTCGTAGTTTAAGCGAAAGGACATTTAAACAAGCGATTATAGTAGGTGCAATTTCGATTTTTGTATTATTGGTCGTTTTCATCACAATTTTCCTATCCTTAGGAGTATTTACTAACATAGCGGAAAAATTCTGGTCAGTTATTCTGCCTGGTGAAAGACTCAATATTCCGATTATTTCTTCAGTAAGTGAGCATCAACCTATGACTTGGGCTGAATTATTTCAACACATGCACATAATGACTTTCCTTATGCCACTCGGGTTGTATTATTGTTTGAAAAAACCAACTGATATTAACATCATCATACTAATTTTAGGAGTTACTACAATATACTTCTCTGGTTCTATGGTCAGGTTGATTCTATTATTGGCACCAGCTGCTGCACTTCTGAGTGCTATGGCGATTGATAAGCTTCTCTATACATATTCTCTAAGTGCTCATGGAAAAATGGCATTAACGAAACGAAAGATACGAATAACGAAATCAATTGGAAGAGATGAGGCAATAATTGCTTATCTCGTAATCTTTGGTTTGTTAGTAACTTTCTCACTTCATAGTGTAAATTTAGGAGAGCAATTCGCTAACTCTGAAATGGCACCAGTGTTCTTTGGAACAGGTGTTCCAGCAACTGATTGGCAAGAAACCCTTCTATGGTTGAGAACTAATGCGCAAGGGGATGGGATCGTACCAAACAGTCCTGCTGTTGTGATGAGCTGGTGGGATTACGGTTATTGGATTTCGAACTATGGAAATGCAACGTCTCTCGTTGATAATGCTACCACAAATAAAACGCAAATAGGAACCGTTGGTACAATGCTTATGTGGAATTTCACTGAATCAGTGAGATTAATGTACAAATACAATGTCAAATACGTGCTAATCAATTCACAAGCTGGAATTCCAGGCCTTGGTTCAGATTTAAGCAAAGCTATTTGGTGTATCAGAATAGCAGGAGCAACTGTACCACAATACGGTGTCAATGAAGATGCATACTTCGGGTTAACAGAAGATCTGCGAGGATCTGAGTTTAAGGATAGATACTATGACTCTGTACTCTATAGATTAGCTGCTTACGATCAGGATTCTGGATTTGGTTGGGATTCATCTTTCAGCGGAACCCCCTCTAGTGATAATCCTGGTTTATTAACCAAGGCTAGTCAATACCCAGTTTATGATCTAACAGGTGATGATGGTTTTACTTACTTTAAAGAAGTATTTCGAAGCTATGGTTTTACTCAATCAGCTCCAAACGCACGATTATTCCCATTAATTCGAATTTTTGAAGTCATCTATCCTGAAAATATTGCTCAAGCATCTGCAGAATTATTTAGTAGATATCCGATAGAAAATGATTCAGAGTAATTCTGAATCTGTTATTTTTTATTTATTTTTTTAGATAAAAAAGTGGGAATATATGTCTTATTTATTGAAGTTATCAAGAAAATCAAAACAACACTAAAGGTTCCCACTTTGAGAAATAGAGGTTTGTTAATTAAAGTCAACCAAACCAAAATGCTTTTAAAAATTGAACAAGGGGAATTATTAAAATACAACCAAAACATTAGTGTTTCTAACAAAAAAGGTGTATAAAAGATGAGTTCCAAAGAAAAACCTCATTTAAATTTAGTAATCATTGGTCACGTTGACCACGGTAAGTCTACAATGACTGGACATTTACTCTATCTTTGTGGTAGTGTGTCCGATCGTGATTTGCAGAAATTTGAAAAAGAAGCAGAATTAATCGGTAGAGGTAGTTTCAAATTTGCTTGGGTTCTAGATAAATTGAAAGAAGAGCGAGAAAGAGGAGTAACAATCGATCTTGCATTCTATAAATTTGAAACCAAGAAGTATTATTATACTATTATTGACGCTCCTGGTCACCGAGATTTCGTTAAGAACATGATTACAGGTACTTCACAAGCTGATGCCGCAATTTTAGTTGTAAGTGCAGGAACTGGTGAATTTGAAGCTGGAGTTAGTTCTACAGGACAAACAAGAGAACATGCTTTACTAGCAAAAACTCTTGGAGTTGATCAAGTATTAGTGGCAGTAAATAAGATGGATCTAGCAGATTACAAGCAAGAACGTTTTGAAGAAATTAAAAACGAAATGGAAAGAAATCTTAAACTATTCGGGTTTGATATGAAAAAAGTAGAATTCGTTCCAGCTAGTGGAATGAAAGGAGACAATCTTGATAAAAAACCTGATTCTATGCCTTGGTATACTGGCCCAACCCTTCTTGATGCTCTAGATCAATTTGAAATACCACCCAAACCTATGGATAAACCACTTCGACTTCCAATTCAAGATGTATATACAATTACAGGTATTGGTACAGTTCCAGTAGGTCGTGTTGAAACCGGAGTTTTAAAGCCTAAAGAGGAAGTAATTTTCCAACCCACTGGGAAGAAAGCCGCTGTTGTGTCCATTGAAATGCATCACGAAAATATTGCTGAAGCTATTCCTGGAGATAATATTGGTTTCAATTGTAAAGGGTTATCCAAAAAAGATGTTCGCCGCGGTGATGTTGTTGGTCATGCTACAAAACCACCAACTATCGCAAAAGAATTTACTGCAACCGTGCAAATAATCAGACATCCTTCTGCAGTAGCAGCTGGTTATACTCCTGTTATTCATTGTGGAACTGCTCAAGTAGCAACAAGATTTGCTGAACTGAAATCCAAAACAACTAAAGGAGAAACAACTGCTAAGCCAGATTTCCTCAAGAACGGGGATGGTGCAGAAGTACTCATGATTCCTACACGTGACATGGTTATTGAACAGTATGCTGATTTCCCACAACTCGGACGTTTTGCAGTCAGAGATATGGGACAAACGGTAGCTGTAGGTATCGTTAAGAAAGTAACTCCAAAATAATCTTTCTTTTTTTTCTTTTATTTTTTCTGAAATTTTATTCAAACATTCGTTTCTATTTCTAGTTTGAAGGAACAATATTATCTGTTATTTCCGCAGGTACAAAAGCTTGAATGTCTGTGTATTTCTGACCAGTTCCAATGAATAAAATTGGTCGCTGACTCATGTGAGTTATGGAAACAGCAGCTCCACCTTTAACATCTGCATCCATTTTATTGAGAATTGAAGCGTTTATTCCTACTTTCTCATTAAACAACAAAACTTGTGATATTAACGAATTTCCGGTTAATGCATCACCTACGAATACATTGAGATCTGGTTCTGCAATTTTACATATTTTTTGAAGTTCATTCATAAGATTTGAATTTGTTTCGATTCTTCCTGCGGTATCTATTAAAACCACATCAATGTTCTTTGTAACTGCGTGATTAATAGCGTCAAAAGTTACAGCCGCAGCATCTGAACCATAGGTTTGTGCTATGACACGAATTCCTAGATTCTCACCATGTTTTTGAAGTTGATGAATACTTCCTGCTCTATATGTATCGGCAGCTGCGAAAACGCATGAATAACCTCTATCTAGTAAATATTTACCAATTTTAGCAATTGAAAGTGTTTTTCCTACCCCATTTACTCCAAAGAACGCTATAATAAAAGGATCCTTTTTCTTCTTCGCATCTTCTAACATCTGGTTAAAATTAATTTCTTGGGGGGGTTCTAATATTTCCAACATAACCTCTCTTAGGGTTGCAAATACTAGTGATTTTGTATTGGAAAAACGAGTATGTTCTGTTTTCAGTAATTTTTCTTCTAGTTTATTACAGACAGCATCTGCTGTTTTTACAGCTACTTCATTTTGAATTAATATATCTTTAAGCTGAATACTAACGTTATGAATTGATTTAGGAGAAAATTCTGTGATAGTAATTTTCTTAACAAGTTTCGAGACGCTTTTACGTAATTGATCAAAAATTGGTTTCACGTCCCCTAGTATTACATAACCGTTTTAACTACTCTATCTATCTCTCTTAACCTTTCTATTACTTCATTGTAGCTAGACTTTATTTGAGTAAGTTGATTTTCCACTTCAGTCTTCTTTTTCTTAATAACTTCAATCGCATCAGGAAGAGATTTTTCATTATGAATCCCTGCACCAATTGTTACAATTACATTCTTTGTATCTTTAACTGATGCATAGATGAAATTACCTGCTCCAATTGGAACAAGAACGTTTTGATTTTCTTCTGATTTTTCTATCTCTGATAGAGTCTGTTCTGCACTATGGATTTCATTATAATAACCATTTAAAATCTCTATTTGTTGGTTGTACCTTGATGCCTGTTGTTCCAATTGCTGAGCAACTTGTAGCAAATTGTTTAGTTCATCTTGAGAAATCTTTTGAGAAGTATTGTCTTTTGTCAACACAATCACTTTCTTTTAGGTATGGCTAGATTATCTTCAATAGTAAAGGTTTTGATGACAACGTCCGTTATTTCTTCGGGATCGGTTATTTCTTTAATGTCCTTTGGATTAATGAATATAACATTCCTTTTCACTCTGTGTTTACTCCCAATTACTGAATAAACTTGCTCTAAAGCATCTTCTATGTTAAGTGCCCTAACATATTTTCCAAAAGAAATTTTTCTTTTTCTCTTCTTAAATTCTCCACGAATATAATAGGTTTTTACAGAACTCATTTGTTTTCACCGAGTATTAACATTTTGCAGATTGCAAAAGGCTTTTTCAATTTTTTGAATCCATAGTCTTTATGGTGCTAATAAAACCTCGAAGACTCTCATGCTTTCAGGACCTGTACTGTCGGTTCCCAAAACAGCTCCCTTTGAATTAGCTAGTATACCCACTCTTGGATATGGAATTCCACGGTTAATAGTACATACATCAGTTCTCACGCGTAAAATCGAGGATATTTCACCTATTTCTTCTTCAGAAAGAAGAGGGTGAACTAATGCACCTCGATTAGTGCACATCGCTATGCTACCAACAAGCGGGGATTCAAGTAAACTTCCAACAGTCACATTAACATCTAAAGCATCTTTAATTTGATTTTGTGCTTTTTTCTCAAAAACATCACTAATTATAGCACCTTTATCATTCATCACCATCAGGTTTGCGAGCGCAGTGAATTTGCTATCTATTTCAACTATTTCCACATTATTTTCAAATGATTCCTTAATATTTCTAATTTCTTTGTCTCCTACATTAGACGGTACAAATAGAACATTTGAGTTTCCAGCAATTAAAGTACCAACTAAAACTGAATTAGCAATGGTGGTTTGACTAATGTTAATGTTTAAAGTCTCTGAAATTATCTCTTGGGAACTATCTTTGATTCCAAAAGGAACAACCGCATACTTCTCTGTTGCAAGAGCAAAAATGCCTAAACTAGAGTTGCCTAAAATAATAGTTTTGGAAATATCCAGATTGATCACCTTCTAAAAATAGGAGGAAATTAGTTTTCCTCTTCTGCTTCTTCTTGACTTTTTTCGATTTCTTGAGTATCTTCAGTTACTTCTTGAATCTCCTCTTCAGGAGAGACATCATCGTCCTCTTCTTCCTCTTCTTCATCCTCTTCTTCTAATTCTCCTGGGATTGCAAGACCTTCTAATTCAGGACGAATTGATATATCGACTTTCTCATGAATAAGTTCAACTGTAGCAATCTTTTCTTCTTCAATAGTTTCAACAATTGCACGAACCTTTACTTTCCTTGGAGGTTTTTGAATACCTCTTTTCCATATAAATTCATTTAATTCATTAGTAATAATAACGAAATCAGCTTTTGTGTGCTTAACTATGAACTCCTTCAGCATTCGTATTGCTCTAGGGGTTCTTCTATACGGTGCGGTTTTGTTTAACTTGGGGTAAAATGGGATGGTATAAATATTTTCAATAGCTTCTTGAGACATCTCTTTTCATCTCCTACCTTTTAATACGGGTTTTTCTCCATTGCCTTCTTTTAGGGTGATTCCTAAATTTGCGATTAGTTCTAATAACGCACCAACTAGGAACGGGACTATTTCTTTTAAGCATTTTTCCATATCTGATTTTTTGTGAAAGACTTCTATATCTTGCCATTATAATCTCCTCACATCTACTTTTGTATCTCTTTTCTGCCCTTGGATCTTACGTAGAATATCCTTGAGTTGGTTATCATTTAGCTTCTCTTTTATTGAACCTTGTTGTGCTAACTGAATTAATCGTAATTCAACAGCTTCTGCTAGTTGAGGTCTTACTAGTTTAACATTAGCGAGTCTTTGCCTGGCTTCTTCATTAAGTATTTGGCTAAGGATTGCCTGTTTTTGAGCTTCAAGCGCAGCTTTTTGTTCTTCTTGAGCTCTTGCTGTTTCTTGATTTTGTATTTGGGCAAGTTTTCTCTGCCTGATCGCTTCTAATTCTTCATCCTCATACATAATTTTCAACCTTGCTCTTGATGAAACGCTTAAACGGTCATTCGTTTTTAAACAACTACCTTAATCCTGTTAATAACTTTCTAATTCAGGAATTAGACGTTTTATTTCAGCAGCTAATTTATCTATGAATGAATGTCCCTTTGGTGACAATACACGACCTATTATAACACGACCTTTAGCTCCGTGTCCTTCTTTTTTCTGAATATAGTCTGATTTTTCTAATTGCTGTAGTATTTTTCTTATTACTGCACCACTACCTTTTGCAAAGTGTTCAGGTTTCACTCCTCGACGACGTCGACCTCCGTAAGCAATGCGAAGTTTGGAAACACCTATTGGGCCATAGAAGTAAATCTTTCTTAGAATAGAAGCAGCTCTTATATACCACCAATCTTCCTGATCTGGGGAACTTTCTTTATGAACCCCTGTTTTGGCATAAACTGCCCATTCTGGAGGTTTGATTTCAGTTTCTTTTTTTAATTCTTCAGCAATTTTGTTTATTAGTAAATCAGCTGGAACATCATAAGCAGTTGGCATAATTCTCACTTTTTTAACGTTTTATTAGAGAGAGCTTAATTGTATTTTTTCAGTGTCTCGAGAACAATCCATGTTTAAAAAGATTACTTTGCTAGATATGAACAAAAACAGATATAATATACAATAAGATAAGGTAAAATGAAAATGCCATTCACACCTTTTCATTTGGGTTTTGGAGTTTTTGTTTTTTCGGTATTAATATTTTTAGATCCAATTGCCTTGCTGCTGGGAACAATTTTAATCGATATTGAAGCATTCATGCGATTAATATTAAATATAAATCCATTACACGGAATTTTACATAGCATGTTGGGTGTAATAGTTTTCTTCATACCTACAGTCCTAATGAGCTGGGGATGTTACAAGATTTTTAAACTAGAAAAATACTTGCGGAAATTTAACTGGGGAATATCAATTGTATCAAGTTTGATAGGATTATTTTCACACGTTTTTTTTGACAGCATAATATATCCAGAGGTTATGATGTTTTATCCCTTCTCGAATAAATCTGGTATACTCCTTGGTGCTATATCAGAGCGAATGGATTACTATTTGCTTGTAATATTGTTTAGTGCAGGAACCATAATTCTTGGAATAAGATTCGTGGTAAAGAGATACAGAAACAGAAAAGAAAAAGGGAATCAATTAGTAGATCAGAGCACACAAAAAAACTAAAAAACAGTTAATATTAAAAGTTAAACAATCATATAAAATTAGAGGATGTTGAAACGCTTGGATACAACAAATGCAAATATCAAAAAGAGTTGGAAGAGGATTTTTCGATCGGTAGATGATATTTTTATCATTCTAGGTATTCTACTCAACGCCTTCAGTCTAATTTTTAGTTTTGTGTATGGTCATTTAATCGCAGGCATTATACTTTTAGTATGTGAAATAATATTAATTGGAATATATATAATGAAGATGATTTAAAATAAAACTAGTCTTCCTCTTGATCAGATGAGAATCTCTCTATAATATATTGACTAAGAAGTTCAAACGCCTTTTCAATATTCAAACCTGTTTTTGCTGATGTCTCAAGAAAGAAATTCTCTATTGAATGCTCTTTGGTTTTTTCATTCAATTTTGCAACAAATTCCTTTACCTCTTTAATCGTTACCTCTCTCTCGTCTTTTAAATCAGTTTTATTTGCTAAGATAATAACAGGAACAACTCCTCTACCACTATATAGATATAATTCCTCTATCCAGCTTGTTAAATCCTTAAATGTCTCCTTACGAGTAATATCAAAAATAGCTAAAGAACCAAAACATCCTTTGTAAAATCTTGGACGAACGTTTTTGAACATAGGTTGCCCCGCAAGGTCCCAAATTTGATACTTTACACTATATTCATCAATATTGCGAGTAGTTGCAGCAAAATCAGCTCCCAAAGTTGCTAAATGTTCTCGTTGAAAGCCTTTCCCTAGATATCTTTGACGAATAGAAGTTTTCCCCACTGCAGCGTCACCAATCAAAACAAGTTTGACCATATAGGAACTAGTTTTAAGAGAAATCGATTCTTTGTCGTCTTCGGTTGATGAATCATCCTTCATCTTATGGTGTTTATCTATATTTTCTTCAAAAAGGACAGGCCCCTCTGTATCCTTTTTAGTTTTACTTTGAGGTTGCTTCTTCTTAGCCATTTTATCTATTTTAATATTTTAACTTTGAATATATAAAATATATGGAGATTTATTAACAAAATAGAACTTTAATCCATTATTGGAGGTATTTTGTGTATGATAAGGTATTTCTTAGCTAGCTTACCAAGCTCTTCTGCTTCTGGAATAGACATGTGGTAAGTAGATCCCTTATCTTTGTTTGTGCCTTCAATAAGTGCAAAATCAATATTCTTGATGTATGTAGTAAGCTTTTCAAAAAATCCTGTATCACCAGTATAAAGAACCTTTTCGTCTTCCTTCGCAAGAATGAAACCCAAAGTAGGTATGTCAGGCAATTCTCCTCCTCCAATAATGGAACCACGATGTTGAACTGCAAATGGAATGACTGTTACTGAATCTAATTTAATTTCTGAAACAATCTCAACAATATCCAACGGAAAAGGAATTGAATCCTTGTAGCTATCACGAAAAGTCTTAACAATTCCTTGGAATTCAACAACATTCTTAGGACAAATCAAGGTTAGTTTTTCCTTTCTATTTATCATTCTGAAAAAGGCAAGTAGAGAAAATAATCCACCCACATGATCAAAATGACCATGAGTGATAAGCACCGTTTGGATATTTTCGAAATATTTGCGAGGCAAGGTTAAAAAATCGCGTAGGATGCCATCACCCACATCAATAAGATGATTATTGTCAGATTCAATCTCATTGATAAGAATTTGTGTAGCTAAACCTGCATAGGAACAAAGAACTTTAACACGAAGATGATTACCAATCCAATCCCAAGGAATAGAAGTCATAAAGGTCAAAAAAAGGGAAAGAAGAGTAAAATAAATACTTTGTCCAGAAGAAAAGAAGAAGAGAAAGAACCAATCCCTTAAATCTTAACTATTTGCTAATCATAATACAGCTGTTATGAAATTAATAGAGTTTAAGGAAAGAAAGAATGGCAAAGTAGCTTTTAGTTTGATAACAACAATTGGAGTATTATTCGTAGGGTATGCAATCGTTGCTTTTATTGGAGCAACTTTGCTTAGAGAATTGATAGGAATAGGAACAGTATTTGCAATTGGTTTTGTAGCAGTTCTGTATTTTCTTCTTCTACCAAAAGAAAAGGACATTTCAGAGAAAGTTATCTAGATTACTGCTGGTATTATTTGCGTATGTTCGATAATAATCACGAGTGTATATGCGTTTATAGGTTCTGGGGGATAGCCGGTATTTTTGGTTAATAACACTTCCAGTAGCAATAATAGGAATAACAGGGACAATGTTTACAATTCTAACAAGTAAAGAATTAAAGGAAGAAGAAACAGGAAAAAAGAGTGAAGATAAGAAAAATTAACTTCTAAAAAATAGAAAGGCTTATTACTATTCTAAAGAAAAAAAGAATGCAAGAAACAAACAAAAAATCAAAGCGGGATTAGCAAAGAAGCCATGCCGCGGTCTGCAAAACCGTTTACCGGAGTGCAAATCTCCGATCCCGCTCCACTCTAATTTCTATCCTCAACTTTTTTTAATAAATATACTCTTACGATATTATTAATCAGCAGAGCGGCTATGCGTCGCATACTATGAAGCTATCTAAACTTCTGCGCTTTGTTCAGACTCACTTGCTTGGTTACTCCCCATACCCCTCGTATGCGTAGAGGGGTGGGTTTTTAATCTTAATAATTCTACTCCTTTATCTCTTACATTTTTAGCTGAATTAATGTGTGTATCAATTGTTTTTCCACATTTTCTGCATTTTGCTCTATCGTATCTTTTCAGTGTTCTCTCTATGGTTCCTCCACATATGTTGTGCTTCCTGCTTGTTCCTCTTGCATCCACTTTGACTAGTTTCACTTCATATCCTAAAACATTGGAAGCTAATTGAACTGCCTTCTCGATCATTTGCATATTCTTCGGCATACTACTAATTGCTATCGCTAACGCTCCTTTCCTTCCTCTTTGATCTATTTCTAAGTCTTCTACAAAGAAGGTTTTGCATTTACTCTTTATCATCACAGAAGCTAGAAAGTGTGGTATCATGTTGAATATTTCCTTCTTTATTCTAAATTTTCTTTGGTAGATTCTAGCTAGTTCTCCCTTCGCTTTGATATAAGCATTCGATTTCTTTTTTTGTCCCTTCATAGTTAGATTATGATGCATTTCAGGAATTGTTTTCTTCGTTAATTCCTGATATTTCTCTATTAACAAGTCAAATTCTTTCGCTAGCTTTACCCCATTCGATAGAGCAAGCATGTGCTTTCCTATCCTATTAACATCTAGTCCAATCTCATCTTCTTTTGGAGGTCTCATTCTCTTAGCGAATTGTTTTGTTAGCTTAGTACTGAGGAAAACTTCTACGGGTCCCTCTAGAACCACTGCTACCCTAACTTTGTAACTTGGTGCAGGACTGCTACGAATATATAATACTCTTATTCGAGCACCATTTGCTAGATATCTTAAAACCTTCTTTGAAATAACAAGTGTAGCTGTTATCCTTGGATGGTCCTTAAGCAAAAATCCTATGTCAAACTCTCCGTTAGCTTTTGCAAGAAATGTCATGTGTTCGGAATTTCCTGGTCTCATTACTACTAATCTATCTTTCATTAACAATATTATTGGTATTCTTCCTTTCTTCTTTTTATGAAAAGGTGGATTAACTACTTCTTCTGGTCGAGTACTCTTGATCAATTTTATAGCAGTCTTCCCTATATCTGGAAAGAGTGCGAAGACGATGATTGTCCTCAATGCTGAGAAGAGCACTCTATGAGGTTTGCCTATCGCTTCAGCAATAGTCTTGTTTAACAGTCTGATGCTTCTCCAACGTGAAGTGTGTTCTAGATTGTTCCAAGCAGTTAAGTGCGGAGCAACAATGCTTGTATTAATTGCTAGCAGTCTCAATGTATTTACAAAGGTTTGTGCTTGATTAGTCATATCAGGGGTAGTGAGTTGCATGGACATGTACTTGTTACACTTTTGGATAGCTCCTTCTATCTCCTTCTGGGTTAAGAGTGGGAGTTTTGTATTGAATTTTAATTGAGGTGGACAGAATTTGTCTATTTGTCTTCTAGTTCTGTTGATTAGGTTGATTACGTAAAGTCTACTTGCTTTCCACTTCTTAGTAAAATATAGTTCAGCTCTAGGACTACGGCCAAAGATTGCCCACTCTAAAGCTTGATCTTGGTTCTGTAGAAGATAATTGAAGAAATCTGCTACTTTCTTTTCCCTATCGTAAGCCCCTTTAGCAGCTACAAAGAGCCAATAATATGCACTCTTTGTAATATTTCTTGAGTTTTTGGTTGTTTTGGAGATTTCAGAAGGTACTCGTTTAGCTTCAGCTCTAGGATATTTCCTTGCTAAATCCATAGCTGTCTTCTTTGCTAGTCTATTGAAAGCAATGTCTTCTTGTTGAACCTGCAATCCTTTTATTCGTTGGTTAGCTTCTATTTCCTGTATCCGTTTGTCTTCTTTGGAACCATGGAACTTTACACCCATATGGTAAGTACGGATGACTATTGCTTCAGGTTTTTGTACTTCTTGAACGGATACAGAATTCATTCACTATACTTATCCACACTTTGGAATATAAAGTCGAAGAAAAAAAGTGATTCAAATATAATACACGAATAATACTGAAAATATGTGCTGTACATCATATTATCTATCAATTAATATACTTTCTTTGGGTTTTATATAGGGTAAAAACCTAATAATTCTTCGAGACTAATGACAGATAACTATTATACTAAACAAAAAAGAAAAACAATCTTTTTGAAATGGTGTGTTTATGCTTTTGCAATTGGAGGAATTTTAGTGCTAATCTTAGGAATTGCACTAGAATTGTCTATTGGCGCAATTGTTGGAGGGATGACAGCTTGTATATTAAATGCATTACTGCTCATTCTCATTTATCGTAAAAGAATAAAGAATTATCATCAAGGTATAGATCCATCAAAATTTATAACAAACGAATAATAGATAAAGGATTCTGGATCAGATAATAATATCTCTACACAACAGTATTTTTATTTCATGAATTTAAATAAAAGAAGAAAATGAAATGGAAAGATGAATATTTCTCGGAATATGAAAACTTCAGTAATAAAGAGAAACGACAAATCTCTGATAAATTTCTTCGATTAATTTGGATAAAAGAATTAGAAGAGGAACATAATTTTGATATCAGAAACATAGATCGTGTTTGTAGACCTCTCTTTATTGAAGCAAAAAACTGCTTTATTCAATATGTTTTACGTGGCTCAATAACAGTGATGGAAACAGCATTATCTGCTATGCTCTTTAGGAACCTGGATGTTGGATTTTTTGAGAAGAAATGGCCCAATAGTACAAGAAGAAGAATCAATCAGAAAACAAAAGAAGAAACAATTGTAGAAATAACGGATACACGAATTATCATTTTTCATAAACTTATAGAATTAGCAAAGGAGGAAGGTTTAATTTCAAAAAAACTAGCAAAGGAACTTCATATTTTTCGATGGATAAGAAACGGTGTTGTTCACCATGAATTGATTCAGAAAAGCCACTTAGGTTCTCGATGGGAATCATACAGAGGAGAAGGTACTAAGTCATTAGGAAATACTTTCTTGTCCCCTTTTCCTAACGAAATCATTAAAAGAAACGGAAAAAAAGAAAAAAAATACGAATCCATAAAACTGTATAGCTTATTCGAAGGTGCACAGAAAGGATTCATTGAATTCTTCAATCTATACACAGAACTTATCAACAAAAATCCAAATATGGAAAAAAAATAACAGGATTATTATTACGTTCTCAAAGCCCATCTCCTTCTTCTTTCCATTCTATTCCAGTAATCCTTGATAGTATGTTATTACTGATTCCTCATTTATTCTTGTTTTACAAATTGGACATATTCCTTTAATCCTAATCCATTCTAAGATGTGATCCTTATGAAAGACATGTCCACATTCAAACAGTTGTGAGAGCTCTTTTCCTGCAACCATGTATTTCATACATATCTTACATGTTCTTGTCTTCTTTCCACAATTCAAGCAAATTATTGGACCGTCATCCTCTATTTCTTCTAATTCTGCTTCACAATAAAAACAGTGGATTTTCTTAGTACTTTCTATTTGATTATCTTCTACTTCTTCAGGAGTACTTTTATCGTTTTTTGATTCACTCTCTCTCACAAAATTACATAAAAATGGTACTAGATGCATCTTTCCAAACTTTTCTACTCGTTTGAGACCAATGGAAATAACAACTAAGAACGGAATAAGAAGCAAAATCCATAGTGTTGACAAAGAAGGTTTATCAAAGAGAATATCGCTGGAGAGATCATCTAATGGTGGAGAATTCTCTCCTAAAGAAACTAACTGGTAGTAGAAGTTCTGTATTCTAAAATCCTGTTGAGCGTTATAGATAGTTAAAGTTATCCTAACCTCACTTATCGTATCTAACAATGTGAAACTCTCCGTGATATTGTAAAATTCTTTATTGAAAATCGATGAATCGATTACTGTTAACAAGCTAATTTCTAGCAGAATATCTATTTGATTTACTGGCTCATTTAAATCATTCAACAAAGAAAATGAAAAAACCAATTTTTGCCCCACATAAGAAGAAGTAGAACGAAATACATCATAGAACTCAAGAACAGTTATATCTACATTGCTAGTAAATGTTTCATCTTCAACAAGTTTTCTTACAGAGTTTTCCTGTAAAATTGGGAGAGTTTCACTTTCCACTTTACTAGTATCATAAATGAAGAAAATTCCTTCTCCGATAGCAGAACCTGATATTCTAAAGATCAATGGAGATAAGTAAGAGGTGGTGTAAGTTTCTGCTTCAATAGAATGTGAAGAGTTAGTTTGTTTATCTATGGTAATTGTTTCGCTTATAAGAACATCAGAACCCAAATGAAGAGAACAATCTATTGCTGGAGTAATGGTTGTTCCGATATAACCATAATCAACGTTAATTCGAAGGATGTGTTCAGAGTAAGTGCTGGAAGGTTTCAAAGCTGATAAATCTAGAATTTGTTCAGAGAAACTTCCTTCCCAATGAATATAATCTATAGCATTTTTAGGTAATAATTCTTCTAGATTGTATGTATATCCAAATAACTGAATATTATCTATTTCAACCAAATCCATACACAATTCAACATTAAAATTAATGGAGACTACATTCAATCCAATATCAGGTGAAAGAAGAAAAGATATTGAATTCAGGATACCTCTATCAAACTCTTTTGTTGCAATAAGCGTGCTGTTAACTAAGATTTCGATATACTTATTACCTGCACTGAAAAAACTTGTGGAAAATGAGAGAGATAGATTAAGTTTCGAATTATCATCACTGATGTAAAATGCTGATTCTACACTTCCTGTTCTTATTGTTGATGGAGATCCTAGAAATTCTAATGCAGTAGGAACTATAGGTATACTAGTTGAATCTTTACCTATACTCGGTATGATTATTGGTTCTATGTTTGTATTGCTAAGAATGGTTAAAGAACCCTCTAGAGGATAATTACTAGTTTGACCTTCACAGATAACTGTCACATTTATTATACCTGTAAATCTTTCAGGATAGAAAAAAGTCTTTACCAATTCGTGTTCTGAATGATCCTGATATAATCTAGGGATGAAAAACTCAATTTCTGTATCATTGATTATGAATACAACCCTGAGATCATTTATGTAACTTTGACTGCTGTCTGTAATGAAACATAACGTCAAGCAATTGAATATATCTAATTCTAACACCAATGATGAAATAACGAATTCCTCTCTAGTGAAAGAAGAATCATATTCAAATACAATATCCTGGTTTATTAATGAAGAAAAGTTGATTTCAGAATGTGAGGGAATATTAGGAATCTCACCTATAATAACAAAGGACGAAAAGGGAATAATGATGAGTGATAATACTATTCCAATAGAGATTCTTTTCTTTACCATGTCTTCTCTATTATTTTAATCCGAAAAATGATTTAAAAAGTCGAGAAAAAACATCAAGTGATTGTTTTTTGATTTTATCATACTGATCTTGTTGGGTTTAAATAGATAGGTTTGTTATTATTAT
>JABLTJ010000065.1 GCA_013166775.1 Promethearchaeati archaeon
AATTATTTATCATCAAACTGCTGAGCAAGAGAAATACACAAAACTAGTTGAGCAGTTCCTTGAGTCAGTTAAAAGCTTAAAGACTTCAGCAGGCTGGACAATTTATGATGATGGTTCTGTTGACGCTACTGGACAAGAACAACCAGATTTTGTGGTTGAAGAAGAAGAGAAAAAAGAGTCGGAATAATATTTCCTAAACCTTTTCTGATTGCATTGACTTGAGATTTTTCTTTGTATAGTGTAAAATCAATAAAGTAATTGGAATTATTAGAAGAATAAAAAAACCTATACTGCCAATTAAGAAAACAGTAGAATAACTTGTAACTAAGATAATTGGTTGGAAGACTATGGGTGACAAGGATTCACCAATATACCACATAGTGTTGTATCCACTAACTACTTTTCCTCGATTTTTAGCTGTAGTATTACTTACAAGATACAAGCTAAAATTCGGTAAGAGAAAACCAAAACCAAATCCACCTATTAATGCTGCAACTAGAAAAATTGCAAAAGTTTTGGCAAAAGATAATATCAAAAATCCTACTCCCAACAAACCAAAACCGAGTAATGATATTATATGGAAATTCAAGAACTTCTTAAATTGATTATATAATGCTCCTATTAAAGCTGCAGCAATCATAACAGCAGCCATAATTATCCCAACTTTAAAGCTAGATAATCCCAAACCCAAATCATCAATATGATATGAAATTTGTGAAGGACCAATATAAAAGAAAAACATCAAAGCAAAAATTGAGAAATAGCAAATAGCTATAATCCATTTTGTGCTTAAGCCTTCAACTGAGCATGAATTCTCTGTATCTTCAGTCTCATCAATTAGTAGCTTTGCTTCTTTGTCGGATTCATCCCCCATTTCTTGCTTTTTGGGTTCATATAGGATGAAAATCGTTGTAGGTAATAGTATAGCTGGAAGCAAGTACACCAAATAGGGGTAATTCCATTGGATATCAAATAAGGCTCCACCTATTAAAGCAAGAACCACAGAAGCAATAGCACCGGTTGCGACTTGAAATCCTAGAACTCTTTCTCGTTTTTTTCCTTGATAATAATCGCCGATCAAAGTCAAAATTGTGTTCATGTTTCCTGCAGCAGCAATTCCAAGAAAAGCTCGAC
This sequence comes from Promethearchaeati archaeon, assembly GCA_013166775.1. GTDB lineage: Archaea > Asgardarchaeota > Heimdallarchaeia > Heimdallarchaeales > Heimdallarchaeaceae > UBA460. Next base: position 1,135 of record JABLTJ010000065.1, read on the forward strand.
TTACGATAATAATATACAAATTATCTATGTAAAATCCCATGGACCCTGCAACAACATAGAGAATTACTGAACTAATAAGAATAGGTTTTCTACCCCACTTATCAATAAGAAAACCAATAATAAACGCAGAAAGTGCAAAGGTAATAGCTGGTACTGTTAAACTAAATTTAGTAAGAAATTCTGCATTACCAATTATCCCATCAAAATGGTCAGTAATTTTGGATAATCCAGGAGAAATTGGTGAACCAATCATGACTGTTAATGTACCCAGTAAAATTAGGGTTGCTTCACGTAACAGCCCTTTGATTGGCTTCTCATTTTCTTCCAACAAGACTATCCTTCCTATTTTCTAGAGCATCTAATGCATCGTAGATTATTATTTTAATTAGATTTGTATTCCTCTTCTGTCTAGGTGTTCTTTAAAGTTCCTTGCTTTTTCGGTTAAAGGTTCAATACCAGAATCTTCCATATCTTCCAGTAAATTACTCAAATTAGCGATTAATCTGTTATCAGGAGAGAAATCTTCAGCTTTGATAGTATCGAAATGTTTGAGGAGTATATCAAAAAAACCACTAAAGAAGCCAGGAGCATTGGTAACACTCCGTTCTCCTGCGTTATAGACCGCTTGTATTAAGTAGAAATAGCGATCGTGTGCTTCTTCATCTTTAAACAGAACATATGATATGAATGCGAATTGTATTTCTTCAAAGAAACTGAACATATCTCTATTATGAGTATCTTGGAATGCTTGTTCAAATCTAGATTTAAATGTTGTAAGATACCATTCTTCCAACTCTTTTGGGGTGAGATTAGTAGGAGGAGTTATAGGTTCTTCTTTATTTATTGAAAAAGGAAAGTTCTCAAATTTGAGATGGAAAGTAAGATCAATCCAGGATTGAACTAGAGAATGACTTGCTTCCATAACTGGAATTAACGATTTATTCATAGCACCACTGACAGCCATGTCTTTGTATCGAAAATGTTCCTCGACATCACAATCAACAAAGCTCTTGCTTTGATAATCATATTTTTTAATTACTGCGTCGTTTGATTTAACCTCACACCAAAAACCATCAACCATTTGACCGTCATCTTTAACGGTAACATAATGAATGCCTGGTTTCACTTCTGCAAAACCACGGAAGCCACCTTTTATTTCATAAACTGCAACGTCTAATTGGGCTTCCTTTTTGGGGATATCTCTTAGGATAATATAACCATACATAGTGATTACCTCCTTTGACTCTGAGTCAAAGGTTGTGAATCAGTGAACTGAGGACGATTTAGTATTTAAACATGTTATAGCATCAACTATGTTAATAGAAATGGCATTTATTTCTTAATTATCAACTTCACTCAAATAGGAATATATAATACTAATAGAGTTACGAATCTGATGATACTCATTCAAGGATGCAAGAAAAAATGTTTGACCAAGATTTAGTAAATAAAATTAGAGCAGCGTTCCCTCGAGCTGTGAAAGATTTCACCGGAAGAGAAAGAGCTTTTTTTGATAATGGAACTGGAACCCTCGTATGTGAGAGAGCTGCAAAAGCAGAAGCTAAGGCACGCATCGATTATAGTGCTAATATCGGAGCAAATTTTGATGAATCCCAAAAAGCTAAAGAAACTGTCAAAGCTGGAAGAGAAGCAGTTGCAGAATTTCTTAATGCGCCTTCTGGTGCTACAATAGTTTCTGGTGAATCAGCAACAAAATTACTTTTTGATGTTAGTTATGCAATAGGAAAAGAATGCAATGGAACAGAAAATGTCGTAATAAGTGAATTGGAACATTATGCAAATGTTAGTCCTTGGAATGAGTTAGTAAGAGTAGGGAAAATCAAAGAGGTTCGATTTGCACGCATGAATTTAGAAGATGGAACTCTTGATTTTGATCATCTACAAGAACTGATCGATTCAAATACAAAAGTGATATCAGTAACAGCTGCATCAAATGTGACAGGAACAAAAATTCCGTTAGAACGAGTAAGTAGCTTAGCTAAAGAAGCAAAAGCATATTTTATAGTAGATGCAGTACACCATGTTCCTCATGGACCAATAGATGTTCAAAAAATTAATTGTGATTTTCTAGTTTTTTCAGGATACAAAATCTTTGGTTCACATGGAAGTTATATGTATATGAATCCGGAATATATGGAAAATTTGAAACCATATAAAGTAAAACCATCAGCAAAATCTGGACCATTTAAATGGGAATCTGGCACCAGAAATCAAGCAATGTTTGCATCCATTAAAGGTGTGTTGGATCACTTCCTCTGGTTAGCAGAACAAATTCAATCGCAATATGAAGGGAAATTCGAGGAAAATACTGGAAATAGACGAGCTTATAAAATTGCAATGAATGCAAGCCAACAATATGAGAATTTATTATCGAAAGCTGTTTTAGAAGGAATTGATGATGTTCCCGGTCTTCTAAGTATTCCAGATGTGAAAATCTTCGGAATAACAGACACTAATCGATTAGATGAACGAGATCCAACTTTTGCATTCATAGTAGATGGTGTTCCAAATGAAGACATAATTAAGCATTTATGGGAAAAAGGTGGGATAGCTACACGAGCTGAGAATTTCTATTCTTATGCTGTGGAAGTCTATAAGCAGCTTAAAGTTAATAGAATTAGCTTAGTTCAATACAACACATTAGAAGAAGTACGTATATTCCTCAAAACTTTGAATACCATTTGCAACAAGTAGTAAAAGTATCTAGAAAGGTAAATTCAGAGTTTGGTTTCAATGAAAATTATATAGAAAAAATAAATGAAAACACTGAATAAATTATATTTATAATCAAATAAATCTTTGATATTTCACTAATTACAATCTTTTAAAACTTAAATTCTCTAACTGAAATTCTTTAAAAAATCTATAATTAGTTGGTTTAATAGTTTAGGTTTCTCCATAAGAACTATATGTGTTCCACCTGGAATAACTTCGAGTCGTGCATTAGGCATTGCATTTCTCATTTCTTGCATAGCTTCTAAAGGAAAAAGCTGTTCTTCTCCTCCAAAGATAATAAGTGAAGGACTTTCAATATTCTTCAATTGGTTTAAAGTGAAGTTTGGTTCTCGCTTAGCCAAATCCATTTCTTTTTCGATTAAATTTAACCAATTATCAGGATCAGCTGCTACTTTTTCATACGCCCTCTTAATGAATTTATATTCTTTAGGTAAATTATTTGGATCTACATTACTAAAGTTTTCAAAGATTTCTGGATGGTAATTAGATATATTATATGGAGTTTCAATTAATACCAACTTATTTACTAATTCGGGGTATTTTAAAGCAAGTACCAAAGCAGTGCAACCCCCATCACTCCACCCAACGAAACTTGCTTTTTTTATATCTAGTTTTTTCATTAATTGAGAAATATCTGAAGCAAGAAGTTCATAACTTAGAGGTTTGTCGGAATCTGTTGTCCTTCCATGTGCTCGAGTATCTGGAGCCACTATCTGAAAATGCTTTGCTAATTCTTTGATTTGGAAAAACCAACTTGTGTAATCTGCCATACCACCGTGTAACAAAAAAACAGGCTCTCCAACACCAAACGTTGCATAATAAATCTTAATATCTCCGATATCGAAATAATCCTCAATGATGTTTTTTCTTTTCCAAGCGTTAAATTTAACATTGCCTACAAACATTTTGACTAATCCCATCGTTAAATACCACCATTTTTTTATTTGTTATTGAATTAAGATTTCTAATAAAAATTGCGTATAGAGGTTTGTTGGGAGGTAATCTTTCTATTTTGCTAATGTTAATGCAAATTTCATTGCTTCCTTAGCATAGTCTATCCACTTACCTGAATCCTTCAAAGGGATAATTACCCATTCTTTCATTATTTTTCCATTTCCAGGATCGTAAGGAAGACCATTTCCAGAATTAAGGAGTTCTGTCACTCGTTCTTTAGGTAATTTCACGGTAATATTTTCCTTATTAAGAAAGACAAACATTTTCCTCTTTATTTTCAAAGATTCACCTTGTTTCTGAACATCTTCTAATTTTAGAAGCTCTTCTTTTACTTTCAACCAATGTTCATCTGAAGTCATGTTAAATGCTCTCACATTATAGATGATATAATTTTCTATTTAAATTATAGATTCGATTTTTTCCTTTTAATCATTCAAAATTGACCTTAGGAACCATTTTAATTACTCTAACAAAAAACTATTATTCCTTTCATACTTATATTCTATCATTAGAGGGGACACAGATGGTGGGAAAACCTCCTGGCTTGAAATATCTATATTTTTTTGTTCTTTTACTACTTTCTAGTCTAACAACAAACATCTCCGCACAAAGTGAAACTCTGAATGTAAGCTATGATGATTCTTTTGGGGATTTGCTATTTGTCAAGAACTGTGATGGATGTGAGGATTACTTGTTAATAGGGAACTCATCAACCTGTGGTTATTCAAAAATTATAGATGAAGAACCAACTGAACCACACTATTGGAACATTCCAGAGAATTATTCATACACAAGGGTTCATAACAATCATTTATATTTTCAGAATCCCGAAAATAGTTATGCTTTTTATGTTGCAAATTATACAAGTAATCTTGAACTAGATGACTCAGCATTAATATTTGAGGACTCTAATCGCAGTAATATAGATCTCTATGAAGATGCAGCATATATCACAAACCGAAGTGGGATAGTAAGAATCTTTAATATTAGTAATCCATTTGCTTCTTCACTCATCGGCACAGTTGATTTAGATAATGGTCAGATATTATTCATTGAAAATGATTTAGCTTTTGTTGTACATCATTCGAACTTTACTGTGTCCATTCGAAATGTTTCCAATCCACTCGACTTATCTATTCGACAAAGACAAGTCATTCTAGAACCACATAAACCAGGTACGTGCTACATATACGGAGGTCTTCGTTATAATGAATTCTTATTTCTTCTTCTTACTAACTTTGGAATTCTAGGTGGTGGTCTTGTAAGTTATAATGGATTATTTATTGTTCTCTTAAATAATACTCAGACTGACATTACACAAGGTATCGATACAATTTCTATTGGTTACAACCATCCAACAATTGCTAAAATAAATGATCATAATCTGTATCTAGGCGATAGTAATCAAGGAATAAATATACTCGATTTACAAGCAACAAATATGACTGCAACATACAAGAGATATGAAATCCCTCACTATGTTGGAGGTTATTTTGCATTTCATTCGGGAAAGATGTTCCTCCCATGTGGTTATTACGGGTTGGCAATAACAGATTTTAAATATCTCACTTTAGATGCATCGCTTCCAGTGTTTTTAGCTTTTCCTATCTTAGTTATAATGTCAATCCATTGGATAGTGCAGAGAAAAAAGACAAGAAATGCTATTTAGATACAATGGAATTGAAAAATGAATAACTATCAAATCACTATTGTGTATTTAGTTCTTTATAACACACAAAAACAACATCAACTTCTTGAATTTCTGAATTAGAATGGTGTGCGAGGCCGGATTTGAACCGGCGACCTCCTCCGTGTGAGGGAGGTGTCATACCGAGCTAGACCACTCGCACTTAACTCATTTTATTTTTCGAAAACAATCTTATGAATTTTTTGACAATTATTTAGAGAAAATAAGGTTAAAAGAAAGGAAAAATGAATCAATTATCCTTTGCTTTCACGATTCTTCATTCTAAGTCTTTTTGATCCACACTTTCGACA
>JABLTJ010000042.1 GCA_013166775.1 Promethearchaeati archaeon
GCTCCATCCAGCCTCCATTGATTAATGATGTACCTGTAGTGAGCAACAAGGTCCCTTGAGGCGCGCTTAAAGATTTAAATTCGAAGGTCCTCTTACTAGACCGTTGTTTAATGGAACTCAAAGAATTCAAGCCACGAGACATTAGTCTATCCGAGGACTACGTAGGGTTCCCATCGATCCACGAGGAGCTACGCGACATCGTGAACTATCTCGGACACCTAGTCAGGCTGACCCAGGACGGGAAGGACGACTACAGGAGGATGCTGGCTGAGGCCGAGAGCGGCTCACTGTTCCTGGGGCGGACGGGGGCTGGGAAGACCCACGCGCTCCACTGCGTCGTGAACGAGGCCACAAAGCTACTGAGTTCTCTATCAAAGATATCCTTACAGAAAATTAGTCTCAAGTATAATTGTAGTATAGTTGATACTTCAAAATATGAAATCCTTTTGTTTAAAGGAAATAATCAAAGCTGTAAACAGAATTCATTGCTTAACTCTATAAAGAACTTGGAGAACACATTTTTCCTTGATGCGATTGAATTAGTAAATGAACTAAAAAGAGATAAAAGAATAGAATTTGAAAGCCCAAAGCATGAAATACTAAAAGAACTGTTCCCGTCTCATAGCATAATAGTCGATTATGATAAACACTCCAAAAAGGATAGCAACAGCGTAGTAATTACAGCAAGAGAGACAAGGATTGAAGAAGCTTCATCTGTGGAAGATGAAGAAGTATTCAGTGAAGAAGAAATCAAATATCTTCAAGAAGATCTTATTCAAGAAACAATTGCTGAAGAAGAAAGTGAAGAAGAAAAAATACAAAAATCAATGGTTAAAGAAGTTCTACTCAAAGAACTAGATTTCTCTATTGATTCTTTTCTTACAACTGCTAGGGAATATTATAAGAAAGGAATTGAAAAGAATCTGGAAAGTAGTTTTGCTGTAAAAACTAATACATTTCTTAAATTTGTGCATCTCTTTTGTGACAAAAAGGACATACTATTTTTTTATCCCTCTTACTCTTACTTACTCAAAATAATCGAGTTCTTAGATGTTGAAATGCCTTCATCTGCAGATATTGAGAATTTCATCAATAAATTAGCAAATGAGTATATTGATGTAGCAATCGCAGAAGAGATTAAAGAAGAGCTTTACGATGCTTTAAAAAAGAAATTCAATAGCAATAATTCATCTAAACAAGTTTCCGAAAATGATAGCGATTCAAAGATCTCATCAATTCCATTACCACCAGAAAAGAAGGTTGAAAATAAAGAAATTGAGAGAGGTGCTTAAGATTATTGAAGACATGTTTTTCTTGAACATTATTGAATTCTATTTAAAATTCTGGTTGATCTCATTGTTCATTAGATGGATAATTTCCTTTCTACCAGGGAAAATATCAGACGTTATAAGATTTGTTGGGAATCTAATTAGGTTTCCCATAAAGAGATTTTTCTACTGGGTATATGGAGTTCCGGTAATAGAAACAGATTTTGAAAAATCAGTTTTCAAAACTGAAGAACTTAGGGATTTTGATTGTAGAGTAACATCCAATATTCTTGCACCTTTATTCATTCAATCTTATGTTGGATCTTTTGTCTATTACTGGTCTCAATATTTGTATGCAGAAAATTATCTATGGGTAAGTGTTATACTATATGTTTTAGCTTTTGCTATAATTCTCATGGCAGCTCCAGACTATCATGAGTGCGAAGAAATTCTCAAGGTAAGTATCAAATCTATCTTCAAATGGACTGGAAAACTACTTGTTCTTTCACTCCCTATTTACTTCTTAGTGCACTTTCTTATTGGCAATGAAGCCCTTGCTCAAGGATTATTCATAATTACAATGTTAATTCCATTTTATCATTATTCATTTCAAGAAAGAGAAGAACCTATGATTAAATCTAAAAAAACTAAGATTCTCGAGGTTGATCCTTTTGGAGAGTAAATATGAACTCAATGAGATGATTGACAAAATAGTTGAAAATGTCGAATCAGCTCTGGAAAAGCTGGAAAGTAGTATAACTGAAAGAGATAAAAATAAATCTGAAAAACAAAGTTCTTCGGATTCAAAAAAACCTTATCCAAGTATTAGGTATCCTATCCCAGAAAATTCAATAATTAAGAAAACAATTGAAGAAGAAAAATTTGAAATTGTTAAACCAGAGAACATTCCAGAGCCATCCAAACCAGTAATTGAAAGAAAGGAAAAAGCAATAACAAAACAAGAAATTCTTTCAAACATGATAGAAGAAATTTCAGCTGATCAAGAGAAGAAAGAAGAATTTTCAAATGATTCTGAAACTCATTTTATTGATATTGAAAGAGAAGTAAGAATAATTCATCTCTTCGGTCCCCCAAGTGGAGGTAAGACGACGTTAGCTCTTCAATCAGCAATAGAAATTTTACCAAAAGAGACTTTCTACATAATTACTAGTCATTCTACATCAATTTTGAAAAGGATTAAACAGATGGTGGTTAATGATAGATGGAAAGATTACCCTGATCTTAAACAACATTTCTTCCCAATCCAGATTCAGAATTTAAAGGAATTACAGCATCAAATCAAACAGATTATTAATTTTAGTTCCCAGGAAATTGGAATGGTTGTAATTGATCATATAACAGATCATATTAGAGGAGAGACGCATAAAGAGGAGAATAGAGAGATTCTAAGAAGCATCTTCGAAGATCTTTATATGTTAACGAATAAGAAAAAATGCAAAGTACTAGTCATTAATGGGTACGCTTTCAAAGGATCTGCACCAGCTGAAGACTTGATTGAATCATTTTGTGATATGACGATAAAAATAACAAACGAAAGAAATGAATTTGAGGTTGAAATCGATGATCAGATAATCGGTACTTTTCAAATTAATAATTCAGGTCTTGAAAATATACACCTCAACATCTATTTTTAGTTGAAAAATTTATCCTCCTTTAAAAAGTAAATTACATATTATTCTAATAGACATGGCTTACACAACCGAAAGACAAATTGTTGACTTACTAGCGGACAAATGGAAGGGAGAAAATAAACTAGTGGTTAAGGAGTTGGTTATTCCTGTAATAGATCAAGTTTATTATGATAACTATTTAGAAGGTAGAGAACAGGTAAGGATTGATTTAGCAGCTTATGATACTGTAACAAATCAAGTAATCTTTGTTGAGGCAGAAAACGGATTATATTTACAGCATCCTCAAATTTATCTTCCATTTTGTAATGTTCTCTATATTTTATGTCCAGAAGATCAATCTTCTTTCAGAGAAGAGCAATTTAAATGGAGTAAGGAGAAAGGAATTGGGATAATAGAAGTAAAAAAAACTGGTTTGATTAGTTACTCCCTAGAACCTTTGACCAGGCAGATTTTCCCCAAAGTTCAAGCTTATATCAAATCAAGATTATTTAGAAGAATCAAGAAGGAGAGTGGTAAAGATTCTAAGATTATTGTCAAGTAACAAAATGCAGAAATTCGTTGGTTCGAATAAATCAATTTATACTATAAAAAGAAATGAAGATTTTACTGTTTATGCAGCATTTATTATAAAACCTTTCAAACAAATTGAAGAGGATATTAAGCAGAAAAAAAATAAGTTTTATTCAAAAAAAGAGGAAAAAGAGAAACCCAATCCACTTCTCTCAGTTCTAAACGAAGTAAAAATGTTAAACATCTCATTGCATCGAATGTTTATTCCAGGAAATGTTAAGAAAAAAGAAAACGTGGAAAACACAAAGAATCAGAAGAACAAATCATCATCACTTCTGAATGAGTTATTCGAAGAGGATAATCAAGAGATTGACGTTTCGCTTTCATTTTTCACTCTTAAAGTATGGAAAAGTTATGACCTATCTTCAACTTTTGAATCAGAAAGCAGTTTAGTTGATAATTTTGTTTCACACTTGAGGAATGAATTAAAACAGAAACTAGAAAGTGTAGGGAAAGTTGGTAGAGTACTGGGAGACACATTAGAGGAACTTGTAAGATTCAGTACCTTAAATCATAGTAACTTTCTAAGCAAAGGAAATAGAGTATTTAGTGAGCTAACAAAAGATTTCGTATTTATAGAAAAGAGTGAAGAATTTCAACATTCTTTCCAACCTGGTCCTTCAGTTGATAAGAGACCTGATAGTATCTTTTCTTTTCCGTCAGGTATTGAAACGAATAGTAGTCTACTTGTAGGTTTGACAGAATCTGATCTTCCAGTTGGATTACCTAAGGATCCCTCATTCCCAATACTTATAGCAGGAGACAATAAAACAAGAGAAATAATCACAAGTAAGTTGTTAGAACAAAATGGAAAATTTATCATTCTGGATCCAAGGACAAACCTGGAATTTGAGCACAGAATTAAAACAGATTTTACTGCTTTGAATTTGGGGGAGAATTTCACTTTCAACGTTTTAACCCCAGTAACGAACAAGAACTATATTTCTGAACAAATCTCCAACCAATATCTAGGTAATTTTATTGAAATCATTCGTTCAATTACCGACGTTCGAAGTGATGCAGCAGCTTTACTGCGTGATTTAATTGATTTCTATATCAACGAATATCAAGAGGAACAAGAAGATGTTTTATTCCCTAGACATGATGCTCCTGTATCATTAGATGATCTTTATTCAATGCTTACAATCGAACCTGGAGGTCTAGTAATTACAGATTATCAACTCTCGACTGTCCGAGCATTAATCAATGATATCAGAGATCCGAGCATAAGTGAAAATACGAGAATCAATGATATTCGAGGTATTGAAGAATTATTCTCCAATAACATGATTATAAATTTCAGCTCACAAGGTTACAAAGTACAAAAACTATTTATCTATTCTTTTTTGCTTCAATTAACAGTCATTGATCAGATAATGAACGTTGATGAAGACATCTTGATTTATATCGATGATGCAGAATTATTCTTCTCAAGAGATATAGATAAAACCATTCTCTCACATATACTCAAAAAACTGGAGAATAGTCCCTTCAAGATAATTTTCTCTACTCCTTATCCCTCTCATCTTTCTTCCCAAATCTTTGATCTGACTCATAACAGAATCATTGGCAACCTCAAATCAGCTAATTGTCTAAAGCTTATATCAAGTTCTCATGGATTGGATAAAGGACAATTTGAATTCATTAGGCGTTTACCAAAAAACAATCTACTTCTTGTGAGAGAGGATCTTATGGAAAAACCACTTTTACTTAGATTCTTCCCAGAGGATTCAGAAAGATATGAAACTCAACCAATCAAGCAGAAACAGGAATTTCATAGAAATTCTAAAACTCTGAAAACCGATGATGAAATTCTAACTGTAAATATAGAGGATTTTTCAAGTTTGCATCCTGTAATGCTTGAGATTCTAGATAAACTCTCAACTAAAGTAAATAGAGGAATTAACTCCGAATCATTAAGTAATCTTTTCATTAATTGGGAAAAAAACAGGGTCAAAGAAGCAATTTCAGTATTGGAAACGTTTGGATATATTTTCTTTGAAACTGTTGATAAAAAGGGTAACAAAGGGGAATACTGGACAAAAATTACTCCTAGAGGAAAAAGATTCCTTGAAAAGCTCAAGTTTACCAAGGTAATTGAGGTTAAGAACAAGGAAGTAAAAGATGAATCTGTTCTTGAAAATACTGAACAAAATAAGATTCTTGAAGCTGAAATTGTTTCTGATTTTGTTGAATCTCCAAGCATAGAAATCACATCGGATGATTCTTCTTTGGTTGTAAAAAAACTTCAAAAGCAAAGAAGGAAAGTTAGAGAAACAAGAGATTCAGAGAAGAAACATAGACAAAAATTGGAAATTCTTAACTCAACATTATTGCATGTAAAATCATTACTTAATAATGAATTTGAAGAAGAAGTTGATAGGATGGATAACTTCCTTACTGCACTTTCAGGATATCTAGAGGAAGATGATTCTGTTCAAGAATTACCTAAAGAGATTCTAACGTCAATTTTCCAAAAAGCTCTGTCTTTAATTGATGCAATACAAATTAAATCAACTTTTGGTGAATCCTCTACTAGTCCCACAGATGACGAATTTATTGAGAAAGTTATTGAGAAGGAATTGAAATCTGATAAGTGGCAGGATTTTGATAGAGAAGTCTTTTTAACAGAAATTCCAGAACTATCCGCAATTAGTAAAAATCAAAAAAAGATTACGAAAATGGTTTCATCAGAGATACCAAAAGATATCCTCCAAGGATTAGAACTTGGTTTAGACCTACCAAAAGAGGAATTCGTTAAACTGGTCAGAGAAGCAATCGCTTCCTTGTTACAAATTAAAACAATGTTTTACCCAAATATGGATTCAGAGAAGTATTTAGATGAGGTTAGTTCATTCTTTGAAGAAGCTGGATATCCGAGACCATTTGAGAGATCTAAACAGCTATTATGGGAATACACTTCAAAGAAAAAGGAGAAGAAACACCCATCATCTTACGGAGATAGGAGAGGGATAATCGAAAGTATTCAAGAGGAGAGTGGATCCTTTGAATTTGATTTGGAAGGGAAGGGGAAAGATTCTCTTGTTAGTCAACTGATACAAAGCATTCGGAAAAAGATCAAAAATGAATGAAAGTAACTTTACTCTCTACGATTTAACAGATTTTCAAGAAAGGTGCCTTGAGGAATTTGAAGCAGGTAAAGATGTTCTTGCAATAGCTCCAAGTTCTGCAGGAAAGACATTCATAACTGAACAGTACATTCTGGATTACTTTCAACAAAACTATGGTAAATTTCTCGTTTCTCCAAGAAGAATGAAAGTTGCTTTTGTTTTACCGTACAAATCACTAGCAATTCAGGAATTCAACTACTTTTCCACCTTAGTAGATCAACGAGGGATTAAGCTCCTACTTGCAGTTGGAGGAGTAGATATCAATGAAGAAGAGCTAGCTGATGCAAATATCATAATAGGCACTTATGAGAAAATCTTAGTCCTGTTCAAGCGACATCAAATTCTTCGTAAGTATATCAAAATTCTAGTTGTTGATGAATTTCATTTTCTAGGTACTGATAGAGGTACGGTTTTAGAAGAAATTATCTTAGAATGGATAAAAATTAGAAATAAAACTCAATTAATATTACTTTCATCATCAGTTTCAAATCCTTTAGAGATTTCTGATTGGTTAAATGTTGTTCCAGTAATAGCAACAAAAAGACCGATTCCTATTTCATATTCAGTTGAAGTATCATCAAATTTCAAGCAATTTATCAAACAGCTGAAGAGCACAGGAAAACAGATTATGGTTTTCTGTCATTCTAGATCAGAAGCTGAAAATCTAGCAGACAAACTCAGTAAAGAATTTCCAAAAAAAATGGAAACGCAAATTGATCAAATAATCTATAGTTCCCTTGCTAACATAGATGATGACAAAGTTCGTGAAACCATACAAAATGCATTTTTCCCACCTCTCCTAAAAGACACAACACAAAGAGGTGTTGCATATCATCATGCTGGATTATCAGGAATTGTGCGACTACTGATTGAAAATCTGTTTCTTCAAAATGAGTTAGATATCTTAGTCTCAACTTCGACTTTAGCTGCTGGAATAAATCTTCCAGCTGATATAGCAGTTTACACAATAAAACATAAGAAAATAGATGCAGAAAATAATCTAGTTTTCCAAACGTTGGGTAGAGCTGGAAGATTGGGCTTTCGAAGCAAAGGAGAAGGATTAGTAGTTGTTACAAATGAAAGAATGAAAGTTAAAACTGAAAAACGATTATTTGAGGATGAAGGAGGAAATTTCAGACCTATTTTTCATTCAATAGAGAGTAAATTAGGGGATTATGACTTCCTAATCAAATTCTATCTTGAAAGTTTGCATTATTCTGAAAAAACTTATTCAAGTAATTTAGCTCATCTTATTGAACCAATTAATGATTCATTTTGGTTCTATCAGAATAAAACAAAATTAATGAGACATTTGATGGATTATGAAATTCTACAAGCGTTTTTTTCTTCTACAGAATCCAATTTGAACCCAGAAGAAATAATCGATTTTTATCAACGATTTGATAAGACACGTAAAATTAAGAAAACAAGAATGGAAATTCAATCGATAGAAGGACTGAACAAGGCTGCAATAGTTGCTAACATAAGAGAGCAGTCAAGATTATTTCAGATTTACTTATCTCCTTCAAGACGAAGTTGTACTTGTCAAAGTAAACATTCCAATTTTATCTGTAAACATCAAAGATATCTCTTGAAAGAGTACCCAGAGGCTCAAGAAAGATGGTTAAGTACGTATGGGATATTTGATTTTCTCATTAAAGAAGGATTTATTGTTAAATCAGCAGGAGAAAATTTTAATTTAACCTATATGGGTCAAATAACAGCTCAGTATTTTATCCATCCCTATGATTTTCTAGATTATCTGGAATTCTGTGGCACCAACAAAAACATAACTATTTCTCAATACTTAAAGCAATTCATTACTAGAGATAAGAAGATTAAACAAGAAATCAAAGCTAATGAATTATCCTCTCTACAAGCAATAAAATTAGCTCAAAGCATAGTTAATGGGGACAATGTTAAACAAATGTGTGAGAGATATAACGTAAGTGACAGTTTCATTGATGATTGGAAAGAAACTATCTACAGATTCATGAGAATGTTTCAATCGATTCACTATTTTACAGGAAACAAAGATGAAGCAGAAAGAATAGTGAAATGGATAGAGAACAGTATAGCTTTTAGAGAGAAGGATATTGTTAAATTGAAAGGAGAAGAAATGAGTATGAGTTCTACATAAAAACTCGAAAACTAGTATGAGGGTAGTTTAATAGATTAGAAGCAATTTTTGGTAAAAAATAAGAGAAAGAAATGCTATTTACTTTTTTTTCTTTTAATTCGTATTGTCGAAACTATTAGAGCTGCTGATGAAACTAATGATAGAGTCAGCAACTGTTTAAATTCATTAATTATTGGTAGAAAGGTTGCATTGCTATAGAATCAGAATAATTTTGTTAACTCATTACCGCCTTTATAAAGTAAATTAGTGATTATTTTATTGAAAGACATGGCGTCCAAAGAAAGTAATTTAGAATCCAATGATTCTGCTTCTACTAAAAAAGGAGCTAAAAAAACATCAACCGACTCTTTAATGGATTTTCTAAAAGGTATAAAAGGTCTCTCAGATGCGATGCAAAAGAGAGTTCACAAGGTTCTTACAACAGAAGGAATAGTAGATCCTAGAGGAATAAGAGCTTTCACTCAAAAAGAACTTGAGAACCTTCCAGGTATAACAGATGCCACAGCTAGTCTTCTCTTTGGGCAATTTGAAAGCAAAAGAGAAGGAAGTATGTTTTTATCACTTGAGGAGAGAGAACAATTAGAACAAGTTAGATCAAAGATTCTGACTGGGGCTAAAGAATTAGATACACTTCTTCAAGGAGGAATACCTACTGGAACATTTGTTGAATTATATGGAGCACCACAAAGTGGAAAATCGCAGATGTGTTATTCTATCAGTGTAAACTGCCTTTTGCCAAAGGATTTTGGGGGACTAGAGGCAGGAGTAGTGTGGTTAGACACGGAAGGATCATTTAATTCTCAGAGATTAAAACAGGTTCTATCCTACTACGAATATACTTACAACATTCCCAAAGGAAAACTGAACACAGACAAATTCATGGTAGCTGCTACACGTTCTTTAGCTCAAATAGAATTAGCACTAAAAGAAGCAGGAAAAATCATTCCAGGAAATAACGTTAAACTGCTAATTGTGGATAGTTTGATGGATCCATTTAGGAGTGAATACGGTGGATTAGGTGAATTAGCGAGCAGACAAAAGCATCTGAACAGAGTTTTACATAACCTAATGAGAATTGCTGAAGCATACGATTTGGCAGTTGTTTACACCAATCAAGTTATGGCTAATCCTGATCCTTTCGCAACTGCGATGGATAAGGTTCAACCTACTGGAGGATTTGTTCTTGGTCATGCTTCAGATATTCGTTTGTGGTTAAGAAGAGCAACTTCAAAGATTCGCAACCAGTATGATGCACCAAATGCACGAAGAGCACTCATTACTGATTGTGGATGGTTACCTCAAGCTGAGTGTCATTTTAGCTTAGGTCCTTTTGGTATCTGTGATGTTTCAGAAGAAGCCAAACATAGAGAGATAGCTTTAGAAATTGGATTTGATGTTAAGGAAGAAGGTAGTCAAGAAGAAGAAGAGATTCAAACAGAATTTGCTACATTAGAGTGAGGTGAGTATTAATGCGTAAATCTTGTTTCTTTCTTCTTATAATATTGTTATTTCCCCTTCCCATTACTCAATTGATAGTAGAAAATATACAAACACCATCAAGTATTGCTAATGATTATTCTTATACAGTTCAAGTTCTAGATAATGAAGATTCATCTAGTTTTCAGCAGCAGATTATTCGGATAATTTCTGATTCTGACTCAAACACAGAAATATTCGGTCAGTCATCAAATCAACCAAACCCTCCATCATTAGCTCCAGCAGTTTACCCAAGTTATTCAAGTATTTCTAGTAACGTTTCCTCTATCCAAAGAGGAGAAAGAGTTGAAGCAACTGCAACAACTGAATTTGAGTTACTGGGAATGATGCCAGTTGATAGAGGTTCGCATCATTGGTATGATTTAGAGGAGGTTTTAAGCGATTCTGAGGTATTTTCTGGTGATATTTCGTCCAATCGGTTAGCAGTAGAGTTTTCCGTTCCAGTAACGATTGGAATTATGGCATTTTCCTTTAATCTTTCACAGATATCTGCACTAGCTACAAATCAAATTGATTTCTATCTCACTGATAACATTTCGAGCTTTCAATCAGATTATCTTATGAAATATGAGATTTCATTCAATAACTATAATTTTCATAAGGGTAATACTGATTCTCCTATGCTGTTCGCTTTTTGGAACCATCCACTTTCCACTCAAGTAGATAACAATCTAAAAGCAGATACTAGATATTATATTATACTTACATCATCTAGCAGTTTTTCTCTCCAGTACTCTAATGACACATCAGGTGTTGATAACAATAGAGTTTATTCATACGAAAGTGATAACTGGATTGAGCAATCTGATGTAGATTTACAATTTAGTGTTTATTCAGGATCATTACTTACAAGCAGCACTGTTGATTCCAGTGGTGAAACATCTGTTATATATAATTCAACGGGCTCTTCTGGTTTGTTTCATCTTTTTACTGTTTCCTATTATGATAGTAGTGCTTTGTATGATTGCTCAGCAAATTATATTAGAATTAGCATCATAGATTCAGGCTATCCAAATTACCTAACATTGTCTTCCCCTCCCTTAGCTGAATATTCAGATAATATTGATATAATTGCTAAGGTTGAAAATCTATTCCATCAACCTCTACAAGATATCAATGTAAGTTATTATTATTCCAATAATAATCAATCTTGGAATTATTTGGATTCAGCACTAAGTAATCAGAATGGTTTTGCATCTCTACAACAGACTATTGAGCAATCCTCAGGCTTCATTTATTTCAAAGTAATTGTCAACTTGCTAGCTGCATATTCCCAAACAGAACAACAGAAGGAAGGGATAGTAATTGCAGTTCCCAGAGTCAATTGTCTTTATGGAAGTGCAGTAGGTTCTGCTACTCTCTCTGAATATATACTGAATGCAGAGATCAAAGACAATGACGGAGATCCAATAGAGGGAATAATTGTTCTTTTCTACATGCTAGATATTTTTGATCCAGTAGTTTCTGCTACAGATGAAACAGGATGGGCAGAAACTCCAACAGGATTGATAGAATGGGATGCAGGATATTATCCTAATTCATTCTGGGTAGTGGTTGATTTAGATTCAGACCGCTATGATTTCCAGTCTACAACATATGGAGATATAGATATAGGGCCAAATAAAATAACTGTTCAAGCTCCTCAAACTTTTGAAAATCTATGGAATGAACCAACAATTATTGATTTAGGATTTTCAGACCAAGAAGGAGATTCCATCCCCAATTTAAATTACGAAACTATAATTTATAGAGAACTAACAGGAGTTAATACTTCGCTGGGTATTTATCAAACTGATCAAGATGGAAACGATACTATATTTTTCCCTGCTAATATCTTTGACCCTGGGAATTATATTCTTTACATAAAGATAAGTTCGTATAATTACTATCATTTTGAACATGCTCTTAGTTTAGTAGTTCAGAGTGATCAAGCAGAAATTGGTGTAAATCTAAGTTCAAACATCACTTATGAATTCAATTCCAATCTAGAGGTTATAGTTTATGTTGATGACCATTTAGGGAATCCATTAAGTGGAGTATCAGTTGTAATCTATCTTTCCCTTCCTAATTTCTATGATTTCTGGGATGAAATCTATACATTTCAAACTAATTTATCTGGTTATGCATCTATAGATTTGAATCTCAACATGCAAGTCGGAGATCTACTAAACATGTTAATAACAACGGAAGATTATCACGATAATGGGATTTGTTATTATTCAAGTGCAGAATCGATTATTACTTATTTTGAGTGTATTAAAGCTTCAAGTTCTTTTCAAGAATTGAATGACATAAATTGTTCAAATCAAGAAACAATTACAATATCTGGAAGATTAATGTCAAATGGAGTACCCATTATTGGAAAAAATATCACAATTACGATATTGGGGCAGGAGTATAATGTTGTTTCAGATTCCAGCGGTTTCTTTATGCTTATTTATCTTATCTCCTGTGGAGGGATAATTGATGTACATCTCGTATTCAACAGTTCAACTAATTATTCTGATGCATATGGTTCTTTATCATTAATCAGTTCTCCAGGAGATGCAACTATTGAGAACTATGATATTCATCAGAATACCACAGATCCAATAATATTTGAAGCTACTTTACAATCAAGTTTTGGTACATATCCTGAAAGAGTTTCAGTTGATTTCTACTGGTATAATGGTGTGAGTTGGATTCTCATAGACTCTGCTTTTACTGATAGCTCAGGAGTAGCAACATTAGTCACAACTATCACATTCCCACTTGGAGAATTTCTATGGAAGGCTGTAGTTAACTCTTCCTCAGATTGGTATGGAGTTGAAAGTATCAGGAACTTGAAAGTTGGTTTTAAAACAAATTTGCAAATCTCTTCAGTGTCAGAAATTGAATATCATTCATTACTTCAAATAATAGTTGAAATTAGAGATGAATACAATTCTCCATTACTTATGGAAATAGTTTTCTATCTAAATGGTAGTTATATCGGATCAGCTTTTTCAAACCTTTCAGGGATAGCGATTTTCGAATATCTTGTAGATTTCTCTCCAGGGGATTACAATCTTACTGCTGAGATGGTTCAAACAGGAATATATCTAACTAGCTCAGACAGTTGTCCATTAAGAATAACTAAGATAGAAAGTGTTATTTCAAGTTCAGATGTATTCATTTATTTCAATCAAACAACTTCAATATTTATTTACCTCTTTTCTTCATCTGGAGGGATAGCTTCTGAATATGTCACATTGAACATATCAGGAATTATAGAATTACAACTTCTTACAAATTCCTCTGGAAGGGCTGAATGGCAAATACCATCAATATCACCTGGAGTCTACAATGTCGATATTAGTTTCGCAGGGAATAATTTCTACTTTGAAACCGAGCTCACAATTACTTTAGATATTGATAAAATGTCTACAGAAATCACACTGAATGCTCAAAATCAATTCTATGACACAACTTATCAAATAGAGGGGTATCTGCAGGATCAGTTCTATCAGCCAATAGAAGGAGAAACAATAATATTATACATAAATGGTAGTGAATACCAAACTACAGATACTGATAGTTGTGGTTATTATGAATTTACAATCTCTCTTGATCCCGGATTATATTTGATAAGCATTGTTTTCAACGGAAACGACAATTATTTCTCGTCAAGCTCTGAAAAAACTGT
This sequence comes from Promethearchaeati archaeon, assembly GCA_013166775.1. Classification (GTDB taxonomy): domain Archaea; phylum Asgardarchaeota; class Heimdallarchaeia; order Heimdallarchaeales; family Heimdallarchaeaceae; genus UBA460. The sequence continues at coordinate 13,923 of JABLTJ010000042.1, forward strand.
GCACATATGGCAGTTAGTTACTTCAATCCAAGGAACAGTTTCATGGGAAAATCTTACACTAATTATCGAAGCTGTTCTAGAGGATGGGAGTGGAAATCCTCTAGTAGGTGAAAATATTCTTTTTTATTTAAATGGAACCTTAGTTGGATTAAACGTAACCGATGCGACAGGTTTTGCCATACTAGTTCTGGGAGATCAAGCACCTGGAGATTATAATATAGAGATTTTTTTCTCAGGAACATCAATATACGAACAATCTCAACAAATTATAGTTCTTGAACAAGAAAAACTCCAGACCGAAATTAGTGTTTATATTGGAGAAGGGATATATGCAACAACCAATACTTGGATTTTAGTACATCTTACATCTGCAAGTATTCCCCTTTCAAATAAGAATGTCAGAATATTAATTGATGGAGTAGAATATTTCAGTCTTACCAACAGTTCTGGTTATGCACAGATTTTCTTAGACATACTATTTGCTGCAAAAGATTATGATCTAGAAGTTATTTTTGATGGAGAAATTCTCTATTCTTCAGTCTTTTATGCAACATCTTTTACAATAATGAAAGCAGAGTCATCGATTACTCTAGATTTCTCCTATGAAAATTATCTATCAATATTAGAAGGAAGTTTAAATGGACAAACTACGATGAATGCAGAATATATCCAAATATTAGTAGATGGAACTGAATATATCATCCTTACGACAGATTTTGAAGGAAATTTCTTAACTTCCCTTGACTTGGAAGCAGGGATTTATGAGATAACAGCTAGTTTCTTTGGAAACGCAAACTATTTAGCTTCAAATAAAATAGTGACTATTGAGATATCTAAAACTCCTACACAAATAAAATCTTCAATTTTCTTTAATCAAACCTATGGAATAGAATATTCATTTGAAATACAGCTTCTCGATGCACTTGGTAATCCATTAGCAGCAGATATTATCTTTTCATTAGATGGAAACTATTATACTACTATTACAACAGATGCATTAGGTTATGCAACAGTTATTCTTTCAGGATCAATAGCTGAAGGAACACATAGTCTCACTCTGGAATATCAAGGAAATTCGATTTTCTATCAGACATCTCTGAACATTGTATTCTTTACAAAATTCCTTATCGAAATAGAAGACATTCAAATGAATCCAGAATCCTATGGTACAGTCGGTTCTATTGAGGGAAGAATAAACACCTATGGAGGAGCTTTGACTCAAGTAGCATTGATAATTACATTAGAAGGGGTAGACTATCTAATTGAAACAAATAGCACTGGTTATTTTTCTTTTACCATAGATCAGTTTCTTAATGCAGGAACTTACTCAATTGCATTAAGAGTTTATGAAACGAATATTATTTTCTTCTTTGAAACAACCTATATCATTGCAAAGGAAACTGGAGAATTTGAAATTTTTCTAGATAATCATCAGAGTATTTACAACCAAGCTGAGGATGTTATTGGAAGTGTTACATTTCTTGGATCTCCGCAGAACAGTTTAGATGTTGAAATTTACATTGATGGAGTTTTCATTGGTGTTTTATCAACTGATGTTGTGGGTGAGTTTATCATTCCACACTCTTGGTTGGATTTAACACCAGGGAGCTATAATCTTGCTGTGATTGTAGTTTCAACTGATTCCAATCTTAAGGACACCGCAAAGACGTTCATGTTAGAAATCGATAAAGATTCTGTAACACTATTACTTGACTATGAGAATAATGTTGTTGAGAGTGATATTATTTTAGAAATCTTCTTCCATGATTCTAATAAAAATCTAATTCCTATGTATAGTTTCACACTCAATATCGACGGTTTTATCTTGAATGGAACCACTGACGTCAACGGTTATGCGATTTTAACTTATAGACTGAATGTAGCTGGTTCACTTCAGCTGATTTTCACAGCAGAAGAATCTGCATACTATCTTGAATTCAATAATGCAGTTGTAATCAATGTTGAAAAATGTGATTCTCTATTCGATTTAGAGAATTGTACAGTTGCATATAATAATTCAACAGGTTTGGTAATTTATCTCTATTCAGAGAATTTTAATCCTTTAATAAACATGCTAGTTCTTATCGATTTCAATAATAGAACTTTCAACAGTTATTCTGATAGTGACGGAAAAATAGTTCTGGATATTACTGATATTACAACAGGAATTTACACATTAAACATTGGATTCATTGGATCAGCTAATTATAACGCTCTGGAAGTAGAGTTTACATTTGAGATCGTTCCTCAACTTACATTTATCGAAGTTGTTGTCGAGGAACATGAAGTTCAGATCTGTCTCTTTGATAGCGAGAATAGGACTCTTCCTTATAGAGAGATCGAAATTCATTATGTAAATAAAGACGGTACAATTAGCTTCTGGAAAGAATTCAGAACAAATTCTAAAGGATTTATTTTAATTGGCTTAGTTTCAAAAGATTTACCAGAAGAAGTAAACAAACTTCAATTAATATTCAATGGAGAATCTTTGTATCTCAATAGTTGGATTTTAGTTGATATTTCTAAAATGGTGGAAATTGGAAGAGGTATTCTCGCTAGTCTAATTTGGCAGGCATCAATAGCAATTTCAGGAACTCTTGGAATAGTGACTTTACTAGTAATCAGAAGAAGAAAGAAGATAAAACATACTGAGATAACAGCATAAACTTTTTATTAATTGAATCATTAATTATTATAGTATGTTTCTGTGGGATTAACCATGAGTGAAGAAGAAGAACAAGAGAAGAAAAGATTACCTGATGATGTTACTAAAGAACTTCTATCAAAGACAGGAGATTCAATGTCTGATGTGAGTGAGGTTGCAGAAAAATTAGAAGGAAAAATTCCTACTAAGCCCAAAGAAGAGGAAGAATAGATAATCGAACATTCCTCGCTTCCTATTTTTATGTTATTTTTGATCATGAAATTGCTAATTGTTTATTAGTTTTTAAAGCTACATAGAGAGATTTAATAAATGAGTAATTTGGTTTTATTTGAAAATGATACCGGAAACAAGCTTTAGTGATATGATAACTGCAAACAAAGCTGTTGCTATTGCTGTTGTAAGAGCAAAGCCCCAAGTAATTGCAGCATATCCTATATGTCCTCAAACAGAAATAGTAGAGTATATAGCAGATTTCGTTTCACAAGGAGATCTAAAAGCAGAATATGTCAGAGTGGAGAGTGAAAATAGTGCTATAACTGTTGTAGCAGCTGCTGAAGGAACAGGTGTGAGAACTTTCACTGCAACTGCTTCACAAGGATTAGCAAATATGCATGAAGTTGTTGCTGCTGCTGGTGGGATGAGGTTACCAATAGTTATGTTTGTCGCAAATCGCACGCTTATGTCTCCGGGAGGAATCTGGCCAGAGTACAGTGATTCAATGCCAGAAAGAGATTCTTGTTGGATGCAAGTATATGTTCAGAATAATCAAGAAGCGTTTGATATGATTATTCAGGCATACAAGATAGCTGAAGATTCCAAAGTTCTTCTCCCAATCATGATTTGTGGAGATGGCTACACTCTTACTCATACAACTGATACTGTAGACATTCCAAGCGAAAAAGAGGTTGATGAATTTCTCCCTCCATATGTAGCTAAACATGCTTTTCTAGATATTGAAAAACCAATTGCTCAAGGTGTGATTGTACCTCCTGCATACCATATGGAAGCAAAATGGCAGATGCATCAAGCTATGAAAAATGCTAAAGAAGTCATCAGAGAAGTGAATGATGAATTTGCGAAAAAGTTTGGTCGAGATTACGGAGGTCTGATCAGGCTATATAAAATGGATGATGCAGAACATGCATTAGTTGTAACTGGTTCAACCTCAAGTACAGCTAGAGTTGTTGTCGATGAATTAAGATCACAAGGAGAGAAAGTAGGATTAGTAATCCTTAGATTTTTCAGACCATTCCCTGTAGCAGAAATTCAAGAAGCTTTGAAAGATGTCAAGTCTGCCGGTATCTTCGATAGAAGTATCTCTTATGGTTCTACAGGACAGTGTTTCATTGAAGTAAGAAACGCACTGTATGGAACAAATATTCCTTTAATCAATTTAATTGCTGGATTAGGTGGTCGAGACATTACAGAGAAGGATATCTCCTTTATGTTCGATAGAATAAAAGAAGCTGAAATTGTCAAACCGAAAGAACTTGTCATCTTTGTAAATACTAGGGGGATTACAGCATGAAACTAAAAGAACTGCCTCATAAAAGTCATTTTACTGAAGGAGATCGTGCTTGTGCAGGTTGTATGGGATCAAATATAGCTATTAATGTTATGAGAATTCTTGGAAAGAAAACTGTAGTTAGTGTCCCTCCATCTTGTATGAGTGTTTTTGGTGGAACTTTCCCAAATATCAATTGGGATGTTCCTTATTTCCACATGCAGTTTGCGAATACAGCTTCAACAATAACAGGTATAGCTCGCGCATTAAAAGTACAAGGAAAGGAGGATATAGTTGTTCTTGGTATGGCAGGTGACGGAGCCACTGCTGACATGGGATTAGCTTCTTTATCAGGAGCTGCTCATAGAGATGAAGACATTCTCTATATTTGTTATAATAATGAAGCATATGAAAACACAGGAATTCAAGCGTCAGGTGTTTCTCCTATTGGTGTCTGGTCATCAACTACTCCAAAAGGTAATCAATATGCCCCCAAAGATATCCCTAGAATCCTTATCGCACATGAGGCAACTTACGTAGCAACTGCGTCTACTTCTCATATTCAGGATTTTATAAACAAGGTTGAAAAAGCAAAGAAACTCCGAGGTTTCAGGTATATAGAAGTTTTATCAGCTTGTACTCCAGGCTGGAAAATTGATTCTCATCTTGGTCCTGAACTAGTAAAAGAAGCTGTCGAAAGTGGATATTGGCTGTTAATAGAGTATGAAGACAGAAAATTGAAAATGAATGTCAAGCCTAAATTCACTGGTTTGAAAGAGTTTATTTCCAAACAAGGAAGATTCAACGACATCTCGGACGAACAATTGGAAAATCTGAGAAAACAGATTGAGAGAAAATATCATATTTACAAAAATATGGAAAATAACAACCACTTATGATAATAATAATTTTCTTACTTTCTAATCTTTCAATTGCATTACCAATAAGATTTAAATATCTGAAACCGAAACCTAACTCACTATGGCAAGCTTAAAAGTTTGGACAAGTGGCTTTGGAATACTAGCCATGCTATTTTATGTAGCAGGTGCTGTTGGAGGATTCTTTAGTGGATTCTTCTTATGGTTACCAACATATCAGGCTAATACGGGAACTGGAGGAGAAATGATCTTCCTTATCCTTATGATACTCATGTTCGTAGTTGCAGGATTATGCTTAATATCTTTAATAATTTCACTTTTTGGAATTCCAAAAGTACTATGGATTATTTTAGCATTCCTATCACTCGGATGTGCTGTTGCTGTTTCATTATTAATGTTCATGTTAGGTGATTTAGCTTCAGCTTTAGGACTAGCTGGTTTCGCATACTTTGATCTAGGATGGTATCAAGCAAGCACTGAACAGATGTGGGATTTCATTGGCTTTTGGTTAGCAGCAGGTGGATCCTTCTTAGCATTAGTATTCGGATTCTTCGTTCCAAAGAAAATCTAATACACAAAGAAAAGAATAACATTGGAGAAGGATTCAATCCACTCCTTATTTTTTTAATATATTTAGGTATACTAATAGGATATTTTTCTCTAATTTAAGCCAAACACCGACAAAATAATGTAAATGGCCTTTCTCTCAAAGTTTAAATATGACTACTAACACACATAAATCTGATAACTTAAATTGAAGTGTTATCTAATGTCCAAGAAAAAGAAGGAAATCGAAATGTTAATCGTTAAAGCTAAACTCAAGGAATTTATTAAAGGCCTAGGAGATTTCAATGTTTCCGCTGATTTCTATGAAGAATTTAACAAGAAAGTTGCAAAACTAGCTAAGATTGCTGTTGGTAGAACTAAAGCTAATGGCAGAAAAACAGTTGCAGCTAAAGATGTATAATCTGATAAATTCATAAGAGATCAAAAGAAAATCAATCTTTTTGAAAGCTTATAGATAAAACCTGAATAATTTTATTTTCATTTTTTTTATTTTTTTTAATTTTGTTCAAATACCGACAATATATGCTTAGAATGGTTGTAGCCTCAAACTTTAAATACTACTAGAGGTCTATATTCAGTTGATAACCAAGGGGGGTTATCCATATGGGTAAAGATGTTAAGCAAACCTTAATCGTAAAATCCAAAGTTCGTGAATATGTTAAAAGCCTTGGAGATTTCAATGTTTCAGGAGATTTTCTGGAAACACTGAATGTACAAGTAGCTAAACTCCTCAAGCATGCAGCTAAGAGAACTGCAGCTAATTCTCGTAAAACAGTTGCAGCAAGAGACATATAAGCGACAAAAGAAAGTGCCGGAGAACCAGAGACCTCTAAGCCAGTTTTCTCTTATGTTCTTCCGGTAATAATAATCTAAACTTTCCCTCTTTTATTTTTTTTCTTACATTTTTTTCAATTCAATTCGATAGTGTTTTCGTTAAATATTCTTTTACATATTTTCTACGCAAGTAAAAATAGCTTCTAGTATGGTTTTAGAAAAAACCGGTTAATAGAATTGTCCATACAATAAAGAAAAATAGTACTTTAGTTCTGCATTACTAAATGAGACTTTCTGGAACATTTTGTAAAGCAAGATTCATTAGAAGACCTAATAGATTTCTCTGCTATGTTCGTTTAGAAGAATCAAGCCAGGAAGTTAAAGCTCATGTACCAGATCCAGGAAGATTAAAAGAACTGTTTACTCCTGAAGCTGAGCTAATAGTTAGAAAAGAAAATAAGAAGGATCGAAAAACAGCATTTACTGTTGTTGGCATAAAAACAGGTAAAATCTGGGTAAATATAGAATCTACTTTCACAAATCGAATCTTTGAAGAAGAATATGAAAAACTTTCCGAATTCAATGATTACAAAATTGAGAAAGCTGAATTTACTTTTGGTTCCAGTCGTTTCGATTTTCTAATGAAAAACAAAAAAACCAACAAAAAAGCCTTAGTTGAAGTAAAAGGAGCTACACTTGTAAACGAAGGATTAGCTCTCTTTCCTGATGCACCTACTACTAGAGGAATCAAGCATTTACGAGGATTAACAGAGGCCTTAAAACAAGGGTATGAATCTTTTATTATTTTCATTATAAAACGAGAAGATGCTACAAGTTTTTCACCAAATCAAGAAACAGATCCTTTGTTTTCGCAAGAACTTCAATATGCAAACGAAAAAGGAGTAAGAATATTTGCTTTCAATTGCTATTATGATCCTTTAGATATCAAAGAGATCGGAATCTTGAGAAGGGTATCAACTAATATCTAGGATTTTATCAACAGAATATTCCTTCCAAGCAATAAACAGACAATTTTTCTGTCTCTGGACAGTTCTTAGCTAAGCCACATTGTTGACATAGTGAGGATATGTTTTCCTCTGAGAGTGTCTCTCTTTTTTGATGTAGTTCATATAGAAGTTTGAGATATTTTCCTTCCATATTCCTTGGGATATCTTCTAGGTTTTCGAATCCGTACCATTGATATAGTCCTTTATCTCCTTTCGCAGAATTACAGTTTTTACACAACATAATATAATTCTCTCTATTATCTGATAATTCAGTAACAGAGGACAACATTTTTTCCACTGAGAGTTTTCTGACCTCACCACAGAAGGCACAGCTTTGGGTTATTTCCAAAGTAGATTTAAATTCTTTTAATGCATTCTCCCAAGTTATTTCCTCATTTTGCAGTTTTTGATAATAATTCCCTATAAACTGCAAATTACTCCTTCCATAACCTGAAGAATGAGATATTATTTTTGCATATTGCCAGAAAATAAGATCCTTAATACTTCTGATATTTTGGGGAAGCATTTATCTCCAAAATAATATAGTGCACTAAACAGTTATTATTCTTTCTCTTTTCTTCAGTGAATGTTTGAATGTAAAAATAGATAAAAGAGAATAAATCAAAACAAGTCTTTTGAAACCATTGAAATTACTTCTTTTGCTTCTTCTGACATCTGCTTTCTTTTTGGTGTTAAAGCCGCATTTAGTAAATCATTCAAGATTTTTTCTCTATTCCTATTAACGACCTCTAAAAGAGTTAAATCATCAACTGAAGTTTCTTCTTCATAGAGTTGTACTATCTCATTAGCTAAATCTTTTGTTGTTACTTTCATTGCTTTGATTATTCTTTTCTCTGAAGCTGTAACTTTTCCATCTTTCTCACAGTAGGTTTTTACCGTTTCAACCATTTGATCTAAAACTTTTCGAAGTTCATTTTCCTCTTCTTTTGTAAGAGTATTTATCTCTTCATCTATATCATTAGGCAGTCTGTCCACCACTTTCCAAGGATATTATGGCACAATTGATATTTAAACTTGAACTTTTGCATTA